>NC_014158.1:3754215-4379918 GCF_000092225.1 Tsukamurella paurometabola DSM 20162
GGACGGGCGCCGTCGATACCGAGGCCCAGGTGCGCTACGTGGCCGCGACATACGGCATCGACGACTGCACCGTGACCGTCACCTACAACGCGATCACCGTGTCCGTGCAGCGCGGGCGGGGCCTGCCACCGTCGACCTACCTGCGCACGGTGTACCACCGCTCCCTCGACTACACCCGGCTCGCGCAGGTCGACACTCTCGTCCGGCGGATCGGCCGCGGCGTCGTCCGGCCCGACGAGGCGCAGCGCGAGCTCGAGACGATCATGACCGCAGGGCACCCCTACCCCCGTGCCGTCGCGACGCTGGGCTGGGCCCTCATGGCCGGAGCCCTGACTCTGCTGCTGGGCGGCGCCGCGACGCTGGCCGCGGTCTCGTTCGTCTCCACCGCGCTGATCTACGCCGTCAACGTGCGCCTCGGGCAGCTCGGACTGCCGTACTTCTTCCAGCAGGTGGTCGGCGGTTTCCTGGCGACACTGCCGGCCGCGCTGATCTACCGGCTCTCGCTGGCCTACGGCTGGGAGGTCGAGCCCTACCGGATCATCGTCTCGGGGATCATCGTTCTCATGGCGGGCCTCTCGCTGGTGGGCTCCGTGCAGGACGCGATCACCGGCGCACCCGTCACCGGCGCCGCGCGGTTCTTCGAGGTGGTGGTGTTCACGGGCGGCGTCGTGGCGGGCGTCGGTATGGCACTGCGGGTCACCTCCGAGCTGGGCGCCACCTTGCCTCCGTTGCAGCAGGCACCGTTCGACTACGCGCCGCTGCCGATCCTGGTGGTGTCGGGCGGTGTCGCCGCCGCGGCGTTCGCACTGGCCGGTTACGCCCAGATGCGGGCCCTGACCACGTCGTTCCTGGCGGGCTGCGCGGGCGCCCTGGTGGCCGGATCGATGCTCAACCTGGGGCTGGGGCCGATCGTCGCGTCCACCGCCGCCGCCAGCGTGGTCGGTCTCGCCGGTGGCCTCCTGGCCCGCCGCGCGGTGGTCCCGCCGATCATCGTGGCCGTCGCGGGCATCACGCCGCTGGTACCCGGTCTGGCCGTCTACCGCGGTCTGTCCGAACTGATGGCGGGGCAGACCACCGCCGCGCTGTCGAACATGGCGACCGCGCTGGCCGTGGGCTGTGCGCTGGCCGCCGGCGTCACCTTCGGTGAGTGGGCGGCCCGCACGATCCGGCGGCCGCGGATCGCCAAAATCACGTTCCGACGCGTCCGCGGGTAAACTGTTTCCGGTTGTCAATTACTAGCGAAGGTGTGCAGATGCCCCCGAAGACGACGGATATCAGCGACGAGGATCTGGAGCCCGTAGCCGACGAGACCGCCCATCAGGCCCAGCGGGTCGTCGCCGCGTACGCGGAGGACGCCGACGAATGCCGGATGCTGCTGTCGATGCTGGGCATCGGCCCCAAGGAGGCCTAAGCCACCGTGGCCGCCGCTGAGATCTCCCCCGAAGGTGCCGAGTTCATCGTGGTGGCCAACCGGCTCCCCGTCGACGTGGAACGGGCGCCCGACGGCACCCTGACCTGGAAAGAGGCCCCCGGTGGCCTGGTGACCGCGCTCAAGCCCATCCTCAGCGCCCGTAACGGCGCCTGGGTGGGCTGGCCCGGTTCGCCCGATGTCGGCGGCGAGCCCATCGAGGGCGAGGACATGCTCCTGGTCCCGGTCAAGCTCAGCGCACAGGAGGTCGAGGAGCACTACGAGGGCTTCTCCAACGGCAGCCTGTGGCCGCTCTACCACGACGTGATCGTCAAACCCGAGTACCACCGCGAATGGTGGAACACCTACGTCGAGGTCAACCGCAGGTTCGCGGAGGAGACCGCCAAGGTCGCCGCGAAGGGCGCCACCGTCTGGGTTCAGGACTATCAACTGCAGCTCGTCCCGAAGATGCTGCGGATGCTGCGCCCCGACGTGAAGATCGGGTTCTTCCTGCACATCCCGTTCCCGCCCGTCGAACTGTTCATGCAGATGCCGTGGCGGCGCGAGATCATCGAGGGCATCCTCGGCGCCGATCTGGTGGGATTCCACCTCCCCGGCGGCGCGCAGAACTTCCTCTACCTCGCCAACCGCCTGGCCGGCTACCCCACCAGTAAGAACACCATCGGCGTGCGCTCGAAGTTCGGCGTGGTCACGGTCGGCTTCCGCTCCGTGCGCGTCGGCGCCTTCCCGATCTCCATCGACTCCGCCGAACTGGCCGCCACCTCGAAGCTGCCGGAGACCCGCAAACGGTCCCGGGGGCTGCGCAAGGAACTCGGCAATCCCGAGAAGATCATGCTCGGTGTCGACCGGCTCGACTACACCAAGGGCATCGACGTGCGGCTGCGCGCGATCGGTGAGCTCTACCGGGAGGGCCGCCTCGATCCGGAACGCCACGTTTTCGTGCAGTTGGCCACCCCGTCGCGCGAGCGGGTCGAGTCCTATAAGGCGATGCGCAACGACATCGAGCGGCAGGTGGGCCGCATCAACGGCGACTTCGGGCGCGTCGGGCACCCGGTGGTGCACTACATCCACAAGCCGGTGCCGCGGAATGAGCTGGTCGCCTTCTTCGGCGCTGCCGACGTGATGCTGGTGACACCGCTGCGTGACGGTATGAACCTGGTGGCCAAGGAATACCTGGCCTGCCGCACGGATTCGTCGGGCGCCTTGGTGCTCAGCGAATTCACCGGTGCCGCAGCCGAACTGCGTCAGGCGTACCAGTGCAACCCGCACGATCTGGAGGGTGTGAAGAACGCCATCGACGAGGCCGTGCATCAGGATCCGGAGGACGGTAAGCGTCGCATCCGGACCATGCGCCGCCAGGTGCTGCAGTACGACGTGGACCGCTGGGCCCGTTCCTTCCTGCAGACCCTGTCCGGTCAAGTCGACGAGGCCCCACCGAAGTGACCGCCGCAGCGACCGGGCTGCGCGCGGCGCTCGCCGAATTCGCCGCACTGCCCACGGTGCTCGTGGCCACCGATTACGACGGCGTGGTGGCCCCGATCGTCTCCGATCCGGCGGCCGCGTTCCCGCTACCGGGCACCGTGGACGCTCTCACCGCTCTGGCCGGTCGCACCGGTGTCGCGGTGGCGCTGATCTCCGGTCGCGACCGGGCAACGCTCGCACGACTTTCCGGCGTCACCTCGCCCATCACCACCGTCGGCAGCCACGGCGCCGAGTGGGAGGACGGACTCGAGGGCGCCCTCGACGACGCCGCCCGGGAACGCCGCGAGGTGGTGCTTGCGCAGCTCCGGGAGATCGCGGCGGACTTCCCCGGCGCGGCCGTCGAGCCCAAGCCGCTGGGCGGGGCGCTGCACGTACGGAACGTAGCGGCCGGCAACGGCTCGGAGGCGATCGACCGCGCTCGACGGGGCCCCGCCGCCCTGCCCGGCGTGCACGCCACCGACGGCAAGGCGGTGCTGGAACTGACGGTGCTGGAGGCCTCCAAGGGCCGGGCCCTCACGGTGCTGCGCGAGCGCACCGGCGCCGATGCCGTGCTCTATCTCGGCGACGACGTGACCGATGAAAAGGCCTTCGCAGTGCTCACCGCGTCCGATGACGTCTCGGTGAAGGTGGGCGACGGCGCGACCGCAGCCCGCTTCCGCGTGGATACCCCGGAGGCCGTCCGGGCCGTCTTCGACGAGCTGCTGACGCTCAGGACATAGCCACCAGCGCCGTCGGATCATCCGGCGGGGCAGCGAATTCCGCGGTGGCATCGACGGTGAGGCGATCCAGCCGGATGGAGCCGCCGTGGTTGTCGAGGAAGGCGATATCGGCCGCATCGCGACCGGTGGCGATCCGCATCATGGTGGCGCGCGGCGCGAGGGCGGTGGCGTCGAGCACGTACCACCGACCGTCCACCAGCGCCTCAGCGACGGCGTGGAAGTCCATCGGATCGCAGCCCGGAGCGAACACCGCGGTCATCCGCGCCGGCACCTTCAGCGCTCGCAGCAGCGCGACCGTCAGGTGAGCGTAGTCCCGGCACACCCCGGCCGAGGCGAGCAGCGTTTCCGCGGCGCCGTCGAGCGGGGTGCTCACACCCGGCAGGTAGTCCAGTCGCTGGGCGACGAACTCGCGCACCGCGATCGCCTTCTCCGCATCGGTCGTCAGGTCCGGGAACTGTGCGCCGGCAAAGCCGAAGAAGCGATCCACGGGGGCATACCGGGAAGGACGCAGATACAGCGAGTGCAGGTAGTCGTCATGCGGTTCGGGCAGGGCCCGCCCGGTCACATCGGCACGGTACTCCAGGTGCGCCTCACCGCCACTGACGTGTGCGCGGTGGATACGGGCGCCGTGCGGTCCGTCCACCTCGTGCACGGGGTGCGGTGCACCGTCGACGGTGAGCCGCAAGGACTCCCGGACCTCGAGACCGGGGACGCGGGCCAGCGTCACCTGGTACTCGAGCACGGTGGGCGCGAGCACGGTGCACGCGACATCGGCGGAGACGGTCCGCCCGGGACCTAGGTGCGGTGCAGAGCCGACATCGATTGCCATGTGGGCCAGTCTATGGCCCAGTCGTAGATGTCTCCGTCGGCGGCCGACAGCTCGATCGAAGTGCCGCTCACCTCCACCGGATCGCCGTAGATCGCACTGCGGAAATACGACTCGGCGTCTGCCAACGACAGATTGATGCAGCCGTTGGTCACGTTGGACGCACCCTGGTTGCCCACGGTTTGCGGGTTGGCGTGAATGAATTCGCCGTTGTTGGAGATCCGCACCGCCCAGCGCTCACGCACGTTGAAGTAGCCGGCAGCGGGATTCGACATGGCGAAGTCCTCGTGCTTCTCGCTCACCACGTGAATACCGGAGCGGGTCACGTTGCGCGGCAGGTCGGCCTCACCGTAGGAGCAGGGCAGGTCGAGGTACACCTGGTCGCCCCGCATCACCCGGATCCGGTGCGACGGTGCCGAGGCCTTGACGATCTGTGCCCGGCCGATGGTGAATTCGCTGGTGACGTCGGCGGCGCCGTACACCTGATCGCCGTGGTCGAGGCCGTACAGGGCGCCCTGCATGGCGACCTTCGTGCCGGGGGCGTAGTACTCCTTGGGCCGCCAGTGCGCGCGGGATCCGTTGTCCTCGGGGAGCCAGGCCCAGGCGCCCTCGGTCGGCGGGGTGGTGGTCACCTTCAGGGCACGTTCGACGGCCGCCTTGTCGCGGACGGTGCCGGAGAACTTGAGGATCAGCGGCGCCGCGATCCCGACCTCGGCACCGTCGGCCACGTTGACCACCACCGACATGGTGGAGTCCGGGTCGACCACCGAGACGGTGTGGTCGAGCGTGGTCCAGGTGCCGCCCGGACCGTCGGCGAATCCCGACCAGCGGTACGTCGCGCCGTAGCCGAGCGGCTCGGCAGCGGTGTAGGTGGTGCCGTCGGGCGTGGCGGCGACCTTGACCGACTTGCCGGTGGCGATGTTGGTGAGCGCCACGCCGGGCCGTAGCGTGCCGCCCTCGGCTTTCACGGAGACGGTGCTGAGCGGTCCGGGTTTGGTGTCGCCTGTCGGGGTGTAACTGAGGGTGGGTGCCTGCGCCTTCGACTCCACGGAGCCGCCGGACCGGGTGCACGCGGCGGCCACAGCGGCGACCGAGGCGACGGAGACACCGAGGAATGCGCGCCGCCCGAGGGGCGCGCGAAGCATGTCGAACATCTAATGGATTCTACCGGGCGTTGCTGGGAGGTCACTGCCGACCAGGACCGGCTCCGGATGCAGCTCGACTCCGAATCGGGCGAATACCCCATCTCGGACTTCGGCCGCGAGGGACAGCAACTCGGCCGTGCTGCCGGCGCCCCGGTTGGTAAGCGCAAGAGTGTGTTTGGTGGACAGCGAGACACCGCTGCGGCCGCCAGAGTAGCCCTTGCCGAATCCGGCTCGCTCGATCAGCCATCCGGCGGACAGTTTCACCCCGTCCGGGGCCGGGTACTGCGGTGGCGTCTGCCCCGTGGCGGCCTCGATCCGGTCGATCACCCGAGGTGCGTCCACGGCCGGGAGCACCGGGTTGGTGAAGAACGAGCCCACGCTCCAGGTGTCGTGGTCGGTTTCGTCGAGCACCATCCCCTTGCCGCGGCGCAACGCGAGGACCTCCTCGCGGGCGGCGTGCGGGTCCACGGTGGCGCCCGGCTGCACCCCGAGAGCGCGGGCCAGCTCGCCGTACCGGATGGGGGCGCTGGCGCCGTCGGTGAGGGCGAAGCGCACTGACAGCACGATGTCGGAGTCGGAGGCCTTCAGTCGCGAGGTGCGGTACGCCAGTCGCAGGTCGGCGGGCGGCACCCAGGCGGTTTCACCGGTGGCCCGGTGGTACAGCTCGACGGCGTCGAGCCAGGCCGAGACCTCGACCCCGTACGCGCCCACGTTCTGCACGGGGGTCGCGCCCGCGGAGCCGGGGATACCGGACAGGCACTCCAGGCCGCCGAGCCCAGCACCGACCGTGGCTGCGACCACCTCGTCCCAGAGAACGCCGGCGAACGCGGTCACCCTGGTGCCGTCGATCGCGACGCCCCGGCCGGTGAGGTGCACGACGGTGCCCTCGAAACCCGCGTCGGCGATCACCAGATTCGAGCCGCCCCCCACCACCAGAACGGGTTCTCCGGCGGCGTCGCAGCGCGCGACCGCGGCGGCCACCTCGGCGCCGGTGGTGCACCGCACGTATCCCCGCGCCGGCCCGCCGAGGCGCAGCGTGGTCAAGTCCGACAGCAGTATCGACACCCCGCAACGGTAACGTGTACTGCCATGACCACCCGCCTCGAGCGCTCGCTCGACTACGCCACCAGCCCGGCCGCCCTGCACGCCGCATTCACCGACGAGCAGTACTGGCCCGCGCGGGTGGCCGAGGTGGGCGGCGATGACGCGAAGATCACCGAGCTCGCCGTGACCGGCGACGCCGCGAACCCGGGCGGCCGGTCGGCGCGCGTGGTGGTCACGTACACGATCGGCGCCGACAAGCTGCCGTCGGTGGTCACCGCGATCAAGCCCGGCGGCCTGCAGATCGAGCGGATCGAGGAGTGGGGACCGTTCGACGGTGCCCGGTGCGCGGGCACCTTCTCGGCCACCATCGACGGTGTGCCGGCGCATCTGTCGGGCAGCGCCGTTCTGGAGGCGGTTCCCGGTTCCGACGGTTCCGCCGCCCGGATCACCGCCGCCGGCGAGGCATCGGTGTCGATCCCGTTCGTCGCCTCCAAGGTGGAGTCGCTGGTGATCGAGAACCTGCAGGAGCTCATGGAGAACGAGCGCGAGTTCACGCTGCAGTGGATCGCTGACCACCCCTGAGCTGTAAGGTTCTCGGACATGGCACGACGTCTCAGCTATTCGGCGCGCTTCCCGTTCCCCGCCGAGGTCTTCTACAACGCGTACTCGTCCAAGGAGTACTGGGACGAGAAGATGACGGACTTCCGGAACCTGACCCCGCTCTCGGAGATCTCCGAGTTCGACGTGGACGACGTGGACGACGAGGGGATCACCGTCGTCCAGAAGCAGAACCTGCCGCACGAGTACCTGCCGCCGATCGCGCAGGGCGTGGTGAAGAAGGACATGATCATCACGCGCCAGGAGTTCTACGGCGCATGGGACGGCGAGCACTCGCTCGGCGACTACAAGGCGTCGATCCCCGCGGGCCCCGGGTCCCTCAAGGGGGAGTGCGACCTGTTCAACACCGAGACCGGCTGCACCATGCGGTACACCACGGTGGTGAAGGTGTTCGTGCCCTTCGTGGGCACCAAGTTGGAGCAACTGATCCTGATCAACCTGGTGGACCTGTTCCGCGCCGAGGCCGAGTACCTCAAGTACTGGGTCGATAAGAACAACTGAGCGGCGTGCCCTCCCCCGAGGGACGGATCACTCGCGGCACCACCGGGCTCAACCGGCTGCGCCGCAGCGACCGCTGGTCGGCGCACTCCCCTGCCGTGGCCCGCGCGCTCGACGGGCCTGCGCCGCTGGCTGTCGACCTCGGCTACGGTGCGCGTCCGAACACCACCCTGGAATGGGCCTCCTGGTTGCGGCGCGTGAGCCCGTCGGTGCGGGTGACCGGGTTGGAGATCGATCCGGAGCGGGTGGTCCCGGGCCGCGACGGCGTCGACTTCGCCCGCGGTGGGTTCGAGCTGGCCGGGCTGCGCCCGAACCTGGTGCGCGCCTTCAATGTGTTGCGCCAGTACGACGAGGCCGAAGTGCGCGGGGCCTGGTCGATGGTGATCGACCGGCTCGCCCCGGGCGGCGTGTTCATCGAGGGAACGTGCGACGAACTGGGCCGGCGATGCTGCTGGATCACCCTCGACTCGTCCGGGCCGCGCACCCTCACGCTGGCCTGGCATCCCGGGTACACCGATCACCCGTCGGAGCTGGCCGAGCGGCTGCCGAAGGCCCTGATCCACCACAACGTCCCGGACGAACGGATCCACACCCTGTTCTCGCTGGCCGACGAATGCTGGGACCACGCCGCCGGGTACGCGCCGTACGGCAACCGGGTCCGCTGGCGCGCCGCCGGGGCCGCGCTGGCGGAACGGACCGGCGGCGCAGCACGGCCTCCGCGCCGCCCGGTCCGCGACAACCTCCTCACCGTCGACTGGTCGTTCGTCGCACCGTAGTGGCGCGCGGCGTCGCCTTCCAGGGCTTGGACGCGGCCTCGCCTGCGACGGCACCAACAGAATTCGTGAACGCAGACGACGATCCCCTATCGAACACGAGTCAGTAGTGTGGTGCGCATGACAACGCTGACCGTCGCGCTGGCGCAGATCGAGGCCACGTCCGACCCGGCGTCCAACGCCGGGCTGGTCGAGGACGGCCTGCACCGTGCCGCGGAGGCGGGGGCGGGACTCGCCGTCTTCCCCGAGGCCACGATGTGCCGGTTCGGTGTTCCCCTGGGGCCGGTGGCGCAGCCGCTGGACGGCCCCTGGGCCGAGCGGATCGCGGCCGCCGCGGCGCGGACCGGGGTACACGTGATCGCGGGAATGTTCACCCCCGGATCCGACGGCCGGGTGCGCAACACCCTGCTCTGCGCCGCCCCCGACGGCAGCCGCACCGGCTACCACAAGATCCATCTCTTCGATGCCTTCGGTTTCGCCGAATCACGCACCGTCGAACCCGGGGACCGCGCGGTCACGGTAGACGTGGACGGTGTCACTGTCGGGCTCAGCACGTGCTACGACCTGCGTTTCCCCACATTGTTCACGAGCCTCGCCGACGCCGGCGCACGGGTGATCGTGGCGCCAGCCTCGTGGGGCGACGGCCCCGGCAAGCTCGACGCCTTCACCACGCTCGCCCGCGCCCGCGCGCTCGACAGCACCAGCTTCGTGGTCGCCGTCGACCAGGCGCGGCCCACGGCACCGGACCCCGACGGAGCCCCTCGCGGGGTGGGCGGCTCGCTCGCCGTCGCGCCCGACGGTGCCGTGCTCGCCGCCGCGGGCGACGCGCCGGAACTGCTCGTCGTCGACCTTCCGCTCGACCGGATCGACACCGTTCGCGCGGCGCTCCCGGTGCTCGCCAACCGCAGGGACTTCACCGTCGACTGACGGACCGTCCCGTACCTACCCACCTTCCTTCGATGAATGAGGAACAATCGCAGCCGATGGATACGAACCCGAACGACCCGCAGCGTCCTGAGCCGCAGATCCCCGATAACTCCGGCCCGTTCCAGCCCGGGCAGCAGCCCGCGCCCGGCGGTTGGGAGCGCCCGCAGCAGCCGCCACGGCAGCCGCAGCAGCCGGGCCCCGAGCGGATCGGCGGACCACAGCCGGAACAGCCCGGGCGGCACGCGCAGCCCCAGCCGGGTTCGGATCAGACGGTGCCGCTGCCGGCCAGCCCGCAGCAGGTCCCGCCGCAGCAGACGGTGCCGATGAGCGCGGCCACTCCGCCTGCCGGCCCCGGCGGTCCCGGCGGTCCGGGCAACCCCGGCCCGATGAATGTGGGCCCCTCGCAGCCACCCGCACAGCGCTCGGAGAAGTCGAAGTCGAAGATCATCGGTCTCACTGCGGCGGGACTCGTCGCCGCGCTGGTGATCATCCTCGTCGGCTCCGAACTGTATTTCCGGAACAGCGTCAGTAGCTGCCTGGAGGACAACGTCAAGAACGGCACCAAGGCCAACAACGTTTCGGTGAGCTTCTCCAAGACACCGATGGTGCTGCAGCAGCTCAGCGGCAAGATCCCGTCGATCAACATCGACGCCCAGGGCCTCAACGCCACCGACGGGCTCAACGCGAACATCCTGCTCAAGGGCGTCGATCCGGGCGGCGACAACCGGGTCGACGAGGCCGTCATTCAGGGCACCTTCACCGCCGACGGCATCAAGAACAAGGTCTCGCAGACGGGTGTGCTGACCAACCCCACGGTGAATCTCAACACATCCGCCAGCCAGATCGAGATCACCGGCACTGCGCTGATCGTGCCGATCACGGTGAACCTCAAGCCCACCCTCAAGGACAACAAGGTGGTGCTCACTGCGAGCAAGGCGTCGATCCTCGGTGTCGGTGTGCCGGACGATCTGGCGCAGCAGTTGATCAGTGCCATCGCCGACATCCCCACCCCGCAGGGCCTGACCGCCTCCGATCTGAAGATGACCGATCAGGGAGTCTCGGTGACCTACACCGGTAAGAACGTGCTGCCCAAGGACATCGAGAGCAGTGGCGATATGGGTTCTGTGAGCTGTTCGGTGATCTGATGCGAACCGGGGCGGCCGTCGCGCTCACCACGCGCGTGCGCTGGGCGATCATGCACGGCCTGCCCCGGTACGCCCTGCCCCGCCGCGCGGCGCGCGGGGATGTGATGGCGCAGATGCTGCTCGGCTACGCCGAACCCGGCTCCCAGTACGCCCAGTTCGACCGGCTGCGGGAAGCCGGAACGCTGGTGCGCAGCGAGGTCGGGATCACCACCGCCGACCATCATGCCTGCCGGGAGATTCTGCGGGACAAACGGTTCCGCACCGTCCAGCCCACGGACTTCGGCTTCCCCGGACCCCTGCGGCGGGTCCTGGAGCTCACCGAACTGGGCCTGCCGAACCCGGTCGAGCCGCCGTCGATGCTGGTCAGCGAACCACCCGCGCACACCGCCTACCGGCACCCCATCGCGCGCAGCTTCACGCCGAAGGCCATCGAACAGCTCACCGACCGGGCCCGCACCGTGAGCGCACAGCTGCTCGATGCCATGGCGGCCAAGGACTCACCCGACCTGGTGATCGACTACGCCGCGCGACTGCCCGTCGCGATGATCGGACGCCTGTTAGGTCTGCCCGAGGCCGACGACGACTACATGCTGGAGTGGGGCGAGGCCGCGGCACCCCTGCTCGACCCGGGACTGTCGTGGCCCGTGTACTGGCGCGCCGTCCGTGCACTGCGTGGCCTCGACGACTACCTGACCGCGCACTTCGCGCGGGTCACGGCGCAAAGCGGCGGAGATCACCCGTTCGCATTGCTGGCGGCGAGCGGCGAACTCACCGACCGGGAGTTGGTGACGAACGCCGCGCTGCTGATCGGCGCGGGATTCGAGACCACGGTGAACCTGATCGGCAACGGCATCGTCGCGCTGCTCGACCATCCGGAGCAACTGGCGCGGCTGCGCGCCGAACCCGACCTGTGGCCCAACGCAGTCGAGGAGATCCTGCGCTACTCCAGCCCGGTGCAACGCACGGCCCGGATCGCCGCGGAAGACGCCGAGGTACTGGGGATGCCGGTGCGGGCGGGCACCATGATCTCGCTGCAATTGGCCGGTGCCAACCGCGATCCGGCGGTCTTCGCCGATCCCGCGGTGTTCGACGTGGCGCGGCCCGAGGCGAAGAAGCACGTGTCCTTCGGCTTCGGCATCCACGCCTGCATCGGCGCGGCGCTGGCGCGGATGGAGGGCGCGGTGGCGTTGCGGGCGCTGTTCGAGCGGTACCCGGATCTCGCGCTCGACGGTGCCGGCACGCCGCGCGGGCTCTCGACGCTGTACGGCTACTCGTCGCTGCCGGCGCGGCTGTAGAACTACTCCGGGAAGCCGTCGAGTACCGCGCGGGTGCCCGAGAGGCCGAGGCGGTTCGCGCCGGCGTCGATCATGGCGCGGGCCGCATCGGCGGTGCGGATACCGCCGGATGCCTTGACGCCCACCGTCGGTCCCACCGCGGCACGCATGATGGACACGGCCTCCGCGCTGGCACCACCCGACGGGTGGAATCCGGTGGAGGTCTTGACGAACGACGCCCCGCCCTTGACCGACACCTTGCACACCTCGGTGAGGAGATCGGCACTGCCGAACTCCAGCAGCGCCGCCGACTCCACGATCACCTTGAGCACCGGGTCGGCGCCGATCGCCTCGCGCACGGTGAGCACATCGGCGAAGACCCGGTCCAGGTCGCCGGCGAGCGCGAGCCCCACGTCGATCACCATGTCGACCTCGTGCGCCCCCTCCTCGATCGCCATCCGGGATTCGGCGGCCTTGATCAGGGAGTGGTGCTTGCCGGAGGGGAATCCGGCGACGACACACGTGCGGGGTACCCAGCGACCGTCCGCCGCCGCGGCCTCCTGAGCGTCGATGGCGGCGCGCAGCGGCAGCATCGACGGGGACAGGCAGACGGCGTAGACGCCGAGCTCCGCACCCTCGCGGTAGGCCGCAGCCGCAGCCTCCTCGGTGGCCTCGGGCTTGAGCAGCGTGTGGTCGACGAGGGCGGCGACTTCGGATCGGGTGAGCACGTCTGAGACGATACCGGTCGTGACCCGCGACACCCGCTACGTCCTGACTCTCGGCTGCCCCGACACCACGGGCATCGTCGCGCGGATCTCGACCTTCCTCGCCGATGTGGGCGGATGGATCGTCGAGGCCGCCTACCACTCCGACGCCGATACCGGCTGGTTCTTCACCCGCCAGGCCGTGCGCGCCGACAGCGTCCGCATCCCGCTCGAGGAGATGCGCGCCCGGTTCGCCGAGGTCGCGGCCGATATCGGGCCCGAGACGGAATGGCAGCTCACCTCCACCGCCGAAACCAAGGACATCGTCGTCCTGGTGAGCAAGGAGGGGCACTGCCTGCACGACCTCGTCGGCCGGGTCGCCACCGGCGAGCTGGATGCGCGCATCGCCGCGGTGATCGGCAATCACCCCGAGCTCGGCGACTTCGTGGAGCGTCTGGGCATTCCGTTCCACCACGTACCCTTCCCGGGTGCGGGCGAGGACAAGTCGGCCGCTTTCGCGGAGGTCGCGCGGCTGACGAACGCGCTGCGTCCGGACGCGGTGGTGCTGGCACGATTCATGCAGGTACTGCCACCGGACCTGTGCGCGGACTGGGCCGGCCGCGCGATCAACATCCACCACAGCTTCTTGCCCTCGTTCATCGGTGCCCGGCCGTACCACCAGGCCTTCGCCCGCGGGGTGAAGCTGATCGGCGCCACCTGCCACTACGTGACCGCCGACCTCGACGCCGGCCCGATCATCGAGCAGGACGTGACCCGGGTCGACCATTCCGACGAGGCCAGCGACATGGTGCTCCGCGGCCGGGATATCGAGAAGGTGGTCCTCGCCCGCGGTCTGCGCTGGCATTTGGAGAACCGCGTCCTCGTCCACGGTCGCAAGACCGTCGTGTTCTCCTGATGCACCGCGCGAGTTAACCCGAAGTCTCCGTCGCCGTCGGCGGCCGCAGCTACGCTGCTGCGCGATCGAAGGAGACGGCCATGGCGGCACAGAAGTACGGGATCCAGCGCACCCGCTCCGCGCTGGCAGCAGGCCTGGCCGTGCTGTTCCTGATCGTCGGGGCGTTCCCAGCGTGGGCCGCCCGGGACGTGGTGATCACGTTCGTGCGGCACGCTCAGTCCGAGGCCAATGCCGGCGGCTTCTTGGGGAAGGGCGTGCACGATTCCGAGGCTCCGGGACCGGGCATCACCGCGACCGGCCGCGAGCAGGCTGCGGCGGTGGTCGACTCACTCGCCGCGGTTGGAGTGGACCGGATCTTCGCCTCGAACCTCGCCCGTACCTGGGAGACAGCGCGCCCGCTCGCAAAGCGGACCGGACTTGCGGTGGAGGTGCTCCCCGGTCTGCGTGAGATCAGTGCGGGCCCCGCGCAGGGACACAGCATCATCTCGCCTGCAACGGTGGTCATGGCGATACCCGCACTGTGGACCGTCGGCCTGCGTGCGGTGCCGATGCCGGGCGGCGACTACGACGCCAACGGCCGCGCGTTCGAGCGCCGCGTCAACGGTGCGATCCAGACCATCTACGATTCCGGAGCGCAACACCCGGTGGCCTTCACGCACGGCGGCACTATGCTGATCTGGACTCTGATGAACGTGAAGAACCCAAGCCTGTTCACCGTTCTCACCAACTTCCCGAAGAACACGGGGACGGTCACCGTGTCGGGAAATCCCGAAGACGGCTGGGTGCTCGAATCCTGGATGGGCGTTCCGGTCAGCAAGACTCCGGGGTTGGTCGACGGGGCCTTCGTGGCGGTCCGTGACCTGCTCACCCGGGTGGACGCGGCGCTGGTGCCGGATCGGAGCGCAAACGCGCCGACCTCCTCCGAGCCGACCGTTCCCGCCGAGCGGGAGACTTCCCCTGCGGAGACTTCCGCGCGGAAGAGCAGCGCACAGGAGAACACCGCACGCGAGGTCACGACGGAGGCCGGTGTCACCGCCGCCCCGAGCGCGACGGCAGCCGTTACGGCTACTAAAGAGACTACCGAAGCGCCGGCCGAGACCGCACCGGCCGCGGCAGCACCGGCCGAGACCGCACCGGCCGCGGCAGCACCGGCCGAGACCGCACCAGCCGAGACCGCACCGGCCGCGACGGCCGCGGCGGCGTAGGTTCTCGACCTACGCGGGGGCGGGGATCTCCTCGTCGACGATGGAGTCGAGGAGGGCGTTGAGCTTCTCGGGCTGCTCGATGGGCAGCATGTGCCCGGCGTCGCGGATCACCGCGAACCGGTCGAGGTGTCCGGTCAGGCGCAACTCGGCGGCGATGGTCTCGGCATCGGCGGGCGGAGTGAGGTGGTCGAACTGCCCCACCACCACCGAGGTGGGGATGGTCAGCTTCTGCAGGCCGTCGGTCACGTCGAGACCGGCGAGCACGCGCCCCCATTCGGCGCGGACGTCGGACGGGCAGGTGGCGACCATGTCCTCGGTGTAGCGGACCGCACCGTACGAGGAGTAGCCGCACAGGGCGGTGTAGCGCAGGACGGCGGTGTGGAGGCGGTTGTGCCGCACCTTGATCGGCGATCCCAGCACCGACGCGCCGAGACGGCCGACGGCGCGCGGTGCGAAGCGGTTCGCCGGCGCGAGCAGGGTGGCGCCGATGAAGCCGGGGACGGCATCACGCGCGTACGTCGAGACCAGGACCGCGTGATGAGCGCGCTCGGCGACCTCGTCGGTGTACTTGCCCGCCCACGCCATGATGGTGATGGCGCCCATGCTGTGCCCGAC
Source organism: Tsukamurella paurometabola DSM 20162 (assembly GCF_000092225.1). Classification (NCBI taxonomy): domain Bacteria; kingdom Bacillati; phylum Actinomycetota; class Actinomycetes; order Mycobacteriales; family Tsukamurellaceae; genus Tsukamurella; species Tsukamurella paurometabola. The sequence goes on from NC_014158.1 coordinate 3,769,536, forward strand.
GAGCAACGCCTTGCGATCCTTGGGGACGGCCGCACCAAGCACCGCGTGCAGATCGTCGGCGAGCACGCCCGTGGTGTAGGCGAAGGCACCGGGCTCGGACTCACCGTGGCCGCGCTGGTCGTAACTGATCACCCGGTAGCCGCGGCCGACGAAGTGCTCGACCTGTCCGGGGAAGTTCGCCACGTTGCAGGTCCAGCCGTGGACGAAGACGGCCACCGGGCCGTCGACGGGGCCCCAGCTGCGCACATGCAGCCGGGTGCCGTCGCCCGAGACGACGAAGCCGTCGTCCCGCGGGCCGGCGTAGTCCTCGATCAGCTTCGCGCCCTGCGGCACGGCGGGGGCGCGCAGTACGAAGGCCGCGGCGCCCGCGGCGACGCCCGCGGCGCCGACTCCCAGGGCGCCGAGTGCACCGAGGGCGATCTTGCTGGATTTCTTCATGGAACCAACCCTACTAACTAAAACTCAATAGCGGGGACGCCGGACCTCGTCGAGTTTGGGGCGGGCGTCGAGCAGGTACACGAGCGAGCCGATCGCACCGATGATCACACCGGTGCCGTTCAGATAGGCCATCGCGAACAGCGTGCACACGACCAGGGTGATGATCCAGTAGTTCTTCTGCCACTTGCTCGCGGCGGTGAAGGCATCGGCGGGGGTGCGGGCGGCGTGGAACAGCGCGAACAGTCCCGCACCCACCACGAGCAACTGGACGAGGGTCAGCGCGACCGAGGTCATGGTGAAGTAGCCCGTCCAGAAAGTATTCATGTCACCAGAGTAAGGGTCGGGCGCCCGGCGGCAATGCCGCCGGGCGCCCGGACTCATCCATCAGTGATGCGGATTACTTGCTGTTCGCGACCTCGTCGGCAGCCTCGGCGGCCTCCTCGTTGGCGCGACCGACCAGCTTGGCGGCGCGCTCGCCGACCTGCTTGGCGGCGTCGGCGACCTGGCCCAGCGAGGACTCGGTGAGCTCGACGGCCTGGTTGTAGGCCTTGGTGGCCTGGCCGGTGGCGTCCTCGACGATCGAGCCCGAGGTGAGGCGCTCGAAGGCCGACTCGCCGCGCTCGGCGAGCGACTCGTAGATATCGGTGGCGACCTGGATGTACGCGGCGGCGACCTTGCGCAGCTCGTCCGAGGTGAACCGGGCGCGCAGCTCGTCGACGTCCTTGGGCAGGCCGTCCTTGGCGTCGGTCAGCTTGGCGGTCGCGGTACCGGCGGCCTCCTCGACCTTGGCCTTGGCCTCGGCGACGCGGGTGTCGAAGTCCTTCGACGCGTCGGTCGCGGCGGCACGCAACTTCTCGATGACCTCGGACACGGCCTCGTAGGCGTAGTCGCCGGCGCCGATCGTCGCGAACAGGGGGGTCTTCAGGGTCTGCTCAGTCATGGTTGATCTCCTTCAGTGCAGTCTCGTTCTCGCGGCGGAAGCTCTCGTATATCTCGAGAAGTGCCTGCTTCTGCCGCTCGGTGATGGCCGTGTCCGCTATCAGCGCGTCGCGCACCGGGGACTCCGGGCGCTCCTCGAGGATCCCGGCCTGCACGTAGAGCACCTCGGCCGACAGCCGCAGCGCCTTGGCGATCTGCCCCAGCACATCGGCGGACGGTCGACGGAGCCCTCGTTCGATCTGGCTGAGATACGGGTTGGATACTCCCGCCTTCTCGGCCAGCTGCCGGATGGACACCTCTGCCGCGATGCGTTGCGCCCGGATGAACTCGCCGAGACCCTCCCCGCTCGACTTCTCCTGCGGTTCGGCCTGGTCCGTCATATCCGGTCTCCCGTCTGCGCGGCTGACACCACGCTAACACCGAGTGCTAACTCTTGCAAGCAGTTTGTTAGCACGATGATTGCAATCAGAACAACAACTGGGTGATGGTGTAGATCAGAAGGCCGGCGATGGAGCCGACCACTGTGCCGTTGATGCGGATGAACTGCAGATCGCGGCCCACCTGGAGCTCGATCTTCTCCGAGGCCTCGTCGACGTCCCAGCGCGCGACGGTATCGGTGATGATCGAGGTGATCTGACCGGCGTAATTGGCGACCAGGTGACGCACGGAGCGGTCCACCCAGTAGTCGGCCTTGCCACGCAGCGACGGATCGTCGCGCAACCGCACGCCGAACCGGGCGGCCGATTCGCTGAACTTCGAGCGCAGGGTCGAATCCGGGTCCTCCACCGAGGCCTCGATCATGCGCTTAGCCGCGCGCCACGCCGCCTGCGCCGCGGTGCGCACCTCCTCACGGCCCATCAGCTCGGCCTTGACGTCCTCCACCTTGGCGATGGTGCGCGGATCGTGCTGCAGGTCGGAGGCGAAGTCCCACAGGAAGGTGCTCATCGCGTGCCGCACCTCATGATCGGGGTCGCTGCGCACCTTCCAGGTGAACTCGACGAGCTCGCGATAGATGCGCTCGCCCAGCAGCGAGTTGACGAACTTGGGCGACCACTGCGGACCGTCGGTATCGACGATCTTGTCGATCACGCCCTGGCTGCCCAGGGCCCAGTGATGCGCGCGCTCGGCGAGCAGATTGATCAGCGGCAGGTGACGTTGCTCCTGCAGCAGCGTCTCGACGAGCCGCCCGATCGGCGGTCCCCACTCGGGTTCGGCGAGCCGCTTGATGATGGTGCTGTTGAGCACCGCTTCGACGTCCTCATCGCGGAGCACCTCGCTCATCACCTTGACCAGCTTCGCGGCCTCGGCGCCGAGCTTCTGCGAATTGTCCGGGTCGGCCATCCAGTTCGCGACCCGGTCGGTGAGCTCGAGCGAGCCCACCTTTTCCGCGATCACATCCGGGGTCAGGAAGTTCTGCTCGACGAAGCCGCCGAGCGCGTCGCCCAGCTGGTCCTTCTTGCGTTTGATGATGGCGGTGTGCGGAATCGGCAGGCCGAGCGGATGCCGGAACAGGGCGGTGACCGCGAACCAGTCGGCGAAGCCGCCCACCATGCCCGCCTCGGCGGCCGCCTTCACATAGCCGACCCAGGGGCCGGCGATCGGCAGATCCGAGCCGTAGGTGTCGAGGTACTCGCAGAACAGATAGATCACTGCCGCGCCCAGCAGGAAGCCGAGCGCGACCGCCTTCATCTTGCGCAGGTCCCGCCGCTTCGCCTCGTCCGGAGTGCCGAACGGGCTCGACGCGGGTTTCGTCGCCCCAGGTGCCACCGTCACGAGTCGATCTTGCCCGAAACTTAGGCGTGGGGGGCGTCAAGGGTGCCGCTAGTGTTGTGGAATGGCGAAGAACGAGGGCTGGCAGACATCCGCGTCGGAGGCCCTGCGCTGGCGCGCGGGATCGCAGGTCACCGAGATCGACACGAGCGGCAAGCCCGGGTTCGACGGTGACAAAGCGCTCGGCGAGAAGTTGCTGTCCGAGCGCGGTGAACGACTCTCCGAACTGCAGGAACTGCTCTACGCGAACGGTCGCTCGGGCGATCACCGCTCGATCCTGCTGGTGCTGCAGGGCATGGACACCGCCGGCAAGGGCGGCATCGTGCGGCACGTCATCGGGATGGTCGATCCGCAGGGGGTCAAGGCCGCCTCGTTCGGTAAGCCGACCGAGGAGGAACTCGCACACGACTTCCTCTGGCGCATCCACAAGCAGACGCCGCAGGGCGGCCAGATCGGCGTGTTCGACCGCTCGCATTACGAGGACGTCCTGGTGGTCCGCGTGCACGATCTCGTGCCGCCGTCCGTCTGGGAGCCGCGCTACGACATCATCAACGACTTCGAGGCGGACCTGATCGCAGCGGGCACCACCATCGTCAAGTGCGCCATGTTCGTCTCGCTCGACGAGCAGAAGCAGCGGCTCGCGGAGCGGCTCGACCGGCCCGACAAGTACTGGAAGTACAACCCCGCGGATATCGATGAGCGCGGCTACTGGCCCAGGTACCAGGAGGCCTACCAGGCCATGTTGGACCGCACCAATACCGACGGTGCGCCGTGGAACATCATCCCGGCCGACCGGAAATGGTTCTCCCGCTTGGCCATCACCGAGCTGCTCATCGAGGCGCTGGAGAAGCTGAACCTGGATTGGCCGCCGGCCGACTTCGATGTGGAAGCGGAGAAGGCGCGGCTGGCGAAGGCCTGAGCCCCGCGCCGCCGCGCCTTCTCGATCCTGGAAACCGCTACGCGGCCATACGTTCGGCTCGTCGCTCGGTGGACCAGAATTCCTCGGCGAGCACCTGGACCACCAGGGCCACGGCGCTCCACACCACCACCGCCAGCGGGGTGGCGCCGAAGTGCACCGCGACCAGGCCCGCGGCGAGCAGCAGGAGAGTCACCGCGATGGTGACCGCCCGCTTACCGTCGAATCCCGTGAGATACGCGTCCATCACGGCGATTCCGAGCACGGCGAGCCCCACCGGAAGGACCACCGCGGAGGCCACCACGAGGTTGCTCACGTGCGCCTCGCGAGACACACCGAGAGCCTCGACGTGCAGCCCTGCACCCACCGCGGCCACCGCCATGAAGATCACGATGTGGCCGTAGCCCCACGGGAAGCACTTGTTCTTGTTGGCCGCGAGCGCGTGCGCGACCGGGATGGAGAAGTAGATCCACCACAGACACAGGTTCAGCGCCAGTGCGGCGATCCCGAAGACCGCGACATCGAAGCTCCAGTTCTGCGCCTTGACCAGCGCCTGCATCGCCACCACGGTGCCGACCACACCCTCACCGAGGGTGATGATGGTCAGCAGACCGTACCGCTCGGCGATGTGATGCGGGTTCCACGGCGTGCGCTGCTTGCGCTCGGCGATCCACGGACCGCCGAGTTCGACCACGTAGAGCACCAGCCCGACAACGATCAACTGTCCGAACGTCAGTGGTGCGAGCGCCGAGATGATCCAGCCGATCTGCGCGATGACGATGGCCACGATGTACGTGATCGCGGCCTGCCGGTACTGCGGGGACTGGATCGCAACGCGGGCCCACTGCGCGAGCAGCGCGATGCGCATGATCACGTACCCGAGCACGATGACGCCGTTATCGGGCGTGACCCCGGCCGTCACGGACTGGAAGAACGGGGCCACACCGAGACCGAGGACGCAGATGCCCAGCATCTGCAGCATCGTCACCACGCGGAAGAGCCAGTCGTCGGTGTCGAACGCCGACGCCATCCAGGTGAAGTTGATCCATGCCCAGATCGCCGCGAAGGCGCAGAACCCGAAGCCTAAGAAGGCGGTCAGGTAGTGCGCCTCCGCGACGGCGTCGGCCAGTTGGACGCCGGCCAGGGAGAAGACCACCACGAAGGTGAGGTCGAAGAACAGCTCCAGCGTGGTAGCGGTGCGCCCCTCCTCATCGGGGTCGCGGCCCGTCATCCGGGTCAGGCGGTGGCGCAGCGCCGACGGTGCGTGACCTTCAGTCACCTTCGTGCCTCCTTCATGGGCGACGATAAGACGCCCAATCGTAAAGCGACGACGCCGATCAGCGCGTGGTGTAGCCGCCGTTCGCGAAGAGCGTCTGTCCGGTGATCCAGTGGCCACCCGGGGTGACCAGCAGATCGATGATCGGCGCGATGTCATCGATCAGGGTGAGCCGGTTGCCCATGCCCTGCGACTTGTGGAACTCGACGCGCTCGGGAGTCTCCTGACCGTAGAAGAACGGGGTGTCCATGGGGCCGGGCGCGATGGCGTTGACGTTGATCCCGCGCACGCCGTACTCCTTGGCGGCCGCGCGGTTGAAGTGCTCGACCGGCGACTTACCGCCCGCGTAGGTGGAGTAGCCGTCGGTGAAGGCACCGAGCAGTGCGGTCACCACGGTGACCAGCGAGCCGTTGTCGTTGAGCGTGCGGCCCGCCTCCTTGATGAAGAAGTAGGCGGCCTTGGCGTTGATGTCGAACATCGAATCATACTCGGCCTCAGTCGTTTCCAAGATCGGCTTACGCAGCACCTTACCCGCGGTGTTGACCGCGATATCGATCCCGCCGAAGGCTTGCTTGGCTGCGTCGAAGAGCTCGGTGACCTTGGCCGGCTTGGTGAGATCGCCCTGGAACAGCAGCGCCTTGCCGCCGGCGGCCTCGACCGCTGCGGCGGTCTCGCGCGCTTCGGCCTCCGACGACGCGCTGTTGTAGTGCACGGCGACGTTCGCGCCGAGGTCGGCGAGATGCCGGCTGACCAGGCCACCGAGATTCTTGCCGCCGCCGGCGACGACTGCGGACTTGCCCGTGAGGATGCTCATAGTGCTTTCTCCCTGTTCATCGGTTTCGTCGAAAGTCTTGCGATTCCAACCGTAGGCGCGGGCTAAACAAACAACAATCGAGACTTCTTGGATAATTCACAATAGGAGGTTGTGCAAGGATGACAGTATGCCCGCCGCAGATAGCGTCCCCGACCTCCGCCGGCTGGAGCAGTTCGTGGCCGCGATGGAGGAACCGTCCCTGTCGACCGCGGCCGCCAGGCTCCACCTTAGCCAGCAGGCGCTGTCGGCGGCGCTGAAACAACTCGAACGCGAACTCGGCGTGGAGTTGTTCGTGCGCTCGGGTCGGCGCCTCTCGCCCACCGCGGCCGCTCGCACCCTGTACGACGGTGCGCCGACCCTTCTCGCGGGCGCTCGCCAGCTCGCGCTCACCGCGCGCAAGGCGAGTGCCGCGGCCCCGCCACCGTTCGTGGTCGGGCGCAGCCCCGCGGTCACCGCACAGGAGGCGTACGCACTCCTGGAACCCCTGATCGCCCATCCGGATTCACCGTCGATCACCGTGCGCGAACTGTTCCCCTCCGCGATGGCGCGGGAGTTGCAGCAGGGCACTGTCGACCTGGTGGTCCGACGCGGCGCGACCATCCCGGATGAGTTGGCAGGGGCCACGCTCACCTACCACGCACTGCGCATCGCGCTCCATCGCGATCATCCACTGGCGCAGCGGAATTCATTCGAACTGGCAGATCTCGCCGATTCGGCGATCACGGTATGGGCACCGCAACACGCGTCGTCGTATACCGATTTTCTCGCAGCGCAATGCCGCCGAGCCGGATTCGAACCCGATTTGGTGGTCAATCGGGTGCAGGGAACCCCACCCGTCACCGCGGTGTTGACCCAACCGCGGGCCGTCGCCTTCGTGACCGACCCGGTCGGCGAACAATTCGACGGACAGGTCCTCGTCCGTGATCTGAGCGATGCGCCGAAGGTACCGCTGCAGGCACTGTGGCTGCCGTACACCCGGAATCGGCTGCGGTCCGCACTGCTCGCCGCCTATCCGGACTGAGCCACCCCGGTCACGAACTGGCCCTGCCCACTGAGGGTCTGCTGCACATCGGCGAGCCCCTCCTCGCGCAGCCAGCCGGTGATCTCGTCGCGGCCGAACCATCGAAACCCGGTTGCCCTCTCGGCAGATGCCCCGAACACCGAGGTCAGTGGGGTCTGCAGGGAGGTGAACAGGGCCACTCGCCCACCCGGCGCGGTGACGCGCACGATCTCCCGGACCGCGATCCGCGGTGCGGGAATCAGGTACAGCGCGGCCAGGCAGACGACGGTGTCGAAGGTCCCGTCTGCAAACGGCAGGTCGAGGGCGCTACCGCGAACGTAGGCGACCCGATCGGCGGAGTTATCGCGCACCGCGCGCCGCAGCATCGGCTCGGACACATCGAGGCCGACGGCGACACCGTCGCCGGTGAGCCTGCGGCCCAGCGGACGCGTGTACAGGCCGGGGCCGCACGCCACGTCGAGGATGCGGCGGTCTCCGCCGGAGCCGAGTTCGTCGAGCAGCACGTCCTGCCGGCTCAGTGTTCCCGTGCCGCCGAGACTGAACAGTCGGGTGAAGGCCGGACGCCAAGCCTTTTCGTACACCGCCGCGACCGCCGGCGCATTCATCAGCACGTGACTGAGTCCGGTGGGCCGCTCCACGTCGGGTCCGAGCACGTCGAGGTAACCGTGCACGCGCCGCGGTGCACGGCGCAGGCGACCACGGTCGAGCATCGATTCCACCTGGTCGAGCACCCCTGCGTTCATGGCGCCGAGGCTAGTCCACTACCGGCGCGCCCGGGCGAGCTCCGCCTCGATGTCGCGCTCGAGAAGGTGGGCGCTGATCGCAGCGGCGGCAACCGAACCCGCACCGGCCGCCACGATCACCTGTGCCATCGGGTTGACCACGTTGCCCGCGGCCCACGTTCCGGGCAGCACCCGGCCCATCGGATCGACCGGCACGAAACCGTTCTCACCGCGCTCGGCTCCCAGCTGCAGGAGCAGTCCGTCCTGCGGCACGAACCGCGGCGCGACGAAGACGGCCTCGCGCTCGATCTGAGTGCCGTCGGCGAGTCGGACGGCGCGGAGCCGGTCGTCAGCGATCACGTCGTGCACCGTGCCGTCGACGATGCGCACCCCGCGGGCCTCGATCTTCTCGCGGTCGTCGGCGGTGATGTCGAGTCCGTTGGTGAAGAAGATCAGGTCGCGCGACCACTGCGGGATCATCAGCGCCTGGTGCACCGACATCGCGGCGTTCTCGCCACCGAGTACGGCGAGCGGCCGATCGCGCACCTCGTAGCCGTGGCAGAAGGGGCAGTGAATGGCGTCGCGGCCGAACCGCTCGGCGACGCCGGGGATGTCGGGCAGCACGTCGGTGAGGCCGGTCGCCACCAGCAGAGTGCGGGCGCGCAGCACCTCGTCGCCGACGATCACCTCGATCAGATCGCCATCGCGGCGCACGGCGGTCGCGACGCCGGACAGGATGCGCACGCCGTACGCCTGCGCCTCGCGGCGGCCGATCGCCAGGAGCTCGGCGGGATCGAGGCCGTCGTGGCCGAGGTAGCCGTGCATGTGCTCGGCCGGGGCGTTGCGGGGCGCGCCCGCGTCGACGACGGTGACGGCCCGTCGCGCCCGGCCGAGGACCTGCGCGGCCGTGAGCCCGGCCGCCCCGCCGCCGACGATAACGGTGTCCAGGATCTGCGTTTCGTTCATGGATCCACCGTGCTCCACCAACGACCGAACCGGCAAGTTTCCTTGCCGGTTCGGCAACACCCCGAGGGGACTACCTACTTCCTACTTCGCGGGGTACTCGTAAATGCCGCGACCCGACTTCTTGCCGACGTAGCCGGCTTCCACCAGGCGCAGCAGCAGCGGCGGGGCGGCGTAGGTGGGCTCCTTGTACTCGGCGTACATCGCGTCGGCGATGAACTTCACCGTGTCCAGGCCGACGAGGTCGGCCAGTTTGAGCGGGCCCATCGGGTGGGCGCAGCCGAGCATCATGCCCTTGTCGATGTCTTCGGCGGTCGCGAAGCCCGACTCGTACATGCGGATCGCCGAGAGCAGGTACGGCACGAGCAGCGCGTTGACGATGAACCCGGAGCGGTCCGTCGCGCGGACGACCTGCTTGCCCAGCACCTCGGACGCGAACTGCTCGGCGCGAGCGGCCGCGGTCTCCGACGTCGACAGCGAGCTGATCACCTCGACCAAGGGCAGCACGGGCACCGGGTTGAAGAAGTGCAGGCCCAGCACGCGGCCGGGGTTCTTCGTAGCAGTGGCGATCCGCTGGATCGGCAGCGAGCTGGTGTTGGACGCGAGCACGGCGTCGGGGTCGGTGACGACCTCGTCGAGCGTGCCGAAGATCTCCGCCTTGACGGCCTCGTTCTCGACGATCGCCTCGACCACCAGCTGGCGGTCGGCGAAATCGGTGAGGTCGGTGGTGAACGTCAGCCGCTCAGCGGCCTGGTCGCGCTCGCGCTCAGTGATCTTGCCGCTGGACACGGCGCGGTCCAACGACTTGAGGATGCGGGCGCGACCGCCGGCAGCCAGCTCTTCGGTGGCCTCCCAGACCAGCACATCGGCACCCGCGCGGGCGGACACCTCGGCGATGCCGCCGCCCATCTGGCCCGCGCCGACGACGCCGACGCGCGAAACAGTCTCAGTCATAAGAATTCCCATGTCTTCAAAAAGTGCGTGGTGATACGACTTCGGGGGCGGCCCTGGTTGGGACCGCCCCCGAAGTCGGTAGTTCAATCGTGGCGACTCGAGGAGTCACCGCGCCAATTCCTTAGTGGAACTGGCCCTCCTCGGTCGAACCCTTGAGCGCGGTGGTCGAGCTCTCCGGGTCGACGGTGGTGGCGATGCGGTCGAAGTAGCCGGCGCCGACCTCACGCTGGTGCTTGGTGGCGGTGTAGCCACGGGCCTCCGAAGCGAACTCGCGCTCCTGCAGCTCGACGTAGGCCGACATCTGGTTACGGGCGTAGCCGTAGGCCAGGTCGAACATCGAGTAGTTGAGGGCGTGGAAGCCGGCCAGGGTGATGAACTGGAACTTGAAGCCCATGGCGCCCAGCTCGTTCTGGAACTTCGCGATGGTCGCGTCGTCCAGGTGCTGCTTCCAGTTGAAGGACGGCGAGCAGTTGTAGGCCAGAAGCTGGTCCGGGAACTCGGCCTTGACCGACTCGGCGAACTTCTTGGCGAGCTCGAGATCGGGGGTGCCGGTCTCCATCCAGATCAGGTCGGCGTACGGGGCGTAGGCCTTGGCGCGAGCGATGCAGGGCTCGATGCCGTTCTTGACGTTGTAGAAGCCCTCGGCGGTGCGCTCACCGGTGACGAAGGGCTTGTCGCGGTCGTCCACGTCCGAGGTGATCAGGGTGGCGGCCTCGGCGTCGGTACGTGCGATGACCACGGTGGGGGTGTTCGCGACGTCGGCGGCCAGGCGGGCCGAGCTCAGGGTGCGGATGTGCTGCTGGGTCGGGATGAGCACCTTGCCACCGAGGTGGCCGCACTTCTTCTCCGAGGCGAGCTGATCCTCCCAGTGGGTACCGGCGGCACCCGCGGCGATCATGGCCTTCTGCAGCTCGTACACGTTGAGGGCGCCACCGAAGCCGGCCTCACCGTCGGCGACGATCGGGACGAGCCAGTTGTCGATCGAGGTGTCACCCTCGACGCGGGAGATCTCGTCGGCGCGCAGCAGCGCGTTGTTGATGCGACGCACCACGGCGGGAACCGAGTTGGCCGGGTACAGCGACTGGTCGGGGTAGGTGTGGCCCGAGAGGTTCGCATCGCCGGCGACCTGCCAGCCGGAGAGGTAGATGGCCTTGAGGCCGGCGCGCACCTGCTGCACGGCCATGTTGCCGGTGAGGGCACCCAGGGCGTTGATGTAGCTGTCGTCGCCCTTGGTCACGCCCTCCCAGAGGATCTCCGCGCCACGCTTCGCGAGGGTGTGCTCCTCGACGACGGAGCCCTGGAGCTCCGCGACCTGCTCGGCGGTGTAGTCACGCGTGATGCCCTTCCAGCGCGGGTTGGTATCCCAATCCTGCTGGATCTCGGCGGCGGTCCTGGGCTGTCCGACGGTGCTCATTGGCTCCCCGTTCTCAAAGTTGCGTCAGTGATCGAAAGGCAGCCGGTGCCCCGAGGGATGGAGCGCGGCGATTCGGGCATGTCGCTAACCCGATTCGCTCGTCCGGCGTAACGCCTTCACACACTGTGCCACACCTAAAGCTGCAGGCCAAGACGGTCGTCGATGCCAAATCAAGCCATGAAATCAGGGAGAAGTTGCGAATCTTGCGAAGACGCCCCGGCGGGGCTCGTCGAAAAAGTACGCGCGTACTGGGAGTTTGTCGCCGACGGCCGCCGAGGGGATCCGCGACCCAGGGCTACCGTTCGGTAGCCGTCGAGCGCCGCCGCCGGGTCGCCCCAGTGATGCACATCACTGCGAAGACGCCTCGGAACCGGACGAACCCACCGGTAGCTGGGCGTCCACCGCTAAAATTCGCCGCATGTCCAAGACCTTCGTCGGTGCCCGGCTCCGCGGTCTGCGCAAGGAGCGCGGATTGTCGCAGGCGTCGCTGGCCGAGGCCCTGGAGATCTCTCCGTCGTACTTGAACCAGATCGAGCACGACGTGCGACCGCTCAGCGTGCCGGTGCTGCTCAAGATCACCGACGTCTTCGGCGTGGACACCAGCTTCTTCAATTCGCAGGACCAGACCCGGCTCATCGCCGAGCTGCGTGAGGTCACGATGGATGTGGACGCTCCGACCAGCACCGAGGAACTGTCCGACCTCGCCCGGGACCACCCCGGCTTCGCCCGCGCCATGGTCGCGTTGCACCGCCGCTACCTCGGTGCCGCCGACCAACTGGCCCAGGTCACCGACGGCCGCAACGATCCCGGCGCGCGCGGCGCGATCCCCAACCCGCACGAGGAGGTGCGCGACTTCTTCTACCAGCAGCAGAACTACTTCCACGACCTCGACACCGCCGCCGAGGAGCTCACCGCCCGGATGCGGATGCACAGCTCGGATGTGCGCACCGAGATCGTCACCCGTCTCGAGGCCGTGCACAACGTCTCCATCCGACGCCGCGTCGACCTGGGCGAGACGGTGCTGCACCGGTACGACCCGCGCACCCGGGTGCTGGAGATCAACCTGCACCTGTCCCCCGGGCAGCAGGTCTTCAAGATGGCGGCCGAGCTCGCGTTCCTGGAGTGCGGACGCGAGATCGACGCCCTGATCGACGGTGCCGGGTTCGGCTCCGACGAGGCGCGCAGCCTCGCGCGACTGGGGCTCGCGAACTATTACGCCGCCGCGGTCGTCCTGCCGTACACCCAGTTCCATGGCGCCGCCGAGGAGTTCCAGTACGACATCGAGCGACTCTCCGCGTTCTTCTCGGTGAGCTACGAGACCATCGCGCATCGGCTGTCCACCTTGCAGCGCCCGAACCTGCGCGGGGTGCCGCTGTCGTTCGTCCGCGTCGACCGCGCCGGGAACATGAGCAAGAGGCAGAGCTCCACGGGCTTTCACTTCTCGGCATCCGGCGGAACCTGCCCGCTGTGGAACGTCTACGAAACGTTCGCCTGGCCGGGCAAGATCATCACCCAGATCGTGGAGATGCCCGACGGGCGCAACTACCTGTGGGTGGCGCGCACCGTCGAGCGGAGGGCGGCGCGGTACGGACAGCCCGGCAAGACCTTCGCGATCGGCATCGGCTGCGAACTGCGGCATGCACACCGGCTGGTGTATGCCCGTGGTCTCGACCTCTCCGATGCCAACGCCACCCCGATCGGCGCCGGTTGCCGGGTGTGCGAGCGCGCCGGCTGCTCGCAACGCGCCTTCCCCGCCATCGGTAAAGCACTCGATATCGACGAGCACCGCTCGACGGTGAGCCCCTACCTGGTCAAGTAGCGTCGAATCATGACGCGTGTGACTCCCGGCGGTCTCCGCCAGCTCGGCCCGATCAATTACGCCATCAGCAGGATCGGTGCGAAGGTGATCCGCGCCGACGACATGCACTTGTTCTCCACTCTCGGCCGCAGCCGCCGGGTGTTCCTCGGCTGGCTCGGCTACTCCGGGATGCTGATGCCGTTCGGTGCGCTGAGGCGCTCGGAATCGGAGACGGTGATCGTGCGCGTCGCCTACCTGCGCGACAGCGATTACGAGCTGGGCCATCACCGCCGGATCGGCGCGCAGGCCGGTCTCACCGACACCCAGTTCGAGCGGATCTTCGACGGCACGGGATGGGACGACAAGAGTGCCGCGCTGCTGGCCGCCGTGACCGAGCTGGTCGAGACCAAGGCCGTGACCGACGACACGTGGGCGCGCCTGTCCGAGTTCTACACCGACCGCAAGCTCGTCGAGATCGTGCTGTTGGCCACCAATTACGACGGCCTCGCCACCACCATCGACGTCCTCGGCATCACTCCGGAGCGCTGATCATGCGAGTACACAAGGTGATCACGAACATCCCGGTGAGCGATATCGATTCCGCGCGTGGGTTTTACGCCGATTTCCTCGGCCTGTCCGACGAGGAGTTCAACCTCGGCTGGGTGGCCCGGTTCTCCTCCCCCGACCACGCCGCGAGCGTGCAGCTGGTGACCGGAGACAAGACCGCGCAGGCCGATTCGGCGATCTCGGTGATGACCGACGACGTCGACGCCGCGTATTCCGAAGCACTGCAAGCGGGGTATGAGATCGTGCACCCGCTCACCAGCGAGGAGTGGGGACCGCGCCGGTTCTTCGTCCGCGCCCCCGACGGCACCGTGGTCAACGTCGTCGGCCACCACTGACCTGACGAACTACCGCGCGGCCAGGTAGTCCGGTCGCCGCGACCGCGCGGCGAACGGCTCCTCCAGCGCATTGGACACCGCATTGAACACCACGAACAGGTTCGACCGCGGGAAGGGCGAGATGTTTCCGGCGGAGGCGTGCAGGCAGTTGCAGTCGAAGTACAGGGCACTGCCCGCGCCGCCGGTCACCTGGGTGATGCCGTACTGCTGCGCCATCGCGGCGATATCGCTCTCCTCCGGGGTACCGAAGGGCGGCCGGTAGGACTTGAGCGATTCGCGGTGGTAGTCGCCCGGTGTCTCGCCCACACAGGGCACGAACCGGCGGTGTGAGCCGGGCAGGATCATCAGCGGCCCGTTGAACCGGGTGTTCGGAGTGAGCGCCAGTGAGACGCTCACCGCCCGCGGGGTGGGCATGCCGTCCTCGGCGTGCCAGGTCTCGAAATCGCTGTGCCAGTAAAACGGTCCTCCCGCGAAGCCGGGTTTGAGGTTCACCCGGCTCTGGTGCACGTAGACATCGTCGCCGAGGAGTTGCCGGGCGACTCCGGCCACGTCGTCGCGCGCGATGATCCGCGCGATCTCGGTGCTCAGCGTGTGCACGGAGAAGATCGAGCGCACATCACCGTTGGAGCTCTCCCGGATCAGGCGTTCGTCGTCACCGAGTTCGGTGGCCAGGCGGTCGATCTCGGATCGCACCTGCGCGAGGTCCGGAGTGTCGAGCACATCCTCCACGGTGCGGTAACCGTTGTCGCCGAAGAAGTTCACGGCCTCGTCGTCCCACGGCCCGTCGCGTCCGGGCCAGACCACCGGGTCGGGCCGATCCATGACGGCGCCGGCCTCGGGCAGCCGCGTGGGGTAGCGGTCGGTCAATGTCGCAGAACTGTTCATCGATACCTTCCGTCCGGCAGTGCGTGTGCACTGCATGCCTTCGCGGCGCAGACGGATTCACGGTGACCGATGCCCCTTCCTGACCCGGCGCCGTGGATTCCGCCACGCCGCGCCCACGACGATGCCAGGGGGCACCGCCGGCTGTCCAACAACGCCGGTCAGTCCCACCAGAAGTGCCAGTGGGTCCACTCCGTGAGGCCCTCGCGGTATTCGTCGGGCTCGAGTCCCTGCTCGATGTTGTCGGGGCAGAAGGCGTAATGCTCCGAGACCAACGCCTGCAGCTGGGCGGCCGATTCGGGCCGCCGCCCCACCTGCACGAGCAGCGTGTCGAAGCCGATCCCCACGAGTACCGCGCCGAACCGCTCCTCCCACGACCGCAGCACCGCGGCGAGATCGGCACCGGCGTAGTCGATGTTCGTCGCACCCCACCAGCCGAGCGCCTCCGGGGCGTCAGCCGGCCGGACCACGGGGACCAGAATCAACCCGCCGTCGGCTCCGGTCGCGAGTTCCCCAGCCACCGGGTCGGGGCCGGGCTGCGCCGGCGCCAGGCCGGTGACGCGAGGCACCGACAGCTGGGTATCCGGGTACTCCGCGGCGAACTCCGCGTCGCCGCGGGTGAGCACCGTCAGCGCGTCCTGCGGGATGGCACCGTCGGCGGTCTTGCCGTCGAGCTCACCGTCGAACCAGGGACGAGCGAGGTCGTTGTCGTCGAGCCCGTTGGCGCGCAGCGGCCACAGCCCGGTCTGCTCGAAGACCGCGGCCAGATCGCGGATCAGCTCGTCGATCTCGTCGGTGGGCAGGAGCTCGTCGCTGATCCAGGCGACGGGGCCGCCGTCGCCTTCCTCCGCGGTGACGATCCGGCCGGGCGGCAGCGTGATCCCGGCGAGCTCGCGGGCATCGGCGGCGGGCAGTTTCCCGGGCGTGGCGTGGAACATCGGTCTCCTCCTGCGATGACTGACGCGTGGCTGTACGGGAACGGCCCGGCACCGTCGAACTCGGTGCCGGGCCGCCGTGGAACGGATGCTCCTAGAGGTTGATCATGTGGCCGGCGAGGCCGTGGATCGACTCCTGCAGCGCCTCCGACAGCGTCGGGTGCGTGTGCACGTTGCGGGCCAGCTCGTTGACGGTGAGGTCCCACTTCTGCGCGAGGGTCAGCTCGGGCAGCAGCTCGGAGACGTCGGGGCCGATGAGGTGACCGCCGAGCAGCTCGCCGTACTTGGCGTCGGAGACCAGCTTCACGAAGCCGACGGCGTCGCCGAGGCCCTGCGCCTTGCCGTTCGCCGAGTACGGGAACGTCGCGGTCTTGACGTCGTAGCCCTCGTCCTTGGCCTGCTGCTCGGTGAGGCCGAACGAGGCGACCTGCGGCTGGCAGAAGGTGGCGCGCGGCATCATGCGGTAGTCGCCCAGGGTTTGGGTCTCCGCGCCGGCGATGGTCTCCGCCGCCACGACGCCCTGCGCCTCGGCGACGTGCGCCAGCTGCAGCTTGGCGGTGACGTCGCCGATCGCGTACACGCCGGGCACATTGGTGCGCATGTAGTCGTCGATGGCGATGGCGCCGCGCTCGGTCAGCGCCACGCCCGTCTTCTCCAGGCCGAAGCCCTCGACGCGCGGCGCGAAGCCGATCGACATGAGCACCTTGGAGACGGTGATCTCGCCCGGCCCCTTGGGACCGGTGTACTTCACGACCACCTGCGAGCCCTGGTCGTCGACCGACTCGACCTTGGTGGAGGTGAGGATGTTCACGCCCAGCTTCTTGTACTGCTTGGCGATCTCCTTGGAGACATCGGCGTCCTCGTTGGGCAGCGCGCGATCGAGGAACTCGATGATGGTGACGTCCACGCCGTAGTTCTTCAGCACGTACGCGAACTCCATGCCGATGGCGCCGGCGCCCACGATGGCGATCGACTCGGGCAGGTCGCGGGTGAGGATCTGCTCCTCGTAGGTGACCACGTTGTCCGAGAGTGTGACGCCCGGGAGCAGGCGCACCGTCGAACCGGTGTCGATGATGATGTTGTCGCCCGTCACCGTCTGATCGCCGACCTGGATGGTCTTGGCGTCGACGAAGGTGCCGTAGCCGTTGATCTCGGTGATCTTGTTCTTCTTCATCAGGAAGTGAACGCCCTTGACGATCCCCTCCGACACCTTGCGGCTGCGGTCGAACGCCGCCCCGAAGTCGAACGAGACATCGCCGGAGATGCCGAACAGCTGCGCCTTATGCGTGAAGGTATGCGCCAGCTCGGCGTTCTTCAGAAGCGCCTTCGACGGGATGCAGCCCACGTTCAGGCACACACCGCCCCAGTACTTCTCCTCGATGACCGCGACCTTCTGCCCGAGTTGGGCTGCGCGGATTGCGGCGACGTAGCCTCCTGGGCCGGCGCCGAGAACAACAGTGTCAAAGTGATCAGCCACGGAATTCAGCCTAGTCCTAGTGTGGAGATCATGGACCCGTACCTCTGGCTCGAAGAAGTGGAATCCGACACGTCGCTGGATTGGGCGCGCGAACGCAATGCCGATTCGGCGGCGCGGCTGGCCGGGGAGCGGTTCGAGACGATCGAGTCCGAAGTGCTCGCGATCCTCGATTCGGATGAGCGGATCCCGTCGGTGCGCCGGCGCGGCGAGTGGCTGTGGAACTACTGGATCGATGGGGAGCACCCGTACGGCCTGTGGCGGCGCACCACGCTGGAGTCCTATCGCACCGATTCTCCCGAGTGGGACGTGGTGATCGACCTGGACGCCCTGCGCGAGCAGGACGGCGAGAACTGGGTCTGGGGCGGCGCCGCCGTGTTGCGCGGCGAGTCGCCCGACGGTGCGCCCTGGGACCGCGCGCTGGTGTCGCGCTCGCGCGGCGGTGCCGACGCGACCGTGGTGCGGGAGTTCTCCATCTCGCGCCGCGAGTTCCTCGATCCCGACGCCGGCGGCTTCGCCCTGGACGAGGCGAAGAGCCGGATCTCCTGGATCGACGCCGACAGCGTGTACGTGGGCACCGACTTCGGGCCGGGTTCGCTCACCGACTCCGGCTACCCGCGGGTGGTGAAGCGGTGGCACCGTGGCACGCCGCTGTCCGAGGCGGTCACCGTCTACGAGGGCGCGGAGTCCGATGTCTCCGTGGGCGCCGTGTACGACGACACCCCGGGCTACGAGCGGCACTTCGTGGGTCGCAGCACCGATTTCTACAACCACGAGGAGTACCTGCTCGATCCGGGATCGGGTGCGTTGGAGCTGATCGACGTGCCCACCGACGCCGAGGCCGATGTGCATCACGACCTCCTCCTGGTGTCGCCGAAGTCGCCGTGGCAGCTGCCGTCGGGGACGGTCGACCCGGGCGCTCTGGTGGCCTTCGACTTCGATGCGTACCGGGCGGGCGGGCGCACGTTCACCACGATCTTCGCCCCGGACGCGCACACCAGCCTGCAGGGCTACGCCTGGACGAAGTCGTACCTGCTGCTGGCGACGCTGCACGATGTGCGCTCGGAGTTGCGCACGCTCGACCCGAAGGATTGGTCCGAGGTGACCACGGCCGGGCTGCCTCCGCTGGCCGAGATCGGCGTCGCCGGAACCGATCCACGGGAATCCGACGAGGTATTCCTCTCCGCGAGCTCGTTCACCCTGCCGCCCAGCCTGCTGTACGGCGAGGCCGGCGGCACCGTCGAACCGCTCAAGTCCACGCCCGCGATGTACGACGCCGACGGTGTGGTGGCCGAGCAATTCTTCGCCACCAGCGCCGACGGGACACAGATCCCCTATTTCGTGGTGCGCAAGCCGGCGAACGGCCCGCAACCCACCCTGTTGTACGGCTACGGCGGATTCGAGATCTCCTTGACGCCGGGCTATTTCGCGGGTGCCGGCCGCACCTGGATCGAACGCGGCGGGGTGTACGTGCGGGCGAACATCCGCGGCGGCGGCGAGTACGGGCCCACCTGGCACACCTCGGCGCTCAAGGAGAACCGGATGCGCTGCTACGAGGACTTCTCGGCGGTGGCCCGGGACCTGGTGGAGCGCGGTATCACCACCCGCGATCAGCTCGGCGCGATGGGCGGCAGCAACGGCGGCCTGCTCATGGGCGTGATGTACACGATGTACCCGGAGTTGTTCGGCGCCATCGTCTGCCAGGTGCCGCTGCTCGATATGAAGCGGTTCCATCTGTTGCTGGCGGGAGCATCGTGGATGGCCGAGTACGGCGATCCCGACGATCCCGAGCAGTGGAAGTACATCAGCGAGTACTCGCCGTACCAGAACCTGCCCGACGACGCGGCCGGGTACCGGCCCGCGCTGCTGGTCACCACGTCGACCCGCGACGATCGCGTGCATCCCGGGCACGCCCGTAAGTTCATCGCGGCGCTGCGCGAGCGCGGGATCGACGTGAACTACTACGAGAACATCGAGGGCGGCCACGGCGGCGCGGCCGATAACAAGCAGGCGGCGTTCATGGCGGCCCTGGCCTACGAATTCCTGTGGAAGGAGCTGTCATGATCGCAGCGTTCTCGATCAGCCCGATGGGCGGCGAGGAGGGGCCGGACGGCGGTGTGGCGGAGGCGGTCGCCGAGGCCGTCGCGATCGTCCGCGCCTCCGGCCTGCCGAACGAGACCAACGCCATGTTCACCAACATCGAGGGCGAGTGGGACGAGGTGATGGCCGTGATCAAGGCCTGCGTCGACCGGCTCGCCGAAACCGCGCCGCGGGTCTCGCTGGTGATCAAGGCCGATGTCCGCCCCGGCTATACCGACCAGCTCGCCGCGAAGGTCGAGCGGGTCGAACATCACCTGCGCTGAAACCTGGCCTCGATGCCGAGCGGCTCGTCGAGGGCGAAGCGGCCGGGTCCGGCGCCTGCGAGGGCGAGCAGCACCAGTAACAGCAGCCACTCCGGGCTGTAGAAGAACTGGCTGAGGAATCCGGTGGGCGTGGTCGACGCGCCCATCACCGTCGGCCACACCGAGTAGAAGATGGCACCCGCCATCGTGATCGCGAGTCCCGCGGCGGCGATGCGAGCGAGCAGCCCCAGCACGAGGAGCGCGCCGAGGATCAGCTCGGCCCAGGCGGTGACGGTGGACGCGAGGTCCGGTTCCGGTATTCCCCAGGCCGCGAAGTCGGCGGCGAACTTCTTCGGGTTCGCGGCCTTGCCCCAGCCGCTGATGAAGAACATCACCCCGACACTCGCCCGCGCCACGAGCAGCCACAGATCCCTGGCAGTAGTCACCCCACCGACCGTACTGTGCTCCTTCCGCCTTCCTGCGGAGGTTTCCTCCTCGTGCGGGAGTTACAACCCCGGGTGGAGTGAGAAACCTCCGCGGGAGCGAATGGATCGACCTGGTTCACGCAGCGCCGCCGTGTCATACTGTGGCGCATGTTGCTCAGGAGGCGGAAGTTTCTTATGGGGTTGGCGGGAGCTCTGCCGACCCTCGTCGCGCTGTCATCGCTGAGCGTTCCGCACGCCGCTGCGGCCGAGGCCGATAGCGCGCTGCGCGATGCCGCGGTGGCGGGCGTGCCCGAGACGCAGGAGGTGATCACCGTGGCCGCACCGTCGCTGCGCTCGACCGACGTCCAGGTCTCCGCCTGGGCGAGACTGGAGCAGGGCTGGACCCGAGTCTTCGGACCCGTACCCGGCAAAGTCGGGCAGCAGGGCATCGGCGAGGGCGCCGATGGTGTGCCGCGCACCCCGTTCGGCGTCTTCCGTCTCGATCTCGCATTCGGCCGGCAGGACAACCCCGGGACCGCCCTGCCGTACACCAAGGTGACGAATCAGCACTGGTGGGACGGGAACGTCGACTCCCCCACCTACGACCGGATGGTGGTGCAGCCGCAGAGCCCCGGCCCGGAGAGTGAGAACCTCTACGACATCGGTCCCGTGTACGACTACGCCGTCCACTTCGACAACAACCCCGCGCACACACCGGGCAAGGGTGGCGCGATGTTCCTGCACGTGAGCGACGGCCAGCCCACACTCGGATGCGTGGCGATCAGCCGCGAGGGGATGATCTCGCTGCTCACGTGGCTCTCCCCCGCCTTCAATCCCGTTCTCGTCACCGGTCTCGCGAACTGATCCCGGGAGGCTCGACCGACCTAGGCGAGGGCGCGGATCCAGCGGTCGAGAACGGGAACCACCTTATCGGGCTCGACGATCCATTGATTGTGGCCGAGCCGGTCCGGAATACGCTCGTGCGTCACCGATTCGGCGGGGAACTTCTCCCCGACGTACCGCGACTGCCGGTCGCTGACCAGTTCGTCACCGGCGACGGCCAGGGTGAGTACCGGCGTGCGGGTTCCGGCCAGCCGGGCCTCGTAGTCCACGTCGGCGCCGTCCACATTGAAGTCTCCGGTCTGCACCAGGTGGTCGAAATCGCGGACGATGCCCTTGGGCACCTCCCCCAGACCGTCGGGGCCCGACCAGTGCCCCCGCCGGGCCGCCGCGCGCGCCGCCACCGAGGTGCCGATCCGGCGCGCCGCTCCGGACAGTCCGTCGAGTTTGTAATATCCCGTACCGCAGGCGATCAGGATGACCCCGGCCAGATTGCGCCGAGCGCGGGCCGCGTACATCGTGCCCATCAGGCCGCCAAGGCTGTGCCCCAGCAGGATTCGCTTGGCATCCGGAAACTTCTGTTTGACCAACGCGGACACCGCCGGGTAGTCCTCGACCACCACATCCTGGAAGCCGTGCGCACCGGTGGCACCACGAGGACGCGAATCACCTTGCCCGCGTAACTCGGAGACCACCGCGTTGTAGCCGGCATCGACCAGCGCCCGACCCAGATCGTCGAAGTATCCGGCCGGCACGTTCACCCCCGGCCAGATCATCAGGCACGGCGCCGCCGGATCCGGCCCCCGGAAGATCCGGACGGGATTCGTGGCGCCGTCCCGGTACGTGAGCGTGGCGACCGTGGGCCGCCGGGCCGGCGAGGTCACCAGTCCCGCCGAGCGGCGCGGCGATCCGCGATCGCGCCGAGTCCACCGAACACCAGGCCCACGGCGGCCAGCGCGCCGCCCACCGCGGCCTCGGTCAGGATCCAGGGGCGCATGCTGCGGTCGATCTGGGCTATCGCCGCATCGAAGACGGCCGGGCTCAGCGCGCCCGCACCGCTCTGTCCGGACAGGTACGACGGTGCCGCCACCCCCAGCAGCCAGGTGACGCCGGCCGCGACGGCGATACCGAGGCCCAGGTAGAAGATGAGGAACCCGCGGCGGTGCGCCGCGAGCAGCGCGAGCAGTCCGGCGACCACGGCGATCAGTGGCGCGATCCATGCGGCCTGCCGCACGGTATCGGCGACGGACGCGTACCGTCCGGCCCGGAACAGGTCACGGTTCGCGCCGGTCCCGGACAGGTCGATGGTCACCTTCTCGGGCACCGCGACCTTGACGCCGTTGGCGGCCGCAACGTCCCGGATCATCGGCGCCAAGTCGATCTCCGCCGTGGTCGCGCCGCTCATCCGCTGATCCGCGGTCGGTTCGACCAACAGCCAGGAATGGACCTGCCCCACGGCCTGGGTGAACGCACCGGGGAACTGCGGGCTGCGGGTGTACGCGGTGACGTACGGGGTGATCGAGTCCAGCGGCGGCCGGGCATCGCCCTGTTCGGTGAGGAGCCGTTGCACCTGCTCGGAGATCTCCTGCGCCATCGCGTCCTGCACCGCACGGTCGCGACCGAGCGGCTCCATCAGCGCCGTGAACCGGTCGCGGTCGAGAACCTCGCGCTTGGCCCAGTTCGCGGGCACCGCGACGAAGGTGGCAAGGATCGCCACCAGCACCAGCAGGAAGGCCGTGAAGGAACGCACGGATGCCAACGTACTGGACGAGCTCGCCGCGACCGCGGATCAGTCGCTGATCAGGTCCTTGCCGCGGCCGACGATCAGTGGATCGGTGGGCCCGACCACATCGTGGTCCTTGTTGTCGTACTCGAACTTGTTGAGGATGTAGCGCATCGCGTTGAGCCGAGCACGCTTCTTATCGTTGCTCTTGACCACGGTCCACGGCGCGTGATCGGTGTCGGTGGCGCTGAACACCTCCTCCTTAGCGGCGGTGTAGTCGTCCCACTTGTCGAGCGAGGCCAGGTCCATCGGCGAGAGTTTCCACTGCCGCACCGGGTCGATCTGACGGATCGCGAAACGGGTGCGCTGTTCGAGCTGGGTCACCGAGAACCAGAACTTGGTGAGGTCGATGCCGTCCTCGATCAGCATCCGCTCGAACAGGGGAACCTGATGCTCCCAGCGCTCATGCTGTTCATCGCTGCAGAAACCCATCACCCGCTCGACCCCGCCGCGGTTGTACCAGGACCGGTCGAACAGAACGATCTCGCCGTTCGTCGGGAAGTGGTCGATGTACCGCTGGAAATACCACTCGCCCGCCTCGCGGTCGGTGGGCTTGACCAGCGCCACCACCCGCGCGCCACGGGGATTCATGTGCTCCATGAAGCGCTTGATGGTGCCGCCCTTGCCGGCGGCGTCGCGCCCCTCGAAGACGATCACCAGACGCTGACCGGTGTCCTTGACCCACCGCTGCAACTTGAGCAGCTCGATCTGCAGCAGCCGCTTCTCCCGCTCGTAGTCGGAGCGGCGCATCCGTTCGCCGTACGGGTAGCCCTCGCGCCAGGTGTCCACCACGTGCCGCTCCGGCGTCAGCAGCACCGGATCGTCGTCATCGTCGTCGTTGACGGTGAAGCCGTCGGTAGCCCGCAGATCCACGATCTTCTGCAGCGCCTCGCGGCCGCTCACGGCACTCAAATCGATACCCACGGGCAGATCCAGATCCATCACGCGCGGAAGGCTACGGTCGGCGTCCGTCGGACGAGTGAACACCGCGTGAACGCGAGACGTTCCCGGTGGCGAGTACCGAGTAAAGTGGATCTGATGTCGACCACCACCGGATCCCGCCGCCGCGCCGAGCACCTCGGCCCGGAGCGCCGCCGTCCCCAGGTGCTGGACGCCGCGCTGGAGATCGCCGCCCGCGACGGCCTCGCCGCGGTGACCATCGGCACCGTCGCCGATCGACTGCAGGTGACCCGGCCGGTGATCTACTCCTGTTTCCCGGACCGGGTCGCGCTCATCACCGAGCTGCTCGACCGCGAGACCGAGAAGATGATGGCCTATGTGCTCACCTCGCTGCACAACGCGCACGGCGAAGACCCGGAGCGGGCCTTCATCATCGGCGTGCAAGGCCTGTTGGCGGCCGTGAACGAGCGCGCCGACACCTGGCAGTTGCTGTTCTCCGGGATCACCGATCCCGAGGTGGTGCACCGCGTGCAGGGCGCGCGGGCCACGCTCGCGAAACAGGCCGAGGATTGGATCCGCCCGGCCCTGATCCGCTGGTGGGACATGCAGGATCTGGACCAGAAGCTGCCGATGCTGATGGAGCTGTTCGTCTCCGCGTGCGAAGCGGCGGTGCGCACCATGCTGGCGGACCGTCCCGACGACGCCGGGCCGCAGTGGCGCGGCGATTCGGACCGGATCGGTGAGTTCTACGGCTCCGCGATCTACCGCGCCTTCCACGGCGCGTGAATCCCGTCCCGGCGCACCTTCTCCCGGCGCCGGTCAAGGCACGAGCGCGGTGACCGGAAACGGCCCCAGCACGGTGCGCAGCTTGTTGCGGGTCTCGTCGAGTTCGGCGTCGGGCTCGGACCCGGCCACGATGCCGCCGCCCGCGGTGGCCCGCAGCCGGGTCCCGGCCGGGTCGAGCTCCGCGCTGCGGATGGTCACGCGCCAGTGCCCGTCACCGTCCGCGGTGGTGTATCCGACGGCACCGGCGTAGAAGCCCCGGTCGCCCTCGAGCTCGGCGATGGTCCGGGCGGCGGCGAGGCGGGGGGAACCGCACACCGCGGGCGTGGGGTGCAACGCCAGCGCGAGGTCGAGGGCGGTGATCGACGGGTCCTTCAGTCGCCCGACGATCATGCTGCCCAGGTGCCACACGGGCCCGGCGCGGCTCACCGACGGTGCCGCCGGCACGTCGAGCGCGGTGCACAGCGGGCCCAGCGCGGCGGCGATCTCATCGACCACGTACGCGTGTTCCTCGCGATCCTTCGGCGACTCCAGGAGGCCGTCGGGCTCGGTGGCGGTACCGGCGAAGGGATGGCAGGACACGCGGTCGCCGTCGCGGCGCACCAGGATCTCCGGCGTCGAGCCCACCAGCCAGCGGCCGGCGAAGCCGGTTCCGGCGGGGCTCAGGTCCACGGCGAAGCCGTTGCCGTTGGCGTCGCGGGAGCGCAGCACCTCGGCCAGGATCAGCGGGTCGATGGGCTCGGCCGCGGCGAAGTCGACGGCACGTGCCAGCACCACCTTCTGCAGGTCACCGCGGCGGATCAGGTCCACAGCGCGGCGCACCCGGGCGATGTGCTCGTCCGGTGCGGGGATCTCGGCCAGCTGGGTGAGCGCTGGCAGCTCCGGCAGGTCCGGCGCCGTCGGGAGGTCGGGGGCATGGCGGGTACTGAGGGCCTCGGGGACCGTGAGCGCAGCGGGTGCGGTGAGGTCGAAGGGCAATGCCCCGACCACGGCACCCGATCCGCGGCCGATCCCGCTGCGCAGCGCTTCCGCCGCGACCCGGGGGTCGGTGTACTCCGCGGCCACGCCGGTGCCCACCCGCTCCGCGCCGCCGGTGGCGAACACGAAGTGGGGCCGCGCACCGTCGGCGGTCCTATCGGTCATCGAAGTGCCTCTCGCACGCTGTCCGTGGTCTCCACTCTGCCGCATCGTCCGGCCACGTACTGCAGTGCTCGCGCATGTTCGTCGGCGGAGAAGTCCGCGACGGCGTCCCGGACCACGAAGGGCTGGATATCGCGCATGAAGGCATCGAGCGCGGTGGTCATGATCCCGATGTGGGCGTAGATGCCCGCAATCACCAGCTGGTCACGGCCCCAGGTCCGCATCCGGTCCGCGAGATCGGACTTGGCGAAGGCGCTGTAGCGCCACTTGGTCAGCAGCACGTCGCTGTCCGCGGGCGCCAGTTCGTCGATGATCGCCTCGTTCTCCGGGGACAGGCCGGGGCCCCAGAAGTCGATGAGTAGCGCCCGCTCCTCGGGATCCTGATCGCCCGGCTGTGCCGTGTACACCACCGGCACGCCGGCGACGCGGGCCGCGTCGAGCAGGGCTGCGATGTTCGGAACCACAGTGGCGAGCGGCTGCTGATCGCGTTCGAAGGGCCGCACGAAGTGCTCCTGCATGTCGTGGATCAGGAGCACCGCCCGGGCGGGGTCGGGGGTCCATTCGACGGTGTCGGCGCAGTCGACCTCGGGCAGGTCGTAGGCGACCGTCTTCGGCAGGCTCACTTCTTCTCCTCGGTATCGGTGCGCGCGGCGACCAGGTCGGCGAGTGCGCGCCGCAGTTCGCGCCGGCTGATCTTGCCGACGCCGGTGGTGGGGAACGCATCGACGAACTCGATCCGGTCGGGCACTTTGTACGCGGCCACGCCGCGCTCGCGGACGAACTTCTTGAGTTGGGGGACGGTGGGGCGGTCCTCGCCGGGTGCGCCGAGGATCACCGCGCAGGTGCGCTCGCCGAGAAATTCATCGGCGACGGCCACCACGGCGGCGTCGATCACGGCCGGGTGGGCGACGAGGTGATTCTCGACTTCCTCGGCGGCGATCTTCTCGCCGCCGCGGTTGATCTGGTCCTTCGCCCGGCCCTCGACCACCAGGTGGCCGCTCGGCAGGCGGCGCACGATGTCGCCGGTGCGGTAGAAGCCCTCGGCGTCGAACGAGGCGGCGTCCACACCGCCCAGGTAGCCGCGAATCGTGTACGGGCCCCGGGTCAGCAGGTGTCCCGCCGCACCGGCGGGCACCGGTGCGCCGTCGTCATCGACCACCCGGACCTCGTCGTCGGGCGAGATGGGACGGCCCTGCGTGCCGAGCACGAGGTCGTCGGGGTCGTCGTCGCGGGTGTAGTTGACCAGGCCCTCAGCCATACCGAAGACCTGCTGCAGGCGGCAGCCGAGCTCGGGCTGCACGCGGCGCGCCGCCTCCACGGGGAACTTGGCGCCGCCCACCTGCAACACCTGCAGGCTGCTCAGATCGGCATCGGTGGTGGGCCTGGCCTGCAGCCACAGCATCGCGACCGGCGGCACCAGCGAGGTCATGGTGATCCGCTCGGCCTCGATCAACGGCAGGGCGCGGTACGGAGCGGGGTCGCTGCCCAACACCACGGTGCCGCCGGCCCACAGCACGCCGAGGATGCCGGGCGAGCTCATCGGGAAGTTGTGCGCCACGGGCAACACCACGAGGAACCGCGTGTCGGGCCCTAGACCGCAGATCTTCGCGGATTCGCGCACCGAGTACAGGTAGTCGGCGTGCGTGCGCGGAATCAGTTTGGGCACACCGGTGGTGCCGCCGGAGAGTTGCAAGAAGGCGAGGGCGCCGGCGGCGACCGCGGCGGGCGCGCCGTCGGCGTCGCGTCCACCCTCCAGGAGGTCGGCGAGGCCCACGAACTCCGCCGGCTCGTCGTCGGCGACGATCACCAGCGGGCCCGGGCCGTCGAGCTCGGCGAGCACGTCGCGGGCGAGGTCGCGGTGGTCGAAGCCCGCTGCGCGGCCCGCGGTGATCAACGCCTTCGCGCCCGACGTCTCGATGAAGTGCACGAGTTCACTGCGACGATGCGCGGGTAACGCGAAGACCGGGATCGCTCCGATCCGGAAGACGCCGAAGAGCAGCGGGACGAACTCGACGATATTGGGCAGTTGCACCACGACGCGATCGCCCGGCCCGAGGCCACGGGCCCGCAGACCCGAGGCGACGGCGGATGCCGCGCGGTCGATCTCGCGGTAGGTCAGGCGCGCGGCGGCGCCGCGGTGGTCCCGTCCGACCAGTGCCTCCGCATCACCGAAGCGGGCCGCCGCGGCGGGCAGGAAATCGGCGAAGGTGTCGTCGGTCCAGTACCCCGCGGCGCGGTAGCGCGCCGCGACATCGGCCGGGAAGTACTCGGTCGTGAGGTCGTTGTCAGCGGTCATACGGTGGCGCCTCCGTCCACGGTGAGGATCTGCGCCGTGATGTGCCGGGCGGCGGGCGAGAGCAGGTAGTCGATGGCGCCGGCGATGTCCTCCGGATCGGCGATCCGGCCCAGCGGGATCCCCAGCCGGTGCCGGGACAGGTCGCCGGCGACCGCGGAGCGGACCGCGGCCTCGCCGCCGAAAGCGGTCTGCATCGGCGTGGCGGTGGAGCCGGGAGCCACCACGTTGATTCGCACCCCGCGGTCGGCCACCTCCAGCGCCAGCGTGAGCGTCACCGAGTGCGCGGCGGCCTTCGAGGCGCCGTACGCGCCCAGGCCCACGCGGGGGCCGTTACCGGCATTGGAACCCACCACGACCACGGAACCATTGCCGCGCTGGGCCATCCGCGAGGCAGCAGCGGTCAGCACCGCGACCGTGCCCGCCAGGTTCACCGAGATCGCGGTGTCCCAGTCGGCCTCCGTCGCATCCAGTACCGGGCCGGCGACGAGGACGCCCGCACAGTGCGCAACACGGTCGACGGGGCCGGTGGTGCGTTCCGCGGCGTCCAGCGCCGCGACCACCGCCGCCCGGTCGGACACATCGACCACGTGGGAGGTCGCGACGCCACCTGCGGCGGCCACGGCCCGGGCAGTGACGACCAGGCCGTCGGCGTCGCGATCGGCGAGGGCGACGGGGCCGTGCTCAGCCAGCCGCAGAGCGGTCGCCGCCCCGATACCGGAGGCGGCACCGGTGATGAAGGTGTGGGCCATCAGTGATCGTCCTCATCGAAGTCGGCGACGCCGCGTTTCCAGTAGCCGGTGATGTCGGTGTCGTGCCGGGGCAGCTTCCAGGCATCGGCGACCCAGCGGCGCAGCGGTTTCAGCGTGCCGGCTTCACCCGCCAGCCAGCAGTACCAGCGCTCCCCTTCGGGCACGCTCTGCGGGAGCGCGGCGACGGCTCGTTCGAGCACATCGGAGGTGCCGGGTGCGGCGGCCCCGCGGTGCAGCCAGTGCACCTCGAAACCGGACGGCGGATCGAGCGGGATCTCCTCGCCTGCATCGGCGACCTCGATCAGCGCCCAGCCCGCCGCATCGCGCGGGAGCTCTTCGAGCCACCGGTCGATCGCGGGCAGCGCCGTGATATCGCCGGCCAGCAGGTAGCGGGTGTAGACGGGCGGCACCACCACACCGCCGGGAGGGCCGGCCACATGCAGGCGCTCCCCAGGGGTCACGGTCTGGGCCCAGGTGGATCCGAGTCCGCCGTCGTGCAGGGCGATGTCGATATCGAGCTCGCCCGCTGCCGCGTCATACCGGCGCACGGTGTACTCGCGGGTGACGGGCCGCGCGTCGCGCGGCCAGGACAGCATGAGGCCGTTGCGCTGCGGGAGGCGCAGCACGCCATCCTCGCCGGGGAGAACGAACTTCACGTGATCGTCGGCGGCGTACGTGAGGAAGCCGTCGAGTTCTTCGCCGCCGAGCGTCACCCGGATCAGTGCGGAACCGATCCGGGTGGTGCGCAGTACCTCCAGATCACGGAGCCCGATCGGGTAGGGCACCCGGTCGGCGCCGATCGTAGCGCCGGCCAGCACCTCCTCGATCCGTTCCCGGTGCCGGGCACGGTGATCCACACGTGCGGTCATGTCAGCTCCTCATCGGGTGTATCGGCGTCGGCCCGGCCACGGGACCATGCGGCCCATAGCTCGGCGTACGCGCCGCCGGCCGCGGCGAGCTCGCTGTGCGGGCCGCGCTCACTGATCCGGCCGCCGCTCATGAGCACCACCTCATCGGCGCGGGCGGCCTGCGCCAGCCGGTGCGCGATCACGACAGCAGTGCGCCCCTGGGTGATCCGCTCCGCGGCGTCCTCCAGTTCGGCCGCACCGGCCGACCCCGCCTCGGCGGTGGCCTCGTCGAGGATCACCACCGGCGGGTCGAGCAGGGCCACGCGGGCGAGCGCAACCTGCTGCGCCTGCACCGGGGTCAGTGCGACGCCCTGCGCACCGACGACGACGTCGAGACCGGTGCGGCCCGCACCCTCGAGTTCTTCGGCCCAGGTGCGTGCGCCGGCCATGTCCAGGGCGGCAAGAAGCTCGTCGTCGCCGGCCTCGGGCCGCGCGAGCAGCAGATCGTCGCGGAGCGGTCCGGCGAAGACGTGCACGTCCTGCGTCACCAGGCAGATCTGCCGGGCGCGCTGCGCGGGGTCGAGTCCCGCGGTGTCGGCGCCGTCGAGCCGGACGGTGCCGCTACCCGCGGGTCGGGCACCGGCGAGGATCGCCGCGAGCGTCGACTTGCCCGCGCCGGATGCGCCGACCACGGCCACCGTACTCCCCGCGGCCACATCGAGATCCACATCGTGCAGCACGTCGCGGCCGCCGTAGGAGAACCGGATGCGCTCGGCACGCAGATCGCCGCGGGCTCGCTCCACCGGTGCCGCGACGGGTCCGTCAGTGAGCTCGTCCGCCTCGACGATCACGCCGACCACACGCTGCAGCGACGCCGTCGCTGACGAGATGGGGTCGACCACCAGCATGAGCTGGCCGATGGGCCCGAACAGCCGGAGGAAGTACAGTGTCGCGGCGGTCACCATACCGACCGTGACATCCCCGATGCGCACCAACTGGAAACCGATGCCCAGGAGCAGCGCCATCCCCAGCCATTCGGCGAAGTTGACGCGCCCGAAGAGCCGGTTGTTGATCACCCGGATGACGACGGCGAGCCGTACCACCGCCCAGGAGTGCTCACTGATGAGGGCGCGCCGCTCGTTCTGCAGGCCGAAGGCCCGGACCGTCGGCAGCCCCCGGATCGAGGCCAGCAGTTCGGCGGCCCGGCGGCCGCGCCGCCGGCGCTCCTCGAGGTACTTCTCCGGCGCCTGCCGGCGGTAGCGGCGCAGGGCGAAGTAGTAGACGGGCGCCAGCGCGAAGACGATGAGAGAGAACCGCCAGTCGAGCGCGGCCATTCCCACGAGCGTCACCGCGACCGCGAATCCCGCGCCGGTGATCGACGGCAGGGTCTCGTTGACGGTCTGCGTCAGCACCGTGACGTCGTCGGTGGTGCGGGCGATCAGATCGCCCGGCCCCACCTTCTCCAGACGCCCGAGCGGCAGGTGCACGCCACTGTCGATCACGCGCTCGCGCAGGCGCGCGATCACCCGGTCGACCGCGCCCGCCATGAGCACGAAACCGATGGCGGTGAGCAGCGCCGACAGCACCGTGGCGATGAGCATCGCGGCTCCCGCCAGCCAGACGGCGGCCGTGCCGGTCTGCCCGAACACCGCGGTCCCCGACTGCGCCAGGTCCACGATCGAGCCCATCAACCGCGGCGTCACGAGTGCCGCACCGGCCCCGCCGACGAGGAGCACGAATGCGGCGACGATCCGGGCGCGGTGCGGCCGCGCGGCCGCACCGACGACGGCCCGCACCTGGCGGGTGCTCGCCACTGTCAGATGCTGCCGGGAGTCCGTCGTGGTCATGTCCGCACCCCCTCGGCGGTCGGACCGGACCGCTGCGCGGCGGCGGCCCGCCAGGCGGGTGAGCCGGTGAGCACGAGCGTGGTGCGGCCGGTGCGCAGCCGGGTCACCCGATCGACGATCGTGGCCTCGGTGACGGAGTCGACCGCGGTGGTCGGGTCGTCGAGCACGAGCACATCGGGGTCGGCGTAGAGCGCGCGGGCGAGGGCGACGCGCTGGCGCTGCCCGCCGGACAGGGCTGTGCCGCCCTCTCCCACATCGGCGTTCAGTGCTCCGCCGTCGGCGTCGTCGGCGATCAGGTCGTCGAGTCCGGCGGCGAGCACTGCCGCGTCGAGGGTGACGGGGCTGTCGGGCCGGCGCTCGTGGACGCCGCCGAGCTCGACGTTGTCGCGCACGCTTCCTTCGAACAGGTCGCCCAGGTGCGGTGCCACCAGTACCGCGTGGCGCAGGCGGTCCGGGGCGATATCGCCGACGTCGGTGCCGCCGATGCGGGCGAGCCCGGCGGGCGGCGGCTCATTGAGCGACAGCGCGGATGTCACGGCGGTGGCATCGGCGGCCGGCACCGTGAGAACGGTGAGTGCCCGCTCGGGAACGTGCACGTCGTCTCCGCCGATCCGCAGGGTGAGCGCGCCCGGGGGCACCGTCGCATCGCCCTGGTCGGGCAGCAGCGACGGTGCCTGCAAAACCGACAGCACTCGGGCGGCGGAGGCCTTTCCCGACGCCCACAAGACGCTGGCGACCTTGCCGATGAAGTTCATGGGCTCGGTGAGCAACTGGGCGAGGCCGACCACGGTGATGAGCTCACCGACGGTGATGGCACCGCTCACGGCTTGCACGCCGGCCACCACGGCGATCGCGGCCACGAAGACTCCGCCGAACACGGTGAGCGTCCCCGAGAGCCGCGCGGAGGCTCGATTGGCGTGCAGCGTGGCGGCGAGCGCGCTCTGCGAACGCAGCCGGTATCGCTGCACCGCCGCGTCTTCGGCTCCGAGGCCCTTGACCACCCGCACGCCGTGCATGAGATCGGCGGCGGTGCCCGCGGCCCCGGCGGCCTCGCGCTGCTGGCCGGCGACCCGCTTCGACAGCGGCCCTCCGATGCGGTCCGAGAGCACCACGACACCGACCGCTCCGACCAGCGTGGCGACCCCGAGCGGCCAGGAGATGGTGAGCAGCACGACGGCGGCGAACACGATGCCGACGAGGTTGCCCACCGGGTAGATCAGCACGCCCTTGGTCCGCGCCACGGCGTTGGTATCGGCCGAGGAGATCGACAGCAGTTCGCCCGGCATCCGGCGGGGCCCGCCCAATCCGCGCGGGTCCAGGATCCGGTCGCTGATCCGCATCCGCAGCCCGTGGTCGACGAAGTTCATCGCGATCCAGCCGAGCCGCGAGGCGTAGCGGAAACTGAACGAGAGCACCGCGAAGGTGGCCGCGAGCAACAGGATCCAGCGCACCAGGGCCGCACCGTCGCCGGTGGCGACGCCGCGGTCAATCGCCCGCCCCACGATCACCGGGACGAGCATCTCGCCCAGCTGGTGCAGTGCCGACAGTGCCACCGCCGGAATCATGTAGCGCGGATGCGCGGTCATGCTGCGCCAGAGCAGCGTCCGGGGGCCGGTGTCGGCATCGACCTCGGGGACGCTGACGACGCTGTCGGCGCGGGTGGTTCGGTGGTCGGTCATATCAGCCGAGATACGCCCCGGAGTCTCCGAGAATCTTCGCGGCGGGGTGCTCGGCGCCGTCGGCGGTGCGGACGCGTTCGATGATCACGGCGGGGTTGCCACCGCGCCAGGCGTCGGGTCCGGCGACCACGGCGATGCCGTCACCGTCGGGCACGCACACGCGGCCGGGGGTGCCGCCGTACCGCTTGGTGGACACCGAGGCGGCCGTGATCGCGAGCCGCTCACCACGGAAGACGGTGTGCGCGTTCGGGTAGGGATCGGACTGTGCGCGGATCAGGCGCTCGATGGCGTCCGCCGGCCAGGTCCAGTCGATGCAGCTGTCGTCGTCGGAGCGCTTGTGGAAGTAGGTGGCGGCGGCCGGGTCCTGCGGCACGGCGACGGCGGTGCCGGCCTCCAGCTCGCGCAGCGAGCGGGCCACCAGCGGACCGATCAGGTCCACGGTGCGGTGGAACAGGTCCACGGTGCGGTCGGCCGGCCCGACGGCGATGGACTCCTGCGCGATGATCGGGCCGGTGTCGAGGCCCTCGTCCATCAGGTGCGCGGTGACGCCGACGTGCGTCTCACCGTTGATGAGTGCCCAGATCAGCGGGGAGAATCCGGCGTACTTCGGGAGCAGTGAATCGTGGATGTTGAGCGTGCCCAGCCGCGGGAGGGAGTAGATCGACTTCGGCAGCCAGGTGCGCCAGTTGTTGGCGACGATGATGTCGGGTTGTGCCTCGGTGACCGCCTCCAACAGGCCGGCGTCGGGACGCTTGGCGAGGAACACGGGGACGCCGCGATCGGTGGCGAGCTGCTCGACCGAGTCGTTCCACATCTGCTCGTACGGGTTGTTCGAGACGGGATGGGTCACTGCCAGGGTGACCTCGTGGCCGGCGTCGAGGACGGCGGACAGTGTGCGGTGGCCCCAGGTTTGGAAGCCGAAGGTGACGACGCGCATCATGCCCCCTTGGAGAATGCGATGGTGGATTCGGGCACCAGGCCCTCGACGATATCGGTGAAGATCTCGCCGGCCCGGACCGCGACGTTGGACAACAGGGTGGAGCCGAGGCCGTGCGTCTCCTGTGTGGCTCCCTGAATGTAGAGACCGGGAACGAGCTCGCCGTCGACGGACAGCCGGTACTCGCGGTCGATCCGCTGCCGCTCGGGGGCGAC
Organism: Tsukamurella paurometabola DSM 20162; assembly: GCF_000092225.1. NCBI lineage: Bacteria > Bacillati > Actinomycetota > Actinomycetes > Mycobacteriales > Tsukamurellaceae > Tsukamurella > Tsukamurella paurometabola. Next base: position 3,803,538 of record NC_014158.1, read on the forward strand.
CCCGGCGAGCACCTCGGTGACGCCCAGGGAGCGGAATCCGGTGGCGCACACCACGGCGGTGTAGTCCTCGACGGTGTCGGCGCCCGTCATCCGGCTGTGCAGACCGACCCGCACGCCGTCGTCCGAGGGCGACGCCGAGGTCACGACGGTGACCGGCCGGAAGCGCAGGCGCCGGTTGCCGGTCACCTTCTCCTGGTACTCGATCGCGTACAGCTCGTTGATGAGTTCGAGGTCGACGCAGCCGTAGTTGGTGGTCGCGTGGCGGGTCATCAGCTCGGCGCGCACATCGTCGGGGGCGTCGTAGAAGTCGTCGACCGCCTCGGGGTCGAAGACCTTGTTCGCGAAGGGGCTGTCGTCGGCCGGCTGGAAGCCGTACGAGTTGAACACCGATTCGATGACGGCGTTGGGGTAGGTCCGGTGCAGGTACTGCACGACTTCGGCGGCGCTCTGGCCGCCGCCCACCACGAGGAAGCGGTGCGGTGCGACCTCGTCGAACGCGGCGACGGCGATGTGGTCCAACAGCCGATGATTGTGGAACACGCGGGGGCCCGGCGTGGCCCACGCGGGCAGTCGCTCCGTGAGGCCGGTGGCCACCACGACCGATCGGGTCCGCACCTCGTGTGCGCCCTCGGAGTCGGTGTAGCGCACGGTCCAGCGCGCACCGTCGGGCCCCGGCTCCTCGATGCGCTCGACGGCGGTCACCTCGCTGCCGTAGTCGATGCGCGCATCGACGGACTCCGCCACCCAGGAGAGGTAGTCGGTGAACTCGACACGGGTCGGGAAGAACGTCTGGTGGTTGATGAAGTCGACGAGCCTGCCGCGCGCCTCGAGGTAGCTCAGGAAGCTGAACGGGCTGCGGGGATTGCGCAGGGTCGCGAGGTCTTTGAGGAAGGCGATCTGCATGGTGGCGCCGTCGAGCAGCATGCCCGGGTGCCAGCCGAACCGGGGCTTGCGCTCCAGGATCGTCATCGCGAGGTTCGTGAACCCGGCCCGGTTGTGCTCATCGACCGCTGCGGCGAGCGCCAGGTTGGACGGTCCGGCGCCGATACCGACGACGTCGACTGTCGCCTCTTGCTGTGCCATGAGTCTCCTTCTCTAACAAAACACACCCTGGATAGGATAGGCATACCTGAACGATCCGAGTCCACTCATGGAGAGGAAAACCCCTGTGCCCATCGCCACCGAAGACGTCCGCCAGGACATCGCCACCATCCTGGAGGTCCCCGTCACCGAACTCGGCGACGACGCCGTTCTCGCCGATCTCGGCCTCGACTCCATGCGGATGATGACCCTGGTGGAGGGGTGGCGCGCGGCGGGGAACGATATCGATTTCGCCGACCTGGCGCCGCTCCCGACACTCGGGGAGTGGCTCGAAGTCCTGGTCTCAAGTTAGCATAGCCAAACCAAATCTGTGATCGGTCGACGGGTGACCGATCCTCCCCGTTCCTCTCGACGCCTAGGGAGCCATGTCCACGATCGACAGCGACACCCACCAAGCTCACGGAGCCGGCCTCGGCGATGCAGCCCGTGACCTGTGGATGGGGCACTATGCGGCATCCGACCCCGCGCCCTACACCACGGCGGAGACGGCGTTCTTCGGCCCGGGCGTCGACGCCGACGCACTCGCGGAGGCCACCCGCCGCGCCCTCAACGAGTCCGGGTCCGCCCGCGTGCGATTCACCGAGACCGCAGGGATCCCGGCGCGCAGGAGCCGGGCCGATGCGGTTCCCGCGATCGAGATGATCGCCGTCGACGACGAGGACGTCGCCCGGCGGCGGTTCCGGGCGATCGCGAATCGGGCGGTCGATCCCGCCGGCGAACGCCTGATCGGTGCCGTGATCGCCGAGATCGCACCGCGCGCCGACGAGGACGGACCGCGGGTCGCGTGGTGCCTGTGGGCACACCACCTGGTGCTCGACGGATACGGCTACGCCCTGCTCCGCAGGCGGATCGCGGAACACTACGCCGCTGTGACGACGGGTTCCACCGCGCCGCGCTCGCGCCTGGCCGCGGCGGAGGCGGTCCCGGGTCCCGAACGCGAGACAGACTGGGCCGATACCACCGAGCCCACCGCACTGAGCCGGTGGAGTTCCGCCGACGTCCCCGCCGTCTCGGGACCGCTGCGCGCGCACCGGATCCTCGACGTCGCCGACCTCCCCCGCCCGTGGGCACCCTGGGCGATCGCCGCGATCGCCGCCTACACCGCGCGCCTGACCGGCGAAACCGATGTCACCGTGGGTGTTCCGGTACTCGGACGCGCACCGTCGACCATGGGGTCCACGCTCTCCGCCGCCTGGATCGCGGCCCTGCCGCTCACCGTCGCACCGTCGGACACCCCCGCCGCCGTCGCGGCCGCCGCCGAATCCGCACTGCCCTGGCTGGCCGCGGGCACATACCACCGCTGCGGACCCGGCGTGCTGGTGAACGTCAAGCCCTTCGCCGGTTCGCTCACCCTGGGCGACAACGCCGCCGACTACGAGGTTCTCGCCGAGGGCCCGATCGGCGATGTCTCCATCGCGGTCGAGTCCGTGCGCACCGCCGACGGTCAGCGACTGCGGATCGACGTCGCGGCCAACCCGAGCGCCTACACCGCGACCGAGGTCGCCGCGCATGCCGACCGGCTCGCCGGGTTCGCTGCGGACTTCCTGCGCGAGCGGGACACCCCCGTCGCCGATCTCACGTGGTTCACCCCCGCCGACGCCATGGCATGGTCCACGGCCACGGGCGAGCGCACCCTGATCGATGTCTTCGACGACCGCGCCACGGCCACACCCGACGCCCTCGCCGTGCTCGGGACCGACGGGACCGCCACCAGCTACGCCGAACTGCGCACCGCCTCGGAGCGGCTCGCACAGCACCTGCGCGAGGCGGGCGTCGTCGCAGGCGATCTGGTGCAGATCTCGCTCCCCCGCGGCCCCGAAGTGGTCACCGCGATCCTCGGCGTACTCCGCGCAGGTGCCGCGTACCTGCCCGTCGACCCCGGGACTCCCTCCGCCCGGGCCGATTTCATCGTCGCCGATGCCGGGCCGACCGCAGTGGTCACCGAGGGTGGCCGCGTGAGCGCGCTGACCCCCGAGCCGGGAGCGGCGCGCGTCCCGCACGGCACGGCCTACGTGATCTACACCTCGGGCTCGACCGGCACCACGAAGGGCGTCCCGATCGGTCACCACAACGTGCTGCGCCTGTTCACCGCCACCTCGTTGCGGTTCTCCGCGACGGACCGCTGGATCATGTTCCACTCCTACGCTTTCGACTTCGCGGTATGGGAACTGTGGGGCGCACTGCTGCACGGCGGTGCGGTCGTGGTGCCGGGGGCCGCCGATGTCACCGATCCCACGCGCATCGCCGGACTGATCGAGACGCACGGCATCACCGTGCTGAACCAGACCCCCGCCGCGTTCTACGCACTGCAGCACGAGATCGCCCCGGCGGCCGCCCGTCGCCTGCGGTACGTCATCTTCGGCGGCGAACGCCTGGAACCGGCCCGGTTGCGGCCGTGGTTCGACAGGTTCGGTGACCACGTCACCGCCGGTATCGAGGGCAGCGGCCCCGAACTGGTGAACATGTACGGGATCACCGAGACCACGGTGCATGTCACCGAGCACGCGCTGCGCGTGACCGACGGCGCGGCCTCGATCATCGGCCGACCCCTCGCCGACCTTCGGGCCTACGTCCTCGGCGACGACCTGCGCCCCGTGCCCCCGGGTCGGATCGGCGAGATCTTCGTAGCCGGGCCCGGCCTGTCCGCCGGATACCTGGGCCGCGACGACCTCACCGCGCAGCGGTTCCTGGCCGATCCCCGGGGCGGTGGCCGGATGTACCGCACGGGCGATCGCGCCCGGATCACCTGGGACGGCGACCTCGAATACATCGGCCGCACCGACGATCAGGTCCAACTGCGCGGACACCGTATCGAACCCGCGGAGATCGACGCCGCCGCCCTCGATCATCCGGACGTGCGCGGCGCGATCACGATCCTCACCGCCCTCCCCAGTGGCGAGGACGGCCTCGTGACCTACGTCCTGGCACCCCTCGGTGCCGAAGCGCAGATCCTCACCCACCTACGTGGGCGCCTCCCGGCCTACATGGTGCCGTCGGCCGTGATGGCACTCGACGAGCTACCGCTGACGGTGAACGGGAAGATCGACAAGCGCGCACTTCCCCCCATCGCCTTCGACACCGTCGCAGCGAACACCGCCGACGAGGCTCTGGACAGCACCCTCGCCTCCGTGTGCGACGCCTTCGCGGAGGTGACCGGCGTGCCGACCGTGCACCCGGACGCCGGGTTCTTCGCCCTGGGCGGGCACTCGTTGCTGGCGGTCACCCTGGTCCGCCGGCTTGCGACCATCCCGGGCCTGGGCGGGCTGCGCCTCGCCGACGTCTTCGCCACCCCGACCCCGCGCGATATCGCCACGCTCGCCGGTACCGGCTCCGCGCCGGCCGGCGACGGTCCCGTCGCCGGAATCGCCGGCACGGCACCGACTCCGCTGTCGCCCGCGCAGGAACGCCTGTGGTTGCTGTCCCGGCTCGACGGTGCCGATGCCTACCTCCTCGGGCTGGTGCTCCGGCCCACCGACGGCACGGACCTGGACGTGGACGCGGCGGTGGCTGCGTTGACCGACATCGCGCGGCGCCAGGAGAGCCTGCGCACTCGATTCCCCGCGCTGAACGGGTCACCGGTGCAGGAGGTGCTCGATTGGTCGCCGCGGCCGCAGGCCGTCGACGATGTCCGGGCCGCCGTGGCCGGAGCACTGGCGGAGGGATTCGACCTGGCGGTCGCCCCGCCGGTGCGCACCTTCGCCTCCCCGGAGGGAATCGGCATCGCGATGCACCACATCATCGGAGACGAGGCCTCCCGACAACGGCTCACCGAGGAGTTCGCGGCGGCGTACGCCGCCAGGACGGGCGGATCCGAACCGGCCGACTGGCCCACGGACGCACCGTCGTACCGCGATGTCACCCTGTGGCTGCGCCAGCGGGCCGATGGTGACGCCACCCGCCGTGACCTCGACTACTGGACCGACGCGCTCCGCGATGCCCCCGTGGAACCGCAGTGGCGCACGGACCATGCGCGTCCCGCGCTGCCCAGCGGTGCCGGGGCGACGGTGCGCGCCCACCTCCCCGCCGACGACCACACCCGCCTGCGCGCAACGGCAGAGCTCGCCGATGCCAGCGTTTTCATGTCGCTGCACGCCGCCCTCGCCGTCACGCTGCAGCGCTTCGGCGCCGGCGACGATATCTGCATCGGCACCCCCGTCGCCGGACGCGACCATCCGGCGACCGATGCGCTCATCGGCTGCTTCATCAATACGGTCGTCCTGCGCACGGATCTGCGTGAGACCACCACCTTCGGCGAGGTCCTCACGCATGCCCGCGAACGCGATCTGGGTGCGTTCGCGCACGCCGGCACCGCATTCGACGCCGTGGTCGACGCGGTCAATCCGCCCCGCGTGAGCGGCCGGCACCCGCTCTTCCAGGTGATGCTCTCGCACTGGGCCGAGACCGATGGCGACACCGCACTCACCGCCGACATCGTGCGCACCGACACCGCGAAGTTCGATCTGGCCTTCCGCTGCGTGGAGACGGCCGAAGGCGTCGACGTCGAACTCGAGTACTCCACCGAGCTGTTCACTGCGGCGACCGCGCAGCGACTGCTGGACCGCTACCTGGTGGCGCTCTCCACGCTCCCCGCGGACCCGACGGCGCCGCTCGACACCGTCGACCTCTTCACCGATGCCGAGCGGGCCGATCTGCACGTGTGGTCGCACCCCACGCACGACGAGCCGGTGCGCGAGTTCTCGGCGGTCTTCCTGCCGATCGCGCGCACCGATCCCGACGCCGAAGCGCTGGTGTGCGGAGCCGACTCCTACAGCTACGGCGATGTTCTCGCCTGGACCGATGCGCTGGGCGGACACCTGGTCTCGCTCGGCATCGGCAGGGGCGATCTGGTGGGCGTCGCACTGCCTCGCGGGGCCGCGATGGTGGCTGCCGTGGTCGCGGTGCTGCGGACCGGCGCCGCCTACGTTCCGCTCGACCCCACGTATCCCGAGGACCGGCTCGCCGACATGATCGAGGATGCGGGGCCGAAGGTGATCCTCTCGGACGCCGACTTCGTGCGGGCCTTCGCACCCGGCGCGGCGCTCGCCGTACCGAACGGGCCTGCCGTGGAGGACGTGCGGCGTGCTGCGCCGACACCCGATGACCTCGCGTACGTGATCTACACGTCCGGATCCACCGGCCGGCCGAAGGGTGTGGAGGTGACGCACCGCGGCATCGCCGACCTGCTGGTGCTGCAACGCGATGTGATCGGCATGGGGCCGCACACCCGTGCCCTGCACTTCAGCTCGATCAGCTTCGATCTCGGTTTCTGGCAACTGATGTGGGGACTGTGCTCGGGAGGAACGCTGGTGGTGGCGCGGGATGAGGACCGGCTGCCCGGGCGCCCGCTCCTGGACGTCATCGAAGCGAACCGGGTGAACTTCGTGGGCGTGCCGCCATCGTTCGCGGCGGCCTTCCCGCCCGACGCGGACCTCGCGCCCGGAATCGACCTGATGCTCGGCGCCGAGAAGCTGACGCCGGCGCTGATCGCCCGCTTCGCACCCGGCCGCACGCTGTACAACGCCTACGGCCCCACGGAGTGCACGGTCAACGCCACCCTGGCCACGATCTCCCCCGAGCACACCGGTCCCGTTCCGATCGGACGCCCGGACCCGGGCAAGCGGGCCTACGTGCTCGACGCGCACCGTCGCCCCGTGCCGCCCGGCACGATCGGCGAGCTCTACCTGGGTGGCCCCTCGGTGGCCCGGGGTTACCGGCACCGGCCGGAAACCACCGCGCAGAGCTTCCTGCCCGACCCCTTCGCGGCCGATGGCAGCAGGATGTACCGCACCGCCGACCTGGTGTGGTGGGGCGACGACGGGCAGCTGTACTTCGCCGGTCGCGCGGACTCCCAGGTCAAGGTGCGCGGGTTCCGGATCGAGCTCGGCGAGATCGAGACCGTGATCGGCGCCGACCCCGCGGTCGCGGACGTCGCGGTGACGGTCTCGGGCGAACGCATCGTGGCCTACGTGATCACCGTGGAGGGCGAGAGTTTCGACGCCGACAACCTGACCCGGCGCGCCCGGTCGCGGTTGCCGCAGTACATGGTTCCGGCGATCTTCGTACCGCTGCCCGAGTTCCCTCGCCTGCCCAACGGCAAGGTCGACCCGAAGTCGCTGCCCGAACCCGCCTCGGCGCACAAGCTCACCGGACGGGGTCCGCGCACACCCCGCGAGGAGCGGATGTGCGCCCTGTTCGCGCAGGCACTCGGGCTCGATGCGGTGGGGATCGACGACAACTTCTTCGATCTGGGCGGGCACTCGCTGCTGGCCGCCCGCCTGATGACGGAGATCGGCGCGGAGTTCTCCGTGGGTGTCACCGTGGCCACCCTGTTCGCGGCGCCCACCGTGGCGGAACTCGTCGCACGTCTCGAATCCGGCGACGGTGCGGACGATTCCGGGCTCGACACGGTTCTGCCCTTCCGCACTCAGGGCGACCGCGCCCCGATCTTCTGCTTCCATCCTGCGGGTGGAATCAGTTGGGGCTATGCGGGGCTGATCCGGCACATCGACGAGCGCTACCCGCTGTACGGGATTCAGGCGTCGAACCTGGCGACGGGCGGTCGTCCGCCGGCCACGCTCAAGGAGATGGCGCGCGAATACCTCGAGCGGATGCGCGAGATCGCTCCGCACGGCCCCTACCACCTCGTCGGCTGGTCGCTCGGCGGCGTCGTCGCCCACGCCATCGCGGCCGAACTGCAGGCGGACGGCGAGCAGGTCGGGATCGTGGCGATGCTCGACTCGTTCCCCTCGGACGCGTGGCCCACCGTCCCCACCGAGCAGGACGCGCTCGCGGCACTGCTCTACATGGTGGGCTACGACCCGCAGCCCCTGGTGGACAAGGGGATCACCCGCCAAGCAGTGATCGACGTGCTCCGCTCCGAGGGCAGTGCCCTGGCCGGGATCACCGAGGTGACGCCGAACGCGATGATCGACAACTTCGCCAACGCGGTCACCCTGGAGGCCGAGCCCTATCAGGCCACCGTCGACGGCGATCTCCTCTTCTTCACCGCTGCACGCAATCCCGCGACCTCGGCGACCTATCCCCTGTGGGAGCCGTACTTCACCGGCACGATCGTCAACCACGACGTCGACTGCGAGCACAAGGACATGACTCAACCCGGCCCGATCACCGAGATCGGGCGCGCCCTGAACTCCGCACTCCTGCGGGCAGAAGAAAGGAAATCCCGGTGACACCTCGATTCCGTCGAGCGCGTGCTGCGCTCGCCGTCACCGCCGCCGCGGCCGTACTGGTCACAGCAGGCTGCGGCTCGAACGGCTCGTCCGGCGACAGCGCTCCGTCGCAGGATGCGGGCTTCCCCGTGTCCATCCAATCGGCGCTCGGCACCGCCGAGATCAGGTCGAAGCCGCAGCGCGTCGTGACACTCGGCTGGGGCAGCACCGAGGCCGCGGTCGCGCTCGGGGTCATCCCGGTGGGCATGCGCGATATGAAGTCCGACTCCGGCACGGTCGACGGCATCCTGCCGTGGGTGAAGGACAAACTGGGCGATGCGAAACCCGAGTTGCTCCCGGAGAGCAGCAAGTCGATTCCGATCGAGCAGATCGCGGCGCTCAAGCCGGACGTGATCCTGTCGGTGCAGTCGGGCCTCACGCCCGACCAGTACGCACAGCTGAGCAAGATCGCGCCGACGGTGGCGCAGCCCGGCAAGAACTGGCAAACGTCCTGGCAGGATCAGACCACCCTCGTCGGCAAGGCGCTCGGCAAGGAGGCCGACGCCAAGAAGCTGATCGAGGACGCCGACAAGAAGATCGCGGACGTCAAGGCCGCGAACCCCGGATTCGCCGGTAAGACGGTGGTCGCCGCGAGCGGCACCACGCCCGATGGCCTGAACCTGTACTTCGATACCGACCCGCGGATCAAGCTGCTCGCCGGCTTCGGCTTCACTCCGCTGCCCGCGCTCACCCAGCTGCGGGAGAGCACCCAGCCGGGCAAGTTCGCCGCACCGGTGAGTTGGGAGAACGTATCGAAGTACAACGCTGACGTGCTGACCTCGTGGTACCTCGACGCTACCCAGCAGAGCGTGGAGGCCAACCCGGTCTTCACCAGTCTGACCGCGGTGCAGAAGAAGGCCTACGTGCCGCTGACCGACCCGCCGCTGGTGTTCGCGGTGAGCTCGCCGAACGTGCTCGACCTGCCGTGGCTGGTGGAGCGCTACGTTCCGTTGTTGCAGACGGCGGCGAAGAACGCGGGCTGACATCCGTACGCCGAGGGCCCGGGAGCACTGCTGCTCCCGGGCCCTCGCCGTTTCTCCAGAATCGTCCTAGAGGCCGGCCGCCTCCAGCGCCCGTTCGTAGAGGTCGGTGGCCTCCTCCCGGGACTTGCCCGCGGCCAGCGCGTCGGCGAACACCTGACGCAGCCGTTCGCCGCCACTGGCCTCGAATCGCTGGGTCCACTCCTCGGCGTTGTACCGCCAGTAGCCCACGATGTCGGCGCGTCCTCGCGCCCACCCCAGCCCGCGGACGTGCTTCTTGGCGGCGCGGGTGTCGGCCGCTTCACCCGAGAGCCACAGATAGGCGTCGGTGGGCAACTCGACGCGGCCGAGCGCGGCCGCCAATCCACTGGGGCCGGCACCATTGCCGGAGCCGAGCAGTTCGATCACTTCGGTGTTGGGCCGGTCGGGCAGGTAGTCGGTGTCACTCGGGTCCAGCACCTCGGCGAGCACCGTCACCGGGATCTGCGGTGGCGTGTGCTCCAGGATGCGGGCCAGCGCCGGCAGCGCCGCGAGATCGCCAGCGAGAACGTGCCGACCCGCGTCGGCGGGCGGCGAATACCAGGATCGGGGGCCTGCGGCGAGCAGTCGCCAACCCGGACGGGCGGCACGGAACCAGTCCATCGCGGGTCCGTGATCGTGCTCGGCGATGTCCACCACCATCCGGCGACCGGCCGGGTCGTAGTGGCGCACCGTGTAATTGCGGTGCCCCTGGCTGCGCTCGGTGTCCACGATCTCCCACCCCCCGAGGGCCGACGGATCGTCCGACCGCCGGGTGCGCAGTTCGTCACCATCGGTCGAGAGGTAGAAGGCGATGGACTCATCGCCGGGCGTGATCGGCTGATAGCCCTGTCCCGCTGCGGGATCCACGTCGAATTCGAGGCGCAGCAGGCTCTTTGAGACCTGCGCGGTCTCGGCGACGGTCAGGACGAAATCGTTCCACTTCATGCACTACTCCCATCGGTCGGTTCTGCGGCGCTCGAATGCCGAGCGCCCGCGCGCCTTCCCCTCACCCCGGCGTGCCCGGCAATGCCCGATCACGAACCGGGAGCGGACGACGAACTACTTCGCGAACAGCTTCTCCACCACACCGAGGGTGTCGATCGCCTTGTCGAAATCGGGACGCTGCACCCAGTAGGGCAGGTCGAAGGCCCGGTTCGCGGCGAACGCCGGCAGCGCGGCGTACACCGGCTGTGCGCGCAGCGCATCCGCGGTGTAGGTCTGCCCGCTGAAACCGATGATGAACACCGACGGCTGCGTGATCGTGGCCGGCAACTGCTCCGGGGTGATCTCGTACGAATCGCCGCCCGCGGTGTACGGCTTGAACCTGCCGGTCGCGAAGACGGGAGCCGCCTCGATGCCGACCTTGGCGAACTCGGCGGGGACACCGCGATTTTCGATCAGTCCGTAGGCCTTGCCCTGCGCGGTCATCGATAGGTACGCCACCGGTCCGGGCGGCGGGGTGATGTTGGCCTTGACCTGGGCGATGCGGGCGTCGTACTTCGTCACGGCCTCGCGGAAGACCTGCGGCTTGCCGAAGGCGTTCGCCAGATACTCGTACTGCTGCTGCCAGCTCTCAAGCTTGTTGTCCACCAGGATGGTGGGCGCGATCGCGGTCAGCTTGTCGTAGGCGTCGTTGCCCTGCTTGAACGGGAAGCCGAGACCGCCGCCGATGATCAGGTCGGGCTTCTCGGCCGCGACCGCCTCGATGTTGTACCCGGCCGCCGGCCAGTTCATGAACGTCGTACCCTGCTTGGCGAAGTCGTCCGCCCACGCCGGATAGGGCGTGGCGGTGGTGATATCGCGGTCGGTGTATTCGGTGACCACGGAGACGACGGGCAGGCCCAGGTCGTACAGATAGCCGGCCAGGTTGTAGTTGAGCAGCACCACGCGCCGGGGCGCAGCGGGAACCTGCACGTCGCCCTTGACGGTGCTCACGGTGCGGGTCGCGGGCCCTTTCGAGTCGTTCGAGGTCCCCGAGTCTCCGCATCCCGCAACCAGCCCCACCGCGCACAGAACGGCGGCGAGGTACCGCACATGCCTGGTCATAGTTCACCCTTCTCCAAGAATTTAGGACAGCCTTATCAAACCATGAGCGACGGGTCAGGGAACAGACCGCCTGCCGCCCACGGTCGACCGCGGTGCGGCAGAGTGGGGGTATGGAGCTACGCATCTTCGTCGAACCCCAGCAGGGCGCCACCTACGCCGATCAGCTCGCCGTGGCCCGGACCGCCGAGGCGGCCGGGTTCGGGGCGTTCTTCCGTTCCGATCACTACGTCGCGATGAACGTCGACGGTGCGCCCGGCCCGACCGACTCGTGGATCACTCTGGGCGCCATCGGCCGGGAGACCTCCACGATCCGGCTGGGCACCCTGGTCACATCGGCGACGTTCCGGTTCCCCGGACCGCTCGCGATCTCGGTGGCTCAGGTCGACGAGATGTCCGGTGGCCGTGTCGAACTCGGCCTGGGTGCGGGATGGTTCGCCGAGGAGCACGCCGCCTACGCGATCCCCTTCCCCGATGTGAAGGAGCGATTCGCGCGGTTCGAGGAGACCCTCGAGATCGTGACCGGACTGTGGGAGGCCACAGCGCCGTACACCTTCCGCGGCGAGCACTTCTCGGTGGTCGACTCCCCCGCGCTTCCCAAGCCGGCGCAGGCGCACGTACCGATCGTGCTGGGCGGCGCAGGAAAGAAGCGCAGCGCAGCGCTCGCGGCCCGGTTCGCCGATGAGTACAACACGCCCTTCGTCCCGGTCGAGGAGGCCGCGGCGGTGTGGGCCCGAATCGATGCCGCCGCCGAGGCAGCCGGCCGCGATCCGCAGTCGATCGTGAAATCGGCTGCGCAGGTGGTGTGCGGTGGGCCCGACGAGGCGACGGTCGCGCGCCGCGCCGCGACCATCGGTCGCGAGCTACCCGAGCTGCGGAGCAACGGTCTCACCGGTTCCGCCACCGAGATCGTCGACAAGCTGGGCACGTTCGCCGAGGCCGGTGCCGAGCGCGTGTACCTTCAGGTGCTCGATCAGAGCGACCTCGCGCACGTCGAATGGATCGGTGCAGAGGTGTTACCGCAGGTCGCCGGGCTCTAGAACCCCGCGGAGGAAGGCGGCTGCGCCCAGGTGCTGGGCGCAGTCGTCGACGATGCTCACCAGCCGAACGGCGACGGTGACCGGCGGATCCCACGCAGGGTCGATCACACGGGCGAGCTCCTCGACGCCCACGCCGGCCAGGTACCGGCGCGCCATCGCGGAGACGTCCTCGAAGTATCCGGCGAGCAGTGGCTCGCCGGCGTGGACCTGCGCGGCCTCCGCGCGGGAATGCCCGTAGCCGGTGGAGTCGGGCGGCAGGTCGAGCCCGAACCGGCCGTACCAGTCTCCTCCGGTCCAGACCTGCTCGACACCGGCGATCGGCGCCAGTTGCGCGTCGATCACCCGGGCGCTGTGCCACACCAGCCAGGCAATAGTGTTCGCCCCCGGCACGATCCGCCGATTCGCGATGTCGGTATCCAGACCTCCGGTCACCGCCTCCGCATGCTCCAGAAGCCGACCGAACGCATCAATGAGGACATCCCGCGCTGCGGTGGCGTCATCCATACCTCGACGGTACGCCGATCAACCCTGCACCGTGGGCAGCACAATCATCGATGCGACGTTGACGTTCACAGGAAGCGCCGAACTCCACACGACAGCGTCACCGATCGCGGCGGCGGAGATCGGCGGAATCTCGGCCACCAACTGTCGCAAGGACTCCTGGGCTTGCTGATCGGCCATATCGTGTCCCAGTTCGGAGGCGGTCATCCCCGGCTCGATGGCGCGCACGCGTACCCCGCGCGGGCCGAACTCGGCGCGAAGATTGGTCGTCAGGTGGGTGACGGCCGCTTTGGTCGCGAAGTACACCGCGTACCCCGGCATGACCACGTCGGCGCCGATGGAACTGATCAGCACCAGATCTGCCGGCCCCTCCTGTGCGGCGGCGCTCAGATCGTTGATAGCCGCCCGTGCGGTGCTGAGCAGGCCCGTCACATTGGTAGCGATCATCCGGTCCCATTCGCTGGGGTCCGCAGCGTCGAAGGGGGCTGCCAGCATGGTGCCCGCGTTGGCGACGACGAGATCGAACGGCCCTACCTCACGCCTGAGGTCGGCGACCGCTGTCTCCAGTCCAGCTCGGTCGGTGACGTCGGCGACGGCGTAGGCGCCGCCGGTTTCCGCTGCTACCGTGGCGAGCCTATCTGCGCGGCGGCCGACGAGGGCGACGCGAGCTCCGGCCGCGGCAAGGGCGGCGGCGGTAGCGGCTCCGATCCCGGATCCGGCGCCGGTGACGAGTGCTGTGCGATTCTGCAAGTCGTAGGTCATGGCAGGGGACGTTGCCTGGTCCGCACCAACGGTGGCAGACCGGGACACTACGGGGTAGTCGTGCTACCTGGCTGCCCCCGGGCGATTCGGTAGCGTGAGAAGCGTGGACGACAACCTGCTCGGCGAGTTCCTCCGGGCCCGTCGCGAGAGGGTCGACCCAGCGACACTCGGCTTGCGCGCAATGGGCGTACGGCGAACGCCCGGCTTGCGACGTGAAGAGGTGGCGGCCCGCGCCGGGATCAGTGTCGAGTATCTCGTACGCCTGGAGCGCGGACGGGACCGAAGGCCTTCTGCCGCCGTGGTTGGCGCGCTCGCCGACGTTCTGCAGCTCGACGGCGACGGTGCCGCGCACTTGGCGCGGCTCGCTGCTCTTCCCGTCGATCGCGGCGGCGACGTGGTCGACGACATCTCGCCCATGTTGCGTCGGTTGCTCGACTCATGGCCGAATCCGACAATCGTGACCAATTCTCTGCTCGACCTGATAGGAACGAACGCCGCGGGCGAGGAGTTGCACCGCGGAATCGGGCTGCGGGTCGGCGACAATATGGCTCGATCCCTATTCCTGGATCCGCGTTCTCAGGCGGTCTTCGTGGACTACGACACCGTCGCCCGGGAAAGCGTCGGTAACCTGCGGGCGCTGTCAGGCGCCAATCCATCGCACCCGCGGCTCGTCGAGCTCGTCGGCGAGTTGTCTATACGCAGCGATCTCTTCGCCAGATTGTGGGGCGAAGGTGAGGTCCAAGCGAAGACCAACGGCGGCAAGGTGATCGCGCATCCCGACCTCGGGGTGCTGGAGTTGGAGTGGTCGACTCTTGAGGTCGCGGCTGCCCCCGGACAACTCGTCGTCGCCTACCAGGCCAGGGAGGGCACGCCCTCGGTTCGAGCGATCGACGCGCTCGTCGCCCGTGTGGCGCGCACCTCCTGACCGTTGTGTTACGAGCTCAGCTCACCGTGCGCGCCAGGGTTCGGGCGAGGACGGTCGCGAACTCCGCCGGGTCGGCGACGCTGCCGCCCTCCGCGAGCACCGCGGTGCCGTACAGGACCTCGGCGGCGTCCGCGAGCGATTCGTCCTCTCCTGCGTTCTCGGTGGCAGCAACCCGATCGCGCAGCGACTTCACCAGATCGTTGTCCGGGTTCAACTCCAGCGTCCGGCGAGTGCGGGGCACTTCTTGACCACTGGCCCGGTACATCTGCTCGAGCTGGGGCGTGAGGTCGAACTCGCCACCCACGAGGCAGGCGGGTGACGTGGTGAGCCGCGAGGTCAGCCGCACACCCGAGACCTTGTCCTCCAGCACACCGGCCAGCCACTCGGTGAGCGGCTCGAAGCCCTCGGCCTGCGGTGCGTCATCGCCGAGATCAGCTTCGCCCTTGGCGACGGACACGAACCGCTTCCCATCGAATTCGGCGCCGGGCGTCCACAGCTCATCGACCTGATCCGTGAGGAGCAGTACCTCAAACCCCTTCGCCGCGAACGCCTCCAGATGCGGCGAGGATTCGAGCTGCGAGCGAGACTCACCGGTGGCGTAGTAGATCACGTCCTGCCCCTCGGGCATGCGCGAGACGTACTCGGCCAGCCCCGTGGTTCCGTCCGCGCTGAAGGTCGACGCGAACGACGATGCCTTGAGCAGGGTGTCACGGTTGTCGTGATCGTCGAGCAACCCCTCCTTGAGGACCGCGCCGAACGACGACCAGAAGGTGTCGTACTTCTCGCGTTCGTTCTCCTGCATCGCGGTGATCGTCTGGAGGATCCGCTTGACGAGGCGCTTGCGGATCATCACCAAGTGGCGATCGTTCTGCAGGATCTCGCGGGAGACGTTGAGCGAGAGGTCCTGCGCGTCCACGACACCGGTCACGAACCGGAGATAGCCGGGCAGCAATGCCTCGCAGTGGTCCATGATGAACACGCGCTTGACGTACAGCGCGGGCCCCGGCTTCGTGTTCCGGTAGAACATGTCGAACGGCGGCATCGTCGGGATGAACAGCAGCGCCTGGTATTCGAAGGTGCCCTCGGCGCGGACCGCGATGGTCTCCAGCGGCTCATCGAAGGCGTGGCTGACGTGCCGGTAGAAGTCGGCGTACTCCTCGTCGGTCACCTCGTCTTTGGGACGGGCCCACAGCGCCTGCATCGAGTTGAGCGTCTCGGGTCCGGTGTCGCCGGCCTCGTCGGCATCCTCCGCGGGGGCCTCCGGGGCGGCGGTGACGAGACGGATCGGGAACGCGATGAAATCGCTGTACCGGCGGACGATGCTGCGCAGCACCTGTGCGGAGGTGTAGTCGTGCAGACTGTCGTCGTCGTCCTCGGCGCGCAGATGCAGTGTGATCGTGGTGCCGTGAGCCGGGGGGACGTCGTCGCCCGTGAGATCGGTGATGGTGTAGCTGCCGTGTCCCTCGGATTCCCATCGGGTGGCAGTGTTCTCACCGGCACGGCGGGTCACCAGCGTGACTCGGTCGGCCACCATGAACGCCGAGTAGAAACCGATACCGAACTGACCGATCAATTCGGCGGACGCACCCTGTTCCTTGGCCTGCTTCGCGGCCTCCAGCTTCTGCCGGAGTTCACCGGTGCCGGACTTGGCGAGCGTGCCGATGAGCTCGACGACATCGTCGCGAGTCATACCGATCCCGTTGTCCGCGATCGTGAGGGTGCGCGCCTGGGCATCCGGGATCAGGTCGATGTGCAGGTCCGAGACATCGGCATCGAGATCCTTGTCCTGGTAGGCCTCGAGCCGCAGCTTGTCGAGGGCATCCGATGCGTTGGAGACCAGCTCGCGCAGGAAGATGTCCTTCTCGGAGTACACGGAGTGGATCATCAGCGACAGCAGCTGATCGGTCTCGGCCTGGAATTGCAGGGTCTGTGTGGTCACGACGTTTCCTCTCGTCTCCCCGGAATCACTCACCGTCGATTATGCCAAAACTTCTTCTGCACGAACGGATCCCGGGCATAGAAAAGGGCCCGAGCACCGTGAAATCGGTGCCCGGGCCCTTTCGCTACGAGCCGGGTGGCGGGACTTAGAAGTCCATGCCGCCCATGCCACCGGTCGGATCGACCGGGGCACCGGCCTTCTCCGGCTTGTCGGCGACGACGGCCTCGGTGGTGAGGAACAGGGCCGCGATCGACGACGCGTTCTGCAGCGCCGAGCGGGTGACCTTCACCGGGTCGTTGATGCCGGCGGCCAGCAGGTCCTCGTACACGCCGGTGGCGGCATTGAGGCCGGTGCCAGCGGGCGAGTTGCGGACCTTCTCGGCCACGACGCCGGGCTCGAGGCCGGCGTTGATGGCGATCTGCTTGACCGGGGCGTCCAGCGCGACCTTGACGATGTTCGCGCCGGTGGCCTCGTCGCCCTCGAGGTTGAGGGTCTCGAAGACCTTGCCCGACTGCGCGAGAGCAGCGCCACCACCGGCGACGATGCCCTCCTCGACGGCGGCCTTGGCGTTGCGCACGGCATCCTCGATGCGGTGCTTGCGCTCCTTGAGCTCGACCTCGGTAGCGGCACCGGCCTTGATGACGGCGACGCCGCCGGCCAGCTTCGCGAGGCGCTCCTGCAGCTTCTCCCGGTCGTAGTCCGAGTCGCTGCTCTCGATCTCGGCGCGGATCTGCGAGACCCGGCCCTCGATCTGCTCCTTCGAACCGGCACCGTCGACGATGGTGGTCTCGTCCTTGGTGACCACGACCTGACGGGCCTGGCCCAGCAGCTCCAGGCCGGCGGTCTCCAGCGAGAGGCCCACCTCCTCGGAGATGACCTGGCCACCGGTGAGGATCGCCATGTCCTGCAGCATCGCCTTGCGGCGGTCGCCGAAGCCCGGGGCCTTGATGGCGACGGACTTGAAGGTGCCGCGGATCTTGTTGACGATGAGCGTCGACAGGGCCTCGCCCTCGACGTCCTCGGCGATGATCGCGAGCGGCTTGCCCGACTGGATGACCTTCTCCAGCAGCGGCAGCAGGTCCTTCACGGTCGAGATCTTGCTCGACACGAGCAGGATGTAGGCGTCCTCGAGCACGGCCTCCTGACGCTCGGCGTCGGTGGCGAAGTAGCCGGAGATGAAGCCCTTGTCGAAGCGCATGCCCTCGGTGAGCTCCAGCTGGAGACCGAAGGTGTTGCTCTCCTCGACGGTGATGACGCCTTCCTTGCCGACCTTGTCCATGGCCTCGGCGATGAGCTCACCGATGGCGGGGTCGCCGGCCGAGATGCCCGCGGTAGCAGCGATCTGCTCCTTGGTCTCGACCTCCTTGGCCTCCTTGAGCAGGTGCTCGGTCACGGCCTCGACGGCCTTCTCGATGCCCCGCTTGAGGCCCAGCGGGTTCGCACCCGCAGCCACGTTGCGCAGACCCTCGCGCACGAGCGCCTGGGCCAGAACGGTGGCGGTGGTGGTGCCGTCGCCCGCGACGTCGTCGGTCTTCTTGGCGACCTCCTTGACGAGCTCGGCGCCGATCTTCTCGTAGGGATCCTCGAGCTCGATCTCCTTGGCGATGGAGACACCGTCGTTGGTGATCGTGGGTGCGCCCCACTTCTTCTCCAGAACGACGTTGCGGCCCTTGGGGCCGAGCGTCACCTTGACAGCGTCGGCGAGGGCGTTCAGGCCCCGCTCGAGACCGCGGCGGGCCTCTTCGTCGAACGCGATGATCTTGGCCATTGCGAAGTGATTCCTCCAGATAGGGGCCCGTTTCGGCCCGTACTTTGGACACGTCTTCTAGGTCGATTCGATGCCCGCGACGGACGACCCGGCGTGTCACCCCCGCGGGTTGCGCGGAGGGCCCGGTCTCACCTTCCCGACCTAGCACTCACGTAATCCGAGTGCTAAGTCGTTTCTAGCACTCGACGGTGCCGAGTGCAAGGTCGAAGACGTTCGTCCACGGAGGGCCGGTAGCCGCCGCAGCGCGCGCGGCGCACGGGTCCGGCTCCGCACCGTGCTGCGGCATGGATCACAGCGCCTTCCTACCGCCGGGTAGGATCCGACCATGGCAACCCCCGTACTGGAGTCGAGCGTCGTGATCGACGCCCCCATCGAGAAGGTCTGGTCGGTCGTCTCCGACCTCGAAGGCATGGGCAAGCGCAGCCCGCAGTGCAAGAAGGTTTTCGTTTTCGGCGGCCCCATCAAGGAGGGCACCCGGATGCTGAACATCAACAAGCAGGGCTGGCGCGTGTGGCCCACCAACACCAAGGTCATCGAGTTCAAGGAGAACGAGCGGATCGCCTTCCGCGTCGCCGAGAACCACACCGTGTGGAGCTTCACCTTGGTGCCCGAGGACGGCAAGGTCACCGTCGTCGAGCGTCGCGAGGCCGCGGGCGGCAGGACCACCGCGGTGAGCAGCATCCTGGTCGGCGCGCTCCTCGGAGGCAACGAGGACTTCGAGCGCGGGCTGCTCGTCGGGATGAAGCAGACGCTCTCGCACATCAAGACGGAGTCCGAAGCCGCATAGCGGACGGACACCACGGAGGGCGCGCGAGGATTCTCGCGCGCCCTCCGTGTTTCAGTCCGCTTCCCCCAGGACGAGATACGAGGCGTTCGCGGCCTGGAGCGCCTTCGTCGTCTGCCCGTCGGTGATGAATGCCACGTACCGTCCGCGTGCGACTGCGCACTGGGTCGTGGTGTCCTTACTCCCCTCGAACTCAGGGTGGGTCCAGCACCGTGCGCCCGGTGCGACCGTGATGGTGGTCGGCACGGAGCCCGCCGGATAGGTGCTGCGGTTCCACTCGTCTTCTTTATCCGCGAGGACACGGGCGGCCGCAGCGTCGCGGGTGCGGTACACGGAGTTGCCGCCGTATCCCACGAGATCGACGCCGGTCTCCGTGAATGCCCTTTGCGCGAACTCGATATCGGTCGAACGCCCCAGGGCGGACACGGACGTTGCCCACACCCCGGCCGCCGTGGACGGCAGAGTCAGGCGGACGATACCTTCCGGGTCCGCCTTGAGCGTGCCCAGTCTGTCCAGCGGGGTCGATGCGAAGGTCTCCAGGTTCTTCTGTTGCCGGCCAAGGAAATCGGACAGATACTTCGCAGATTCGGCTACCGTCGGCGCCGCGGCGAACCCGCCGACGACGTACTCACCGACCTGCATGATCGCCTCGACCGACCAGTTCTTCAGCGTCTTCCACTCCGTGGAGAACGCGACCGCCGAGGGACGATCGGGAAGCGATACGGGCCTTTCCTCCGTGTCCGGATAGCGGCCCGGCTTCAGGAACTCGGGCGAGGCGACGGCCTTGGCTGCCGCTTCCCTGCTCGCCATCCGCACGACGGCGACGGTGAGCTCCCGGGTTCGATTACCAGTCGTGCCCGGCTTGTGATCGTTCGCCGAGAAGGTGGCGCCGAGCTCGAAATCGCCGACCGCATCGCTCAGCGACGACGACACCGACAGGGACAGCTTGAGCGCACCGCGATCTCCCAGATATCCACCTCCGCCGTACCGCAATGCGGGATCGATCTCGCGCAGCAAGGGAACGGTATCCGCCAGCCTGCTGGCCTCCAGAGCCCGCGCGGTGGAGTCGTTCGGGGTCGCAATGGTGCGGGGCTTCTTCGGATAGGAGCCCACGTCGAGTTGCGCGGCGACCGCTGCTTCATCGGCTACCGGGGTTCCCCGGACCGTGGTCGAACACCCCACGAGAACCAGGGCCGAGACGGCGATCGCGGTGCTGCAGAATCGCATTCGCGTTGTCGCTGAGCTCACTGGGCGTCCTTGAGCATCAGGTAGCCAGCGCCCAGTGCCTGGAAGGCCTGGTTCTGCTGCACGGCGGACACCTCCGCGAGATATCGCCCGACGGCGACGACGCAGTAGGTGAACCTGGAATCGGAGCCCGGGTACGGCGACAGGCGCAGGCATGCGGAGCCGGGCACTCCCGTAGCGGTCACCGGCTGCTTCTCCCCGTAGGCGCTGTTCGTCTCCGCGATGAAGGCATCCTTCAACCGCGTCGCACCGGCGGCGTCCCTGGCGCGGTACACGGTGTTACTGCCCTGACCGACGACGTCGACCCCCGCCTCGTCGAAGTCCTTCTTGGACGCGATGAGGTCCGACTGTCCGAGGAGGGCGACGGTAGCGGGCATGCTGCCGTCCCGGGTCGGATCGGACTGCGGGGGTGCCAGCGTGTATTTGGCGACCCCGGCCTCGTCCATCGGGAGCTGCGCGACCTTGTCCAGCGGTGTCGGGGTGAATCCGTCGAGTCCCTTCGTCTGTCGGTCGAAGTACGCGCGGACCTGATCCGGCGACCAGTTGCCGTAGACAGCGATCACGTACTGCTTGTACGCGAGGAAGGCCACCGTCGACGGGTCCTGGTTCATCAGCTTGTAGTCCGCCGTGTACGCGATCGCGGCCGAGTAGCCGGGGATGTCGACAGGGTTGCGATCCGGAGTGGAGGCACTGTCCTTATCGCGCAGCCGTGGCGTGACCGCGGCCGCGGCCGCGGCGCCGTCCGGCATACGGAATACACCCGCGGTCACCGCGCGGTTCTTGACGTTCGGATCGACGGCCCCACCGCTGTGGACGTTGCTCGCGCCCATCAGGAAGCCCAGCTCGCGTCGGTCCAGCGCACCGTCCGCGACGGGCCCGAAGGTGGAGCGCACACTCGACGGCCCGGCAATGAGCCTGCCCGCGGCGAACCTACTGCCGCCGTAGCGAATGGCCGAATCGATATCGCTGATCCGCGGCGCCGTCTCAGCCATGCGGCGCCCCTCCAACGCCAGTGCCATATCGGCGCTCGGCGGACCCACCTGCCGCGGCGTCGTCGGATATGTCCCCGTGTCCGGCCGCGGCACCGCCGACGGATCCTCGACGGCCGTTCCGGCGACCGTCGTCGAGCATCCGGCGAGAGCGAGCCCCGCCAGCGCCACCACGGCTGCATACGCTTTCCTCATCGAGTCCCCTCACTCCTCGCGATCCGTGCGACCTGCACGCAGGATATTCGACGGTGAACCGCATCGACCGCCGTACGGTTGCACACGGTGCGGTGCGACCATGCAAACAGCGGGCACCAACGCGCGGCTTAAGCCGCGCTATCGTGAGCCCGACTACGGTTCCCTGCGACGGTGGAGGCTTCCCCATGACCGAGACCAGCGTTCGAGACATCGTCCGCGGACTTCTCCCGCAGGCCCGCGCCGATCTGGCGGAACTGGTCGCGCTGCCCTCCGTGCACGCCTCTCCCGAATTCGGCGAGGAACCGAACCGGGCCGCCGCGCACTGGGTCGCCGACGCCTTCGGCGGCGCCGGGATCGAGAACATCGAGCAGATCTCGACATCGGACGGATCGATCGCGGTGGTCGGCCACACCCCGGCGCCCGCCGGAGCCAAGACCGTGCTCCTGTACAGCCACTTCGATGTGCAGCCGCCCGGCCCCCGCGAGCAGTGGGAATCCGATCCGTTCACCCTCACCTCGCGCCCGGGCCCGGGTGCCGGGGCCGAGCGCTGGTACGGGCGCGGCGCCGCCGACTGCAAGGGCAACCTGGTCGCGCACCTCACCGCCCTGCGCGCCGTGCGGGAGGCCACGGGCGGCCTGCCGGTGGGGGTACGGGTCATCGTCGAGGGGTCCGAAGAGGGCGGCGGCGAGGGCCTCGACGATCTGATCGCGCAGCGTCCCGACCTCGCCCACGCCGATCTCATCCTCATCGCCGACACCGGCAACGTCGCTGTGGGACGTCCGACGCTGACCACCTCGCTGCGGGGGGTCGCGAGCGTGCGGGTCGAACTCACCACCGGCCGATCCGACCTGCACTCGGGCCAATTCGGCGGCGCCGCCCCCGATGCGCTCGCGGCACTGATCGCGCTGCTGGCGACGCTGCGCGATGAACGCGGGAACACCACGATCGACGGCCTCGACACCTCCGCCCGCTGGGCCGGCGAGCCCTACGACGAGGCTGCCTTCCGCGCTGACGCCGCGCTTGTCGACG
This sequence comes from Tsukamurella paurometabola DSM 20162, assembly GCF_000092225.1. Taxonomy (NCBI): domain Bacteria; kingdom Bacillati; phylum Actinomycetota; class Actinomycetes; order Mycobacteriales; family Tsukamurellaceae; genus Tsukamurella; species Tsukamurella paurometabola. The sequence goes on from NC_014158.1 coordinate 3,826,089, forward strand.
GCACCGAGATACTCGGCTCCGGCCTGATCGGCGATCAACTCTGGGCGCGACCGGCCGTCACCGTGATCGGCCTCGACGCCCCCGCCACCGCCACTGCGGCAGCAGCGATCGCGCCCCGCGCCGCCGCGCTGCTGAACCTGCGGGTACCGCCGGGCACCGATCCCCGCGCCGCGGGCGACCTGCTGGTCGCGCACCTGAAGGCGCACACGCCGTGGGGTGCGCACGTCGACGCCGAGGTGGAGTCCACCGGCGAGCCCTTCGCCGCCGACACCACCGGCCCCGGCTACGACGCCCTGCGCGCCGCCCTCACCGAGGCCTACGACGGTGCCGAGGTGGTCACCAGTGGCCAGGGCGGTTCGATCCCGCTGTGTACGCGGTTGCGCAAGGCCGCGCCGTCCGCCGAGATCGCGCTGCTCGGCGTCGAGGAGCCGCTGTGCCGGATCCACGCACCCAACGAATCGGTCGACCCCCGCGAACTGGAGCGGACCGCGCTCGCCGAGGCGATCCTGCTGACCTCGCTGTGAAACCAGTCGACGAACACCGGGCCGCGGTCGCCGCGCTGATCCCGGCCGCGCGCACCATCGAGGCGGCTCCGTCGGACGCCCTGGACCGGGCGCTTGCGCGGGATGTCGCGGCGCCGATCTCGTTGCCGCCGTTCACCAATTCCGCGATGGACGGGTACGCGGTGCGCACCGAGGATGCGATCGCGGCCGCGGTCCTTCCCGTCGCCGCAGACATTCCGGCCGGCCGTACCGATGTACCGCCGCTCGTTCCCGGGACGGCGCACCGCATCATGACCGGCGCCCCGGTGCCCGATGGTGCCGACGCGATCGTCCCCGTCGAGCACACCGACGGCGGAACCGACGAAGTCCGGATCGACGTGGCGCCTCAGGCCGGCCGGTTCCTGCGCCGTGCCGGCGACGACATCGCCGCGGGCGAGACCGCGCTCACGGCCGGAGAGGTCGTCGGACCCGCGGCCGTCGGACTTGCCGCGGCTCTCGGGCTCACGACGGTGCCCGTACTCGCACCTCTGCGCGTGCTCGTCCTCTCGACCGGCTCCGAACTGGTCGAGCCCGGCGGCACCCTGGCACCGGGACAGATCTACGAGTCCAACGCGCCGATGCTGGCCGCAGCCCTGGCGCAGGCCGGGGCCGACGCGGAGGTCCTGCACTTCGTCGAGGACTCCGCCGACGTGCTGCTCGCCCGGCTCGCCGAGCGGGTGGCGCGCGGTGGAGTCGACCTACTGGTCACCACGGGCGGTGTCAGTGCGGGCGCCTACGAGGTGGTCAAGGACGCCTTCACCGGGCGCGGCCTGGAGTTCACGAAGGTGGCCATGCAACCCGGGATGCCGCAGGGATGCGGCACCGTCGACCTGGGCGGCGTCCGCGTCCCCGTGGTCACCTTCCCCGGTAACCCGGTCAGTGCCCTGGTGTCCTTCGAAGTCTTCCTCCGGCCCGCCCTGCGGGCGGCGATGGGCCTGCCGGCGGACCGTCCACGGCGGCGTGCCGTGCTTGCAGAAGCAGTCGATTCCGTGCCCGGGAAGCGCCAATTCCAGCGCGGACGGCTGGTCCGGGGAGCCGACGGTACCGATTCGGTCTCGGTTGTCGGTGGGCCGGGGTCGCACTACCTACGATGGTTGTCGAAGGCCGATTGTCTGTTGGACATCCCGCCCGCGGTCGAACATCTGGCCGCAGGCGAGCCGGTGGACGTCATCGACCTGACCCGCTGACCTCAGGAGGCAGTCATGATCACCCAGTACACCGCCGATACCGTCATGCTCGCGTCGAAGAACTTCAGCCCCGGCTGGTTCGCGTGGATCATCATCGGCGGCCTCGCCGGATGGATCGCCAGCAAGATCATGGGCACCGACAAGTCACAGGGCATCATCCTCAACGTCGTGGTCGGCTGCGTCGGCGGTTGGCTGGGGGGTTACGTCTTGCGCCTCTTCGACGTGCAGACCGGCGGGTTCGGCTGGTTCCTCACCTTCGTCACGGCGCTGGTCGGTGCCTGCATCCTGCTCTTCGTCGTGAAGCTGGTCACCGGTCGCAAAGGCTGACCCCCTCGGGTGAGACACTGTGACCCGACCATGACCGTGAATCGAGAGGAACCGAGGTGGCGCGTCGCCCCCAGACGCCGGTCGACGGCCAGCTCACCGAGCACTCCACCGGGCTGGGCCACGTCACCGAGCTGATCCGTCATACCGTCCCACCCCTGCACCCCGCGGGCACCCCGTTCATCGCGGGGTCGCTCGCGGTGGCGGCGGTGGGCTACCGGAAGGGCTGGATCCGCGTCCCCGCACTGCTCACGGCCGCCGCGTGCGCCGGATTCTTCCGGCACCCGCCGCGCGTGCCTCCGACCGCCGAGGGCGTCGCCGTGGCACCCGCCGACGGCGAGGTAACGCTGGTCGACACGCACGTGCCGCCCGCCGAGCTCGACCTCGGCGACCAACCGCTGCCGCGCGTGTCGATCTTCCTCTCGGTGTTCGACGCGCACGTTCAGCGCGCACCGCTCGCCGGTGTCGTCGATGCCGTCGTGCACACTCCCGGCGCCTTCCTCTCCGCCGACCTCCCCGAGGCCAGCGACGCCAACGAGCGCACCACGGTCCGGCTCGCCACCGAGCACGGCCCCGTCGGCGTCGTGCAGATCGCGGGTCTGGTGGCGCGCCGCATCCGCACCGACTGCGCCGTCGGCGACCAACTCGAGCGCGGCGAGACCTACGGCATCATCCGGTTCGGCTCGCGGGTCGACACCTACTTCCCGGCGGGCACCGAGCTCACCGCCTACAGCGGTCAGCGCGCGGTGGCCGCGGAGACCGTGATCGCGCACCTGCCGTGACCACGAAATCCGGGCCGGCCGACACCCCCCAGCGCCCCATCGGTGTCCTCCTCCTGCCGTCGATCCTGACGGTGGCGGGCCTGTGCGCGGGCCTGACCGGAGTGCGGTTCGCCGCGGAGGGCAAGGTCGACCTGGCGATCGCACTGGTCGTGGTGGCCGCGATCCTGGACGGCCTGGACGGACGCGTGGCGCGATTGCTGAGTGCGTCCACCAAGATCGGCGCCGAGCTGGATTCGCTCGCCGATGCGATCAACTTCGGCGTGACTCCGGCGCTGATGCTGTATTTCGTGTGCTTCCCCGGCAATCCCGCCGGGTGGATCGTGGTGCTGGTCTACGTGGTGGCGATGGTGTTGCGGCTGGCCCGGTTCAACACCCTCGCCGCCGATCCGACCGCACCCGCGTACACCAAGGACTTCTTCGTCGGGGTGCCCGCGCCGGCCGGTGCGATGCTGGTACTGGCTCCGCTGGCCGCCCGCCAGGAATGGGGCGAGGGCTGGTGGTCGAGTACGCCGGTGGTGGGCGGATGGACGCTGTTCGTCGCTGCGCTCACGGTCTCGCGGATCCCCACCTCCAGCTTCAAGACGATGACGGTGCAGCCCGCCAAGGCGGCAGGCGTGCTGATCGCGGTCGCGGGACTGGTCGCGCTGATCCTCACCTATCCGTACATCGCGCTGCTGGTCGTGGTGGCGGTCTACCTGCTGCACATCCCGTTCGCGTGGCGTTCGCAGCGCTGGGTTGCGGCCCGGCCGTCGGCCTGGGACAGCAAACCGGCCGAGCGGCGCGCCATGCGCCGCGAACAGCGCCGACCCGTGCGCCCGCGGCGCCGGGCCGCCCACCAGGGCACGCGACGCTCCGCCGCGCGCCTCGGCCTGCGCCGGCCCACCCGCGAGGACTGACGACGCTGCGCTGCGGGCTCTACTGTTGACACTGTGCCGAACCTTTCGCTCACCGTCCGCCTGCAGACCTCCGCGCTGGAGGCCCGACGGGGCATCGTCCGGATCCACCCCGAAGCGCTGGCCGCGCTCGGCCTGCGGGAATGGGACGGGATCGAACTCCTCGGCTCGCGTCGCACCGCCGCCGTCGTGGCAGCGGCCCCGTCCGGCACCGCACCCGGAACCGCCCTGCTCGACGAGCTGACGATCACCAACTGCGGGCTCCGCGAGGACGCGACGGTGGTGATCTCGCCCGCCACCGTGTACGGCGCCAAGCGGGTGCTGCTGCGAGGTTCGACCCTCACACGCAACGCCCTCGACGGTGCCGCGCTCCGGCAGGCGCTGCTGGGCAAGGTGATGATGCCGGGCGACAGCGTCTCCCTGCTCCCCCGCGATCTGGGCCCTGGAACGTCGAACGCGGATGCGACGCAGCAGCTCTCGCGACTGGTCGGGATCACGTGGACGAACGAGCTGCTGACCGTGGTCTCCGTGGATCCGGCGCCGGGACCGGTGTCGGTACAGCCGAATTCCGCGGTGCTGTGGGCCGATGACGCCGGTGCCGCGCCGGCGGGCGGCGAGGTCACGGTCACTGTGGAACAGCCACTTCCCGAGGCCGAGGCGGATGCCGCGCAGGTGCGCCCCGTGTCCGATCTGGTGGGCGCCGACACCGCGGTCAAGCGGCTCACCGAGTGGCTCAGCCTGGCTCTCGACGAGCCGGAGCTGCTCGCCACCCTCGGCGCGCCCGCCCGGCTCGGCGTGCTGATCACCGGCCCCACGGGCGGCGGTAAGGCCACCGTCGCCCGCTCCGTCGTCGCGCCGCGCCCGCTGATCGAGCTCGACGGTGCCTTCACCGGAGCGCTGGAGCCCGAGGCCCGGCTCGCCCGGGTCCGCGATGCGGTCGCGCGGGTGCGCGCCGCGGTCGACGGTTCGGGAGCGGCGCTCCTGGTCCGCGATATCGAGGCCCTGCTGCCGGCACAGCGGGAGCCGGTGTCCACCATGATTCTCGACGAGCTCCGCAAGGCGGTGGCGACACCGCGGGTGGCCTTCCTCGCCACCACTTCCGCGCCGAGTGAGGTGGATTCGCGGCTGCGCGAACCCGATCTGGCGGACCGGACGGTGGCGATCGACCTCCCGGATGCGAAGCAGCGCGAGCGACTGCTTGCGCTCCTGCTCCAGGACGCCCCGACCGACCATGTGGATCTGTACGAGGTGGCGCTCAAGGCACCGGGATTCGTGGCCGCCGATCTCGCCGCGCTGTGCCGAGAGGGTGCGCTCCGCGCCGCCGCCCGCGTGGTGGGCACCGACGAGAAGGTCTCGATCACCCAACCCGATCTGGTGGGCGCGCTCGGCGTCATCCGCCCGGTGTCGCGGTCGGCGGCGGAGGAGGTCTCCGTCGGATCGATCACTCTCGACGATGTGGGCGATATGGTCGAGACGAAGCAGGCCCTCACGGAGACGGTGCTGTGGCCGCTGCGCCACCCCGATACCTTCGCCCGGCTCGGTGTGGAGCCGCCGCGCGGCGTCCTGCTCTACGGTCCGCCCGGGTGCGGAAAGACCTTCGTGGTCAGGGCATTGGCCGCCTCCGGCCAGTTGTCCGTGCACGCGGTCAAGGGTGCGGAGCTGATGAACAAATGGGTCGGCGAATCCGAGAAGGCGGTGCGTGATCTGTTCGCACGGGCCCGGGGCAGCGCCCCGTCGCTGATCTTCCTGGACGAGGTCGACGCCCTGGCCCCGCGGCGCGGCCAGTCCTCGGATTCCGGTGTGGGAGACAAGGTCGTGGCCGCCCTGCTCACCGAGCTCGACGGCGCGGAACCACTGCGCGACGTGGTGGTGCTGGGCGCGACGAACCGTCCCGATCTGGTGGATCCCGCGCTACTGCGTCCGGGTCGGTTGGAGCGGCTGATCTTCGTGCCGCCGCCGGACGCCGAGGCACGTGCCGAGATCCTGAGAACGGCGTCGCGGGCAATTCCGTTGGCGGACGTGGACCTATCCGCCCTGGCCGAGCAACTCGACGGCTACTCGGCTGCCGACTGCACCGCCCTGCTCCGAGAGGCCGCACTCACCGCGATGCGCCGGGACATGGACACCGCCACCGTGACCGCCGACGACGTCGAAGCCGCCAGACGGGTGGTGCGTCCGTCACTGGACCCGGCGCAGGTCGCCGATCTCCAGGCCTACGCGGACCGCCGGAGCACGTAGCGTTCTGAAACCGGCGATTTTCGAGGACTCGCGGAAATATGCGTCACTGCGGCCTGGATTGCGCCGGTTTCAGAAGTCGGGTGCCCCGCGATGTCGGCGGCGCTTGATCACAGCGGTGACCTCGGCGAAGAAGCCGTCCCAACCACCCATCACGTCGTGGTAGTCCACCCGGAGAATCCGATAGTTCCCCACGGTGGCCGCCCGGTCGCGTCGGATATCCGCCCGGCGTTGCGCCCCACCGTGATAGGCCTCGCTGTCGCACTCGATGATGAGCTTGTCGCCTACGAGGAGATCGACACGCCCCACACCCGGGATCTGAACTTGGCTCCGCACCCGAATGCCGGCGCGCTGCAATCGGAATCGGGTGATCGACTCGGTGCCCGAACCAGCGTACGGGTCCAACCGGTCCAACAGCCCGGTCACCCGCTGCGGCGCGTTCGCGAAGAGTCGGCGCAGATTCTCGGTAGTGAACGGGACAGGCATCCGCAAGGTCGAATCCAGGACGGCGACGAGGATATCCGCGGGCAGGCAGTTCGCCGCGCACGTCAGAGCGATTCCGAGCGGGTCCACCGCTCGCGTCGGCGTTCGCAACGGGTGGAAGGAACGGCATTGCCGGGGAAATCGTGGGCGGGAACGGTGCTCGGACCATCGCACGTGGAGTCGGCCGTCCCGCGGTGGAATCCATACGCCGGTGCGGTACGCGAGAGCGGAGACGCAAGTGAGCACCGCACCCGCACGGACCGCCGCGACGACATCGGACCTCGCTCCGGGCAGTTGGTACCAGCCGCGACGAATCACCCGCAGGTCCCCACGTCTGCGCAGTTCATCGACGATAGATGCGTCTATGCCCACCTGGATGAGACGTCGGCGCGAGACCACGCCTCCGTCGGCCGCTGCGCACTGCACCACCAGATTCCTCGCGTCCATGAATCGATCGTCACTCTGGTACACCATCGATCGGACGCCTGGGGCGACGGGCTGTGGAGAAACGAGGTTCCATACGCTTCGCTGTGCACGGCCCGGTTACCGAAACCGGCACTATCCGAGGTCACAGCGCAAATAGCAGCGCGACCAGATTATCGCCGGTTTCTGACGCGGTCAGCCCTTGCTGATCAGGTAGTAGACGGCATTGGGGACGGCTCCGCCGTCCACGGTGCTCACGGTGACCACATAGCCCTTGCCGGAGAACTGAGCGGACCGGCTGCCCCCCTCGGGACCGTCGCCGAGCGCCAGATAGCCCGCATCGGTCAGTTTCTTCTTCGCCACATCGAAGCCACCGGGCTGCGCCTGCACGGTCACGTTGTACACGGTGGTGCCGCCCTGGGCACGCTCACCGGCGTCGATGAGCGTCCCGTCGACCAGCGGAACCTCGTCCTTGGGGAACGACGCGGGGAGCGAGACCGAGGTCGCGGGCTGCGCCGGCTCGTCGCCGCATCCCGCACTCAGGAGCACCGCGCCGGCGGCCATGACGGCCGCAAGGCCCCGCGTCGCGCGGCGCGGCCGGTGGCGAGCGGCTACCCGCGAACGTGTGGTCGGACGATCCGTCATCTGGTCCCTTCAGCTCCCGACATACTGCACCGGTAGGATGCCAAAGCGAACGACACCCCGCTCAAACAGGACGGAGTGCCCTTGCTTGTCATCCTTATCTGCTTGTCATTGGCGACCTTAGCCGCCCCCGTGGTGGTAGGCCGGTTCGGCGCGCGCGGCTTCCTCGGCCTCGCTGTCGTGCCCGCCGCGGCCCTGGTGTGGATCCTCACCCAGTGGCCGCGATCCGGCGAACCCGATCGCACCGAGACCCTGCGCTGGGTCCAGGCGCTCAATATGAACTTCGACCTGCGGCTCACGCCGCTGGCCGCGGTGATGTCCGTGCTCGTGCTCGGCATCGGCGCGGTGATCCTGGTGTACTGCGCCGGGTACTTCACCGACACCTCCAATACGCGCAAGCTCCCCACCTTCGCGGCGGAGTTGGTGGCGTTCATGGCGGTCATGTTCGGTCTCGTCGTGAGCGACAACATGCTCGCCATGTACGTCTTCTGGGAGCTCACATCGGTGCTGAGCTTCCTTCTGGTCGGCTATTACGCCGAACGCGCGACGAGCCGCCGCGCCGCGACGCAGGCCCTGTTGGTCACCACCCTCGGCGGCCTCGCGATGCTGGTCGGCATCATCGAGCTCGGCGAGCACTACGGCACCTATCTGTTCTCGGAGGTGATCGCACAGGCGGTCGCCGACCCGTCGACCATCTCGATCGGCGTCGAGATCGGCGTCGTGCTCATCCTGATCGGCGCGATCAGTAAGTCGGCGATCGCGCCCTTCCACTTCTGGCTCCCCGGCGCGATGGCGGCGCCGACTCCGGTGTCCGGCTACCTGCATGCTGCGGCCATGGTGAAGGCCGGCATTTTCCTGGTGGCCCTCATCGCGCCCCCGTTCTCGCACCTCACCTCGTGGCGGGTGATCGTCTTCGGGCTCGGTATCAGCACGATGATCCTGGCCGGCTGGCGCGCGCTGCGCGAATTCGACCTCAAACTGATCCTCGCCTTCGGCACCGTCAGCCAGCTGGGCATGCTGCTCGTGCTGGTCGGAACCGGCGAACGCAATGTCGCGCTGGCGGGCATCACTCTGCTCACCGCGCACGCGCTGTTCAAGGCCACCCTGTTCATGGTGGTCGGCATCATCGATCATGCGGCCGGTACGCGCGATATCCGCCGCCTGGCCCGGCTCGGCGATAAGCAGCCGGTGCTCGCGGGTATCGCGGCGCTGGCCGCCGCCTCGATGGCGGGCCTGCCGCCGCTGTACGGCTTCGTCGGTAAGGAGGCGATGCTCGAATCGATGCTGCACGCCGACCTGCCGAAACCACTGCCGGTGCTGCTGGTGATCGGGCTGTGCGCGGGTTCCGCGCTCACCGTCGCGTACAGCATCCGTTTCCTGTGGGGCGCCTTCGGACGCAAGGGGCAGGTGGCGCCGACCCGGTCCGTCGCCGAACTGCATGCCCCGGGCCCGATCTTCCTCGCCGGCCCTGCTCTGCTCGCGGTGCTGAGCCTGGTGGCAGGTTTCGCATCGCCGTGGCTCGATCACGTGCTCAGCGGTTACCCGGATTCGCAGTTCCCACCCGCGGACGACCCGTACCACCTGGCACTCTGGCACGGCTTCACGCTACCGCTGCTGCTCACCGTGCTGATCGTGGCGACCGGCATCCTGATCGTGCAGCCGAACAGCCCGTTCTCCCGGCTGCGCCGCCGAAACAGCTTGCTGCTCGGCAACGCCGACCGGCTCTACGACGCCACCCTGCGCGCCGCCGACGTGGTCTCGCTGCGCATCACGCAGACCACGCAGCGAGGCTCGCTGCCGCTCACCCAGGGCACGATCCTGCTGACCCTCATCCTGTTGCCGATGGCCATGTACGCCTTGGGCGCGCGGGCCAAGCCGCAGTTGCGGATCGAGGCCTCGCCGGTCTTCATGGCAGTGGCGGTGCTGATGTGCGTCGCCTCGCTCACGGCCGTCGTGCTGCGCAACCGCCTGGCGACGGTGCTCGTGGTCAGCGTCACGGGCTACGGCACCGGCGTGATCTTCGCGATCTACGGCGCCCCCGACCTCGCCCTCACGCAGTTCCTGGTGGAGACCATCACCTTGGTCGTGTTCGTGCTGGTGCTGCGCAAGTTGCCGGCGGAAGCCCCGATCACGGGTAGCCGCCCGACCCGGGCCATGCGCGTGCTGTTGGGCATCGGCGTGGCCGCGATGGTCGTCGTGGTGGGCATCGCCGCCCGCGCGGCACGTGTGGCCGCGCCGGTGGCCGAACGCCTGCCGGATCAGGCCTACAAATTCGGCTACGGCAACAACACCGTCAACGTGACCCTCGTCGACATCCGAGCCTGGGACACGTTCGGCGAGATCTCGGTGCTGCTGGTGGCGGCGACGGGCGTGGCCTCACTGGTCTTCCGCAATCGGCGCTTCGGCTCGGCGCCGCGGATGTCGTCGGAGGCGACGGCCGCCGCGGCGGAGGCACCGGGCACCACATGGCTGCGGGGCAGCGCATTGCGCGATCCGCGGCACCGGTCGCTGGTCCTGGAGGTCACCTCGCGCATGGTCTTCCCGACGATCATGGTGGTGTCGATCTACTTCTTCTTCGCCGGGCACAACGCTCCGGGCGGCGGTTTCGCCGGTGGCCTGACCGCCGGCCTCGCGCTGGTCCTGCGGTACCTCGCCGGCGGCCGGTACGAGATCGGTGAGACGCTTCCCCTGGACGCGGGCAAGGTGCTGGGCACCGGACTGCTCCTGGCAGCGAGCGGCACCGTGGTCTCGATCCTGGTGGGCGCGCCCGCGATGTCGTCGCAGGCCTTCGAATTCCATCTGCCGGTCTTCGGAGACGTGAAGTTCGTGACGGTGCTCATCTTCGATGCCGGCGTCTATCTCATCGTGGTCGGCCTCGTGCTCGATGTGCTGCGCAGCCTCGGGGCCCGCCTCGACCTGGAGGGCTCCCCCGCCGACCAGACCTCGCCGTTGCCCGTCGCGACCGGTGGAGGTGCGCGATGATCGTCGACATCGGACTGTTCGCGGCGATCGCCGTCATGATGGCCACGGGCGTGTACCTGATCCTGGACCGCAGCCTGACCAGGATGCTGATGGGCATCATCCTCGCCGGCAACGCGGTGAACCTGCTTCTGCTCTCACTGGCTTCCCCGCCCGGGAACCCGCCGATCATGGGCTATTTCTCCGAGGGACGCGATTCCCTGGCCGATCCGCTGGCGCAGGCCCTGATCCTCACGGCCATCGTGATCACCATGGGTATGGCGGCCTTCATCCTCGCGCTGGCCTACCGTTCCTTCACCATCAACACCGACGACGAGGTCGACGACGACCCCGAAGACACCAAGGTGCTCGAACGCGATGTCGATCGCGCATCGGAGGACCCCGACTTCGACGCCTCGGACGACCCGATCACTGGCGCACCGTCGGCACTCGGCGACGCATTCGGTCCCGACGGTGAGCCGCTCACCGCCGAGGAGCTGCGCAAGGCGCGGGTCGACGCGGTGGACACGGGGGCGATGCCGATCCCGGCACGTATCCACGAGGAACCAGCAGAGCGGAAGGAGGACGACCGATGACCGAAGAGTTCATGCGGAGCCTGCTCCCGCTGCCCACGGTGCTGCCGCTGGTGGCCGCGGCGCTGAGCCTGGTGGTCGGCCGGCATCCGCGGTTGCAGCGGCTGGTCGCGCTGATCTCGCTCACCGCGCTGGTCGTGGTCTCGGCGTTGATGCTCTACTACACCGACCGCAACGGCACGATCGCGCTGAACATGGGAGGCTGGGGCGACCGGGACGGCGGCGGTAGCCCGCTCGGCATCACGCTGGTGGCCGACCAGTTGTCGGCGATGATGCTGCTGGTCTCCACGGTCGTGCTGCTGGGCGTGCTCGTGTACTCGGTGGGACAGGGTATCCGCGACGGCGACGAGAACCAGCCGGTGTCGATCTTCTTCCCCACCTACCTGGTGCTGGCCGCGGGCGTGTGCAACGCCTTCCTCTCGGGCGACCTGTTCAACCTGTTCGTCTCCTTCGAGATGCTGCTCGCCGCGAGCTTCGTCCTGCTCACCGTGGGAGGCAGTGCCGACCGCATCCGGGCCGGCGTGTCGTACGTGATGGTGTCGATGGTCTCCTCGGTGGTGTTCCTCCTCGGCATCGCCTACGCCTACTTCGCAACCGGCACGCTGAATCTGGCCGATATGGCGATCAAGCTGCAGGACCTGCCGTCGGGGACGAGGACCACCTTGTTCGCGGTGCTGCTCGTGGCGTTCGGCATCAAGGCGGCGGTGTTCCCGCTGTCCACCTGGCTACCCGACTCCTATCCGACGGCACCCGCGCCGGTAACCGCTGTGTTCGCGGGCTTGCTGACCAAGGTGGGCGTGTACGCCATCATCCGCGCTCACACGCTGCTGTTCCCGGGTGGCGCCGTCGACGATGTCCTACTGGTGGCCGCGCTCCTCACCATGATCGTGGGCATCCTGGGCGCCATCGCGCAGACCGATATCAAACGTCTGCTCTCGTTCACCCTGGTCAGTCACATCGGCTACATGATCTTCGGTATCGCGTTGTCCACACCGCTGGGCCTCAGTAGCGCGATCTACTATGTGGCGCACCATATTCTGGTGCAGACCACACTGTTCCTGGTGGTGGGACTGATCGAACGGCAGGCTGGTGCCGCATCGCTGCGCCGCCTGGGCGGTATCGCGGCGGCCAGCCCGGTACTCGCGATCCTGTTCTTCCTGCCCGCCCTGAACCTCGGTGGTATTCCGCCGTTCTCGGGCTTCATCGGCAAGGTGGGCCTGCTGGAGGCGGGCGTGCAGGTGGGTTCGGTGCTGGCGTGGATCCTGGTCGCGGGCAGCGTGATCACCAGCCTGCTGACCCTGTACGCGGTAGCCCGGGTGTGGACGAAGGCGTTCTGGCGTGCCCGCGCGGACGCACCGGAGGGCCAGCTGGCGGTGGCGCATCCGGAGGCCCTGCTCGACGACGGCGACGTGATCGAATTCGCCGACCGGGAAGACCCGGGCCGGATGCCGATCGGGATGGTGGCGCCCACGGCGGCACTGTTCGCGGTGGGCCTGGCGATCGCAGTGTGGGCCGGCCCGATGTTCGACGTGACCAACCGCGCTGCAGAGCAGCTCATCGGCCGCGCCGACTACGTCGCGGCGGTCCTCGGACCGGACGCGGTGCGCGAGCTCAAGTACGCCGACGGGACGCCCGTGGTGCCCGCCGAAGGTCGACAGGCGGGTGAGCGGCATGGCTAAGCGGTTGGTGAATCGGATCCTGCCCGACCTGCACGACGGCCGGGCCGTCCTCGCGAAACTCGCACAGCTGGTGTGGCTGGACGCGGTGTGGGTGATGTTGTGGGGCCGGATCACGCCCGGCAACATCGCGGCCGGCCTCCTGGTGGGTGCAGCGATCCTGCTGCTCCTACCGTTGCCGCCGGTGCCGGTGGAGGGCCGCGTGCACATCGGCTCGCTGCTCAAGCTGGTGATCGTCTTCGTGGGCGACATGATCAAGTCGTCGGTGCAGGTGGCGTGGCTCGCGCTGCGGCCGGGACCGCCGCCGATGAGCGCCGTGCTGCGCGCGAAGGTGGAGGTCAAGTCCGATCTGGTGCTCACACTCCTGGTCGACATGATGAACCTGATCCCGGGCACGATGGTGCTCGACATCGACACCAAGCGCCGACTGTTGTACGTGCACGTGGTGGATGTCAGCAGTGAGAAGGCGGTGCGGCAGTTCTACCGCAGCACGGCGCGGCTGGAGCGGCTGTGCATCAGCGCCTTCGAGCGTGACAACGAGTGGCACGCGAGCCCGATGCACGGTGTGGACGACGAGGAGTACCACCGCGTCTCGCTCGCCGAGCGGACCCGGCTCGACGCCCGTGCGATGGCGCAGCCGGAGATCGACTACCGCCGGAAGAAGGAGAACGGCGCGACCCAGGAGGGGCAGTCATGACCGTGGTCTTCGTAGTGACCGGCGTGATCCTCGTGGCCGCGGCGTTCATCACCGCCTACCGGCTCCTGGTGGGCCCCAACACTCTCGATCGAGTGGTGGCCGTCGACGCGTTGGTCGCGATCGCCATGGGCGGCCTCGCGGTGTGGGCGGCGTACAGCGGCAACTCGTCGGTGATCCCCGGCGTGGTGGCGCTCTCGCTCATCGGATTCGTCGGCTCCACATCGGTCGCCCGGTTCCGTGTGCCCGACGATGCCGGTACCGCCAAGCCCGAGAGTCCGAAGGACGGTGAGCGCTGATGGTTCTCGACGTGATCGCAGCGGCCCTCATGCTGACCGGCGCCGTGTTCGCGTTGACGGCGGCGATCGGCATCGTCCGGTTCCCGGACACCCTCACCCGCATGCACGCGGCCACCAAACCGCAGACCATGGGACTGCTGCTCCTGCTCGGTGGTTCCGCGGTGCTACTGCGGCACTCGGTGGACGTGTGGATGCTGATCCTGGCCGGACTGTTCGCCCTGTTGACCGCCCCGGTGGTGGCGCACCGGGTGGGACGGGTGGCCTACCAGGAGCAGCGCCTACGCGACAAGACGATCGCCGTCGACGATATGGAGACCGGCGCCCGGGATTAGCGGGGCGCGGCGCGACCGGCCCACCGCATCCGGGACCACGGCAGCACCACATCCTCGGGGCGCTGCACCAGGGCCGGCCCCGCGGGTACGGACCCGACCTCTCCCGACAGCACCGGTGCGTATCGGTGCCCTGTATCCGGCAGCACCTGGACGGTGACGTCCACGGGCGGTCCGTCCTCGGCGATCCGTTCGTGGCCGGCCGCGATCATGCCCGCACCCGAGGACAATCCGGCGAACACCGCGTGTTCGGAGAGCAGGGCGCGGGTACCGGAACGGGCCACCTCGAAGGAGATCCAGTGGATCACGTCGTACAGCCTGTGGCGCACGTTGTCGAACCGGATCGACGATCCGATCCCGGCGATCAGCATGTCCGGGTCGTCGACGTGCTCCGACCCGAACGTGATACTGCCGAAGGGCTGCACGCCCACCAGTTCGACGGTGAGCCCGGCGTCCTCGAAGCCCAGACGTAGCGCGCCACTGGAGACCCCGGAACCGACGGGCGCCACCAACCGCACCGAGGCCGCACCGGCGCGGGTCAGTTCGGCCGCGACCGAGCGAGCGATGTCGCGATACCCGAGATAGTGCACCGGATCGTGGTACTGCCGCATCCAGTGCAGCGACGGGTTCTCGGCGAGCAATTCGCGGATGCGCTGCACCCGGCGGTCCTGATCCAGCTTGAGAGAGGCGGACGGCGGCATCTGTTCGAGGTCGACGCCCAGTGCGATCAGTTGAAGCCGTAGTGTCTCATCGATCGTGGTCGATCCCACTATCCGACACCGGATCCCGGCCTCATGGCAGGCCAGCGCGAGAGCGTAGGCGTAGATCCCCGACGAGGAATCGATGACGGTGCCGCCCGGCGCCACCCGCCCCGCCGAGATCGCCGCCGCGAGCGCCGCGCGAGCGGATGCCACCTTCATCGATTCGAAGCGCAGCAGATACCCGTCGTCGCGCGCCCGGATCAACGCCGGATTGCTGAGCGCCGCAGCGATATGCCCGACGGCCTTCACGCCGCACCTCCGATCGGGACGGGCCGCGGACCGAGTCGCAGCCCCTGTTCCGCGGCGCGGATCCGGGTGCGGCGCAGACCTTCGGAGGAATGCGTATGCGGGAACAGCACACCGGCGACGTTGCCGGAATGAGCCACCTGGACGCCGAGTGCGCCGCCGCTGTCCGCCACCGCGATCAGGGTCTCCAGTCCGGGTTTGTAGTGACGGCTCTGGTTGAGCCGGGCGCTCCGGGTCGCGACGGCGCCGACTCCGCGGGCGTCACCGGCACGGACCGCCGCGCGAAGTTCCTCACGCAGCTCCTCGTACACCGTGATGCCGGCGGCGCCGGCCAGCGGCAGGTCGAGCGTGTCCACGGGGCCCCCGAGCCGGCAGTGCACCAGGAGCATGGCGGGGAGGGCCTCGCCGAGATCTTCGATCACGTGTCCGTGCCGGTGCGCGAACAGCACCGGCCGGTCGGACCAGAGCGGATCCGAGGCCCCCTCGGCCGCGACGCTGAGCAATGCCAGCGCCTGCGTGTCGAGTTCGACGTCGGCAGCATCGGCGACGGCCCGTGCCGCGGCGAGCACGTCGGCGGTCGATGAGCCGAGTCCCATTCCGACCGGGATCGTTCTGTCGATGCGCAGTTCTCCTCCGGTGAAACGGATCTCACCGCGTTCGCGGAGGTGCGCGATCGTCGCCCGGGCCGCGGCGCGGGCCTTGTGCAGGCGGCGCGTTCCGCCGGGGGCACAATGTGCGCGGACTGCGCCGGTGTGGTCGGGTACGAATTCGGCGACCGAGGTGAGGCTGCGCACCGGCACAGTTACCAGGCCGGGACATTCGCCGATCGCGGTGCAGTGGAAGCGTCCCTGGAGGAATTCGCCGTGGTGGCCGGTGCTGCGTCCCACACCACGGCCGCGGGCGCCCGCCATCAGATCGTCTCCGACAGCGGCATTCGGCGCACCGCGCGCCAGGCGAACAGCAAGGCGAGCAGCGTGGCCGCACCGAGGGCCAGCCCGACCCCGGTCCAGCCGCCCGCGGCGAGGGCGGCGCCCGCAAGGGAGGCTCCAGCGAACACCCCGATGCTCTGCGCCGCACCGTTGAGCGACAGGACGGTCCCCCGCACGGGACCGGCGGTCCTGACCAACGTCGTAGTGACGGCGGCCGCGATGACGGCGTGGGACGCGGATACCACGGCGACCATCGCCCAGGCGACCGGGACGATCGGGGCGGTGTACAGGAGCGTCATCGCGGCGGATGCGACGATGACGGCCGCGGCCGCGAACCGGAGCAGGGTGCGCGCACTCCGATCCTGCATCACCCTGCCCCCGAAGAAGTTCCCGAGGAAGAAGGCGAGGCCGCTGGTCGCCCAGACCAGGGAGAACCAACCGGTGCCGATGCCGAACCGCTCGCCGAAGGCCGCCGCGATGTAGGCCAGTGACCCCATGAAGGCGAGGGTGCGCAGCAGGGAGATCGAGAGCACCTGCGGTGCACCGGGAATCGAACGGACGGCGCGGAACGCCTCGAGGTAGCTCACCCTGGTGTTCCCGCCGTTCGGATCACGGCGGCGGGCGAGGAGCACGGCGACCGCGAGGAGCACCGCAGCGGTCGCCGCCATATCGGCGCGCCATCCCCACAGGACGGCGGGCAGGGCGAGCACCGGCGCGGCGAGCACGGCGGTGAGCGTCATCGTCGAGGAGACCAGGGTAGCGGCACGCGCCGACGCGGCTTCGGAGTCGAACCGATCCGCGGCCATCGCCGACAGGGCCGGATTCAGCACTGCGGTCCCTGCCCCGATGAGCAGACAGAACGCGACCCACGCGGTGGTGCTGCCCTGCAGCGAAAGAGCGCAGCCCACGGCGAGGACGAGCACCGCGAGCGCCGCGACGGCAGAGCGGGAGAGCCTGTCCAGCAGGGGCGCGGCAGCGACCCCCACGACCAGCGCGGCGACCCCGCCGAGCCCTCGGAGACCGCCGATCAGGTCGACCCCGGCGTGGGCGTCGGCGGCGATCGCCACGAGGAAGTTGGCCATGATGGTGAACGGCACGAGTCCGAGCGCGGCGGCGGCGAGTATCGGCCAGATCGCGCGGACGAGCACTCGATCGGGCAGTGGCCCGGCGGTGGGGGCATTCATCGCGCACCCCGGTACAGGTACATCGGCGAGGCGTCGGCCGAGAATTGGGAGAACGGGAAGTGCTCGGCCGACAATGCAGACAGGCCGGAGCCGAGGAAGGCGCGTGCGACCGCGGCGCCGCTCTGCGCGTAGACGGCCAGAGGGATGTCGCGGGCGCGACACGTCGCAAGAATCTCATCGAAAGTGCCGTTGCCCAGTGTCATTCCCGTGGCCACCACGGCATCCGCCCGCTCGATCACCTCACGGTGGTCGGCGAAAACGCGATCGTCCCACTGCGTGCGCTCCAGGTTCCGGTCCGCGAGCAGAGGCTCACCGCCACGCTCACGGATCGCCGCGACGAGCGGGTTGACCACCCCGATCAGCGCGACCCGGGCGCCGGCGGGAAAGGTGAGCAGTTCGGCGACGGCGGCGTCGCGGGCCTCGGCGCGGACATCGGGGGTACCGGTGGGGAGAACGCGCAGCTCGGCGCGGGGGTCGTCGCGGTGCGGGGCACGAGCCCCGAGCGCGGCATCGGCCGCCGCGATTCGCACGGGCTGCGATCGATGCTCCAGCAAGGCGGCCAGTGGCTCACCGGAGAGGTCGGCGACGCTGCTGTCGAGTTCGCCCTCTTCGAAAGCACAGGCGCCGAAGGCATCGGCGACCCGCACCAGTACGTACCGATTGCGGTAGCGGTGCGCGCTACCGGCGAGACGGGTTCCGTGGGTCACGAAGAATACGCTGCGAGCCACCTCGTCGCCCGCGACCTCCCGGGCCGACTCGACCACCTGGGCCACGGTTGCGGGTGCGGTCATCGGGCGGCTCCGCTCTGTTCGAGGTAGTCGGCGAGGGACGCCGCTGCATCCAGGTTGCGGGGCCCCGACACCAGTTCGGCGTAGTCGATGACACGGATCCGGTTCTCGCGCACCGCGGGTGAATCCTTGATCGGCGACTGCGTGCGCAGGTAGTCGATCTTCTGCTGTGCGGGTTGTTTGTCGTAGTCGACGATCACGATCACTTCCGGCTGTGCCGAGACCACCGATTCCCAACCGACGGCTGTCCACCGGGCATCGACATCGTGCGTCACGGACCGCCCACCGGCGAGCGAAACCACCTGGTCGGCCGCGGTTCGACGACCGGCGGTGTAGGGCTCGGCGGTGCCCGAGTCATACACCAGGACGGAGGGTTTCACCTCCTTACGGTCGGCGCGTTCCCGGAGAGCCCGCTCGCGGCCACGCAGGTTGTCCACCAGCGATGCGGCCCGGTCGGGGACGCGGAACACGGCACCCAGATTGATCAGATCGGCGTAGGTATCGGCAAGCGGGTTCGCGTCGCGGGCGGTGGGCCGGTCACCGTAGTTGTAGCAGGTCTCCTCCTGCATGTAGCTGTTGATGCCGAGCTTGCCGAGGGATTCGGGGGTCACTCCGCGGGCCGGACTGAAGCCGGCCTGCCAGCCCGCGAACACCCAGTCGGCCTGGGCCGCGACGAGCGGCTCCTGGGTAAGCACGCCGTCGCTGAGGATCGGCACCTTGCTGTACTCGGCACGGTACGGCGACCTGGCGATCACACCGTGGACGGTCTTCGGAAGGACGATGCCCTTGATCCGGTCGGTGAGACCGAGTGCGAACATCTTCTCGATGGCCGAGACGTCGTAGGGTACGGCCGCCGTGGGCGACGGGTATTGCTGGCGTACACCGCAGTTGGTGACCTCGATACGATCGGCGCCGTTGTCGGCGGTACGGGCGCCGCAGGCGGCGGTGACCGCGATGATCGCAGCCAAGCCTGCGGCGAGCAGGGAACGGGAGGGCATGGTGTCCTTTCGGGTCAGAGCTCGAAGCTCACGCGCGGCCGCCCCTCGGCGGTGGGCACGATGGTGGGTCGGATGCCGTAGACGGCGAAGAGTCGTTCCGGGTCGAGCACGGATGCCGGGGAACCCGCCGCGACCACGGAGCCGCGATCGAGCAGCACGAGCTGATCACAGCTCTGGGCGGCCAGGTCGATGTCGTGGATGGCCATGACGGTCGTCTTGTCGGTGCGGCGCACGTACCTCAGTAGGTCGATCTGATGCCGCACGTCGAGATGATTGAGCGGCTCGTCGAGCAGCAGCACCGGGGTGTCCTGCGCGAGCGCCCGCGCGATCAGGACGCGCTGGCGTTCGCCGCCGGACAGGTCGAGCACACTGCGCGCGCGCAGATGGCCGGTGCCGGTCGATTCCATCGCCGCGGCGACCGCCCGGCGCGCCCCCGGCGTACCCGCGTCGCCGTGCGGGAATCGCCCTAGCAGGACGGTCTCCGCGGCGGTGAACCCGAGGTGCCCGGTTTCGCTCTGGGTGACGGCCGCGACGAGGCGCGCACCCTCGCGCCGGTGGACCGTCGCAAGGTCGCGGCCACCGATGCGCACGGTCCCCGCGTCGGGAGTCAGCGCGCGGTAGAGGCAGCGCAGCAGTGTCGATTTTCCGCTGCCGTTGGGACCGATGAGTCCCACGTGCGCACCGGGTTCCACCTCGAGCCGGACGCGGTTGAGCACCGTCCGACCGCCCAGTGCGACCGTCACGCCGTCGATGTCGATCCTCATGCGGCACCGCCGAGGAGTCCATCGCGTCGCCGCAGCAGGTAGAGGAACACGGGGACGCCGACCAGCGCCGAGACGATGCCGAGCGGCAACTCGCGTGGCGCCACGACGAGCCTGCTGATCAGGTCGACCCAGACCAGCAGCAGCGCACCCACCAGGGGCGCCAGCAGCAATACGCGGGAATGACCGGGGCCCAAGATCATCCGCACCGCGTGCGGGACCACCAGGCCGACGAAGCCCACCGTGCCGGCGACCGCCACGAGGACGGAGGTCATGGCCACCACGAGAAGGAAGAGCCGAAGCCGGGCACGATGCGGGTCGAGGCCCAGCGAGGCGGCGGCCTCGTCGCCCTGGGCGAGCACATCGAGTGTCCCGGCCAGCCGTGCCGCGATCAGAGCGCCCGCGAGCACCGCGGCGGCGACCAGCGGGAGCACCGACCACTGAGCGCCGCCCAGCCCGCCGAGCAGCCAGAACATCACCGATCGTGCGGCGTCACCGACGGGGTCGAAGAAGACGATCGCGCCGGCCAGGCCTTGGAAGGCGAACGCGAGCACCACACCCGTGAGCACCAGCCGGACCGGGCTGAGCGCGCCGCCGGGCGAGCGACTGAGCAGGTAGACCAGACCGGACGCGAGCAGCGCCGTGCCGAACGCCGCGCCGGCGGTCCCGGCTATCCCGAGCCCGGCGACGACGCCGGTGGTGACCACCAGGCTCGCACCGACCGAGGCGCCGCTGGAAATACCGAGGATGAACGGATCGGCGAGCGGATTGCGCACGAGAGCCTGGCAGGCGACACCCGCGATCGACAGTCCCGCGCCGACGAGGGCCGCGAGCAGAACGCGGGGCACCCTCAATTCCCAGACAACGGAGTAGGCGGTGCGGTCCTCCGGCTGCAGCAGCCCCCCGGTCACGGCGGCCCAGATCAGCCGGGGGACATCGCCGAACGGGATCGTGGCGGCGCCGTGGGACACCGCGAACACCGCCGAAAGCACGAGGGCGACGGCGAGCGCGCCGGCCAGCAGCGGTGCGCGGTGCCGGGCGGCACGGGAGGGGTTCACCCCAACAAGATAACGATAATGATTATCATTAAACAAAGACGCATGCGTCTATGGAAACGTGAGCGAACCAGGCGACTATGAAACCCTGCCTGCCGGAAGGCAGGTGGGCGGCGATCACGGCAGGATGAGGTCGCCGGTCACCGAGCGCACCACATCGCGGTAGGTGTCCACGTTGCAGATCCCGCCGGCCACGGCGCGCTGCCGCTGATAGGAGGCCTTGCGTCGCGGGATATCCTGTACCGCTCGCAATTCCCGCTCGCAACCCAAACCACGAGCGATAGGGGTCAATTGCTCCAGCAGATCGTCGAGGTCCTCGGTCACCAGTCGCTCGTTGTTGTCGGCGTCCTGAATGATGATGGCGTCGAGCCCGTATCGCGCCGCACGCCACTTGTTCTCCTGGACGTGCCAGGGCGGCAGCGTGGGCAGGCGCTCCCCCGCATCGAGCCGGCCGTCGAGCCACACCACCAGACAGTGGATCAGGGCGACCACCGCCTCGAGCTCGGCGAAGGTGGACATCCCGTCGCAGACCCGAACCTCGATGGTCCCGAGGTGGCAGGCGGGCCGGATATCCCAGCGGATCTCGTTGAGGTGATCGATGATCCCGGTGGTCTTCTGATCGTGGACGAAGCGCTCGAACTCGCTCCACTGCTCGAACTGGAAGGGCAAGCCTGCGGTGGGCAACTGCTGGAACATCATCGCGCGGGTGCTCGCGTAGCCGGTGTCGTGGCCACCCCACATCGGCGAGCTCGCCGACAGCGCCAGCAGGTGCGGGTACTGATTGAGCAATGCCGAGATGATCGGCAACACCTTGTCCCGGTGGTTCACGCCGACGTGCACGTGCACGCCCCAGATGAGCATCTGCCGACCCCACCACTGGGTGCGGGCGATCAGTTCGTCATAGCGCGGATTGTCGGTGAGCTGCTGCGCATTCCACTGCGCGAACGGGTGCGTTCCCGCTCCGAACAAGTCGACGCCCATCGCATCGGCCGCACCGCGCACCACCGTCAACGTGGAGGCCAGATCGGCCATCGCCTCGGCGGTGTTCTCGCAGACCCCGGTCACCACCTCGACGGTGTTACGCAGCATCTCCGAGTGCACCTGGGGCGCAATCTCTTCACTGGCGTCGCGCACACCGTCGAACAGCTCGTCGGCGCGGCTGACCAGATCCGCGGTCTCCCGGTCGACGAGGGCGAATTCCCACTCGACGCCGATCGTCGGCCGCGGCGACGCCCGGAAGGCGACGGGCTCGATGATTAACCGACCTTGATCACGCCGCAGGCGATCCGGCCGCCCGCGTCGCCGGTCATGAGGGTCTGCTCGTCCGGCACGGGCTGGCCCGGAACGATGTTCGCGTACTTCGTCGCGGGCACATTGCCGAAGTTGTCGGCCTTCTCGTGGATCATCAGCGCGTTGCCGTCCGCGTTCTTCTTGATATCCGCGAGGGTGAACGCGCCGGTGCTGGTGACGGTCTGTCCGGTGCCGTTGGCATTGACGTAGATCGAGACCAGATCACCGGTCATCGGGTGGCCGGTAGCACCGGCCTTCTGCCAGTGGCCTCCGGCGGATCCGAAGTTGGTGGCGGAGCCGGGAGCGCCGTTCTTGGCCACCGAGTTGGGCTCGCACTTGCCCACCTCGTGGATGTGCATGCCGTGGAAGCCTGCGGGCAGTCCGGTGACACGAACGTCGATGACCACGACGCCGTCCTTCTCGGTGAACGTGGCCTTGCCCGCGCTGGTGCCGTCCGGCTTGACGAGCGAAGCCTCGGCGGCCCCGGCCGACGGTGCGCCGCCCTCGCCGGGCTTCTCCTCACCGTGGCCCGGTGCGTTGCTCAGGACCGGACCCTCCGCGGGCACAGTGGCACCGCTGACGACCGCGGGCGTCGTACCCACGCCCGCACCTGCGGACTTCTCGCTGTTCACACAGCCCGTGAGGGCGAGCGCCGCCACCGGGAGGATCGCGATCGGGGCGAGGTACTGGCGCTTCGTCATCGAAGACTCCTTATGCAACGGCTACCTGGGCTGAGCTTGCGCAAATCATATCGGGGCCCGATTAGGCCGGTGCGGTGAGGACCTACTACTTGCGCACGACCGCGACGGCGATGCTGTTCGCGCAGGCCGCGAGCCCATCGGGCCGGGCAACGGTGGTCGATCCGGGGAGAACGGACGACACGGTCTTCGCTTGATCCTCGCCGCCCTCGTCGAAGTACACGGTGGTGGCACGGGGAGCCGCAGGGCGGGCCGGCCATACGTCGGTGTCCTCCCGAGGCGGCATACCCGCCTTGGTGAGGCGATCGGTGGCATCGCCGAGGGGCGCCCGGTTCACGGCGATCAGGCACACGACGGGCTTGTCACCCTTCTCACCCGCGGGCGCCGCGGCGGCCCCGGTCGCCTGCGCGTTGAGCTTGTCCTCCTGCGCGTTCAGCGCGGCCTGCGGATCGTCGTCCCGGGTCGCGAAGCCGTGCACACCGATCGCGGCGAACAGGATCGCCAGGGAGATCAGGATCATCACGATCGCACGGATCGGCACGGGGCGGCTGTTAGGAGTACTGCTCACAACACTGAACTGTACGGGATCAGGTGATCTCGAAGCCGAGCTTGCGGGCCGCGCGAGCCTTCTGCCGGCTGGCGCGCACGCGGCGCAGGCGCTTGACGAGCATGGGGTCGGCGGCGAGCGCCTCCGGGGTGTCGACCAGGGCATTGAGCACCTGGTAATAGCGGGTCGCGGAGAGCCCGAAGAGCTCCTTGATCGCGTCCTCCTTGGCACCGGCGTACTTCCACCACTGCCGCTCGAAGGCGAGAATGTCGTGTTCGCGGCGGGTCAGGCCGTCCTCGCCACGATGCTGGTCGGAGTGCGCGTCCGTATTGGCCAAGTTCTGCGCGGCCGCGCCGGCGCCCTCCATGCGTTCCCCTCGCATTCGAAATAACACTGCTGTAGTTCGCGACAATCTAACCACGGCCGAGGGGGCCGCGACGGGGCTGCGGGGGCGTGTCGCCGAGAGAGGCGACTAAGTTTGTAGGTTATGGCCGTACTTCCCATCGTCATCGTCGGCGACCCTGTCCTGCACACCCCGACCACGCCGGTCGAGCTCGATGCCGACGGTCGGCCCGACGCCGAGATCGTCGCGTTGCTCGATGACATGCTCGAGACCATGGACCGTGCCAACGGCGTGGGCCTCGCCGGCAATCAGGTGGGCCGCGATCTGCGGTTGTTCGTCTACGACTGCCCCGACGAGGAGACCCACGAGCGGCGGCGCGGCGAGGTGATCAACCCCGTTCTGACCACGTCCGAGATCCCCGAGACCATGCCCGATCCCGACGACGATTGGGAGGGCTGCCTCTCCGTCCCCGGCGAGTCCTTCCCGACCGGCCGCGCGGACTGGGCCAAGGTCGTCGGCACCGACCGCAACGGCGAGAAGGTCGAGATCGAGGGCACCGGCTTCTTCGCACGAATGCTGCAGCACGAGACCGGGCACCTCGACGGCTTCCTCTACACCGATGTGCTGGTGGGCCGGTACGCCCGGCAGGCGAAGAAATTCATCAAGAAGCAGGGCTGGAACGCGCCGGGCCTGACCTGGGTGCCCGGCACCGTCGACGATCCGTTCGGGCACGACGACTGATGTCCCCGGCCCCCGGCGACCGGGTGGTGGTCCGCCATCTCCTGCAGACCGGCGCGGCCACTGATGTGATCGGTCGGCTGGTTGACGACGGTGACCCGGTGATCGTCGAACGCGACGGTGCGGAGCACGTGATCAGCCGCTCCGCCATCATCGCGATCAAGACGGTGCCGCCGAGGCCGGTGCGGGCGAGCGAGATCCGATCGCTGGACCTGGCCCGGGCGCGAGGGTGGTGGTCGGTCGAGCGGGAGTGGATCGACGGCTGGCTGTGCCGCGCCGCCCCAGGGATCGCCGGACATCGCGCGAACTGTGCCACTCCCCTACACCCGGATGCGACTCTCGCCCGGCTCGACGGCCCGCGGGCCTGGTTCGCCGCCCGCGGCCTGCCCCTCCGACTGTCGCTCTCCGATCGCCTGATTCGCGGGGCGCCGGAGCTCGGTCACCTGACCGACGTTCTCACGCGTCCGGCGATCGGCGGGTCCGACGCGGGCGTCGACGTTGAGAGCCGGCCTGATTCCGCCTGGCTCGCCGCCACCGCGGCCGATGAATCGCTGGTCACCGCGGTCGACGGCGCGGCACTGTTCGCCTCGATCAGGCACGCGGGGACTACGGTGGCAGCCGGCCGGCTGGCGGTGACCGCCGATGCGGCGGGCAATCGATGGGGCGGGATCGCATCGGTCGCGGTCGCACCAGATCGCCGCAGGCGGGGCCTGGCGACGCGGATCATGACCGTGTTGAGCGGCGTCGCCGCCGAGGCCGGTGCGGATCGCCTCTACCTCGAGGTGGAGCGTGAAAATGCGGCTGCCTCCGCGTTGTACCGGGGCCTCGGATTCGTGGCGCATCACGGCTACGGCTACTGGACCGAACCGTGACGCGGCCGGCCGAGCCGGTGTGGGTGGGCGCCCCGTCGGGCTACCGGCGATCCGAGGTGAGCGCCCGCGTGGGCACCGGCGACGAAGTCTGGACCCGCGCCACCCACGATGTCCTGCGGTGGGGCGTGAAGACGGCGAGCGGCTTCGCGGTCTCGACCGACGAGCCCGTCGCCCCGGGACAGCCGGTCACCGTGACCGCTCGCATCGCGGGCATCACCGTGACCGAACCGGTCGAGGTCGTCGACGTGGTCGACGCCCGCGACCGGGTCGGGTTCTCCTACCGCACTCTCCCCGGACATCCCGTGTGCGGCGAGGAAGCGTTCGTGGTGCATCGCGACGGCGACGACGTGGTGCTCACGGTGCGTTCCCTGACGCGCCCGGCGCCACGCGGCTTCTGGCGCACGGCGTATCCGGCGCTCCGGATCGCGCAGCTGATCGCCCGCCGCCGCTACCTGCGAGCGCTGCGCTGACTCAGGCGCGGGCGGAGACGACCACATCCTGGTACTGCGGGAACCGGGTCAGGAAACCACGGACGTAGGTGCAGACCGGGATCACCTGCCGCTCCCGCGACCGGGCGTCGTCGAGCACGCCGGAGACGATGGCGCGAGCGAAGCCCTGCTTACCGAATTTCTCCATCACCACGGTGTGCAGCAGGATCACGTCACCGTGGTCGGTGAGTTCGTAGCCCACTACACCGATCAATTCATCGCGCGACCAGAGTTCATACCGGTCACGCACGGGATTGTCGTAGAGCCGCAGCTCGCCCAGTTCCAAGGTGGGCGGCGGAACGTCGACCGTGTCAGGCATGGAGACCTCCATCTGTGATGCGGATCACTTCACCGTACGCCGACACTCTGACATCCCGCCGAACTCGACGGGAGTGTTTTCACAGCCGTCACATTTCTCGATCGTGAATGTCGCAGCACGCTACTGTGGACGAATGTCGCTGGTCGCACGCAATCTGACGCGGACCTTCAAGCAGCATGTAGCGGTGGCGGATGCCACCCTCACGCTGCCGCCGGGGCGGATCACCGGACTCGTCGGGCCGAACGGCGCGGGTAAGACGACTCTGCTGCTGATGCTGGCGGGCCTGCTCCGACCGTCGAGCGGCACCCTCGAACTCGACGGTGCGCCAATCGTCCCTGAGGACCTCCGTACTCGCGTCGGATGGATGCCGGACGTGTTCGGCACGTGGGACTCCCTCACTCCCACTGAGATCCTCACCACCTTCGCCAAGCTCTACGGCATGCCCACGGGCGCGGCGACGGCGCGGGCACGCGAGCTGCTGGAACGCGTGCACCTCGCCGAGTTCGCCGACCGGCCGGCGCAAGTGCTCTCCCGCGGGCAGAAGCAACGCCTCGGATTCGCGCGCGCGATGGTGCACTCGCCGCCGATCCTGCTGCTCGACGAGCCCGCCTCCGGCATGGACCCGCGGTCCAGGTTCGAGCTGCGCGATTCGCTGCGCGCGCTCGCCGACGGCGGCTGTGCGGTGCTGGTCTCCTCGCACATCCTCTCCGAGCTCGGCGAGATGGTCGACGATGTCGTGATGATGGCGCGCGGCCGCACCGAACCGCCGCCGGAGAACACGCGGAGCACGTGGCGCATCCGGCAGCTCGGCGAACCGGCCGGGGCCGGAACCTTTCTCACCTTCGATACCGAGGCCGACGCGGCGGCGCACCTGGCGCAGCAGATCGCCGGTGGGGTGCACGTGGTGGAGTTCGCCCGTGCCACCAACGCCCTGGAGGATTCGTACTTCGCACTGGAGGCCGATCGCACATGAGCCGCTTCACGAATTGGTGGCGGACCGTCGGCGTGCTCGTCGGGTTGGAGCTGCGCCAGCGCACCCGCGCCACCCGCTGGCGCGTCCTGCTCGGTGCCTTCTTCCTGGCGGTGGCCCTGGTGGTATTCGCCTCCCGCTGGTTCAGCGCGACGGGGAACAACGGCACCCCGGGCGACGAGTGGGGCACCAATCTCTACTTTTTCGTCCTCGGATTCGTCGGCTTCCTGGGCCTGGTGATCTCCCCGACGATGACGGCCACGTCGATCAACGGCGATCGCAAGGACGCCACCCTCGCCGTCGTCCAGGCCACGCCGGCGAGTGGACTGCAGCTCGCGATGGGAAAGCTGCTCGGCGCCTGGGTCGCATCGTGCGCGCTGCTGGCGATCTCGACGCCGTTCCTGGTGTGGGCCGTGGTCGAGGCGCCGTACCCGGTGTGGCGATCGATCCTCGGCATCGTGGTGGTTGCACTGCTATTCCTCGCCTACTGCGGCATCGGGCTGGGCTTCTCGGCCCTTTTCGCCCGGCCGATCGGTTCCGCCGCCATCACCCAGCTGACGATGTTGTTCCTGCTCATCGGGCTTCCCGCGGTCGCCGCGGTGCTCATTCCGACCACCACCGAGCGGGTGACCACGATCAGCACCGAATGGGACTACGACCGCGACACCGGCCGCTCGACCTGCCGTGAGTACCCGTACACCCGGGAGGTCGCGCACACGAACCGCATCTGGTGGATCGTCGCCCCCAACGCGCTGGTGGTCGTAGCGGACTCGGCGAGCGCGAACGATCCCGGGCGGTCCGAGACCTGGTTCAGATCCCCCTACGGGGACGGGCGCGTTCTGCAGCGCGAGACCGCACTGGGCGAAGTCGCCGATGCCGCGGCGGCCTTCCGCGCGGGCGAGCGGATCCCGCCGGAGCGGCGTTGTGCCACCGACTCTCCCTCCGGCACCGGTGACTATTACGGCTATCGCGATGACCTGTCCGCGGTCGGAAGCACCTGGTACTGGGGACTGCTGGCGAACCTGGCACTCGGCGGAATCGGGCTGGCCTTCGCCGCCCGCCGCCTGCGGGTTCCGGCGGGGAACCTGCCACGGGGCGTGCGTATCGCCTGAGACCCGACTCCATGTGCGTTACCCTCGAAAGCGCACACCACACGGGAGCTCGTCGCATCGAGCTGAGAGGACGCCTGACGCGGGCGTCGACCGAACGAACCTGTCCGGGTAATGCCGGCGTAGGGAGAAGGAGTCCCGTATGTCCCCCTCTGTTTCCGCACCCGTCGATACCGTCACCGTCGGCCCGATCGAGGGATCCGAGAAGGGTTATCGCGCTATCGCGGGAAGCAATGGCACTCTGCGCGTGCCCTTCCGGCGGATCTCGCTGACCAACGGCGACCATCACGACGTCTACGACACCTCCGGTCCGTACACCCAGTACGCCTCGGAGGATCAGCTGCACGACCTGCAGGCGGGCCTGCCGAAGACACGCGATGAATGGGCGAAACCCGAGCCCGTGGCCACCGAGAACGGCGGTGCCGGCGCCCGCACCCAGCTCGCCTGGGCACGCGCCGGTGTGATCACCGACGAGATCCGGTTCGTCGCTGCCCGTGAGGGATTCGACCCTGAGTTCGTCCGTGCCGAGGTGGCCGCCGGTCGCGCGGTGATCCCGGCGAACCACAAGCACCCCGAACTGGAACCCGCGATCATCGGCAAGGCGTTCGCGGTGAAGATCAACGCGAACATCGGCAACTCGGCGGTCACCAGCTCGATCGGCGAGGAGGTCGAGAAGATGGTGTGGGCCACCCGCTGGGGCGGCGACACCATCATGGATCTCTCCACCGGCAAGGACATCCACGAGACCCGCGAGTGGATCATGCGGAACTCACCGGTCCCGGTGGGCACGGTGCCGATCTACCAGGCCCTGGAGAAGGTCAAGGGCGATCCCACCAAGCTCACCTGGGAGATCTACCGGGACACGGTGATCGAGCAGTGCGAGCAGGGCGTCGACTACATGACCGTGCACGCGGGTGTGCTGCTGCGCTACGTTCCGCTGGCCGCGAACCGGGTGACCGGCATCGTCAGCCGCGGCGGTTCGATCATGGCGGCCTGGTGCCTCGCGCACCACGAGGAGTCGTTCCTGTACACGCACTTCGGTGAGCTGTGCGAGATCCTCCGCGAGTACGACGTGACCTTCTCCCTGGGCGATGGCCTGCGCCCCGGATCCATCGCGGACGCCAACGACGAGGCGCAGTTCGCCGAACTGCGCACCTTGGGTGAGCTGACGAAGATCGCGAAGTCGTATGGCGTGCAGGTGATGATCGAGGGCCCCGGACACGTGCCGATGCACAAGATCGTGGAGAACGTGCGCCTGGAGGAGGAGCTGTGCGAGGAGGCGCCGTTCTACACGCTCGGCCCGCTCGCCACCGATATCGCGCCGGCGTACGACCACATCACCTCGGCCATCGGCGCGGCGATCATCGCGCAGGCCGGTACGGCGATGCTCTGTTACGTGACGCCGAAGGAGCACCTGGGCCTGCCGAACCGCGACGATGTGAAGACCGGCGTGATCACGTACAAGATCGCCGCGCACTCGGCCGATCTCGCGAAGGGCCACCCGGGCGCGCAGTCCCGCGATGACGAACTCTCCAAGGCGCGCTTCGAGTTCCGCTGGGTGGACCAGTTCAACCTATCGCTGGACCCCGACACCGCCCGTGAGTTCCACGACGAGACACTGCCCGCCGAACCGGCGAAGACGGCGCACTTCTGCTCGATGTGCGGCCCGAAGTTCTGCTCCATGCGGATCAGCGCCGATGTGCGCGCCTACGCGCAGGAGCACAACCTGGTGACGCAGGAGGACATCGCCGCCAAGCTCGCCGCCGATATGGCGGAGAAGTCGAAGGAATTCACCGACGCCGGTGGCCGGGTGTACATCCCGCTCGAGACCGCGCAGCGGTGACCGGGCCGCGCCGGGTGGCGGTCGGCGCACCGTCGACCCTGCCGACCCCGGCGCGCGGCGTCGCTCCGCACCGCGTGCTCACGATCGCCGGATCGGATTCCGGTGGTGGCGCGGGGATTCAAGCGGACATGCGCACCTTCGCGATGCTCGGCGTGCACGCCTGCGTGGCGGTCACGGCGATCACGGTGCAGAACAGCGTGGGTGTGCAGGACTTCAGCGAGGTCGCCCCGGCGATCGTGGGCTCCCAGATCCGCTCGGTCGCCGGTGATATCGGAGTGGAGGCGGCGAAGACCGGAATGCTGGCGTCCACTGCGATCATCGAGGCGGTCGCTGCCGCCGCTGACGATCAGGACATAGGGAAGGGACGGGGCGCACCATTGGTGGTCGACCCGGTCGCGGCGTCGATGCACGGCGACCCGCTGCTGGCGACGGACGCACTCGATGCGCTGCGCACCCTCCTTCTGCCCCGCGCCACCGTGGCCACCCCCAATCTCGACGAGGTGCGATTGATCACCGGAATCGAGGTCTGCGACGGCGCGTCGCAGCGCGATGCGGCTCGGGCACTACTGGACCTGGGCGTGCAGTGGGCCTTGATCAAAGGCGGACACCTGCGCGATTGCCCCGACAGCCCCGACGTGCTGACCGACGGCGAGGACTTCGTGGAACTGGTGTGCCCCCGCGTGCCCACCGGCCACGATCATGGCGCGGGCGACACCTTGGCCGCGGCGATCACCGCGGCACTGGCGCACGGCCGTGCGGTGCCCGAAGCCGTCGAGTTCGGCAAGGCCTGGGTCACCGAAGGGCTGCGGTGGTCGTATCCGCTCGGGGCGGGCCACGGTCCCGTCAACCCGCTGTGGCGCGTCGATATCGCGCCCGAGTTCTAGCCTGAGGGTCATGCAACACCTGCCCCTGCCCGGATCCGGCGAGACGCCGGTGCGCGTGATGACCATCGCCGGCTCCGATTCCGGCGGCGCCGCGGGCCTGCAATCGGACCTGCGGACCTTTGCGCTCACCGGGGTGCACGGCACCAGCGCCGTGACCGCCGTGACCGTGCAGAACAGCCTGGGAGTCACCGGTTTCCACGCGATTCCGCCGGAAACGGTGGCGGGTCAGATCCTCGCGGTGGTGGCTGATATCGGGGTGAGCGGCGTGAAGACGGGGATGCTCGCGAACGCCGGCATCATCGACGCCATCGCCGGGACCGCCGCCGATGTGGGTATCGGCGAGCACATCCCGTTCCTCGTGGACCCGGTGTGTGCCTCGCAGCACGGCGATCCGCTGCTCTCGCCGGAGGCGCTGGACACACTGCTGCGGCGACTGTTCCCGCTGGCGTGGGTGGTCACCCCGAACCTCGATGAGGTGCGGCTGATCACCGGGATCGAGGTGATCGACGATGCCACGCAGCGCGACGCCGCTCGCGCGCTGCACGATCTGGGTCCGCGATGGGCGCTGGTCAAGGGCGGACATCTGCGAACCGCGGTCACCAGCACCGACGTGCTCTACGACGGCACCGACTTCGTGGAGTTCGAGGCCCAGCGGATCGATACCCGCCACGATCACGGTGCGGGCGACACCCTGGGCGCGGCCGCCGTATGCGCGCTCGCGCACGGCCGATCCGTGCCCGAGGCGATCGCCTTCGGCAAGGAGTGGGTGACCCGTTCGCTGGCCGCCGCGTACCCGGTCGGTGCGGGCCACGGCCCCGTCAATGCTTCGTGGCGGTTGCGCCCGGACGCTTGAGCATCGCCAACCGGTTCATCGCCACCACGATCAGCGGCAGCGCCAGCACCACGATGATCAGGCGCAAGCTCTGCACGGTCGCGATCAATGCCATGTTCGCATCGCCGCTGCCCGCGGCGCTGGCGACGACCGCATTGATCCCGCCCGGTGTGGTCGCGAGGTAGGCGTCGGCGAGCGGCACCCCGGTGATCCGGGCGGCCGCCGCGGCCAGCAACGCCACGACACCGCACAGGAAGAGGATGCCCACACCGATGGCTGGCAGCAGGTGCGCGAGCCGGCGGAGCATCCGTCGGTCGAACATGAGCCCCACTTCCAGGCCCACGACGATCAGCAGCAGTTCCTTGAACGCACCCTGCGGGGCGAAGCCGCGGGTGAGTTGGGCGCCGCCGATCACGGCGGCCACCAGCATCGGACCGATCAGGCCGCCGCCCGGCAATCGGAGTTTGCGGCCGAGCCACATGCCCACGATGGCGAAAACGATCGCGATCGACAGGCCGGCGATCTGGTCGCCTCGTCCCACGATCTGCAGATCCGTGACACGTTGCCGCGAGGTGGCCGCGGCGGTACCGGCGAGCGCCGTCATCACGAACGGGGCGGTGAGGCTCACTAGCAGCACTCGGGAGTACTGCATCACGCCCACCACGTCTTTGCGGGCACCGAGCTCGTCGCACAGGGTGACCACCGCCGATGATCCACCGACCATGAGCCCCAGAGTCGCGGTCCGCTGGTCGAGGGCGGTCACGGCGCGGCTGAGCGCCCACGCGGTGAACATCGACAGCACGATGGTCAAGACCGAGATCAGCAGGAAGGGCGCGATCACCGGCCCGACGGTGCGGATGGCCTCGAGGTTGAGGTAGCTGCCGAGCATGACGCCGATGAAGGCCTGCGTCCACTTGCTCGCGTCGGCGGGGACGGAGATCTCCCGGCCCAGGGCGATCCGCAACCCGGCCCCGAGGGCGAGGGCCGCGAGCAACGACGGTGCCGGTACCCCGAAGAGCGCGGCCAGTTCGGCCGCGACCCAGGCGACGAGCACGACCGCGAGGTAGCGGGGGACGCGCCCGGTGCACGCCTTCGTGAGCCGACTCGCGCGGGTCGGGGTAGGCCGCTCGGCGGCGCCGGACGAATCGGCGGTCGCCGGCGGCACCTCCTCGACGACGGGCGGCTGCGCGGTCACCCTTCCTATGTAGCACTGCGAACGATCTATCGAAAGGTGGCGGGACGGAAGTTCACGTGATCCTCACATGGGCCATGGCGTGCGTTTTTCCGCACGCCGTACGGCGACGCGGGTCACATCGTCAGGCGTCGCGGCGCGTGATGAGGGCGACGGAACCGACCCATAGCAGTCCGATCACCACGATGAGGTAGACCAGCGACCCGACGGGTGGCCATGGGAAGTCGATCGCCGATGTCGCCGTCGCGGTGCCGAGGAAGTTCTCGAAGTTCGTCATCGGAAGGTACGGCGCCGCACCTCGGGTCTGCGGGACCGTGACGATGACGGACTCGACCACCATCATGTACGCGAGGAGCAGCGTGATGGCACCGGCGGCATTGCGGACCGCGGTGCCCACGGCGAGGCCCAGTGTCGAGGCGAGGGCCGCGGCGATCGGCAGCGTGATGTACACACTGGCGCCGTCACCGAAGGGTGAGAATCCGGCGCCGCCTCCGCCGAGGATGAGGAACACCGCCATCGCCACCACTTCCGCGAGGAAGAAGGCCACCGCGCAGACCACGCCCACGACGACGGTCTTGGCGACGAGCGCCACCGGCCGATGCGAGACCGCGAGGAAGGTGGTGCGGATGGTGTTGAACCGGATCTCGCTGGTCACCGACAGGATGCCGATCACCGCCGAGAAGATCACTGCGATGCCGGGGATGCCGCCCAGCCCGGTGAACGGGGCGAGAGCCAGATGGATCCCGTCTTCGGTCGTGGACTCGCTGTTGCGGGTCACGAGCGCGACGAGCACCACGATGAACAGGCCGAAGGCGATCGACGCCGCCAGTGTCCACCTGGTAGCGCGGACGGTGGACAGTTTGACCCACTCGGCGCGGGCGGCACGCACGATCATGCGGCACCTCCCAGGCCCCGGTACTCCACGGCACCACCGGTGAGCTGCATGAAAACCTGCTCCAGCGAACTCGTCTGCGGCGCGAGTTCACTGAGCGGCAGTCCCGCGGCGGCCGCGATCTCTCCGACCGCGTCACTGGTCGCTCCCTGCACGGTGAGCACGGTGCGGCCACCACCTCCGGGCGCCGGTTCCGCCGCGACCGCCACGTTCAGGCCGCGGGCGGTGAGCGCCTCGGCGAGTTCCTTCTCCCGCGGACTGCGCACGCGCACCGCGTGTTCCGAGTTCTGCGCGATGAAGTCGGCCATGGTGCCGTTCCACACCAGGTGGCCGCGTCCCACGATCACCACATCATCAGCGGTAAGGGCCATCTCGGCCAGTAGGTGACTGGAGACGAACACTGTGCGTCCCTGCGCCGCCAGCGATTTCATGAACGTGCGCACCCACACGATGCCCTCGGGGTCGAGACCGTTCACCGGCTCGTCGAACATGAGTACCGGCGGATCTCCGAGCAGCGCACCGGCGATGCCGAGTCGCTGCGACATGCCGAGGGAGAAGCCGCCGGCCTTCTTATCGGCCACATCGGACAGGCCCACCATCGCCAGACACTCGTCGGCACGACTCGCCGGGAGCCCGCTTGCGGCGGCCATCCACCGCAGGTGATTGCGCGCGGTGCGATTGGGGTGCACCCATTTCGCATCGAGCAGTGCGCCCACCTGGGTGAGCGGTCGGTCGATGGCGGCGTAGTCGCGGCCGTCGATGGTCGCCGTGCCCGCAGTCGGACGATCGAGGCCGAGGATGCACCGCATCGTCGTCGACTTGCCCGCACCGTTCGGGCCGAGGAATCCGGTCACCCGGCCGGGCCGCACCGCGAACGACAGGTCGTTGACCGCTTGCACGGCCCCGTACGTTTTCGTGAGCCCCGAGACTTCGATCATGAATTCACGCTAGCAACCGGCGGCCGCCTCCGCCGGTGCCTGACGACTGCTGGTGCGCGGCGATGTGGGTGCCGCTTGCGCCGATCTGCCCGGTCGGCCCGCGTCTACACGCCCCGACCTGCACGATTCGGACCACGTGCGAGATTCGGACATGTCATGATGATTCACCTGATGTCGTAACCCCGGAGACCGTTCATGACCGCCCGCCCCGCCGGCCTCGCGCCGGTCGTCGATCTCGACGGGGCGAGGGCGACCCTTCACACCATTCGCACTCGAACCGAACTTCCGGTGTCCTTCGTCGGTCTCGTCGACGCCGACCGGGTGATCCTCAGTGGCGGGGTCGGTCTCCGCACCACGGCACTCGACGGTCTGCCCGTCGCACGGGGCGCCGGGCTCGGCGGGCATGTCCTGCGCACCGGACGGCCCACGGCGGTCACGGACTACAGCACTGCGGGCATCACTCAGCACTATCACGCGCACGTGGCGGCAGAAGGACTGCGCTCGATGGTCGCGATGCCGCTCACGGTGAACCACACGGTGCGCGCCGTGTTCTACGCCGCCGACCGCCGCGAATGCACACTCGGAGACACCGTACTCGGCGCGGTATCGAGCACCGTCCGAGAACTTGCTCAGGAGTTGCGGATCCGTGAGGAGGTCGAGCGCCGGGTGCAGTACGCCGAGGCCGCGGCGGCCGAGCGCACCGGTCTCGGCGGCGTCGACCGGGAGCTGTTGCGGGAGGTCTTCTCAGAGCTGCGCACGATCGCCGGGGAGATCGCCGACGGTGCCGTGCGCGCCCGGTTGGAGTCGGCGTGCGGGCGCATCTCCAGGCTCGGCCGCCATGCCGACGAAGCACCGCCCGAGCGACCGCTCACCGCACGCGAGGTGGATGTTCTCGCCCAGGTAGCCCTCGGCTGCACCAACGCCGAGGTTGCGCAGCGACTGTCGATCGGCGCCGAGACGGTGAAGGCGTACCTGCGCAGCGCGGGCCAGAAGCTGGGCACCCGGACGCGCTTCGAATCGGTCACGCGAGCCCGCAGCCTGGGGCTTCTGCCGTGAGTACAGGCGGCTACCCCCTTTCGGGGGTACCGCTGATGTGACCGCTGTCACTACGTTTCTGGCACGTCCTTTCGACCCCCAGGAGCGAAGTTGAGCGCACGCGAACTCCCCACTGTCCCGAAGCCCCGGCTCCGCCGGGTCGCGATGGCCAGCTCGATCGGCACCACGATCGAGTTCTACGACTTCTTCATCTACGGCACCGCCGCCGCGCTGGTGTTCCCGACGATCTTCTTCTCGAACATGAGCCCGGGTGTGGCGACGATGGCCTCGTTCGCCACGTTCGCCGTCGCCTTCTTCGCCCGGCCAGTGGGCGCGATCCTGTTCGGGCACTTCGGCGATCGGATCGGCCGCAAGCGAACGCTGGTGTGGACCCTGCTCATCATGGGCTTCGCGACCGTCGTCATCGGGCTGCTGCCCGGCAGCGAGACCGGCGTCTTCGGGCTGTTTCCGAACGGCATCGGCACGCTGGCGCCCGTGCTGCTCGTGGTGATGCGCTTCCTCCAGGGCTTCGCGGTGGGCGGCGAATGGGCCGGCGCCACGCTGCTGACCGCCGAATACGCCCCGAAGGGGCAGCGCGGTAAGTTCGCCATGTACCCGCAGCTGGGTCCGGCCTTCGCGTTCTTCCTCTCCAGTGGCACCTTCCTGCTGTTCACCGTGACCGCGGGCAACACCAAGGATGCCGACAGTGCCTTCATGACGATCGGCTGGCGCGTGCCCTTCCTGCTCTCGGCACTGCTGGTGCTGGTGGGCCTGTGGGTGCGTCTCACCGTCGAAGAGACTCCGGTGTTCACCGAGGTCCGCAAGCGCGCGATGCAGGAGATCCACCGCACTAAGCTGCCCTTCCTGGATGCGATCCGCTTCCAGTGGAAGGAGATCCTGATCGCCGGTGGCGCGCTGGCCTCGCTCTTCTCGCTGTTCTACATGGGCACCGCATTCCTCACGAACTACGCGACGAAGAATCTCGGCTTCCCGCGCACCACTGTGCTGGCGATGGGAATGGTGGCCGCGGTGTTCTTCGGTCTCTCGATCGCCGCCTCGGCCGTGTACTCGGACACGATCGGGCGGCGCAAGGTGATCATGACCTCGTGTGCACTGGCGGTGGTGTGGGCTCTGGTCCTGTTCCCGATTCTCGACACCAAGAACCTGGCGATGTACGCACTCGGCCTGATCGGCACGCTGGTGATCTTCGGGATCGCGTACGGCCCGGCCGGTGCGGCGCTGCCGGAGATGTTCCACGAGCGCTACCGCTACACCGGGGCGGGTCTCGGCTACAACCTCGCCGGCATACTCGGTGGCGCGATCCCGCCGCTGATCGCCGCCAAGCTGGTCGAGGAGGGCCACGTGCTGTGGGTGGGCGTGATGCTCGCCGGGCTGTCCGCCGTGAGCGTGCTGTGTTGCTACCTCATGGTCGAGACCAAGGATCACGACATCGTCGAGACCGCGGAAGAGCCCGCCCCGACGGGAGATGACGATCTGGCCTCGGTCTGATCCACCGCGTTGATCTGCGGTTCGTGTCGGTGACGGCGTGGGGCACAGACCTGCTGCACCAGATCAGGCAGCGCGGGGTGCGTCGCCGGGTGGACGTGTGCGCCAGGCATTGTCAGCGTCGTGTTCGGCGAGGAGTGTTTCGAGCAGGGGTGGGCCGTGGGGGCTGTCGAGGAGGGCGT
The DNA here is from genome assembly GCF_000092225.1 of Tsukamurella paurometabola DSM 20162. Taxonomy (NCBI): domain Bacteria; kingdom Bacillati; phylum Actinomycetota; class Actinomycetes; order Mycobacteriales; family Tsukamurellaceae; genus Tsukamurella; species Tsukamurella paurometabola. The sequence continues at coordinate 3,863,549 of NC_014158.1, forward strand.
CGATGTCGGTGTAGGTGCTGCCGATCCGGTCCTCGTACTGTTCCCGCAGGTCGTGGGTGCGCCATAGCTGGCGGAGTTGTTCGCGGGTGCGGTGCCAGCGTTCGAGGGCTTGGTAGTACAGCTCGGCGGCGTGGTGGTTGTGGTTGACCTTGTGGGGGCCGGCGGTGGTGTTGCGGCGCCACCCGATGCGGCCAGCGTAGTCGCCTGCGGGCACGACGACGGTCTCCATCCCGGATAGTGCCGGCGAGACTTTGCTGTGGTGGGCATCGCAGGCGAGGGTGAGGCCGGTGATGTCGGTGCGGCCTCCGTTCTGCCATTCGGTGACGTGATGGACCTGCGTCCGCGTCGCGGGGGCGTCACAGCCGGGTGCGGTGCAGCCGTGTTCGCTGCCGTAGAGCGCGATCCGTTGATCGGCGGTGGCGAGGCGTTTCTCCCGCCCGAGGAACAGGGGTCGTTGGTGGAGGTCGAGGAGGAGGACGTATTTCGGGTTGGTGCCCGCCATGCGGATGGCGTCTGTGATGGACAGCCTGCCGCCGGTGGCGGTGGTCGCGACCCCGACCTCGGATTCGAGCTGATCGATGCCCATGGTGATGATCGGAACGCATGACAGTCCGCGGTGCTGGCCGAGTTCACCCGACGAGACCGCGAGCCGCAGGGCGTGCGTCAACGCGTCGTGTTGGCGTTGGGCGAGGCTGCGGTGATCCCGCTCCGCCGCCTCGTGCAACTGGTCGGCGGTGGCGCCCTCAGCCGGGCTGTCGGGATCGTCCGGGTTGTGCACCCCGGGGCGGGCGTATTTCGCGAATACCGCTTCCATCAACGCCCGGCATTCGGCGGAGAGGGTGCCGCCGAAGTCGGAGACCAGATTCTTGTCCTGGCGCCCGATTTCCAGTCCGCGGGCGCGGCGTGCTTTCTCCGGGTTCGGCTCCACTCCATCGGGGTCCAGCAACTCGATCGCCCGCTGGCCGACCTTGGCTACGTCTTCGGGGGTGACCTCCCGCGCTGCCGTCACCAGAATGTCTTCCAGAACCTCGGGCTGATCCACACTGGGTGGGCAGGACCGGAACACCTGCTCGATCACCAGGGCGTGCCGTTCACTGATCGCCCCCTGCCGCTGCGCCGCCATCGTCAACGCGAACCGCGGCTGCGCAACACCGGATGGGAGGTGCTCGATCGCTCGGCCTCGCGCACCGGCAACCCGGTCGCGGGCTTCGGTGCCGGCGAGCCGTAACCGATCGATCAACATTTCCTTGAGGCCGGTGTAGCCGAGGCTGCCGGGCAGGCCCTGCTCGTGCGCGACCTGCACCAGTGCGTGCTGCGCCACCGGCACCTTCCGCGCCGCAACTTCCAGCCGCGACAACGCCTCCAACACTTCGGGGGAGGACAGCAGCACCGGGTCCGTGGAGGCAAGGATTTCAGTGGCGTGTTCGAAGGCGGCGAGCGCATCCAGATACTGCGCTGACGTGCACACCGCCTCGGTCATCGCCGCCTCCCTCCCGCTTCCTATTCTACTCGGAAGTTTCGAGACTGCAACACAATTCGAACACTTTATCTATGATGTCGGTGAGGCCTAGGACGCTGGAGGCAGCACTCCGGAAGTCGCTGCTGCCCACCGGTGGATCAGGTACCCAGACGGCCGTCCACGGGCGATGAGGCCTGCGCCCACCGGCGCTGCGGAATCCGACCGGCGGCGCGCGCCAGCCTGCCCGCCTCGACGGCGAGTCGCATGGCCCGCGCCATCGCCTCGGGATCCGCCGCCCGCGTGACGGCCGAGGCGAGAAGCACCGCATCGCATCCGAGCTCCATCGCCCGGGCGGCGTCGCTGGCGGTGCCGATTCCCGCGTCCAGGATCACCGGCACCGAGCTCTGCGCCACGATCATCTCGATGTTGTGCGGGTTGAGGATTCCGAGGCCGGTGCCGATCGGCGAGCCGGCCGGCATCACCGCGGCGCAGCCGACATCCTGCAAACGGCGGGCCAGGATCGGGTCGTCGTTGGTGTACGGCAGCACCACGAATCCGTCGGCCACTAATTCCTCGGCCGCCTCGACCAGGGACACGGCGTCGGGCAGCAACGTCTCGTCGTCGCCGATCACTTCGAGCTTGATCCAGTTCGTACCCAGAGCCTCCCGCGCCAACCGAGCCGTCAGCACCGCCTCCGCCGCACCCAGACAGCCAGCGGTATTCGGCAGTGGTGTGATCCCCAGCTCGCGGATCAGGTCCAGTACTCCCCCGCCCTCGGCAAGACTGGTGCGCCGTAACGAGACCGTGGTCAACTCCGTACCCGACGCGGCGAGCGCCGCCCGCAGGTGCTCAAGATTGGCACTGCCGCCGGTACCGGTGATCAGCCGGGAGCCGAACTCCTGCCCGGCGATCACGAGCCGATCAACCACCCTGAACCGCCGTGAGCACCTCGACGTCGGCGTACGACGGCAGTGCTGCGTCCCACGCCGATCGCGGGTGCACCGCCCCGTTCACCGCGATCGCGACCCCCTTGTCGGGCAGTCCGAGCAGTTCTAGCAGCGCCTGCGCCGATGTCCCGTCGGGCACCTGCCGGTCCTCACCGTTCACCGTCAACTCCACGCGTGCACCTCCTGATTCAGCACCATATCCACCGCCCGAGCGCCGGTGATCGGCGCCAGCAGGATCCCGTTGCGGCCGTGACCAGTGGCCGCGAACACCCGCCCGTCCACAGGCCCGATGAGCGGCAGATTGTCCGGCCTCGTCGGACGCAGGCCAGCGGTCACCTCGATCAGCTCGTACTCGCGCAGGAACGGCAGTACGGAGAAGGCATCCTCGAGCAAGTCGACGACGGGTCCCACACGAGGCGCCAGATCACGGTCGTTCTCGTACTGGGTGGCACCCACCACCACCCCGTCGGCGCGCGGCACCACGTAGGCGGGCCTGCCGTGCACCCGGGCGCGGACGGTCACCGTCGGCGGCGGCAAGCAGGTGGGCCCGCGCCGCAACCGGACCACCTCGCCCTTCACCGACCGCACTCCACAGTCCGGCAGGAGGTCGGCGGAAGCCGCGCCCGCACAGACGATCACGGCGTCACCCGGTAGCTGTGACGGTGCGTTCACCGTTTCGGTTCGCACCGTCACCCCGGCTGCGGCGCCCACGGTGAGCAGGGCCCGGTGTACCAGCCGATTGTCGACGGCGAGCTCCGACGGTGCCTGTGCGGCGGCTCGGATCCGCGGCGCGGCACCGGGAATCGCGCGGATGGCCGCGGAGGGACGAATCGCTTCGAACACGTCCTCGTCGCCGACCGCCGCGGCGATGGTGGCGAGATCCGCGGCGTCGCCGTCGTCGGTGGCGAGCCAGACGGTGCCGCGGGCGGTGATCAGGGTGCCGTCGGCGTAAGGCTGCAGGGCGGCTGCGAAGTCGTCCCACAATGCGAGAGATTCGGCACCGAGCGCGAGCAGGCGCTCCTCTCCGGGCCAGGCCTCGGAGTAGGGCGCGAGCATGCCGCCCGCCACCCAGGAGGCGCCGGACCCCGGCTCGGGGTCGTACACGGTGACCGCCGCGCCGGCGCGGGCCAGCGACCAGGCCACCGTCAGCCCGACGATGCCCGCACCCACCACGGAGACATTGCTTTTCACTCGCACGGTCCTTCCTTCGCCGGCATTACCCGGATCAGGTCTGACGGTCAGGGGCGGCGCGTGCCCCACTCTCAGCCCCTCGTCCGCGATGCGTGCCCGGGGCTCCCGTGTGTTCGCCGTCCACCCTACTCTGGTCGCATGGTCTCCCCGCGCGATCGCCTCGACTCGGCCCGTCTGTACCTGTGCACCGACGCCCGCCGCGAGCGCGGCGATCTGGCGGAGTTCGTCGCGGCCGCCCTGCGCGGCGGCGTCGACATCGTGCAGCTGCGGGACAAGGGCTCGGCGGGCGAACGCGAGTACGGCCCGTTGGAGGCGAAGCAGGAGATCGAACTGGTGTCGCAGTTGCGGGAGATCGCACACGCGCACGACGCCCTCGTAGCGGTCAACGACCGCGCCGACATCGCATTCGCGGCGCGCGCCGATGTCCTGCATCTCGGACAAGACGATCTGCCGGTCGCGGTGGCCCGGCGGATCGTGGGCGACGAGGTGGTGATCGGACGCTCCACCCACGATGCGGATCAAGCCACCGCCGCGGCGACGGAGACCGGCGTGGACTATTTCTGCACGGGACCGTGCTGGCCCACACCCACGAAACCCGGCCGCACGGCACCCGGCCTCGACCTGGTGCGAGCCACCGCGACTGCGGCGCCCGCACGCAAGTGGTTCGCCATCGGCGGTATCGATCTCGACCGCGTGCCCGAGGTGAGCGCCGCGGGCGCGGACGCGATCGTGGTGGTCCGGGCGATCACCGCGGCGGCCGACCCCGAAGCCGCAGCGCGCGCTCTGCGCGCCGCGGTCAGCGGGTGAGTCGTTGTAATTCGGTGCCGGTGGCGTGCAGCTGGACCAGCAGGGGACGCACCGCCCGTCCCGCGTCGGTCAGGAGGTACCGGGTCCGGTTCGGAAAGCCACGGCGGACCCGGCGTTCGACGAGCCCGCGCCCCGTCAGCGCATGGAGACGATCGGCGAGGATCTTGTCGGATACGGTCGGCAGGGCCGATTTCAGTTCGCCGTAGGTGAGATCGGCGCGGCTCAGTTCGCGGAGCACCAGCGTCGTCCACTTGCCGGAGATCGCCGCCAGCGCCACCTCGACCGGGCAGTCCGGCGAGGGTTGGCGCTGGTTGCCCCGCCCGTCGGGCACCAGGTCATCGGGCGCCACTCCATCGCGCACCGGGCCCTCGGGGCCCTGCGCACTCACCGTTTGGTGAGCTACTCCGCGGGCTGTCACGGTGGTGGAATGGCTCACGACCCCCACGATATCCGCCTGACCACCGATGCTGCACGGCACCCGGACGCCTTCGCGACGGCCTTCAACTCGGGCGATCCCGACATGCTGGAGTCCGTGTACGAACCCGAGGCGCCTCTCATCACGCGTGAGGGGCTCGCACTGCGCGGCGCGGCCCGTCGCGACACCAATGCCCGGCTTCAGGCACTCGGTGTCCCCATCCAGGTCACGGTGCGACAGGTGCACGAGTACGCGGACGAACTGGCGCTGCTGATCGTCGATTGGATCATCCGGGGCGAGTCTCCGGCCACCGGGGCGCTGGTCGATGTCACGGGCACCGCGACCGATGTGATCCGCCGCGGCCCCGACGGCTTGTGGCGCTACGTGATCGACAATCCGTTCGGAGTGGCCGCGGGCCTGTGACCCGTCCTCGCCGGCTGCTCTCAGCGCTCGCTGAGCGCCTGCACCTCGACCTGCAAGCCGGGCCAGCTCTGCGCGAACGCCGGATGCAGCCGGCGGTCCGGGACCGCGCCGAGGTGTACCCATTCCAGCGCCGTGGACTCCTCGTTCGGCACGAGGTCGCGCGGTTCGACGAGCCGGGCCAGCACCGTCGTATAGGTCCAGCCCGATTCCGACCGTGCAGTGACCACCTCGGTGAGCACTTCCAACGAGGTGGGCGGCAGCCCCGTCTCCTCGAACGCCTCGCGGAGCGCGGCGTCGGCCGCGGACTCGTGCGAATCCCTGGCACCCCCGGGCAGTGCCCAGGTACCGCCCTGGTGACTCCACCACGCCCGGTGCTGCAGTAACACCTTCGACTCGTCCGGCGACAACGCCAGTAGACCCGCGGCCCCGAACCGGCCCCAGTAGCGGGAACCGTCCGGGTCGCGGACCCAGCCGTTCCCGTCACCCAACATGGGCTCCACCGTAGCCGACGGAAAGCGGCGACGGGCGGCGAAAATGCCGCGCCATGAGCGACGAATCGGCGGCCCCGCGCGATAGGGTCGAACGAGCCGGGCGCAGCGGAACGGGCCGCTGCCACGGTCACGAAGGAAGGGGTGCGAAGGTGACGGCCACGGCGTCGAAGAATCGACAGCTGACGTCGCTCCGCCTCCGGTCCTTCCCCGAATCCTCGGTCTTCGCCGAACTCCGCGAGTTCTTCACCTCCAGTCCCGGCAAACTGGTTTCGATGGCCATCGTGCTGGTCACCATGTGCCTGTTCACGGGTTGGTTCACCTCGGCCGGCCAGCTCTCCCGCACGGACGTACTGCAGAACAACCTGGCCGATTACGAGCCGCGCGCACATGCCGCCCAGGTGCTCTACAGCTCCCTGTCGACGGCGAACGAATCAGCGAACGCCGCCTTCGTCGCCGGCGGCCTGCCCGCCGACGAGATCCAGTCCAGCTACCGCCTCGCACTGGCCACCGCGGGCAAGTCGCTCGTCACCTCGGCGACGAGCCTTCCGCCCGAGGACACGCGGGCACACGAGAACCTCGACACGATCGCGATGAATCTGTCGGTGTACACCGGCCTGGTCGAAACCGCGCGCACCAACAACCGCCTCGACAACTCGGTGGCGGCCGCGTACCTCGCGACGGCATCGACGTTGATGCAGGAGACGCTGCTGCCCGCGGCCGAGGCGTTCTATCGCGAAGAAGCCGACAACCTGCGCGAAACCCATTCGCAGTTCGCCTCGCCGCCATGGGCGATCTACGGCGTCCTGGGGATCACGCTGGCCTCCGTCGTCCTCACCAATCAATATCTCGCACGCCGCACCCAGCGACAGGTCAACCGCGGCCTGGTGGTGGCGGCCGCGGCGCTCACCGTCGCGCTGCTCTGGGTGGTGGTCGCCGGCCTGGCGTCGTCGACGTACTCCATCCGCGCCGAACAACGCGGCACCGCGGCGGTGGACTCGCTCACCCAGGCGCGCACCCTCACTCAGCAGGCGCGGTCGATGGAGACGATGGCGTTGGTGCAGCGCGGCGCGGGCCGGGGCACGCCGCCGGAGGCGTTCGCACAGACGCTCGGCCAGGCGCAGAAGACACTCGAGGAGATGGACACCCAGGATCCCGAGATCCAGGCCGCCGTCGACGGTGCACGCGGTGACGCCCGGCGCTGGATCTCGGCGCATCAGGTGATCGCCGCGCGCGAGGCCACCGGCGACTACCTCGGTGCCACCCGGGTCGCGATCGGCACCGATCCCGATGCCGCGGCGGTCGCCTATCGCGCGCTCGACGATCACCTCACCAATGCGATCGCCCGCGCACGAACCCTGTACCGGGACAACGTGAACACGGCGCGGTACGCGATCGCCTACTCGGGTCCGGGAGCGTTCGCGCTGTGTGTGCTCGCCGCCGCGGGTGTCGCGGCCGGCTTCTACCCGCGAGTGCGGGAGTACCGATGATGCGCCGAAGCCTGAGCGGGATCGCCCTCGCGCTCAGCGTCGCCCTCACCACCTCGGCCTGCGTGGTCTCCGCCCCCGAGGCACCGGGTGACGCGGTGACCTCCTTCCCCCAGCCGATGCCCGGGTCCGGCACCGTCGTCCCGGCGGACACACCGCTGCCGACGGAGGTGTCGATGTGCCCGGGCACCCTGTCGCCGTCGTCCCTGCCGCCGGCGGGCCAGATGGCCCCCGGCACCACGATGGCGGAGATCTTCGACCGCGGCCGGCTCGTGGTGGGTATCGACATCGGCTCGAACCTGCTGTCCTTCCGCGACCCGATCACCGGTGAGATCAAGGGTTTCGACGCCGATATCGCACATCAGATCGCCGCCGCGATCTTCGGCGACCCGAACCGTGTGCACTTCCGCATCCTCTCCACCGCCGAACGGCAGCAGGCGCTGATCGACGGCACCGTCGATGTGGTGGTCAAGACGATGAGCGCCACCTGCGACCGGGCCAAGCAGGTGGACTTCTCGGCCACCTATTTCATCGCGCAACAGCGCATCCTGGCGCCGCGCGGCGCACCGATCAACACCGTCGGCGACCTGTCCGGCCGCCGGGTGTGCGAGGTTCGCGGCACCACCTCGCTCGACCGGGTGCGGCGGCTCGTACCCAGTGCCACCGTGATCGCCGCCGACTCCTGGTCGGATTGTCTGGTGATGCTCCAGCAGCAGCAGGTGGACGCCGTCTCGACCGACGACGCGATCCTCGCGGGGCTCGAAGACCAGGATCCGAACCTGACGGTGACCGGGCCGTCGATGGGACTGGAGTACTACGCGGTCGGTATCGGGAAGAATCGGCCCGACCTGGTGCGTTTCATCAATGGGGTGCTGCTGCGCATGGCCTTCGACGGAACCTGGATGCGGCTGTACAACCAGTGGTTCGCGCCTACCCTCGGGCAGGTGTGGTCGGCACCCGCGGCGCAGTACACGGGGTAGGAGGTGGATTCCATGAGTGACGAACAGGAGCACACCCAGGCGCAGGTGGTCGTCTTCGACGAAACCGAGGCCGACGCGACCGAGGTGCACTCCGGCACCGTCGGCACTCCCGTGGACGACCTGTTCGACGACACTGAGCCGCCGCCCGTGGGCACCCAGGTGACCGCCGTCCCGCCGCCCGATCAGGCGGTGGAGACTGCCGCGACGCCCCGGTTCCAGCACAATCCGATGCCGCGTGCCGTGACCACTCGCGTCGCGGGCCGGCGCCGAGTGGGCGGCGGCCTCGTCGAGATCCCGCGGATCACCGAGGTCGACCCGTCCGAAGCGATCACCACCAATCCGATCATCGCCGAGGGCAAGCGGTACTGCTGGAACTGTCGCAAGCCGGTCGGCCGCGCGCACGACGGTGAGCCCGGCCCCCTGATCGGCACCTGCCCGCACTGCGGTGCCAGGTTCTCCTTCGAGCCCGCCCTCAAGGCAGGCGACATCGTGGCGGATCAGTACGAGATCAAGGGCGCCATCGCGCACGGCGGCATGGGCTGGATCTATCTGGCCACCGACATCAACGTGGTCGACCGGCCGGTGGTGCTCAAGGGCCTGCTCAACTCCGGCGATGCCCAGGCGCAGGCGGTCGCGGTCTCGGAGCGACGCTTCCTGGCCGAGATGACGCACCCGTCCATCGTGAAGATCTACAACTTCGTCGAGCACCCCGATCCGGACGGTACCCGGATCGGATACATCGTGATGGAGTACGTGCCGGGCAAGACGGTCAAGGAGATCCTCGCCGAGGCCGAATCGAAGGTGGAGGTGGAGCAGGCGATCGCCTACATCCTCGAGGTGCTGCCCGCGCTCGGGTATCTGCACAGCCTGGGCCTGGCCTACAACGACCTCAAACCGGACAACATCATGATCAGCGAGGAGGACGTCAAGCTCATAGACCTGGGCGCCGTTGCCCCGCTCGGCGGATACGGATACATCTACGGCACACCGGGTTTCCAGGCCCCGGAGATCGCCAAGACCGGGCCGACGGTGGCCTCCGATGTCTACACCGTGGGGCGGACGCTGGCGGTGCTGGTGGCCAAGATCGCGATGGATAAGGGGCGGTACGTCGACGGACTGCCCACGCCCGTGGACGACGCCACCCTCGCCACGTACAACTCGCTGTATCGGCTGCTGGTCAAGGCCACCGCCGAGGATCCCGAGGAGCGGTTCTCCTCCGCGGCCGAGCTGACCGATCAACTACTGGGCGTGCTCCGGGAATGCCTGTCCACCAAGTCCGGAGAGCCACGGCCCGGGTTGTCGATGGTGTTCACTCCGCAGCGCTCCACCTTCGGTGTCGAGCTCATGCTGCGCGCCGTCGACCCCGATCCCGAGGTTCACGACGACATGCTCCGTGCCCCGGAAGTACTCGCGGCGCTGCCCATCCCGATCGCGAACCCGGCGGATCCCGCAGCAGGTGTGCTGGCACTGACCATGCGGAGCGATCCCACACAGGTGTTGGACTCACTCGCCGAACTGCGCGAGACGATGGCCGGCACCGTCGAGATCGACCTCGCCGAAGCCCGCGCCCACCTGGAACTCGGTGAGGTGGATGCTGCGACCACACTGTTGGATTCGCTGGCCGCCCGAGAACCGCACCGCTGGCAGGTCACCTGGTACCGCGCCGAGACCGCGCTGATGCAGGGCGACTACGCCACCGCGTACGACCACTTCGAGGCCGTCACCGACCAGGCTCCGGGCGAGGCCGCCCCCAAACTGGCGGCCGCCGTCGCCGCCGAGTTCTGTTTCCTGTCCGGTGAATCCGATCCGGACGGATGGCGCGACCGGGCCCGCGAGCGCTACGAGAGCGTGTGGCGCACCGACCGCGGCATCATCTCGGCGGCCTTCGGGGCGGCCCGGATGCGCCGCGCCGCCAGCGATATCGTGGGCACCGTCGAGATCCTCGACCAGGTTCCCTCCACGAGCCGGCATTATCACAACGCGCTCTGCTCCTCGGTGGTGGCGCTGGTGCACGGTCGGGATCTGGCGCAGGTCACCGAGGCGCAGCTGCACGAGGCCGCGCGCCGGGTGCGAACCCTGCCGAAGTCCGAGTGGCGCCGGCTGCAGTTGCGCGCGCTGGTGCTCGGGGTGGCGCTCGGCTGGGTGCAGCACCGCAATCAGCACGGCCGCCTGGATGGCACCGCGACACTGCTCGACCACGCGCTCACCGAGCGGGGTCTGCGCAAGGCCACCGAGAAGGCGCTCCGCGATCTGGCCGCGCTCGCCGAACGCAAGCGGCAGCGGCACGCGCTGGTCGATCTGGCCAACGCGATCCGCCCCACGACGGTGTTCTGAGACTCCGCTAGGTGCCCGCGCGACGTTCGCCGATCGGCACGATCAGCGGGCGGCCGGGACTCACCGGATCGTCGATCACCTTGGACCGCAGGCCGAACACCTCGTGCAGCATCTCCTCGCTGATGATGTCCGCAGGTGTGCCCTGTGCCACGATCGCGCCGTCGCGCATGGCCACCAGGTGGTCGCTGTACCGGATGGCGAGGTTCAGGTCGTGGAGCACCATGACCACGGTGCGCCCCTGACTGCTGAGCTCGTCCACCAGGTCCAGTACGTCCAGCGCGTGCGAGAGGTCGAGGAAGGTGGTGGGCTCGTCGAGGAGCAACAGCTCGGTGCCCTGCGCGAGGGTCATCGAGATCCAGACCCGTTGGCGCTGACCGCCGGACAGCGAGTCGACGGGGCGGTCGGCCAGATCGCGGACACCGGTCTGCGACAGCGCGGCGTCGACCACATCGGCGTCATCGGAGGACCATTGGCGCAGCCAGCTCTGGTGGGGATGCCGGCCGCGGGCAACGAGATCGGCCACGGTGAGCCCCTCGGGTGCCTGCGGGCTCTGCGGCAGCAGCCCCATGGTGGTGGCCACCTGCTTGGTCTTCATGGTGGCGATGTCGGTGCCGTCGAGCAGCACCTGCCCACCGGACGGTTTGATCAGGCGGGCCAGCGTTCGCAGCAGTGTCGATTTGCCGCAACCGTTGGGACCGATGATCGTGGTCACCTGGCCGGTGGGCACATCCAGCGTCAGATCGTCGAGCACGGTGACCTGGCCGTAACCCGACGAGACGTTCCGGGCACCCAAGCGTGACGGCGCGGCCCGCCGGATATCGATCGCGCTCATTTCTTGGCTCCCTTGATGTTCTGTCGGACGAGGAGGTACACGAGGAAGGGGCCGCCGGCTGCGGCGGTGACGATCCCCACCGGCATCGGTACCGGGAACACGGTGCGGGCCACCAGGTCGGCGCAGAGCAGCAGCGCCGCACCCATTGCGGCGGCCGGCAGCAGCGGCGGCGTGGGCAGCCGGGTCAGGCGCATCGCGACCTGCGGCGCCACGAAGGCGACGAAGGCGATGGGCCCGGCGGCGGCCACGCCTGCGGATGCGAGCAGTACCGAAGCGATGAGCAGGGTCGCGCGGTTGCGGCCGAGACGGACGCCGAGGCCGCGGGCCACATCGTCGCCGAGTTGCACGGCACGCAGTGGGAACGCCGCGCCCACGGCGATGATCGCCGCCGGAACGCCGAGACCGATCGCGGCCCAGACATCGCTCCAGTCGCGGCCGTCGAGCGAGCCGACCAGCCAGGCCTGGGCGCGCGCCACATCGCGGATATCGGCACGCACCAGCATCCAGTCGATGAGGGCGCGCATGAGCGCGGTGATGGCGATACCCACCAGGATCAGCCGCATACCGTCGACCCCACCGCGCACCGCGAGCAGGTAGACCAGCGCGCCCGTGGCGAGGCCTCCGCCGAGTGCGAACAGCGGGAGCCCCACATCGGTGTTCAGCGTCGCGGCCAGGGTGCTGGTGGAGGTCACCAGGAAGACGGCCGCCACACCGGCGCCGGCGGTAATGCCGAGGAGGTCCGGGCTGGCGAGCGGATTGCGCGCGATCGACTGAACGATCGCGCCCGACATGCCGAGCGCCGCGCCGACCGTGAGGCCGACCAGCGCGCGCGGTAACCGTAGGTCGGTGACGATGAAGGTGGTCATCGCATCGCCCCGGCCGATCAGGGCTCGGAGCACCTCGCCGAGGGTGAGCGGGAACTCACCCATCCGAATACTGAGGCAGAACGCGAGGAAGGCCACGGCGAGCAGCACCGCGGTGACGATCACCGGCCAGGGTCGCCAGACCATGGAGACCACGGAGCCGAAGCGCAGGCCCCGCCGGATCGGGGGGAGATCGTGCGCCGCGTCCGCGGGCGTGCGCTCCTGAACGCCGGTCATACCTTCACCGCCTTCCGCCACCACACGAGGGCCACGAAGAAGGGCGCACCGACCATCGCCACCACGATGCCCACCTCCAGTTCTCCGGGGCGCGCGACCACGCGTCCCACGATGTCGGCGGCGAGCAGCAGCCAGGCGCCCAGCAGCGCCGAATAGGGCAGCAACCAGCGATAGTCGGGACCGGTGAAGTAGCGGGTGATGTGCGGGACCATGAGGCCGAGGAAGGCGATGCTTCCGCACGCGGCGGTGGCACCGCCGGCCAGGAGGGTCACGGCGATCACGCCGACGGTGCGCGAGAGGTTCACGTTGAGCCCGAGCCCCCGGGCCACATCGTCGCCCAGGTTGAGTAGGTTCACCGCCGGTCCGTTGGCCAGCGCGAGCAGCGCGCCGATCACCAGGAACGGGGTGACCGCACCGATCACGTCGTAGCCGCGGCCCACCACGGCACCCGCGTTCCAGAACCGCAGGGCATCGAGCGAGGCGTTATCGCTGAGCGCGATGGCCGAGGTCATCGAGCTGAGGAAGAGGCCGACGCCGGTACCTGCGAGAACCAGAGTCAGAGGCGATGCGGCGCCGCCACCGAGGCTGGAGAGCCCGAACACGACGAAGGCCGCGACCGCGGCACCGAGGAAGGCGAACCACACGTATTGCAGCGGCTGGGTAAGGCCACCGAGGAAGATCGCGCAGACCACGGCGAACGCGGCGCCCTGAGTGATTCCGAGGATTCCGGGATCGGCGATCGGATTCCGGGTGTGCCCCTGGAGCAGGGCGCCCGCAAGCGCGAGTGCCGCCCCGGCCAGCAACGCCAGGATGGTGCGCGGCACGCGGAGCGTCTGGACGATGATCGCGGCTTCGTTGAGCTGCGGGTCGCCCGGATTCGGGCCGGTGGTGTAGCGGTACAACAGTCCGTCCCAGACCGCCGACGGCGCGAGGTCGCGCGAGCCGATCGCCAGCGAGGCCACCACGGTCACGACGAGCAGGATCGCCAGGAGCAGGAGCCCGAGGAGACGTTTGCGCCGCCGCGCGGCACCTGCGCTGGGGGGCGCGGGTGCCGACGGTTCGTCGCGTGTCGTCGAGAGATCTACGGTCACCCTGCTAATGGTAGGCTGCCCTTCATTTCTTGGAAGGACCCGCCCATGATTTCGTCGCCGCGCGCCCTGGTCAGGGTCGTCGCCATCGCCTTCGTCACACTACTCGTCGCCGCGCTCACCGCGTGCGGCTCCAGTCCGGAGTCGGCCCCGGCGAGCTCCCAGCCGGCCTCGGTGAAGCGGGTCGCCTCGCTCGGCTTGGGAGATGTGGACACTCTGCTCGCGCTCGGTGTGGTGCCGGTGCTCGTGGCCCCCTGGGCCCAGGACGCCACCGAGCCGGTGGGGGAATGGTCGAAGCCGCTGTTGCAGGGCCAGACCCCGGCGATGGTGCTGGGTACCGGCAACGCCGTGGACGGTAAGGCGATCGAGACCATCGCTACCGCCAAACCCGATCTGATCGTGGCCGTGAACTCAGGCTTCGACGACGCCACCTTCGAGCGGCTCCAGTCGATCGCGCCGGTGATCCGGCGCCCCGCGCAGTTCGCCGCGTGGGGCGTCCCGTGGGAGGCGCAGGTGCGTGCGATCGCGGCGGGAGTGGGCCGCACCGCCGAGGGCGATGCCCTCATCGCCAAGACCAACGACCGGATCGCCCAGGCGAAGGCCGATCACCCCCGGTATCAGGGGAAGACGGCCGCCACCGTACTGCCGAAGTCCGACGGCGGCCTCTACGCCTACGCGAACACCGACGGTCGCGGCCAGGTGCTCACCATGCTGGGATTCAGCCTGCCCGAATCGGTTTCGCGACTGGTGCCGGCGGGGAAGTTCTACGCGGACGTCTCCGCCGAGAACCTGAAGATCCTCGATCTGGACACCCTGGTGTACTTGGACTACGGCACTAAGCAGAGCGAGGAGACGGCGTTCCGATCCCTGAAGGTGGTCGGCGAGAACCGGGTGGCGCGGATCGACCGTAACCTCGGCAACGCGATGTCGATGCCCAATCCGGTGACCCTGGAGTGGGTATTGAAGACCCTCCCGCCGAAGCTGCCGGACTTCGCGTGAACCGCGCTCATCCCACCGCGAGGTACATGCGGGTGGGCTGGCTGCGGCCGCGCAACACCTCGACCGGCCCCGGACTCCAGTGCCGGCACTCGCTGGCGTCGGCGGCCGCCACCGCCGGGGCCGATGCCCACGGCACCAGCGGATCGGCCTTCGCCGCCGTCGACAGGCGCGAGGCCTCGTTGACCGGATCGCCGATCACCGTGTACTCGAACCGATCAGCGGCACCGACGTACCCGGCCACGACCACGCCGTAGGTGACACCGCACCCCGCGCGGACCTCGGGAACCTCGCGGCGCAACCGGGTCATCATCGCGCGGGACGCCGCGAGGGCGGCACCCGCGGGATCACTGAGTGCCGCGGGAGCGCCGAAGATGGCGAGTACCGCGTCGCCCTCGAACTTGTTCACCAGCCCGCCGCGACTGTTCACCTCGGCCACCACCACACCGCAGAATCGATTGAGGATCTGCACCACCTCGGAAGCCGGGCGCTCGGCGGCGAGCTCGGTGGATCCGACCAGGTCGATGAAGATCACCGCCACCCGCTGCTCGACACCGCCGAGCTCCGGTTCGGACTCGATGGTCGCGGTGGCCACCTGCTCGCCCACCTGCCGGGCGTACAGGTCCCGTACCCGCTCCCGCTCCCGCAGGCCGGCCGCCATCTCGTTGAAGCCGGACTGCAGATTGCCCAGAGTGGTGCCGTCGTACACCACTACTTCGGTGTCGTAGCGACCCTCGCTCACCCGGCGCATGGCGGCGGTCACGCTGCGCACGGGCGCGGTGATCCGGGCGACGCCGAGCTGATTGAGTACCGTTCCCGACACCAGGCCGCCGGCGCCGAGAGCACACACGCTGATCGCGATCCCGCTCACCGTGGTCGGCTCGAAGAACGCGAACACTCCCACCAGCACCACACCGGCCATCGGCAGGCCGGAACCCAGTACCCACAGCCCCAGCGACCGGGCCTCAAGACTCTGGTGCCGCGGCTCCTGCTGGTAGGTCCGCAGCACGATCGCGGTGACCGGACGCAGGCTGAACTCGACCAGCAGCATGGTGATGCCGGCGGTCACCAGGCCCGCGCCCAGGATCACCAGCGACACCTTCGGCACCAGTTGCGGATCGTAGAGACCGTAGAGGAAGCCGAACAGGATGGCGGCGACGAGCCAGTTGATCAGTTCGAAGACGTAGATCCGGCGGGGCAGCGCCAGGGTCTCCTTCGCTTGTTCCTCGGTGGGAGGCGCTCCGCTCCCCACCCACCGCAACGTGGTGAACACGTGCCAGGTGCCGTAGCAGATGCCGAACACCAGGCCGATCGCGACGTAGGCCGGGAGAATCACGGTGTTGATGTCATTGAGCTCGGGTTGGCGCACGGATGGCTCAGGAATACCCACCAGGATCAGCATCGCCGCGAACCCCGCGCCGAGCAGTGTGCAGACCGCGATCGAGACCGACAGCAGGATCACGGTACGCAGCCGCCGTGATTGCGCGCTCTCGCCGACCGTCCCCAGCAGCGGGGAACCGTAGTCCCCTCCTCCGTCGTCGGTTCCGGCGTCCCCCGGGGCCGAGTGCCCCAGTGGCATCAGAGGGCCGCCGCGTCCCGGGCGATCGCCAACTCCTCGTTGGTCGGCACCACCAGCACGGCCACCGGTGCGTCGTCGGGCGAGATCCGCCGGGGTTCGGACGAGCGCACCGCGTTGCGCTCCGGATCGACGACGATGCCGAACCGCTCGAGCCCGGCGAGGGCGTCGGCACGGACACCGGCGGCGTTCTCGCCGACGCCGGCGGTGAAGGTGATCGCGTCGACCCCACCGAGGTCCACCAGGTACGCGCCGATGTAGCGGCGCAGCCGGTGGATGTACACGTCGTAGGCGAGTTTCGCATCCTGGTCACCGGATTCGATCAGTGTGCCCAGCGCCCGGAAATCGTTCTCGCCGGCCAACCCCTTGAGCCCGGAGCGGCGGTTGAGCAGGTCATCGATCTGGTCGATGTCCATGCCGAGACTGCGGCCCAGGTGCAGCACGAGCCCGGGGTCGATGTCGCCCGACCGGGTGCCCATGACCAGACCCTCCAGCGGGGTCAGTCCCATCGAGGTGTCCACGGCGCGGCCACCTCGAATCGCGGAGGCAGAGGCACCGTTACCCAGGTGCAGCACGATCTGGTCGACCTCGACGTCCGGCTTGCCGAGGAACGCCGCGACCTGCTTCGAGACGTACTCGTGCGAGGTGCCGTGGAATCCGTAGCGGCGCAGCGCGTGTTCCTTCGCGAGCTCGCGGTCGATCGCGTAGGTCGCCGCAGCGGCGGGGAGGTCGAAGAAGAAGGCGGTGTCGAACACCGCGACCTGCTTGACGTTCGGAAGCAGCTCGCGTGCGACCTCGATCCCCTGCGCATTGGCCGGATTATGCAGCGGCGCCAGGGAACTGAGCCGGCGGATTTCCGCGAGCACCAGGTCGTCGATGATCGTGGGCGAGTGGAAGGTGCGCCCCCCGTGCACCACGCGATGCCCGACGGCGGCGATGCCCTCGGGGGTGCCCGCCCCAGCGGTCAGATCGAGCCCGCGATCGGCGAACTCCTCGAACACCAGGCGCAGGGCCGCTTTGTGGTCGGGCACCTCTGTCTCGCCGATCCGCTCGACGATGCCGCCGTGCACCACCTCACCAGAATCAGGATGCAGCAGTTGGTACTTCAGAGACGAGGAGCCCGAATTCAGGACGAGGACCGCGCCCGCCACCGTACCGGTCATGCCTGCGTCTCCTTCGCGTCGGCCTTCCCCGCCTTCTCCGCCGCGAAGGCCTGTGCCTGGATCGCGGTGATCGCCACGGTGTTCACGATGTCCTCCACCAGGGCGCCGCGGGACAGGTCGTTGATCGGAGCGTTGAGCCCCTGCAGCACCGGACCGATGGCGACGGCGCCCGCCGATCGCTGCACGGCCTTGTAGGTGTTGTTGCCCGTGTTGAGGTCGGGGAACACGAGCACCGTCGCCTTGCCCGCCACTGCGGAGTCGGGCATCTTCGAGGCCGCGACGCCCGGGTCGACGGCGGCGTCGTACTGAATCGGCCCCTCCACCAGTAGTTTCGGGGCACGCTCGCGGACCAGTCCGGTGGCGGCACGTACCTTATCGACATCGGCGCCGGTGCCGGATTCGCCGGTCGAGTAGGACAGCATCGCCACCCTCGGGTCGATCCCGAACTGGGACGCCGTCTGCGCCGAGGAGATCGCGATATCGGCCAACTGGGTCTCGGTGGGATCGGGCACAACGGCGCAGTCGCCGTAGGCGAGCACCTTGTCGGCCAGGCACATCAGGAAGATCGACGAGACCGTCGAGACGCCGGGCTTGGTCTTGATGATCTCGAACGAGGGGCGGATGGTGTGGGCCGTGGTGTGCGCGGCACCGGAGACCATGCCGTCGGCCATACCGAGGTACACCATCATGGTGCCGAAATAGCTCACATCGACCACGGTCTCGGCGGCGCGCTCCAGCGTCATGCCCTTGTGCTTGCGCAGTTCGTAGTAGGTCTGCGCGAACTTGTCGATGAGGTCGGTGGCCCGTTTCGGATCGATCACATCGGTGTCGCCCAGATCCACCCCCAGTTCGGCGGCTCGGGCGCGCACGCGGGATTCCTGACCGAGGATGGTCAGATCGGCCACCTCGCGCTGGAGCAGCCGGCCGGCGGCGCGGAGGATCCGGTCGTCGTCGCCCTCGGGGAGCACGATCCGTTTGCGGTCCGCCCGGGCGCGGGCGATCAGGTGGTACTCGAACATCTGCGGGGTGACTACACCGGGGTTGGAGACCTGCAGCGCCTCCATCAGATCCTCGGAGACCACGTACCGCTCGGTGAGGGCGACGGCGAGGTCCACCTTGCGGGCCGATCCGGGGCCCACCCGGCCGCGGGTCTTGGCCGCGATCCGCGCGGATTCGTAGGTGCCCTGCTGCACGGCGACGATCGGCAGTGTCGGCTTCAAACCATCGACCAGCGCCGCGGTCATCGGGTGCGGCGCGTACCCACCGTTGAGGATGATCCCGGCCAGTGACGGGAAGCCGTTGGCGCGGTGCGCGTTCACCATGGCGAGCAACACCTCGGACCGGTCACCGGGCGCGATCACCGCGACGCCCTCGGTGACTCGCTCCAGGCTGTGCTCGGCGGTCATCCCGGCCACGAGCACGTCCATCGCCTCGCGGGAGAGCAACTCCGGATCACCCCAGAGCAACTTGCCGTCCATGGCCTCCATCAGTTCGCCGACGGTGGGCGCGGTGAGCACGGGCTCCTCGGGAAGCACCCACACCGGCAGCCCGGTGGCCGTCGCGAGTGCCTGGCGCACCGCGTCGAGCTGGCCGGGGTCGCAGCGGTTGGCGATCACCGACGAGGTGTGCGCGTGGTTCGCCCGGATCTCGGCCATCGACTGCTCGGCGACGGAGACCACCTGCTCGGGCGTGCGGTCGAGGGCCTTGACCGCGAGCAGGATCGACGCGCCCAGGTTGGCGGCGATCCGTGCGTTGAACGACAGCTCGGTGGGCGAACTGACGTCCGTGTAATCGGAGCCCAGGATCAACACGAAATCGCACTTGTCGGCCACGGCGTGATACCGGCTGACGATCTCGGCGATCGCGGCGTCGGGGTCCTCGTGCACCTTCTCGTAGGAGACGCCCACGCAGTCGTCGTAGTCGAGATCCGCGGTGGCCTGCTCGATGAGCAGTTCCAGAATGTAATCGCGCTGCTCACCCCAGGTGCGGGGGATCGGGCGGAAGACGCCGATCGTCCACCCCGTGGAGGTGAGCAGATTCATCGCGCCGAGCGCGATGGTCGACTTCCCGGTATCTCCCTCGGGGGAGGCTATGTAGATGCTGCTCGTTTTCGGGCTCGCGACCATACCCCTACTATCCCAGCCGACTCAGCCGAGCGCGCGCAGCCGGGGTTCCAGATCGCGCTGGAAGTTGTCCAGGAACCGGCGCTGATCGTGACCCGGGGCATGGAAGACGAGGTGGTTCAGGCCCGCATCGGTGTACTGCTTGACCGCCGCGACGGCCTCGTCGGGATCGGAGGCGACGATCCACCGCTTGGCGACCTGCTCGATCGGCAACTCATCGGCGAGGCGTTCCATCTCGGCCGAGCTGTTCACGCTGTGCTTCTGCTCCGCGGTGAGCGAGAGCGGCGCCCAGAACCGGGTGTTCTCCAGCGCGAGTTCGGGGTCCGGGTCGTAACTGATCTTGATCTCGATCATCTTGTCGAGCGCGTCGAAGTCGCGGCCGCCGAGCTCGGCGCCCTCCTTCGCGGCCGGGATCAGCTTCTCGGTGTAGAGGTCCATGCCCTTACCGGAGGTGCAGATCATGCCGTCGCCCGCGCGGCCGGCGTACTTGGCCACCACCGGCCCGCCCGCGGCGATGTACACCGGCACCGGGCGCTCCGGGATGTCGAACAGGACCGCGTCCTTGGTGTGGTAGTAATCGCCGTCGAAGTTGGAGATCTCGCCGGACCAGAGTTCGCGCATGAGTCGCACTGATTCCCGCAGGCGCGCGAATCGCTCCTTGAATTCGGGCCACTCGCCCTGGAAGCCGGTGGCGTACTCGTTGAGCGCCTCACCGCTGCCCACACCGAGGAAGATCCGATCGGGGTACATGCACGCCATCGACGCGAATGCCTGCGCGATCACCGCGGGGTTGTAGCGGAAGGTGGGCGTCATCACCGAGGTACCGATCTTCACCCGCTCGGTACGCTCGCCCACCGCGGCCATCCACGCCAGGGAGAACGGGGCGTGGCCGCCGTTCACCCGCCACGGCTGGAAATGGTCGCTCACGGCGACCGAATCCATACCCGCGGCCTCCGCCGCGACCGCGATCTCCACCAACTCGCGGGGCCCGAACTGCTCCGCCGATGCCTTGTACCCCAGCTGCAACTTCGCCATGGGATTCACCCTACTGGCCGGGCCCGACATCGCACCCGCACGTACCCGGCGTCCGGGCCTGAGCGGCCGGTTCGTTAGGGGCCGGACGGATCGTCGATGCGGGAGGCGCCGTACTCGGTCTCGTAAACCCGGCCCTCCTTCGCCATGACGAGTCCGGTGGTGCTCGCGACGGCGGCGTCGGTGCGCGGGTCCTCCCGGTCGAGGCCGCCGTACACCTGCGAGGCCTGGGTGTCGTCGAAGGTATCGCCGCGTTCGGCACCGCGGACCAGCGCGTAGGACCGCGCGGCGATCGCCTGCGCCTGCAGTGCCGCGCTGCCGCCCTGGTCGGCCCAACCGGGCGAGCTCTCCACGGGGACCACACTGCGCACGTAGTCCTCGATGCCGACGACGTTGAGCACCTTGCCGTCGCGCACCAGAAGGCTGCCGCGATAGCCGGCGTTGCTACCGCAGAAGCGGAGCACCTGGTCCGCGGGGAGCGATTGATTGGGCGAGGGCGGGTTGACGGTGCCGTCCGGAACCTCGAGCGTGCCGAGCACTTGGCCGCCGCAGCCGGCACGCACCGTCGCCGTGGTGCCCTCGATGCTGACCGCCTGGCCGGGCGCGAGCGACTTGCCGGCAATGAGGCCGCCCGCGGGCGCGAGCACGTCGAGCCGGTTCTGGTCCGTGAGGCGCACCGTGATCGGGAGCCCGGTGTGCACGGCACCGATGGTGGTACCCGGGTAGTAGCGATCCAGGATCTGCTGCACGTTCCAGCCCTGTTTCGCGTATCCGAAGGCGCCGAGCTGGCTCATACCGCGGCCGTGGCCGCCGGCACTTCCCGGCGCGACCGCATCTCCGGGGGCCGAATCGTCGACCAGTGCGGGGTCGGAGACGGCTTCGTACCCGGTCAGCACGCCGCCGATCACGAGCGCTGGCAGGACGGTGACGAGCGCGGCCCGGACGGCCCGCGAGCGCCGAGAACGACGAGGTCCGCCGTCGATCCAGACGGGCATCGGGTCTCCTTCGGTCTGTGGTCGGCACCCGTCACGCCTGCGACGGGGCCGCAGTTCGCACGCGGCGATTACATAAGGGGCTAACGTGATTATTGAGACTGTTGAGGCTCAAGTTACCATTGAGGGTTGCGTTTCGCCTACCCCCGGCGATTCGCGCGGCATCGCTCGAGTCCACGGTTCCGCCGTCGGCGAACGTCCTGGATATGAAGTTAACTTGAGGTCCTAGCCTTGTATGCATGAGCATGGAATCGGTCGCCTGGGACACCCTGTACCGCGGATCGCGCGCCCTCGACGCACCGTCGAAGCGCCCGATCGAGACGCTGCGGCGCATGGGTCCGTTCGCCCGTCCGCACCGGTGGCGACTCACCGCATTTCTCGCACTCTCCGTGATCTCCGCCCTCCTCGCGGTGGCCACTCCCCTGCTGGCCGGACGGGTGGTCGACCGGATCGTCGGCGGCGGACCGGTGAGTGTGGTGGTCGAGCTCGCGATCCTCATCGCCGTGATCGCGATCGTCGGTGCCGGCGTAGATCTGCTCTCCCGCTGGTACTCCTCGCGTATCGGCGAAGGCCTGATCTTCCAGCTGCGTACCGCCGTCTTCGATCACGTCCAGACGATGCCGGTGGCCTTCTTCACCCGCACGCGCACGGGCGCGCTCGTCTCCCGACTCAACAATGACGTGCTCGGCGCGCAGCGCGCCTTCTCCGACACCCTTGCGGGCGTGGTCACGAACGTGGTGACGCTGCTGCTCACGCTGGGCGTCATGCTCAGTATCTCGTGGCAGATCACGCTCTTGGCACTGATCCTGCTGCCCATCTTCATCCTGCCGTCACGACCGATGGGCCGGAAGATCGCGGGGATGTCGCGCCGCGCTGCGCGGCACAACGCCACCATGAGCGACCAGATGACCGAGCGCTTCTCGGCCCCGGGCGCCACGCTGGTCAAGCTGTACGGCCGCCCCGACCTGGAATCGCATGAGTTCGCCGCGCGCGCAGCGGCGGTCCGCGACATCGGTGTGAGCACGGCGATGGCGCGAATGCTGTTCGTCACCCTGCTGACGTTGGTCAGCTCGCTCGCCCTGGCCCTGGTCTACGGCGTCGGCGGCTTCTACGCCCTGCGCGGCGATCTGCAGGCCGGCGCGGTGGTCGCGCTGGCACTGCTGCTCACCCGGCTGTACGCGCCGCTGACGGCACTGGCGAACGCCCGGGTCGAGGTGATGACCGCGCTCGTCTCCTTCGAGCGGGTCTTCGAAGTGCTCGACCTGGTGCCGATGGTGCGCGATGCACCGAACGCGATCACCATCGACAAGTCCCCCACCGAACTGCGTTTCGACGGTGTGAGCTTCGCGTATCCGTCGGCGGAGAAGGTCTCACTCGCCTCACTGGAGGAGGTGGCGCAGCTCGACACCCGCGGCGGCGAGACCGTCCTGCACGACGTCTCCTTCACCGCTGCACCGGGATCCATGGTGGCCCTGGTCGGCAGCTCCGGGGCGGGCAAGTCGACGATCGCGCAGCTCGCCACGCGGCTGTACGACCCCGATGCGGGGTCGATCACCCTCAACGGCACCGATCTTCGCGATATCACCGCACAATCGTTGCACTCGGCAGTAGGTCTGGTCACCCAGGACGGACACCTGTTCCATGACAGCATCCGGTCGAACCTGGTGCTCGCCAATCCCGACGCCACCGAGGCGGAGATCGCGGACGCGCTGCGTCGCGCCCGGCTGACGGATCTGATCGCGCACCTACCCGACGGGCTCGACACTGTAGTGGGCGAACGCGGATACCGGCTCTCCGGCGGCGAGCGCCAGCGCCTGACCATCGCCCGCCTGCTCCTGGCGCAGCCTTCGGTCGTCATCCTCGATGAGGCCACGGCCCACCTGGATTCGACATCCGAGGCGGCCGTGCAGGCAGCGCTGGGTGAGGCACTCGCGGACCGCACGTCGCTGGTGATCGCGCACCGGTTGTCGACGATCCGCTCGGCCGACCTCATCCTCGTCCTCGAGGCGGGCCACGTCGTCGAGCGCGGCACGCACGAGGCTCTGCTCGCACAGGGCGGCCGGTACGCCGAGCTCTATCGCACCCAGTTCGCCGACCAGGCGGCATAGCCGCGATACGCGTCAGCCCTGCGCGATGCAGAACTCGTTGCCCTCGGGGTCGGTGAGCACGGACCATTGCACGCCCCACTCGTCGTGGTCGCGAACATGGCTGGCCCCCAGCGCAACCAGGCGTGCCACCTCGGCAGGGCGGTCGTCGGCGTGCAGATCCAGATGCATCCGGTTCTTGACCGTCTTCCCCTCGGGGACCGCGAGGAACATCATCCGGGGCAGCGCCGGATTGGCGTAGCCCACGGTGCGCATGAAGGCATTGCCGTCGTTGGGGTCCACCTCCAATCCGAGTGCTCGCGACCAGAATTCCGCCTGGCCGGCCACGTTCGCACAGTCCAGGTTGATCATCTGCAGGGTCAGTGTCATGTCAGTTCTCCTTCGGTGCGGCGGCCACGACCGGCCACCAGATCTCGGTACGCAGGTCCGCGGGGGTCGCAGCTGCGAGGGGATCGACGAGGTAGCGCTCGATGATGGGGGCTTGCGCGTCGGTGGCATTGCGAGCGATCCACGCGCCCAGTTGGCCATAGGTCTCGTCGAATGTGTCGTAGGCACCGTGGTGCACGGCGACCGCGCAGTGCACACGGCCCAGCCGACGGTTACGCACCCGTCCGGAGACCGCACCGGGCCCGGATACCGGCAGCAGCGCCGACACCTCCTCCACATCGGAGAACTGCGCCGGATACTCGGCCATCGACGGCCCTGACACGGTGAGTCCGGCCGCCGCGGCGCAGGTTTCGAGCTCCGGGTAGGCTGCGCCGAGGAACTCGGGCAGCCGAGTGTGCTCCACGGTGCCGCGGATCTCCAGGACGTCGACCGCCTCGAACTCGCGCAGGTGCGTAGGCGTGTGGACCAGCGGCGCCGTCGCGTCCTGCAGGGCGACGATGGCGCGTTCCAGATCGGCGCGGCGCTCACGGAGGGTTCGCTCGTGCTGGGCGAGCACGGTGCGGGTCACCTCCGGATCACGGGCCTCGAGGACCCGTGCCACCTCGGCGAGCGGTAGATCCAGATCACGGAGCCGGGAGAGCACGGCGGCGTCGTGGACCTGCGCCGCATCGTAGAGGCGGTAGCCCGAATCCGGGTCCACCGCGGCGGGCACCAGTACCCCCTGTTCGTGGTACCGCCGCAATTGCTTGACCGACAGCAGCGTGGCGCGCGAGAACATGCCGATCGACATCAGTCCGGTTGCGTTCACGGATCGAGTATGGAGGCTCCCCCTGCCGGGAGGGTCAAGCCCGCCACTGTCCGATCACCGAGTTCGACCGGGCGCGGTGGAACCCGTCACCGCCTCGCCCGCGCCGCAACGATCAGGCCGACGAGCAGGACGCAAGCGACTCCTGCTGCCACAACGAGCACGGGGTATTGCAGGTAGACGGGCTGCTGGAGGTAGAACAGCCACGACTGCGGCGCCCCGGGGAGCGGATTCTCCGGCGCGTTTGCTCCGGGCCGTACCCCCGCGAAGTCGCGGGGATTGCCCTGCGAGTCGCGGAGCACGGCGTTGGCGCACACCGGATTGACCCATCGCGGGCCTTCCCGCTTCACCGCCAGCGCCACTTCTTCCGCGTTCCGGAAGGAACTGCCGCAGGAGGTGTAGCTGCCGGATTGCACCCGGACCACCGTCACCTTCTCCGGCGGAGCCCCGTACATCGTAGTGACCCGCACCTGGACGTCGGTATCGCGGTATCCGACGCGCTGTGCCTGCACGACGCCCCGGATCACGACGAGATCCGGCGGGGCCTCCTGCGCCACGCAACTGCAGGCCGACGCCGAACCCGCGACGCCCGGTATCACGACGCCGATGCCCAGGACCGCGACGACGGCGGCGAGCACCGAGATCACGCGCCGCACGCCGACCGCCCCCGATGACGAATAGTCACGATGCGAGTTTACGGTCTTGATCCTGGGTTGCGGTGCCAAAATGCGGTCACACCGACGGAATCACAGCAGTTCCGCACCGAAGTTCGCTAGGCGGCAAGGCTAGGACGCGAGGTGATGCTCCGGACTGACCCGGGCATCCACCTCCTGCGACTCGGCCTCGGTCAGCCGGTCGGAAAGGAAGGCCACCGTCACCTTGTAGGCGTTCCAGGACTCCGGAGTGATCCCGGCCCCCACCACGAAGGCGTGCACCTGGCCGTCGTAGATGTGCACCTCATTGGGTACGCCCGCCCGGTCCAGAGAGCCGTGCAACTCCAAGGAGTCCACCATCAGCGCCTCGCGATCGGCGGCGAACAGAATGGTCGGCGGGAAGTACGCCGCGGTGGCGTCGGTGGTCATGTCCTCGGGACCGCGCAGGTCCTCGGGGCCGCGTCCGAGCACTGTCCGCAGCTTGCGGATCTTGGCCAGCGGCAGCATCGCATCGTGCCGCGAGCTCCGCGGCAGCGTGGCGCTGATGTCGAGGAAGGGTGAGAAACCGGCGAACGCGGTGGGCCGCTGAACGCCCGCCTCGGCGGCGTACTGAATGACCTTCGCGCACACGAACCCGCCGGCCGAGTCGCCCGCAACCAGGATCCGGTCCACATCACCGGAGTCGAGGAGTTCGCGGTACGCCGCGAAACCGTCGGCCACGGAGGTGCCCACGCCGCCGTCGGGGTACTGGCGGTACTCCACGTTGTACACGGGAACTCGCAGGCCGCGGGCCAGCAGCACGGCGATCCGCCGATGCGTGTCGAGGTTGCATCCGATGAACGCACCGCCGTGGTAGTAGATCAGGGCGGCGCGCGGATGCGGGTCCGCGTCACCGTCGGGGACGATGCGCTCGGTCGGCACTCCGCCGAGGGTCACCTTCTCGATCCGTACTCCGCGCACCGACTGCGGCACCCGGCTCAGGTATGGCTCGACTGCCCGCAGCAGCGGCAGGGTGCGGTCGCTCAGCGGGAACAACCGGAAGATCGTCTTCATCACGATCCGCACGAACCACAACACCACGCGCGAGCGCGCGCTGCGGCCCCGATGGGCGATGACCGCCATCTCGACTACTCCTTGGTTACCGATCAGTAATGCTGAGAACAGCGTAGCTCCGCCGGTCCGTGCTGCGGTCCGGATGTGACCTGACACAATCGTCGCGAAGTGATGTGTTCTCTGTCGTCCGCGCTGTAATCACCGGAGGAAGTCGGCCACCGTGGTCCCGAACGAGATCCCCCCGCAATATCTGCTGTCCGCGCTGGCCCCCGAGCCGCGGACCTTGATCGACATCCTCGAAGCCACCGTCGAGGCGTACCCCGAAGAGCCCGCGATCGACGACGGCGACAGCGTGCTGACCTACTCCGAGCTGTGGGAGGAGGTGATGGAGGGCGCCGACTTCCTGGGCCGCAGCGGCGTACAGGCGGGCGACCGGGTGGGCGTGCGGATGCCGTCGGGACACCGCTCGCTGTACGTGGCGATCCTCTCCACCCTGGCCGCCGGGGCGGCGTACGCTCCCGTCGACGCCGACGATCCCCAGGAGCGCGCCGACCTGGTCTTCGGTGAGGCCGACGCCGCCGCGATCTTCACCGGCGACGGACTGTGGCGCGCACCGGCGACCAAGGATCGCGCGGCGGCCATCGCGGCCGGCACCGCGGGCCCGGGCAACCGTCTCCCCACCCCCGACGACGATTCCTGGATCATCTTCACCTCCGGGTCCACCGGCACCCCCAAGGGCGTCGCCGTGACGAACCGCAATTCGGCCGCCTTCGTCGACGCCGAGGCCCGTCTGTTCCTCCAGCAGGAACCACTCAGGCCGGGCGATCGCGTGCTCGCCGGCCTTTCGGTGGCCTTCGACGCCTCCTGCGAGGAGATGTGGCTGGCGTGGCGGCACGGTGCCTGCCTCGTACCCGCACCGCGTTCGCTGGTGCGCTCGGGCATGGACCTGGGACCGTGGCTGGTGTCCCGCGACATTTCCGTGGTGTCGACGGTGCCGACCCTCGCATCCATGTGGCCGGCGGAAGCCCTGGAAGCGGTTCGGCTGTTGATCTTCGGCGGCGAGGCGTGCCCGCCGGAGTTGGCGCAGCGACTGGCCGTGGACGGCCGTGAGGTGTGGAACACCTACGGTCCCACCGAGGCCACCGTCGTCGCCTGCGCAGCGCCCCTCGACGGTCAGGGCCCGGTGCGCATCGGCCTGCCGTTGCAAGGCTGGGACCTAGCAGTCGTCGACCCGGCCACCTCACTGCCGGTGGCGGAGGGTGAATCCGGCGAATTGGTGATCGGCGGGGTGGGCCTGGCCCGATACCTCGATCCCGCGAAGGACGCCGAGAAGTACGCGCCGATGGAGACGCTCGGTTGGGACCGTGCCTACCGCTCCGGAGATCTGGTGCGACTCGATCCGGAAGGGCTGCTGTTCGAGGGCCGCGCCGACGATCAGGTCAAAGTGGGTGGGCGGCGTATCGAACTCGGCGAGGTCGACAATGCGCTGCAGAACCTGCCCGGTGTCTCGGGCGCCGCCGCGGCGGTCCGGAAGAACTCGGCCGGTACGTCGATGCTGGTCGGCTACCTCGCCTCCACCGACCCCGATTTCGATATCAAGGCCGCCCGCGAGATCCTCGCCGAGCAGCTGCCCGCTGCGTTGGTGCCACGGCTCGCCCTGATGGACGAGCTGCCCACCCGCACCTCGGGCAAGGTCGACCGCAACGCCCTGCCCTGGCCGCTACCCGGTGCCGACGACGCCGACACCGGCGATCTGACCGGCACCGCCGAGTGGGTCGCCGAGCGCTGGTCCGGCATCCTCGGCGCCCCGATCACCAGCGAGGATGCCGACTTCTTCGCCGAGGGCGGCGGTTCGCTGAGCGCCGCCCAGCTGGTGACGGCACTGCGCGAGCAGTACCCGTCGGTCACCGTCGCCGACCTCTACGACCATCCGCGGCTCGGCTCGCTCGCCGGGTATCTGGACTCTCTGAACCCGGCCCAGGTGGCCGAGCCCCGCGAGGTACGCCCCACGCCGCGGTCGACGGGTCTGGCCCAGATCCTGCTGTCGGTGCCGCTCACCACGCTGACCGGCCTGCAGTGGTTGACCTGGATGGCCATCGCCAACAACGTCTTCGCCTGGGCCACCGGTTCCACGCTGCTGCCCACGCTGAGCTGGTGGGTGGTACTGGCGCTGTTCCTGGTGTTCATCACCCCCATCGGCCGCATGACGATGTCGGTGATCGCGTGCCGCCTGCTGCTCTCCGGACTCGAACCCGGCGTGTACCGGCGCGGTGGCCCGGAGCATCTGAGGCTGTGGATCGCCGAGCGGTTCACCGCAGCGTCGGGTGCGGAGAATCTGTCGGGCGCACCGTGGATGATCTACTACGCTCGCGCGCTCGGCGCGAAGATCGGCCGCGGCGTCGACCTGCACACGCTCCCGCCGGTGACCGGCATGTTGGAGCTGGGCGACCAGTGCTCGGTGGAGCCCGAGGTCGACCTCGCCGGTCACTACCTCGACGGCGACGAACTGCACATCGGCGCGATCAGCATCGGCGAGGAAGCCTCGATCGGCGCGCGCTCCACGTTGCTGCCGGGCGCGAAGGTGGGCCGCCGCGCCGAGATCGGCCCGGGTTCCGCGGTGTTCGGCAAGGTGAAGGCGAAGCAGCACTGGGCGGGCTCGCCCGCCGAGAAGATCGGTAAGGCCGAACACCCGTGGCCGTCCGAACGGCCGCCCCGCAAGCCCTACTGGGTATGGATCTACGGTGTCAGCTCGATCCTGCTCGCCGGCCTGCCGATGGTGGCGATCGCCGCGGGCCTGGCCCTGCTGGGTTGGGTCGTGAAGGACGCATCGAACCTCGAAGAGGCGACGCTGCAGTCCCTTCCGGCCCTGCCGATCGCGGTGATCGTCTCGCTCGCCGTCTACGCGTTGCTCACGTTGATCGCGGTGCGACTGCTCTCGATCGGCCTCAAGCCGGGCTATCACGCGGTACGCAGCCGGGTGGGCTGGCAGGTGTGGGCCACCGAGCGGCTGATGGACGCCGCACGCACCTTCCTGTTCCCGCTGTACGCGTCACTGCTCACCCCGCTGTGGTTCCGGATGCTGGGCACCAAGGTCGGCAAGGACGCCGAGATCTCCACGGCGATGGTGATTCCCAAGTTCACCTCCATCGGCGACGGGTCGTTCCTGGCCGACGACACCATGGTCGGCAGTTACGAGCTGGGCGGCGGTTGGATGCGGATCGACGAGGCGAAGATCGGCAAGCGAGCCTTCCTCGGCAATTCGGGAATGACGGGTCCGGGCCGCCGCGTCCCGAAGGACGGCCTCGTCGCCGTGCTCAGCGCGACGCCGTCGAAGGCGAAGTCCGGCAGTTCGTGGCTCGGCAGCCCGCCGGTCCGCTTGCGCCGCACCGCAGGCAACACCGATTCCACCTTCACCTACAACCCCTCACTGGCGCTGCGCATGGCCCGCGGCGCGGTGGAGACGGCCCGCCTGCTCGCCGTGTTCGTCAGTTTCGGGCTGGGGCTGGGCGTGCTGGTGGCCCTGAACTACTTCGTGATCAACGTCGGCTGGTGGCTCGCGGCTGTGCTATCCGGCGTCACGCTGCTGGTCGCCGGCGCCGCCGCCTGCTGCATCGCCGCAGCGGCGAAATGGTTGGTGGTGGGCCGGATCGGGCGCGAAGAACATCCGCTGTGGTCGTCGTTCGTGTGGCGCAACGAGCTGTCCGACGCCTTCGTCGAGTGCGTGGCCGCGCCGTGGTTCGCCCACGCCGCCACCGGTACCCCGATCCTCAACCTGTGGCTGCGGATGCTGGGCGCGAAGATCGGCCGCGGTGTGTGGTGCGAGACCTATTGGCTGCCCGAAGCCGATCTGGTGACGCTCGGCGACGCGGCGACCGTCTCCCGCGGATGCGTGGTGCAAACGCACCTGTTCCACGACCGCATCATGGCGATGGACACCGTCGTGCTCGGCAAGGGCGCCACATTGGGACCGCATTGCGTCGCGCTGCCCGCCTCGTCGGTGGGTGACGGCGCCACGGTGGGCCCCGCGTCGCTGGTGATGCGGGGCGATTCGGTGCCCGCGAACACCAAGTGGCAGGGCAACCCGATCTCGCCGTGGGTGTTCAACGAGGGCAAGCGCAAACGTGATTGAGCGGCGACCGGTCTCAGTGCGCCGCGCGACAGGCGCAGAGGTCGCCGCACGTGCACTCGGGTTCGCAGCGGCAGACGTCGCCGCAGCCGCAGATGGTGCGCAGGTCGACCAGCGGTAGCAGGCGGGCGTGCAGGTCCTCCGCGGGTTCGACGGAGCGCAGGGCGAGACGGCGGCCGATACGCCGGTTCTCCTCCAGCCACACCGCGCACGCAGGACATGCGCCCAGATGGCGCACCAGTCCGGCGCGCTCGGCAGCGTCGAGCTCACCGTCGAGCTCGGCGGAGAGCGCGCCGCGCCACCTCGCACAGTGCATATCGCCCCCTTCCGGCTCTGGCGCACACCCTGCCCTACGGTATTAGTCGTACCAGAGTGCGGGATGGTTCCCGCGAATCGCACCCTTTCTCACCTGGGGACATTCAGTCACAGAAGCATTTTCGCGACCATACCCTCAGCGGGTATGACCGGTTCCCGGAGTCGCGTTCAATGCCCCTATGCCGAATCCGGATGCCGATGTCAGTGCGGCGACCGCCGCCGCACTGCGTGCCGGCCGGGGCGACGGAACCGCCCTCGCGGAGTTCGTCGCCCTGACCCAGCACGATGTGCGACGGTTCGTGGCGCTGGTCGCCGGGGCCGACGAGGCGGACGATCTGGTGCAGGAGACCTACCTGCGCGCCTTCGGCTCGCTGCATCGCTTCGAGGGCCGATCCTCGGCCCGGACCTGGCTCACCAGCATCGCCCGACATGTGGTGATCGACGCGATACGCCACCGCACCGCCCGCCCCAGCACACCCGTCGGCGACGGGACCGATCTGGATGGTCTCGCCGCCGCGCCGCATCGCGACCTGCCCGAACACGCTCGCGTCGAACTACGCGACCTGCTCGAACGGATCGATGACGACCGCCGCGAGGCCCTGGTGCTGACCCAGGTGATCGGATTCAGCTACGCCGAAACCGCGCAGATCGTGGGGTGCGCCATCGGCACCATCCGCTCGCGGGTGGCACGAGCTCGCACCGACCTCCACACCCTGGTTCACGGCGAAGCCGCCGACCCGACCCGCGCCGCGGGCTGACCGAGGAGACTCCATGCCGATCACCACGATTCGGGCCCTGATCGCCACGCTGGCAGCGGGATCGATCGCCGCCGGTTGTTCCCCCGTCGAATCCGCGCCGGCGACCGAGTCGAAGGGGGCCGCATTCACGCTGTGCGATGGCAGCACGGTGACGATCGACCGCACACCCGATGCGATAGCCACCGGCAACACCGCCGCCCTCGAACTCCTCCTCCGACTCGGCGCCGGTGACAGGGTGATCGGGACCGCCTGGTCGGACGGTGCGAAGACCCTACCGGACGATATCCGTGACCAGGCCGCGCGCGTACCGTCTCTCGGCGCCCGCACCGCCGACAAGGAGAAGCTGCTCACCTCGGGCGCGCAGGTGTACGTGGACCCGTACGACGGCATGGTGATGATGGGCGTCCCGGGCCCCTCCGCAGCTGATTTCGCGGCGGCGAAGATGCAGCGAGTGGTGCTGCGCTCGTCCGCCTGCGCGGCGACCCAGGACAGGCCCGTCACCGATCTCGGCGGGGTGGAGGACGATATCCGCTCGCTCGCCGCCCTGGTCGACCGAAAGCCAGACGGTGACCGGCTGATCGCGACGATGCGCACCACGGTCGACGGCGCACCGAAGGCGCCCTCGCACCGCCCGTCGGTGCTCTACCTGACGCCGGGCCGCGACGATGCCCAGGCCACCACCGTGGGCAATCGTCAGATCGCCAACGCGATCATCTCGATGGCGGGCGGGCGGAATGTCTTCGACCGCACCGACAAGGCGCAGTTCGCCGCGCCCTGGGAAACAGTGGTGGCCACCGCTCCCGAGGTGATCGTCGTGGCCGTGACACGGCAGGACACCCAGGCGAAGGTAGACGCCGCCTACGAAGCCGCGGTCACCACGTTGCGCGCGGATCCGCGGACGGCGGGCCTGACGGCGGTGCGGGAGAACCGGTTCGTGCGCGCCTTCGCCGAGGACATGTCACTGCCCGGCGTAGAGAACGCGACGATGGTGAGCACGTTGTCGAGCGCCCTCAACGGGATTCGGTGATCCGCTCCGCGCGCCTCCCGGTGCTGTTCGTCGCCGGGCTCGCTCTGGTCGCCGTACTCATCGCACTCGGGGTCAGCTACGGATCCACCGACATCGCACTCGGCGACGTCTGGCGGATCCTGTGGCACCAGGTCACGGGCCGTCCCATGGCGGAGGGCAGCACGGAGATCATCGTCTGGCGGGTGCGCTTCCCCCGGCCCGTGCTGGCGGCGCTGATCGGCGCCGGGCTGGGCGTGGTCGGGACCGCCGTCCAGGCCATCGTGCGCAATCCACTCGCCGATCCGTACCTGCTCGGCATCTCCTCCGGAGCCTCACTCGGCGCCGTCGCGGCTCTGGTGTCCGGTGGGGGCGCGCTCGGGGCACTTCTGCCCCCGATGTTCTCGCTCCCCGTCGCCGCCTTCGCCGGTGCGATGGTCGCCTTCGCCGCGGTGTGGCTGGTCGGTGCCCGTGGGCCGGGCATCGCCCCGCTACGGCTGGTGCTGGCGGGCGTCGCCATCGGTCAGATCCTCTCGTCGTTCACCAGCTTCCTGGTGCTCCAGTCGAAGGACATCACCCAGACTCAGGGAATCCTGCATTGGCTCATGGGCAGTCTGGCGGGGGCGATCGGCCCGGCGGTACCGATCGTCGGGGCGGCGGTTCTGCTCGGGACCGTCGCTCTGTTCGGTCTGGCCCGGTCGCTCAACGCCCTCACGATGGGCGATGAGACGGCACATGGACTCGGCGTCCGGGCGGGTCGCGTGCGCGGCGTCGTCTTCGTACTGACCAGCCTGATGACCGGGGTGATGGTGGCCTTCTCCGGCGCGATCGGCTTCGTGGGCCTGCTGATTCCGCATATCGCCCGGTTCCTCGTGGGTGCTGATCACCGCCGGGTGATCCCGGCGGCCGCGGTATGCGGAGCGATCCTGCTGTCCGCGGTCGACCTGCTGTGCCGGCTGGCCACGCAGGTCATCGACCAGGAGCTACCGATCAACGTGGTCTCCGCACTGATCGGCGCCCCGGTGCTGCTGTACCTGGTGTCACGGTCCCGGCGGGGGATCGCATGAGCGGCATCGACGTCCGCGCGGTCACCGTCGTGCTCGATGGCACCACCATCATCGACGGGGTCTCCGTGGTCGCCCGGCCCGGTGAGATCACCGGGGTGATCGGTCCGAACGGCAGCGGCAAATCCACGCTGCTGCGCACCGTCTACCGACACCTCAAACCTGTGGCCGGCGGGGTGCTGATCGGTGACGACGATCTGCGCGATCTCTCGCCCGCCGCCGCCGCCCGGCGGATCGCCGCGATGCCCCAGGAGCGCGGCTCCGATTTCGACGTGACGGTCCGCGATGTGGTCGCGCTCGGCCGGATCCCGCACCAGGGCGGGTTCGGCCGCGAGTCAGCCGTGGACCGCGATCGGATCACGACGGCCCTCGCCGATGCCGAGCTCACCGCCCTGGCGCACCGGAGCTTCGCGTCGCTGTCCGGCGGCGAGCGGCAACGGACGCTGCTCGCACGGTGTTTCGCCCAGGGCGGCGAGGTGCTGGTGCTCGACGAGCCCACCAACCATCTCGATCTCGCCCATCAGGCGCAGTTGCTCACGCTGCTGAAACGGCGATCGGCGACCACGCTGATCACCGTGCACGACCTCAATACCGCTGCCGCGGTGTGTGATCGACTGTTCGTACTGTCCGCAGGGCGGATCGTCGCCGGCGGCACCCCGGCCGAGGTACTGACCCGCGACCTGCTCGACGATGTCTTCTCCGTTCACGCCGAGGTGATCGAGCACCCCGTCACCGGCCGGTTGCTGGTGGCCGTGGACTATCTCCGCGACATGCCCGGCGGCAGCCCGCCGTCGTGAAGGCACGGGAACTTTCCGGTCCCGGGATCCGACTCCTAGTGCATGCACCCTTCAGCCGCTCCGGCCCGCTTCCCGCTGCACGGTGACGCCTACTACCGCGCCCCGCACACCGTTTTCGACACCCTGACCGCCGCAGGACCGGTGCACCCGGTGGACTTCCCCGCGGTGCCCGCTTGGCTGGTCACGGGCTACGACGCGGCCGTGAGTGCACTCACCGACGAGCGACTCGGCAAGGATCATTCACGAGGGAACGCGCGGTGGCGGGCCCGGGCGTCGGTGATGGCGGAGCCGCAACACAGCCGTCTGCAGGCCCATCTGCTGCACCAGGATCCGCCGCGGCACACCGTGATGCGTGCGCTCGTGACCGGGGCGTTCACCGCGCGCCGGACCGAACAGCAGCGTCCGTCCATCACCCGGCACGTGGCCGAGCTGATCGATGCACTGCCCGCATCCGGCACCGTCGATCTGGTCTCGGCGTTCGCGGCGCAGCTACCGCTGCGCGCCCTCGCCGATGCGATCGGTCTGCCCGCGGACCTGGTCGCGCGGTTCGATCCGGCATGGGGCGGTGTAGTCGCACCCGTGGGCCCTGACGATCCACGGCGCCCTCGATACGAGGAACTGCTGCTCGGTCTGGAGGGTTACATCGCGGAGGTGATGGACCGGTTCGCCAGCGGCGGGGGCGATCCCGACTGCCTGCTGGGAAAGCTCGTCGCGGCGGAGGAGTCAGGTGAGATCGATCGAGACGAGTTGCGATCGATGATCTTTCAGTTGCTTGCGGCGGGGCAGGATCCCGTCACCAATCAGCTCGCCCTGTCGATACTCGCTCTCCTGGAGCATCCCGCGCAGCTCGACGAGCTGCGCACCCACCCCGATCGGATCGACGCCGCCGTCGAAGAGCTGTTGCGCCGTGAAAGCGCCTTCGTGCTGACCACCTGGCGGTTCTTCGACCGCGACACCGAGTTCGGGGGACACACTGTACCCGCGGGTGATTCGGTGATCGTCTCCCTGATGGCCGCCAACCGCGACCCGGCGCGATTCGACTGCCCGCACGCGGTCGACCTGCAGCGCTCACCGAATCCGCACCTGGCCTTCGGGCACGGAGCGCACTACTGTCCCGCCGCTGCGCTCGCACGCATCGAGTTGCAGGAGGCACTCGGGGCCGTGCTCCGCCGCCTCGACGGTCTCCGTCTCGCCTGTACCGACGCGGATCTCGAGTTCTTCCACGCCCCTTTGGCGCGGGGCGTCCGGTGCCTGCCGGTGTCCTACGACCGGATCGTCGAATGACCGCCGCGGAACGCGTGCTCGCGGTGCTGCTGCCCTGGCGGCGGGTCGCCGGCGACGGGGGTGAGCGGCCGCAGGACTGACCGGTGCAGCTGGCAGCGATCGGGCACCGGATCGAGCGGAACGAGCCGATCGATTTCGTGCTCCCCGCCTTTCCGTGCAAGTCGCCGAACCCCGACAAGGTGGCGGGACACCTGCCCGACGAGGGCGAGCGTCTCGCGCTGCGCAACCTGAACGCCTGGTGCGAGGCTATCGGCCGCATCCATCCGCCGGGGGCTCGCGTCATCGTGTGCTCCGACGGCCACGTTTTCACCGAGGTGATCGGCGTCTCGGACAGCGTGGTCACCGCGTACAACGCAGCACTTCGCGACATGATCGAGGCCGAGGGGCTCACCCGGCTCACGACGTTCGGCCTCGATTCCATCTGGGAGAATGACGATTTCGCAGCTAAACGCGAGCGACTGGAGCAGGAGTGGGCGCCGCCGCTCGTCGACGTGCGCGCCGATGTACTCGCCGAGCCCCAGACCGCGCGCATGCTCCGAGGGATGACGAGGTTCATGGTGGGCGACACCGCGCAATGGTCGGGATCACGGGCGCAATTGCAGCGCACGGCCAAGCGGAAGGCCTACGACCTCCTGCGCCTGAGTCGCGCTTGGGGCGACCTCCTGGCCCACGAGAATCCCGATGCCGTGCGACTGTCCATCCATCCGCAGCCGCCCGGTGCGGAGAAGTTCGGCATCCGGCTCATCGACGCCGCGGACGGCTCGTGGGCGACGCCCTGGCATGCGGTACTCGTCTATCGCAGCGACGGACGCCCCGCGCTCGTACCGCACCGCGAGGCGCGTGACCGGTTCCAGCCCGTGATCACGCGCGGCCGGATCAGCCACTACGTCGAGGCCTTGACAACATAGGGAATTGATCCAAAGATCGAGACATGAGCATTGATATGTCTCACCCCGTCTTCGCGCCGTGCTCTGCGCAGTCCTGGCGGAACCCCTGGCCGATGTACCGCGCGCTTCGCACGCACTCCCCGGTGCACCACGTCGACAACGGCGATGGGGCGGACTACTACGTGCTCTCCCGCCATGCCGATGTGGCGGCCGCCTTACGCGAGCCCGCTACCTTCTCCTCCGCAACCGGACTCACCACGGTGTATGGCGAGCTGGAACGCACCGGACTGCAAGATAATCCACCGATGGTCATGCAGGATCCGCCGAACCATACGCAGTTCCGACGACTGGTCTCGCGCGGTTTCACTCCGCGACAAGTGTCCGCGATCGAGCCCGCGGTCCGCGACTTCGTCGTCACACGGATCGAACGACTGCGCGCCGAGGGCGGAGGCGACATCGTCGCGTCGCTG
Source organism: Tsukamurella paurometabola DSM 20162 (assembly GCF_000092225.1). Classification (NCBI taxonomy): domain Bacteria; kingdom Bacillati; phylum Actinomycetota; class Actinomycetes; order Mycobacteriales; family Tsukamurellaceae; genus Tsukamurella; species Tsukamurella paurometabola. The sequence goes on from NC_014158.1 coordinate 3,900,689, forward strand.
TTCAAACCGCTGCCCAGCATGGTGGTGGCGCACTACCTGGGTGTCCCCGAGGAGGATCGCCCCCGGTTCGACGACTGGACCGAGCGCATCGTCGGGGCGGCGGCGGAGGCCGGCACCGATATCGCGGCCATGGGCCCCGAGGTCGCCACCGCGATCGGTGAACTCATGGGCTATTTCGGAGAACTCGTCCAGCGCCGCCGTCGCGAGCCCGGTGACGACACCGTGAGTCATCTGGTGGCGGCAGGCTACGGCGCAGACGGCGACACCGCGGGTCTGCTATCCATTCTGGGTTTCGCGTTCACCATGGTCACCGGCGGCAACGACACCACCACCGGCATGCTCGGCGGCGCGACCGAGCTGCTCGCTCGGCACCGCGATCAGTGGCGCCTGCTCGCCGGCGACCCCGGCCTCATACCCGATGCGGTCGAGGAGTTCCTGCGCCTCACATCGCCGGTTCAGGGTCTCGCGCGCACTGTCACCCGCGATACCACGATCGAGGGCGTGTGCATCCCCGCCGGCCGCAAAGCGCTCTTGCTGTACGCGAGCGCGAATCGAGATGAGCGCGTATTCGGTACCCGCTCCGAAGAATTGGACGTGACCCGCCGGCCCCGCGAGATCCTCACCTTCGCCCAGGGCAACCACCACTGTCTCGGTGCCGCGGCGGCGCGGATGCAGTCGCGGGTGGCGTTGCACGAACTGCTCACCCGGTTGCCCGATCTCGACGTTGACCCCGATTCGATCACCTGGGCACCCGGCAATTACGTGCGGCGACCACTGTCGCTTCAGGTGCGCACGTGAACTGGCAGGCGGCGCGCGAGCGCGACGCCGCGGATCGGATTCTCGCGTCTGCGGCCGAGTTGTTCGCACGGGACGGCGTGGCCGCGGTGGGGATGGCGGAGCTCGCGCAAGCCGCAGGCTGTTCCCGGGCCACGCTGTATCGCTACTTTCCGAACCGGCAGGCACTGCACGCCGCATTCATCCAGCGCGAAGCCCGAGCCGTGGCAGTCGCGGTCCGCGACCGGACGTCCGGTATCGCCGATCCAGGCGAACGCCTGCTGCGGGCGCTGCAGATCGCCGTCGAGGAGGTCCGCGGGGCACCGCCGCTGGCCGCCTGGTTCGCGGTCGACGAGCCCCCGGCCGGCGGCATCGCGTCGCGATCGGCCGGCATCGAGGCGGTGGCTTTCGGCCTGCTCACCGAGATCACGGGCGCCGACGCCCCGGAATCTGCGCCCGCAGCGGCGCGCTGGCTGGTGCGCGTGGTGGTCTCACTGCTCTCGCACCCCGAACCCGATGCCAGCGCCGAGGAGGAGTTGCTGCGGCGGTTCGTGATCCCCGCTGTACTCACCGATCCCGCGCTCGCCGCTACGGTGAGGGGGTGACCGAGGGACTGCAGATCGCGCCGTTCACGCCCGACGATGTGGCGGAGCTGCTGGTCCTGCAGCGCTGCTGCTGGGTGCAGGAGGCGCTCGCCAACAACAGCCTGCAGATCCCGCCGCTCCACGAGACCCACGACGACATCCTGGCGTGGGCGAGCGAATGGACCACGGTGGTGATGCGGTTCGACGGGCGGCTCGTCGGCGCCGGGCGCGGGCGCGCCGAGGCGGACGGGACGTGGCACATCGGCCGCCTCATGGTCGCGCCGGATCTAGCGGGCCGGGGACTCGGCACCCAACTCATCGCGCTGATGGAGGCCCTGGCCCCCGAGGGCACCCGCGAGTTCCTCATGTTCACCGGTGCAGGCAGCACGCGGAACATCCGCACGTATGAACGTGCCGGCTATCGCGCCTCCGCTCCCGAGGTCCCACCGCCGGGCCACGGCGTCGCCACCGTCACCCTGCGCAAGCCGCGCACCTGACGGACCCTTGCTATCGTGATGCATTCGTTCACGATCTTCTCGGGCCGGCGCAGCCCACCGGATTCGCAGCGACGTGCGGCCGGGTCGCCGGTCAACGATGCGGCTACCCCGCCGGTAAGGTGATCATCCGAACCCAGGACGAAAGGCAGGTGCGATTCGTGGTGCGCAAGTCGGCGAGGCCGAAGCTCGGTGCCGCACCGAATCCGCAGCATGCCCGCGCGGTCGATCCATACATCCCGGGGCACGGTAATCCCGGCTACCGGATTTCCCGGTACGACCTCGAACTCGAATACAAGGTGGCCAGTAACCGCCTGGCGGGCCGGGCCGAGATCACCGCGACGGCGAACGAGCCGCTGCGCCGGTTCTCCCTCGACCTGTCCGATGCGCTTGCCGCGTCCAAGGTCTCGGTGAACGGCCGCCGTCCCGCGCGCTACGCCCAACGCGGCGGCAAGCTCGACATCACACTGCCGGGCGAGATCCCCGCGGGCGCGGCGATGACGGTCTCGATCCGGTACGCCGGGACACCGCGCCCAGTGCGCTCCAACTGGGGCGAGGTGGGATGGGAGGAACTCACCGAGGGCGTGATCGTGGCCTCGCAACCGAGCGGCGCACCGTCGTGGTTCCCCTGCGACGACCATCCTGGGTCGAAAGCCTCGTATCGCATCGCGATCACGACCGACTCCCCCTACCGCGTGGTGTCCAACGGGGTACTCACCTCCCGGAAGGTCGCCGCCGGCCACACCACATGGGTGTTCGAGCAGGCCGCGCCGATGGCGACCTACCTCGCGACGATCCAGATCGGCGCCTACGAATCGGTGAAGGTCGCCGAGAAGCCGGTTCCCATCCGCGCCGCGTTACCGCCCCGCCTCAAGCGCGATTTCCAGCGCAGCTTCGGCAACCAGGAGCGCATCATGCGCGCCTTCACCCGCTGGTTCGGCCCGTACCCGTTCCCCGAGTACACCGTGGTGATCACCGACGACACGCTGGAGATTCCGGTCGAGGCGCAGACCGTGTCGATCTTCGGAGCCAATCACTGCGACGGCACTCGTCACGCGGAACGGCTCGTGGCGCACGAGCTCGCGCACCAGTGGTTCGGCAACTCGTTGACGCTCACCCGATGGAAGGACATCTGGCTGCACGAAGGCTTCGCGTGTTACGCCGAGTGGCTGTGGGCACAGGAGTGCGGTGAGGCCACCACGCAGCAGATGGTGGCACGGTACTACGCGAAGCTCGCGGCTTCGCCCCAGGACATCGTGGTGGGCGATCCCGGTCCCAAGGACATGTTCGATGACCGGGTGTACAAGCGGGGCGCGATGACCGTGCACGCCCTGCGTGTGGCATTGGGGGACCCGGTCTTCTTCACGCTGCTGCACGAGTGGACCTCGGAGTACGCCCACGAGTCGGTGACCACGGAGAACCTGGTGACGCTCGCGGCCAAGCACAGTCCCGAACCGCTGCGCGACCTGTGGCGAACCTGGCTGTACGAGACCGGGCTGCCGCCGTTGCCGACGCTCGAATCCCTCTGAGTCGCGGACCGTTTTCTCTGCGATAACCTCTGACGGGTGAGCAACTCCGACAGCCCCCACCGCGTCGATCGCCGCTCCGAGTTCCCGAAGTTCAATCCGCGGGAGGCACCGCCCTCCTTCGGCGGGTTCGTCGAATCGGTGCGTGATCTGCTCGATCTGTCCGTCGCCGCGGACGCCGACGACGACGCCTACGCCGCCGCTACCGAACAGATCCGCAACGCGGTGGCGACCTTGGAGCCCTACCGGGAGGTCAACGAGGGCGACGGTCCCGCCAATCGCGTCTCTGACCTACCCGGTCGCGGCAGTGCCATGCAGACGCCCTGGCGGATGGTGAAATTCGACGAAACCGGGGTCCGCTCCGTGCTGCGCTTCCGACGCGCCCACGTGGGCGGCAACAACGCGGCGCACGGCGGCATGATCGCGAACGTCTTCGATGAGCATCTCGGATGGATCGTCTATAGCGGCGGACACCCACTGGCTCGCACGGCGTATCTCAACGTCTCGTACAAGCAGGTGGCACCGGTGGGACCCGAGCTGATCGTCGATGGCTGGGTCGACCGCGTGGAGGGCCGCAAGATCTACGTCGCGGCCACACTCAGCGATCAGGAAGGGACAGTGCTCGCCGACTGTGAGGCACTGATGGTCGCACTGCTGGAGCATCACGTCTAGAACTATCTTTTTCAATTCGATCGTTATTGATACGATCACTATGTGGTGAAACGGTACTCCGCGCTCAGCGCGCTCCTCGTGGTCGTCGTAGTGCTCGGCGGCGGTGCCTGGGTGATCACGGCCAACACTTTCGGCTACCACGAACAGCGCGTCAGCATTCCCGTCACCGATGCCCTGGCATCGGGCGGGTCCGCACCCGATGCGCACACCGGCGGCCGCCTCGACGGGCTGCTCACCACTCCTCAGGACGGCGATGGACCGTACGGCCTCGTGATCATGGTGCACGGCGACGGTGCCGCGGGCGCCACCCGCGACGACAACTACAAACCCCTGTCCGAAGCGTTCGCCAAGGCGGGCTATGCCACCCTCGCCTCGAACAAGCCGGGGGTCGACGGGTCGCCCGGCAATTGGCTCGACCAGTCACTCGCCGATCGCGGTGCCGAAGTGGCAGCCGCCCTTGACTGGACGAAGCAGCGACCGGACGTGGACCGCAGCCGAATAGGCGCCTGGGGCGTCAGCCAGGCGGGCTGGGTGCTTCCGGAGATCTCGGTGCGTCGCCCCGACATTCGATTCCTTATTCTGGTCGGCGCCGCGATCAACTGGCTCCGGCAGGGCGAGTACAACACCCTCGCGACCCTGCGGGCCGAACAGGCCTCCGACACCGCGCGTGCACGCGCACTCGACGCGCGCGCGAAGGACATCGCGCTGCTCGAGCAGGGCGCCGGCTACACCGCATACCTGGCCGCCACGCTCGATGATCCGCCGATGGCCGCGGATCGCTGGGGATTCGTCGAACGCAACTATCGCGCCGACGTCACCCCGACGATCCCGAAGATCACCGTTCCCACCCTGCTGATCCTCGGTGACTCCGACCGCAATGTCGACGTCGACGAGTCGGCCCGCGCCTACGCGCACGGTATGCGTCCGGGGCTGCTCACCGAGCGCCGGTTCCCCGGTGCCACGCACAGTCTCACCAGGGACGACATCGAGTACCGGTCCGGCGACCTCGGCGTGATCGTCCGCGCCGTCGCCGCGCCTCGCTCGATCTACGCCCCCGGCTATCTGGACCTGTTGACCGAGTACACCAAGGCTCGGGACGACCGATGAGGGCTGCACGGAGAATCCAGGAGGAACCCGATGCCTGACACTGTGATCGGAACCCGCGCGCTGATCGAGGCGATGCTGCGCGCCGATGCCACGATCGACGCCGGCGAGCTGTTCGATGTGGCCGCACTACTGGGAATGAGCGATCAGCAAGTGCGGCTTGCGATCAAGCGGCTGGTCACCGAGGGCCGGTTCACCCAGTCCGGACGCGGCCGCAGTGCCGTACTCTCGGCCACCGACAGCACGCGAGCCACCATCGAGCCCGACCGCGACCACGTACGGCTGATGTACGCGCAGGACCGCGGGCGAGCGCCCTGGGACGGAGTGTGGCACCTCGCCGGTTTCGGGGTCCCCGAATCGGCTCGCGAGGCTCGCACGGGCCTTCGCGACGCGATACTCGCGCTCGGCGGCGCCCCGGTGCAGGGCGGCCTGTACGCGTCCGCGCACCCATGGGAGGGCGCGATACGCGCCGTCGCCGAGGAGCTCGGCGCCGGTCTCTACCTCACCACGCTCAGCACCACCGACCTCGACGTGGGCGACGCCCGAGGCCCCGCGGCCGCAGCCCGGCTGTGGCCGCTGAACGAGCTCACCGACGGACACCGGCGGCTCGCCGCGCAGGCCCGGGATGTGCTCGCCCGGGTCGGCGGCGCCGATCACGCCGATCGCCTCGCGATGACGGTGACCCTGGTGACCGAGTTCGCCCGTGCCCACGAGGCCGATCCACTCCTGCCGCCGGAGCTACTCCCCCCGGACTGGGCGGGGACTCGGGCCCGCGCGCTCGCAGATCAGGCGTGGAGGGCGCTGGCGGCTGCCGAACCCGACTCCGACCTGCGGCTGCTGCGCTGGTTCGACGCCCCGGCCGACTGACCGAACCGCTCTTCGCCGCGACCGACGAAGAAATTCTCCGGCTGATGTCGAAATGACGGTGTCCCGTTCGACGTCCGTGCGACAGTGCAATTCACCGCTCACAGAAGGACTGATCGACATGCCACGTTTCATGGGTTTGGTACGGATGGAAGAGGGCGCCGCGGTAGGAACTCCGCCGCAGGCCCTGTTCGACGCGATGGACGCCTACATCGGCGAGCAGGCCGCCAAAGGCGTGTTCCTCGACGGCGGCGGCCTGTTCGGCACCGAGGACGCGGTGAACTTCGTGGTTCGCCAGGGTGAGGTAACCCGGGTCGACGGCCCCTACGCCGAGGCCAAGGAGGTGGTGGGCGGCTGGGCCCTGCTCCAGTACGACACCGTCGAAGAAGCCGTGGCCGGGCAGCAGGACTTCGCGGACCTGCACGCCAAGTACTGGCCGGAGGTCTCCATGGTGGCCACGTTGCGGCAGATCTCGGACGAGCCGCCCACACCGTCCGACGCCTGACGCGGCCGCGGTGGTCCTAGGCTGGAGTCCGTGCCAGCCGGGACCACCGCCGCCGCCATCACCGCCACGTGGCGGGCCGAATCGGTCCGCCTCGTCGGCGCGCTCACCCGGATGACCCGGGACCTGCAATTCGCGGAGGACCTGGCCCAGGACGCACTCGTCGCAGCGCTCGAGCGATGGCCGGAGACGGGAATTCCGGATAACCCTGCGGCATGGTTGATGACCACCGCGAAGCGCCGTGGGATCGATCAGATCCGGCGCGCGGAGACCTTGCGCCGCAAGACCGAAGAGCTCGGCCGCGACCTGCGGGAGGAGGACGGCATGCCCGGCCTCGACGCCCAGGTCGACTTCATCGAGGACGACGCCCTGCGCCTGATCTTCCTCGCCTGCCACCCCTCACTGACCCCGCAGTCGCGGGCGGCACTGACGCTGCGGGTGGTCGGCGGTCTCACCACCGCCGAGATCGCGCGAGGGTTTCTCATCGCCGAAGCGACAATGGGACAACGGATTTCGCGCGCCAAGAAGACTCTCGCCAGCGCCCGCGCCGAGTTCGAGGTGCCCACCGGCGAGGAACGAATACGCCGTCTCGACGATGTGATGGCGGTGATCTACCTGATCTTCAACGAGGGCTACACCGCCACCACCGGCGACGACTGGATGCGTCCCGAACTCGCTCGCGAGGCGATGCGTCTGGCCCGCATGCTCTCCCACCTCGCACCCGAGGAACCGGAGACGCACGGACTACAGGCCCTGCTCGAGATTCAGGGTTCGCGGATGGATGCACGCACCGATGCCGACGGCGCGTCCGTACTGCTCGACGATCAGGACCGCGGTCGGTGGGACCGGCTACTGATCCACCGCGGCCTCTGCGCACTGAACCGCGCCGAGGAGCTCGCCGCCACGGGCCGTCCCGTCGGCCGCTACTACCTGCAGGCGGCCATTGCCGCACAGCACGCCCGAGCCGCTTCGGCGGCCGATACCGACTGGCGGCGCATCGCCGCCCTGTACGACGCGCTCGCGCTCGCCGCGCCCGGACCGGTCGTGGAGGTCAATCGCGCGGTCGCGCACGGCCGGGCGCACGGGCCCGAGGCCGGCCTCGCGGTGCTCGACGCCGTCGATCCGGCAGCGCTCGGCGATTCCCCGCTGGTTCCCGGCGTCCGCGGCGATCTGCTCGAACGCGCCGGGCGGCACGAGGAGGCCGCCATCGCGTTCGAGGAGGCGGCCGGCCGCACCCGCAACGCCGGCGAGCGCGTGCTGTTGTCGGACCGGGCGGCACGGTCGCGGTCGGCTACCGGGTAGCGGGCGCGCCGCGCTTGCAGCCGCACTACCCTGGACGCATGCAGATCGTGGTCACCGGCGGTGCCGGTTTCATCGGCGCCAACTTCGTCCGCCGCACCGTCGCCACCCGGCCCGATGTGGCCGTCACCGTGCTCGACGCGCTCACCTATGCCGCCAACGAGTCCTCGCTCGACGACGTGCGCGACCGGGTCGACTTCGTCAAGGGCTCGATCGTGGACCCCGCCGTGGTCGATGAGTTGGTCTCGAGCGCGGATGCGGTGATCAATTTCGCCGCCGATACCCACAACGACAACTCGCTGTCGGATCCATGGCCGTTCCTCGACACCAATATCCGCGGCACCGCAGTGCTGCTCGATGCCGTGCGCCGGCACGACGTGCGACTGCACCACATCTCCACCGACGAGGTCTTCGGCGACCTGCCCCTCGACAGCCCCGAACGGTTCACCGAGGACACCCCCTACCGTCCGTCGAGCCCGTACTCCGCGTCGAAGGCGTCCTCGGATCACCTGGTGCGCGCCTGGGTCCGCAGCTTCGGCGTGCGGGCAACCATCTCCAACTGCTCCAACAACTACGGTCCGTATCAGCACATCGAGAAGTTCATCCCCCGGCAGATCACCAACATCCTCAGCGGTATCCGGCCGAAGCTGTACGGCACCGGGGTCAATGTCCGGGACTGGATTCACGTCGACGACCACAATGACGCGGTCTGGGCGATCCTCGACCGGGGCGCGATCGGCGAGACCTATCTCATCGGCGCCGACGGCGAACGATCCAACCGCGACGTGCTCGCTCTGATCCTGGAGGTCATGGGGCGGCCCACGGACGACTTCGACCACGTCACCGACCGCGCCGGGCACGACCTGCGGTACGCCATCGACTCCGCGAAGATCCGTCGCGAGCTGGACTGGGAACCGGTGCACGCCGATTTCGCGGCAGGCCTCGCCGCGACTGTCGAGTGGTACGCCGCGAACCGGTCGTGGTGGGAGCAGGCCAAGGATGGGGTCGAGGCCGGATACGCGCGCCGCGAGGGCACCGGGGTGTGATTTTCGTCCGATAGGGCTCGGAAACCACAGGTATCGGACGATAACCTGTTTCAATTGTCAAAACCGCCGGGCGCCTCGATCAGGCAGCCCGGGCACGATGTCGATCGAAACAGAGGTGACTCTCCATGCCGCCCGAAGGCACAACCGCAGCCGCACCGGTAGCTCCCGCCGCGCCCGCCCGCGACGAACTGGATACCGCGGGACAGCGGGAACGCCGCAAGCGGATCATCGACGCCACGCTGGCACTGGCTCGCAAGGGCGGCTACGACGCGGTGCAGATGCGCGCCGTCGCCAAGAAGGCCGACGTGGCTCTGGGCACCCTGTACCGCTACTTCCCCTCCAAGGTGCACCTGTTGGTCGCGGGTCTGGTGAGCCAGTTCGAGCGGGCCGGCGAGCGGATCGGCAAGGCGACGGTGCCCGGTGATACCGCCGCCGAGCGGCTCATGTTCGTTCTCGAACGCAACACGCAAGCACTGCAACGCGCGCCACTGCTGACCGAGGCCATGGTGCGCGCCTTCATGTTCGCCGATGCCACCGCCGCCGCCGAGGTCGAGCGCGTCGGCCGGTTGCTGGAGGGTATGTTCGCGCACGCCCTCGGAGTCGAGGACCCCACCGACGAGCAGCGCGATACCTTCCACCTGATCGCCGATGTGTGGATGGCCAATCTGGTCGCCTGGGTGACCCATCGCGCCTCGGCTTCCGAAGTGCAGAAGCGGCTCGGCGTCGCGGTCAAATTGCTGATAAAAGACTGAGAAAGACACCCCATAACTGCAGCTCACCGGGTAAACAACTGAAACACGTACTAGTTTTGCCCGGCGCTTGCTACGCTCCGTTTCGCACCTAGCGGAAGAGGAGCGCGATGCTGGAGTTCGGAGACGTGGCGTGAGGGCCGCGGCGCTGTACCGGCTGTACCAGCTCGTCGCGATCTTCACCCGCAGCCTGGCCACGATCGGCAAGTCCGTGGTGCTGGCGCGCTCGATCGTCACCTGGACGGTGCGCGGCATCGTCAAGGGGAACTTCGCCGTCGCCGAGACCATCACGCAGGCCGTGACGCTGCTCCGGGTCACCACCCTGCCCGCGATCCTCGTCGCCGTCCCGTTCGGCGCGGTCGTCTCGGTCCAGGTGGGTGCGCTCGTCGATACCGTCGGGGCGAACTCGCTGGTCGGCGCGGCCAGCGGCATCGGCATCATCCGTCAGGGCGCACCGCTGGCGACCGGCGTCCTGCTCGGCGGGGTCTGCGCCTCCGCGATCGCCGCCGATCTCGGTTCGCGCACCGTCCGCGAGGAACTGCAGGCGATGCAGGTGATGGGCGTGGATCCGATCGCGCGTCTGATCGCTCCCCGGATGCTCGCACTGATGATCATCGCGCCGATGCTGCTGGTCGCCATCGTCGCGGTCGCGATGATGGTCGCGCTCACCGTCTCGGTGTGGCAGTTCGGCCTCAGCTCGGGCGGCTTCTGGTCGTCCTTCGGAGCGTTCTCCGCCCCGTCCGACCTCGCCTTCGCGGTGCTCAAGGCCGAGACCGGCGCCATGATCGTCGGCCTGGTCGCCGGCTTGCGCGGGCTCGAGGCCAGCGGCGGCCCGCGCGGCGTCGCGGACGGCGTGAACTCGTCGGTGGTGCTCTCGATCACGCTGATCTTCCTCGCCTTCCTGGGGCTCACCCAGATCCAGACGATGTTCTTCCCGAGCCAGGTGGCGTGATGACCACCGAGTCCGCTCCCAAGCCCGCCGCGCCCCCGAAACCGCGCGCCCCCCGCGCGGTCGGCGCCGTCGCCCGGATCGGCGAGGCCGTCCTGTTCGTCGCGCAGTCGATCTACCTGATCCCGGTGGCCCTGCGGAAGTACCGGGGCGAAACCTCCAGCGTGCTCAAGACTCTGGCCTGGGGCCGCGGCTCGGTGATCGTCGACGGTGGCGTCGTGGTGATGATGGTGATCCTCGGCGCGGCGAGTGGCGCGGCCGTCGCGATCGAGGCGTACGCGGGCCTGAACCTGATCGGTTTCGGGCCCCTCACCGGCGTCATCGGCGGTCTCGCGAACATCCGGGAGATGATTCCGATCTCGGCGGGTATCGGCTTCGCCGCCCAGGCCGGCTGCCGGATGACCGCCCAGATCGGCTCCATGCGGATCGCCGAGGAGATCGATGCGGTCGAGGCGCTCGGCATCCGGTCCATCCCCTACGTGGTGAGCACCCGGTTGATCGCGGGCATCGTCGTCGTGATTCCGGCCTACCTGCTCACCCTGCTGCTCGCCTTCCTCACCTGCAAGCTGATCGTGGTGGTCTTCCACGGTCAGGCCCAGGGCACCTACAACCACTACTTCGAGCAGTTCCTCAGCCCGGGCGACATCCTGCTGTCCACGGTCAAGGCCGTGGTGTTCTGCGCCGCGGTCACGATCATCCACTGCTACTACGGGTATTTCGCCAAAGGCGGCCCCGAGGGTGTCGGCCTGGCCAGTGGACGCGCGGTCCGGGCCAGCCTGGTAACGGTACTGACGCTCGATTTCATCCTGACCATCGTGATGTGGGGCGTCACCCCCACGATCATCTTCAAGGGATAGGGGGACCGATGTACGAACTGCTCGGGGGTACCCCCCAGCGTCAACAACGGATCTTTCTCACGATCGGCGCCGCCGCCGTCGCGGTGGTCGTGATCGGGGTTCTCGTGGCCGTCCTGTCGTCCCGCCTGCCGGACTCGGACGACCGGCTCGCGCTGACCGTCGAATCCGCGGACGTCGGACCGGGGGTGAAGGCGGGAACCCGGGTCACACTGCGGGGCGTCCCGGTCGGCGAGGTGAAATCCGTCGAGATCCCCCGGCCCGGCCAGGCTCGCGTCGCGATCCGGCTCGAACAGGGCGGGATCCGCGGTCTCACCGACGCACTCGCGGTCCGGTACCAGCCCGGCAACTACTTCGGCGTCACCGAGATGGCACTGCTCCCCCGCACCGGCGGCGCCGCGTTGCGCTCCGGTGGGGTGCTGCGTCCCTCGTCCAGCAACGACACCATCTCCGATCTGCTCACGCGCAGTTCGGTTTCGGTGAGCGGCGTGATGACGCCGAAATTGATCGACGTCACCACGAAGGCCACCAAGTACACCCAGGCCATCACGCCTCTCCTCGAGGTGGCGTTCGCCGTCGAGCGGCAGAACGCGCAGTCGACCACGGTGCCGATCGGCACCACCCTGCGCACCGTGCGCAGCACCGTCGACGGTGTGCCCGGCGTGATCGAGGCAGCGTTCGAGGGATGGTTCGTGCCTCAGCTGCGCGGCGGCGAGAAGGCCGGAACACTGGATTTCGTGGTGAATTCCTACGATAAGGTCGACGCCACCACCACCCTGCTCGGTACCGGCTTCTTCACCCCGCTGGCCGACATGTTCGGTTCGCACGAGGCCGATTTCAAACCCGGCACCGTTCTGCTCCAGGTGGTCATGGACGCCACCACCAAGGTGATGCGCACGGTGAGCATCCCGCGACAGGTCGTGCCCGTCATCTCGGGTCTCAACTCGGCCTTCGTCACCGTCCCGGAGGGCACCGCGCTGCGTATGAACATCGTCGCCGACCGCTTCCCGGCCGCCGCCTCCGTCCTCCCGAAGGGAGGTCGCTGAGCCCATGCGCGCCAAAAACACTCGCGCCGCGATCTGGCTCGCGGTCGCCCTCGTGATCACCCTTCTGGTCGCGGCGGGCATCTACGCCGCCCTCCGCAACCCCGTCGACGGCGACACCCGCGGCTACGAGGCGCACCTCTCGGACGCCTCCGGGCTCCGGGTGGGCAGCGATGTGCGCCTGCGCGGCGTGCTCATCGGCAAGGTCACGTCGGTGGACGTGCGCGGCACGGACACAGGTAACGAGGCGGTGGTCGGATTCACCGCGCAGAACCAGCATCCGGTCACGTCCACGACGCAGGTCGCGGTCAAGTACCGCAACCTCACCGGTGAGCGGTTCATCGAGGTGCAGCCCGGCACCTCGGGCGGCGGCATCCCCACGACCTCGATCCCCATGGCGCGGACCACGCCGTCGTTCGACATCACCACGCTGTTCAACGGGCTCGCGCCGGTGCTCCGCACGCTCAGTCCCGACGATGTGAACGAACTGACGCGCAACCTGCTGGGACTGCTCCAGGGCGACGACACCACGGCCGCCGAGACTTTCAGCGCCATCGACAAGATCACCGCGAACCTCGCCGACCGGCAGACGGTGATCAAGACGCTGATCGACAACGTGACCCGCGTGGCGAACATGATCAACGACTACTCGCCCCAGGTGGTCGAATTCGTCACCAACTTCGACCTGCTGTTGACCAAGGTGCTGGAGAATCTGGACGAGTTCCGCCGCACCGCCACCTACGGGCCCGGCTTCGGCGCCGCCACCAACCGCACGCTCACGGCACTCGGCCTGTCCAAGGAGCTCGACGTGGAACGGCTGTTCACCACCGCCTTCCGAGATCCGCAGGCGGCGGTGCAAGCGATGAGCAAGCTCCCCGGCCTGTTCACCGGCGTCGCCGCACTGCTCGGCACTCCCCCCACCTCGTGCTCCAAGGGCGAGGCGAAGCTTCCGAAGTCGACCACGGTGCTGCTCGGCGGCACGAATGTGACGGTGTGCCTGAAATGATCTTCACCGGCCGTCCCCCGTTCCGGGGACTCATGACCCGCAGCGTCAAGCTGGGTGCGATCGCGGTCGCCGTAGCGCTGCTCATCACCGCCGGCCTGGCGTACGTCTACCTGCGTCCGCCGGGCCAGAAGGAACTGACCTTCACCACCCAGGACGCGGCGCTGATCAAGTCCGGCGTGGAGGTCCGCGCCTCCGGGGTACGCATCGGCACTATCAAATCCGTGGAACTGGATCGTGATTCGGTCAAGGTGACCGCACGGATCGACGACGGGGTCTTCGTCGGCGATCAGACCTCGGTCGCGGTCCGCATGCTCACGGTGGCGGGCGGCTTCTACGTCGCCGTCACCTCCGCGGGAAAGGCGGCGTTGGGAGACAAGCCTATTCCGAGTTCACGGGTGAATCTGCCGTACAGCATCGGCGACCTGCTGCAGGACGTCCCGGAGAAGCTGGTGCCGATCGACCGCACCCAGTTGGCCTCGTCGATCAAGGCACTCAGCACCGGGCTCGACGCCAATCCCGGCTCCGTGGACAACATCGTCGAGGGCGTCAATGCGCTGATCGGCCAGCTCACCGAGCAACGCGACCAGGTGGGCCGGATCATCAACGTGAGCACCCAGTACGCCACCGCCTTCGCCGATCAGCGCGAGACCATCATGGCCATGATTCGCAAGGCCTCCCTGGCGATCGTGACGCTGGATCAGACCGCGGTCAACTTCGGCAAGGCGTACGAGGGTCTCGCGGGGATGTTCGGCAAGATCAAACCCTTCCTCGATCTGTATTGGAAGTACCGCGAGCAGCTCGGAAACGCCTTCACCACCGTCGAATCCGCACTCAAGACCACGAACGTCACCATCCCCGCGATGATCGGCGAACTGCAGAAGTCGATCGATGCGATGCAGCAGGGATTGGCTAAGCAGGGCACGCCGATGGCTCCCGACACCGTGCTGGCCAGCAAGCTGTGCTTCCCGAGCGCGACGGTGAGCTGCTGATGCGGCCCGGAAGGATCGGCCTGCTCACGGTGGTCACGATGCTCGCGTTGACGGCGGTCCCGTTCACCGCCGGAACGGCGCAGGCGGCCTCGTCCAGCACGCTGTGCGCCTACCTCGCGGACGGTATCGGCCTGTACCCCGACAACGATGTCACGCAAATGGGCGTGAAGATCGGCTCGGTGCGCACGGTCGAGCCGCAGGACGACGGGGTCAAGGTCACCTTCGAGGTGTCCGGTCGCACGCTTCCGGCATCCGTCAAGGCAGTCACCCGCTCCACCTCGATCCTGGCCGACCGCACGCTCGAACTCGTCGGGAACTACGCATCCGGCCCCACGCTCGGACCGGAGACGTGCATCGGCCGCGCCAACACGGCCACCCCGAAGTCGATCTCGGAGACCACGGAATCGGCTACCCGGCTGGTGGATTCGGTCACCGAGGGCGGCGCGTCCGCGGATCTCGGCAAGCTGCTGACCACGCTCGATACCCAGGTCGGCCCCAGCGTCCCGCCGCAGGCCGCGCGGAGCCTCACCAACCTGTCCACGTTGCTCAGTGATCCCGCAGGCTTCCTCGGCGACGTGACCACGGTGGTCGGCAACGTCCGGCCGCTGATGCAGAGCTTCGACGGCCAGTGGGGCGAGATGCTGCTCACCCTGCAGCACGCGGGCAACGTGATGGAGCAGTACGGCCGTGTCACCTTCCCCGCGGTATCGGAAATCTTCCAGACGCTACCGGTCTTCTTCCTCGTGGGCGACGACATGATGCGTCGGTACGGCGACATCCTGCGCCCGGGCGGCACCGTCGCCGCCGATGCGGTGAAGCTCGCCGCCACCTCGGTCCGCTCGAACGAGGCGCTCGCGAAGATGCTCCCGGTGTTCGGCGCGCAGATCGCGCCCTACCTGCCGCGCGGCGATGGCGCCGAGACCACCGTCGCGGGCGTGCCGGTCACCACGGTGGCCACACGGGATCCGGAGGCGCTGTGCGCCCGGGTCAATGCCGAGGTGCCCGGTGCGTGCGCGGTGACCGGCGGCTCGGCCCAGGTGGCCACCGTGAACCTGCTCCAACTCCCTCTCGGGGGAGGCCGATGATGACGCGTACGGTGCGCTGGCTACCTCGTCCCGCGTCGGCGGCGCTGGCCGTGATCGGCGCGGTCACGCTTGCGGGGTGCACGGTGAGCCCGGCCAACATGGATCTACGCAATCCGCTCGCCGACGGCGACCAGTACGAACTCACGATGGAGTTCGCCGATGTGCTCAACCTGCCCGTCGGCGCGCGTCTCGCGCTCGGCGGGCTCACAGTGGGCCGCGTCAAAGCGGTGTCACTGTCGGAGACCGCGGCCACTGTCACGGCGCGCGTGGACAAGACCGTCACCCTCCCCACCGACATCCATGCCTCGGTGCTGCAGGACACCCTGCTCGGCGAGGCGTACGTCCGGCTGGAGGCGCCCGAACAGCCGTCACCGTCGTCCACCTCGCTGCGGGCGGGCGCGACGCTGCCGCTCGCGCAGACCAGTCCGCCGCGGTCGGTGGAGAGCACGCTCACCATCTTGGCCGATTACTTCGGTAGCGGCTCCGTCCAGGACATCAGCCGCACCATCACCAAGCTCAACACCTCGCTCCCCAAGGAGCGCCCACAGTTCGATCAGCTCTCGACACAGCTCAGCCGCGATGTCACAGGGATCGGTGCGTCGACCGCCGAGGTGAACCGCCTGCTCGATTCGGTCTCCGATATGGCGGACCGAACGGCCAAGCAGGAAGCCAACTTCACATACACGCTCAACCCGTACAACATGAAGTACTGGAAGAACCAGGGCAAGCTGATGTCGAACATCGGTGTGCTGCTCCCCGCCGTCGGCGGCATGCTGCAGCAGGGCTACTGGCTGATCCCCCTGATGAACTCCTCATCGGACCTGTTCGAGTTGCTCACCGCCGATATGGTCTCGCTGGGCAGCGCGATCCACGGCGGTTCGATCCTGGTGAACAAGAACCTCGCCCCATTCCTCGCCAAGCCCACGGTGAAGGTGGAGTCAGTGACCGGGCCCGGCGGCCAGGACCTCTCGCCCGCTGCGGTGAAGCTGCTGCGGATGATCGGACAGGCACGATGACGCGCTCGGGTATCGCCTCCGCACTGGGACTGGTGGCACTGGTCGTGGTATCGGTGCTGCTGCTGGGACAGCAAGGTGTGCAATGGCTCTTGCCGTCCGATCAGCGCACCGCATACATCCAGCTGACCGACGCCAACGGGCTGATGCAGGGGTCTCGCGTCCTCGACCGCGGTGTGGAGGTGGGCACTGTGCGGGCGCTGCGAGTCGACGCCGAGCGGGTCGAGGTCGAGGTCGGTTACGACCGGGACACGCGGATCAGGTCCGGGGCGAAGGTCAGGGTGCAGAATCTATCGGGCCTGGGCGAGACGTATCTCACGCTGTCCCAGGGCGACGGTGCGCCGTTGCCCGACGGTGCTCGGCTGACCGGGGTCGTCGACACTTCCGACTCCACCATCGGCGCGCTGTCGAGCTCGCTGTCACGGCTGATGAGCCAGCTCGATCCGGGCACGGTGCAGCGGTTGCTCACGCGCGCCGATGCCGCCCTGCCCGCGCAACAGCAGACGGTGCCCACGATCGATGCCGGCGCGGTACTGACCGCAACGTCGATCCTGAGGCAATTGCCCGATATCGGCGACATCCTCAAGTCCTTCAACTCGATCACCCCGCGCGCGGAGCAGATCGGCCCACTGCTGCTCTCGCTCGACGCACCGCTGCGCACGTTCGGCAAAGGCTACGGCGAGATGGCGCCGTTCGCGGTGTCGTACATCATGGAGGGCGACTACCCGAACGTCATCAAGAACGGAATGCTGGAGCTGTTCAAGGTGATCCAGAAGTTCGAGGACGATGCGGCGCCCAGCGTGAAGTACCTCTCGGAGCTCGTCCTACCGTCGGCGCGGGCGATCGCCGAACCACTGTCCACGATCAACGCCGGCGCGCTCCTCGACACCGCACTGGGGTCAGTGCGCGGCCGTGACGGCGTCACGCTGCGCCTGGCTCCGCGGGACGCGGCACCCGGACCGGCCCCGTCCGCGACGCCCGTGCCGTCTGGGAATACCTCCGCGGCATCGTCGTCCGGTCCGCGGCCGGCGGAACGGACCGCCACCTCGTCCTCGCCCACCAAACCTCGCTGACCAGAGCCGAAGGAGAACCGTGGCACTCGCCGTCACCGACGTCCAGCTCGCCCTGGCCGAGTCGATCCGCGACTGGGCCGAACGCGCCCATCCGATCGACGCCGCCCGTTCCGGCGACCCGGGCGCCACCGAGAAGGCGTGGCGCGGGCTCGCCGATATCGGCGTCTTCGGGATCACGTTGTCCGAGGAGCTGGGCGGCATGGGTGGTTCCGCCGAGGATGCCGCTGCGGCGGTCGAGGCGGCGGCGCTGGTGCTGGCACCGGGCCCGGTGGGTGGCACCGTCACGGTCGCGGCGCTGCTCGAACACTTCCTGCGCGATGACGACCACCTGGCCGCGACCCGAGCGGCCCTGGCCGCCGGCGACGCCCGCGCCGCGGTGGTACTCGGCGGGGACGGGACCCTCGTCGCCGATGCGGAGTCCGCATCGCATCTGCTGATCGAGGCCCCCGGCGGCATGTGGCACCTCCTGCCGCCCGGCCACCCCGGAGTCCGCGTGGAACCGCAGACGGGTCTGGACGGTTCACGCCCGCTCGGCCGGGTTCACCTGACAGAGGTCGTCTTCCACGACGCCACCGCCGTTCCCGGACTCACGTTCGCCGACGCCGAGGCGTGGGTCGCGACCTTCGTCGCCGCTGAGGCCTCCGCGGTGGCGGCCTGGGCGCTGCGCACCGCAGCGGAGTACTCCCGGGTCCGGGTGCAGTTCGGCAAGCCGATCGGTTCGTTCCAGGCGATCAAACAGATCGCCGCCGACATGTTGTGCCGGTCCGAGCAGGCGGCCGCGCTGGCCTGGGACGCCGCGCGCAGCGCTGGGGGCGGCGAGGAGCATCGGCTGGCGGCGGCCGTCGGCGCGGCCGGGGCACTGGAAGCCGCGGTCGCCAACGCCAAGGACGTGATCCAGGTACTCGGGGGTATCGGCTTCACGTGGGAACACGACGCGCACCTCTATCTGCGCCGAGCCCTCGCTCTGCGGCAGCTCGCGGGTGGCACCCACGGGCTGCGGCGCCGCGCCGCGGAGTTGGCCCGGAGTGGGGTGCGGCGCCGGTACGACGTGTCCGTCGAGGGCGACCACGACGGGGCGGCCGCGGAAGCGAAGGCGATCGCCGCGCTCCCCGAGGCGGACCGCCGTCGCGCACTGGCCGAATCCGGACTGCTGGTGCCCCACTGGGATCCGCCGTACGGCCGCGGAGCGGGACCGGCGGAGCAGATCGTGCTCGATACCGCGCTCGACGCCGCGGGCGTGGAGCGTCCGCCGCTGGTGATCGGGGCGTGGGCGGCTCCGACGATCCTGGAGCACGGCACTGCCGACCAGGCGCAACGTTTCGTCTGGCCCACTCTGCTGGGCGAGATCAGTTGGTGCCAGCTGTTCAGCGAACCGGAGGCGGGTTCCGATCTGGCGGCGCTGCGCACCCGGGCCGTCCGGGCCGAGGGCGGATGGCGGCTCACCGGGCAGAAGGTGTGGACCTCACTGGCGCACTCGGCCGATTGGGCCATCTGCCTGGCCCGCACGAACCCGGAGGCGCCGAAGCACAAGGGCATCACGTACTTCCTGGTCGATATGCGCTCCCCCGGAATCGATATCCGGCCGCTGCGCGAGATCACCGGTGATGAACGGTTCAACGAGGTCTTCCTCGAGGAGGTCTTCGTACCCGACGAGTGCGTGGTCGGCGATGTCGACGGCGGCTGGCGTCTGGCACGCACCACGCTCGCCAACGAGCGGGTCGCGATGAGCGGCAACGGGCTCGGCGCGCGGCTCGAGGCGCTGATCGGGCGGCCGGAGATCGACGACGCCGACTTGGGCGAGCTGATCACCGAGGCCGCATCGTGTGCACTGCTGGACCTGCGCGCGGTGATCGCCAGCGTCGGCGGCCAGGATCCGGGACCATCGTCCAGCGTGCGCAAGCTGGTGGGCGTGCAGCACCGTCAGTCCGTGGCCGAGGCCGCCCTGCTGTGCCTCGGCCCCGACGGGGCGGTCGCCGGCCCGGAGGACCCCGAGGACGAGCGCTACGAGTTCCTCCTCACTCGCTGCCTGTCGATCGCCGGCGGCACCTCCCAAATCCTCCGCAACGTGGCCGCGGAACACCTGCTCGGCCTCCCCCGCTCCTAACCACTTCCGACATAACAGCGTTAGCCCATTCGCCGACCAGCGAGTTCGTCTGCGACGAGTGCTACCAAGCTCGCCGGATCCACCCCACATCCACTGGAACGTGTTCTAGTATGGCGCCATGGATGACTCCGCCGTCGCCGCCGCGGCCGACGCCCTGCTGGGCGCCTACTCCGCCGGGGCGCCGATCGACCCGATCATCGGTACCTACCCGGACGCCACGATCACCGACGCCTACCGGATCCAACAGGAGCAGGTGCGTCGCTGGGAGGCTGCCGGCGACCACGTCAAAGGCCACAAGGTGGGCCTCGCTTCACTCGCCATGCAGCGCCAGATGAACGTCTACGAACCCGACTTCGGCCATCTCACGGCCTCGATGTTCCACCTGGAGCATCTCCCGATCGACGCATCCGGATGGCTGCAGCCGCGGATCGAACCGGAGATCGGCTTCATCCTGGGCCGCGAGTTGACAGGTCCGGGCGTCACCGTCGCCGACGCGATCCGCGCGATCGACTACGTGGTCCCGGCACTCGAGGTGGTCGATTCCCGGATCCGCGACTGGAACATCTCCATCGTCGACACGGTCGCCGACAACGCCTCGTCAGGCGGGGTGGTGCTGGGCAGCAAGCCCACCAGAATCGACGCCCTCGACCTCATCGACGTGGGCTGCACGTTCTGGATCGGGGGGCAACAGGTCGGTACCGGAACCGGTGGCGCCGTGCTCGGTTCGCCGATCAATGCCCTGGTGTGGCTCGCCAACACGGTCGGCCCGCTGGGAACGACGCTCGAACCCGGGCACGTCGTCCTGCCCGGCTCCATGACCAGGGCCGAATCGGTCCGGCCGGGCGACACGATCATCGCCGACATGGGGCCGCTGGGTTCCGTGACCGCGGTCCTGGCCCCCTGAGTCCCACGAACGGAGAAAACATGAAGATCATCATCGGCGACGCCTGCACCGGATTCGGTGTCTGCGAGGGTATCCGTCCGGACGTCTTCGAGGTCAACGACGAGGGATTCGCCGAGGCCACCGACGAGGGCCTCACCGACGCCGACCGCGAGGACATCGAGTACGCCGCCTCCCAATGCCCCACCCAGGCGATCCGCATCGAGAACTGAGCCACTCCCGCCTTAACAGCGTTAGCCCCTACCGAACCCGCAGGTGACGGTATGGGCTAACGCTGTTACGTCAAGGGCGGTAGTCCGACGGTGCGCACGCCGGGCCCCAGCTCTCACGCCGTCTGCGCCGCCGACATCTCGACGGCGATGGCGATGATCATGTCCTCCTGCCCGCCGACGTATCCGCGGCGACCGCACTCGTAGAGGATCTCGTGCGCGGGGACCCCGTAGCGAGCCGCGGCGCGCTCGGCGTGCAGCAGGAAGCTGGAGTACACGCCGGCGTAACCCTGCACGATCGAGCTTCGATCCATCACCGGCAGCCGGGTGATGTACGGCTTGACCACGTCCTCCGCGGCGGCCATGAGTGCATCCTTGTCAGTGCCGGTGCGCACGCCGAGACGCTCGAACGTGGCGGCGAGTACCTCGGTCGGCGAATTGCCCGCTCCCGCGCCCAGTGCCAGCAGTGAGCCATCGATCTGCTTCGCTCCCGCGCGGTACGCCAGAACCGAATTCGCCACGCCGAAGCTGAGATTCTGGTGCCCGTGGTAGCCCACGTGGGCATCCGCACCCAGCTCCGCGACCAGCGCCGCCACGCGATCAGCGGCGTCTTCGAGGATCAGCGCACCCGCGGAATCCACAACGTAGACGCATTGGCAGCCTGCATCGGCCATGATGCGGGCCTGCTTCGCCAGCGCCTCGGGTGCGGACATGTGCGAGAGCATGAGGAAGCCCACCGTCTCCAGCCCGAGTTCCCGTGCGGCACCGAAGTGCTGGATGGACACATCGGCCTCGGTGCAATGCGTCGCGATGCGCAGGGCACCGGCGCCGAGGTCGGCGGCCACGCGGATGTCCTCGACGGTGCCGAGCCCCGGGAGCATGAGCACGGCGATCTTGGCCTGCTGCGCCTCGTCGACGGCGGCGGCGATGAGCTTGCGCTCGTCGACCAGGGAGAATCCGTAGTTGAAGGTGCTGCCGCCGAGGCCGTCTCCGTGGGTCACCTCGATGAGCGAGACGCCGGCGTCGTCGAGCGCGCGGACCGTGTCGCGCACGTTCTGCTCGGTGAACTGGTGGGCCATCGCGTGGCTGCCGTCACGCAACGACGTGTCCACGATGCGCACGTCCCGGTCGGGGTCGTTCCAGAGGTCGCCGTTGATGCCGGTCATGCGTTCACTCCTGCCAGGATGCGCTGCGCGAGCAGCTCGCCGGCGCGCGCGGCGGCGGCGGTCATGATGTCGAGGTTGCCCGCGTAGGTGGGCAAGTAGTCGCCGTTGCCCGCGACCTCCAGGAAGACCGCGACGCGCGCCTTACCCTCCCAGCCCGGGCGGGCCTCGTCGTACTGCGGCGGGGCCTTGAGCGTGTAACCCGGGACGTACACCTGGACGTCGGCCACCATCTTCTCGATCGAGGCGGTGATCGCGTCGCGGTCGGCCTCGGGATCAATGGCACAGAACACGGTGTCGCGCATGATCATCGGCGGCTCGACCGGATTGATGATGATGATCGCCTTACCCTTGGCGGCGCCGCCGACCTCCTCGATCGCACGCGCGGTGGTCTCGGTGAACTCATCGATGTTGGCGCGCGTCCCGGGCCCTGCGGAACGGGACGACACCGATGCGACGATCTCCGCATAGCTCACCGGCGTGACCCGGCTGACCGCATGCACGATCGGGATCGTGGCTTGCCCACCGCAGGTGATCATGTTGATGTTCGGCACATCCAGCTGCGACTCGAGGTTCACTACCGGACAGGCCAGTGGTCCGACCGCCGCCGGCGTCAGGTCGACGGCCACGATGCCCGCCTCCTTGTACCGGGGTGCGTGGGCGCGGTGCGCCTTCGCCGAGGTCGCCTCGAACACGATCTGCGGGGGTTCCGACTGCGCCAGCAGCCAATCCACGCCATCCGCCGAGGTACGCAGACCCCATTCGGCGGCCCGCTTCAGACCATCCGATCCCGGGTCGACGCCCACCATGTATTTCACGTCCACGTGCTCGCTGCGCCGCAGCTTGGCCAGTAGGTCCGTGCCTATGTTCCCCGGGCCGACGATCGCCGCGGTCACTTTCTCCGTCATATGCCCACGATGCGGCCGGACGGCTGCCAGACTCAACGCATGTGTCCCGCTGAGCGGAACGACGGTGCGGTGGTCATTCGAGCCGCCGCACTGCTCTGCGCGTACCGTCCGGGTGACGGCGCGCTCGGGGTCTCCGAACTCGCTCGCCGCACCGGCCTACCGAAGTCCACCGTTCACCGGCTCTCCGGCAACCTCGTCGATGCCGGGCTCCTCGAACGTTCGGGCACCGCGCTGCGCCTGGGGCTTCGACTCTTCGAAATCGGGCAGCTGGCCACCGGACACCGCGACCTCGTGGACGCCGCTCGGCCCGTCCTCGCAGACCTCCGCTCCGCCACCCGCAGCACCGTGCACCTGGCTCGGCTCGAAGGCGCCGAAGTCGTGTATTTCGAGGTGCTTCCGGGTCCGGACGCCCCGAACCTGCGATCCCGGGTGGGCGGAAGGATGCCCGCCCACGCCACCGGCGTGGGCAAGGCGATCCTGGCGTTCGCGGGCGACGATGCCCTCGGTCCGGTTCTCGCCGCCGGACTGCCGCGGCTGAGCACGCGCACCATCACCTCCCCCGCCCTGCTCAGGAGGCAGCTGCAGCGGATCCGCGACGACGGGGTGGCGTACGAGCGCGAGGAATCCGGGAACGGGACGGTGTGTGTGGCGTGCCCGATCCTCGACGGCAACGGCGCGCCGGTCGCTGCCGTCTCCGTGGCGGGCTGGAGCAACCGGATGCGTCCCGAGCGCGTGGCTCCGGCGGTCCGCGCTGCGGCGCTCACCCTGTCCCGCGTCGCCGGCTCACGGGGATAGCCCGGATGATCGGCCACCGCACTCAGAAGTGCAGGGCCACCTCCGGTTCCGCGGGGTCGCTGAAGTCCACCACGGCAACACCACGGCGCGCACCGTCGTAGACCGTGGCAGTCACGGTAGCGCCGGCCGCGAGCACCTTCTCGACCCGCAGGCCCCGGCCGCGTAAGAGGCGCACAGCGCGATCACGCCCGGCGGCGCCGACACCGCGGAGTCCTGCGAGGAAGCCGAGGGCGGCCTCGCGGCCGAGGATGCGGAACAACCTGGGCCCCACCATGCTCCCGGCTACCATCCCACTGGCACCGGAGCGCAGGAGCTGAGCGATCATGCCGCGCAGTTCCCAATGTGCGTACAGTGCGCTGATGCGTGCACCGTCGGGACCATCGACGATGGTATAGCGCAGATGCATCGGGATATGGAGGGTGACACCGGGATTCATGGTCGTATGCACGGTCAGGTCACGGATCATCGTGTCCTGGTCGACAATATCGTGCTCCACATCGAAAACGATCCGGTTGGGCGCGATGAACATGTCGTAGAACCGCGAGATCGCCTCGGGAGTGGTCTGCGGACGCGACCCGACCGGATCATGCACAGCACCACCGGCGGCGAACAGGGCCGTCCACGCCTGCTTGTCGTGCGCAGCAACGGCGGCCGGCGACGCCTCCACCACTGTGCGGATCGCTTCGGCGGTCGGCATTTACAGCTTCAGCGCATGCGTCGCCGTAGCACCGCCGTCTGCGACGAATTCGGCGCCGGTGCTGTAGCTGCTCTCATCGGAGGCCAGGAACAGCACCATGGCGGCGATCTCGTCGGCGGTGCCCTGCCGGCCGATCGGTAGGCGCTGCTTGAGCCAGTCCGTCGGCGGCTCGTTACCGCCCAGGGCATCGGCCACCATGGCGGTGTCGATCATCCCGGGATGCACCGAATTCACGCGGATTCCATACTGCCCGAGCTCCATGGCCGCCGCCTTGGTCATCCCGCGGATGGCGAACTTACTCGCGGTGTACGCGGTGAGGTAGGGCATGCCGCCGAGGCCCTCGACCGACGAGGTGTTCACGATGGACCCACCGCCCGCGGCCCTCATCGGTTCGACCGCGGCACGCATGCCGAGGAAGCAGCCGAACTGGTTGATCCGAATCACCCGTTCGTAGTCGGCCAGCGCGGTCTGCTCCAACGCCGAGAAGAACAGGACGCCGGCGTTGTTGACGAGCACGTCGAGGCCGCCGAAGGATTCCCGGACCGCGGCGACGGCGGTCCCCCAGTCGTCCTCGGAGGTCACGTCCAGGTGGCGGTAGATCGCCGCCTCGCCGAGCTCATCGGCCAGCGCCTGCCCCTGTTCGTCGAGCACATCGCCGAACAACACCTGCGCTCCCTCGGCCACGAAGCGCCGCACCACTGCGGCGCCCTGCCCGCGGGCGCCGCCCGTCACCAGCGCCCGCTTGCCCGCCAATCGCGTCATCGCTGTCATCCTTCCAACTGTGCCGCGACGAACATGCGGTCGTCGCGGTCCGCGAAATAGCCACCCACTGCGGCGGCGAGGTCGGCCTCGTCCCATTGTCCGGACGGGGCGTCGAAGCGCTGTTCCAGGCTGGGCGGCGCCATCAGCGCGACCATCCCGCCGTGCACCACGAAGACCTGGCCGTTGATCTCGTCCGATTCGGGCCCGGCGAGGAAGCGCACGAAGCGGGCGACGTGATCCACCGAGAGCGGGTCGACGGTGCCGTCGGGCGCGTCCCCGAACACACCCTCGGTCATGGCGGTGCGGGCGCGCGGGCAGATCGCGTTGGCGCGCACACCGTATCGGCCTAGACCGCGGGCGGTGGCGATGGTGAGCGCGGCGATGCCGGCTTTCGCGGCGGCGTAGTTCGGCTGCCCGACGGAGCCGAACAGGAAGGCTTCGGATGAGGTGTTGACGACCCGTCCGTAGACCGACTCACCGGAGGCCTTCGCCTTCGCCCGCCAATACGCACAGGCGTTGCGGGAGAGCAGGAAGTGTCCCCGCAGGTGCACGCGGACCACGGAGTCGAACTCATCGTCAGACATGGAGAAGAGCATCTTGTCGCGACAGAAGCCGGCGTTGTTGACCACGATGTGCAGGCCTCCGAACCTCTCGGCGGCAGCCATGAGGGCATCCGCGGTCTCGCGGTCACCGGAGTCCCCGAGCACGAGTTCGGCACGGCCACCGTCCGCCCGGATCTGTTCGACCACCTCCGTGGCTGACGGAGCGACATCGCCCACCACGACGGCGGCGCCGCCGCGGGCCAGGGCGAGGGCCTCCGCGCGGCCGAGCCCGGCACCCGCGCCGGTCACGATCGCCACCTTGCCATCGAGGCCGGCCAGCCCGCCCTGTGTCATCGCGCCACCTCTCAAGAGAACGTGTTCACAACTCGCTTACACCGGGAAAGTTACCGCGATAGACACCGATTCGCTCCGCATTTCTAGAACTTGTTCTACAGTGACGCCATGCGGATCGATCACACCCCGGAGCAGCGGGAGTTGCGTGCGACACTGCGCAGCTACTTCGAGCAGCTCATGACGCCCGAGCGGCGCGAGGCGATCATCGGCGGCCCTTCTGGAGAATACGGCGACGGCGAGGTCTACAAGGAGATCACGCGCAAGCTGGGGCACGACGGGTGGCTCGCGATCGGTTGGCCCGAGGAGTACGGCGGGCAGAACCGCCCTATGCTCGACCAGCTGATCTTCACCGACGAGGCGGCGATCGCCGGGGTACCGGTTCCCTTTCTCACCGTGAACACCGTGGGCCCCGCGATCATGACCGGCGGTACCGACGAACAGAAGGCGAAGCTGCTGCCGGGCATCGCGGCGGGCGAAACGCATTTCTCCATCGGCTACTCCGAACCCGAGGCGGGCACCGATCTCGCCGCGCTGCGGACCCGCGCGGTGCGTGATGGCGACGACTACGTGATCAACGGCCAGAAGATGTGGACCTCGCTGATCGAGTACGCGGACTACATTTGGCTGGCCGCTCGTACCGACCCGGAGGCCGCGCGACACAAGGGCCTGTCGATCCTCATCGTGCCCACTGCCTCCGAGGGATTCTCCTGGACCAAGGTGCATACGGTCGCAGGCCCGGGTACCTCGGCCACCTACTACGAGGACGTGCGCGTCCCCGCGGCGTCGCTGGTCGGCGAGTTGCACGGCGGCTGGAAGCTGATCACCAATCAGCTCAACCACGAGCGCGTCGCGCTCACCTCCGCGGCGCCACTGCTGGACTCCGAGCGTCAGGTACGGCACTGGGCGCAGAACACCAAGCTGGCCGACGGCTCCCGCGTGATCGACGCCGAGTGGGTGCAGACGCACCTCGCCCGGGTCTACGCGCATGCCCAATACCTGAAGCTGCGGAACTGGAAGATCGCCTGGGCCGCCGACCACAGCGAACTGGGCCCGGCCGATGCCTCGGCCACCAAGGTGTTCGGCACCGAGTACGCCACCGAGGGGTACCGCCTGCTCATGGAGGTGCTGGGCAACGCCGGCATCGTCCGCGCCACATCACCGGGCACCCTGCTGCGGGGCCGGATCGAACGGCTGCACCGCAGCTCGCTGATCCTCACCTTCGGTGGCGGCACCAACGAGGTCCAACGCGACCTGATCGCGGGTGCCGGACTGCGCCTGCCCGTGAGCCGCTAAGACGCGAAGGAGGAACCGATGGACTTCACCGTTCCCGAGGCGGAGGCCGACCTCGCCGCCCTCACCCGGAGTATCGCCGAAGGCTGCTCCGCGAAGAATCCCCTTCCCGGCGATTCCGGGTTCGACCGCGAGGTGTGGAGCACCCTGGCGCGGTCCGGGATACTCGACGCGGCATTGCCCACCACCGTCGGCGGCGGAGGACTGGGACTCACCGCGCATGCCGCCGTGCTCACCGAGCTCGGCCGCACCGTGGCTCCCGCACCGTATCTCGATACGATCCTCGTCGGCGCCGAGACGATCATCGCGTACGGCACCCCTGCACAGATCGAACGGTGGGCCGTCCCCGTGCTGCGCGGAGAAGACACCGTCGCCGTCGTCTTCGGTGACGACCACACCGGCTTCACCGCGACCGTCACCACAGACGGCTGGCGCCTCAACGGCGCCCAAACCGCCGTCTCGTCCGCCGCCTTCGCCGACACACTGCTCATCGAGGCCACTACTCCCGAAGGATCCGCCCTGTTCCTGGTGCCCCGGGATGCCAAGGGCATCAGCATCACCCGGCAGCATGTGGTGAACGGCACCGATACCGCCCTGGTCGAAGCCGCTGCGGTGCCACTGGCGTCCGACGCGCGCCTCGCCGGAGGCGACGCGCCCACCCGCGCTCGGCGCCTCGCGACCATCGGGTGGTGCGCCTGGCAGGCCGGCGTCACCGAGCGGGCTCTGGAACTCACCGCCGACTACGCTCGCACCCGCGAGCAGTTCGGCAAGCCGATCGGCTCGTTCCAGGCGGTGCGCCAGCGTCTCGCCGACGCCTACATCGACGTCGAGGCCGTACGGCTGACCGCACTGGAGGCGGCCTGGCGCGAATCCGAAGGCCTCGATGCCGTCGCCGAGATCGCCACCGCCAAGTTCTGGGCCGCAGAAGCCGGGCATCGGGTGGCGCACACCGCCGTCCACGTCCATGGCGGTGTCGGAATCGACACGGACCACCCCACCCACCGCTACTTCGTGGCCGCCAAGCGCGCCGAGTTCGCACTCGGCGGAGCGACCGCCCACCTCCGCGCCCTGGGCGCAGTACTCGCCGGAAGGAACCCCGCATGATCCGCAAGCTGTACAAGACCGCCACAGTCCCGGTATCGGACTCCGAGACGGTCGACTACATCGTGGTCGGCTCGGGTAGCGCCGGCTCGGTGGTGGCCGGACGGCTCGCCGACACCGGCGCTACCGTCGCACTGCTGGAGGCCGGGCCTGCCGACAACACCCGGATGACACAGGTGCCCGGCATGATCACGATGGTGCACACCGTTCCGCAGATGAAGTCGCGGGTAGCGTGGAAGCAGTACAGCGTGCCGCAGAAGTTCGCCAATGACCGGGCGATTCCGATGACCCGCGGCAAGATCCTCGGCGGCTCCAGTTCGATCAACGGGATGCTCTTCGTGCGTGGCAATCGAGCCAACTACGACTCCTGGGCCGCGGAAGGCGCCACCGGATGGGACTACCAGGGGGTGCTGCCGGCCTTCAAGCGGCTGGAGAACTGGGAAGGCGGCGCGAACGACCTCCGCGGCAGCGGTGGCCCGATCGAGGTGACCCGCCAGCGCGACCTCACCGAGGCCACGACGTCGTACATGGACGCGCTCTCCGACACGCTCGACGCACCGAAGATCGAGGACTACAACGGCCCCTCTCAGGAGGGCGTGAGCGTCTTTCAGGAGAGCGCCGCGAACGGTACCCGGTACAGCTCGGCGCAGGGCTACCTCCGCACCGCTCGCCCCAATCTCCGCGTGCACGTGAACGCCCACGTCAAGCGCGTGATCATCGACAACGGTCGCGCCACGGGTGTCGAGGTCCTCGAAGGCAGGGGCGTGCACACCATCCGCGCCAACCGTGAGGTGATCGTCTCGGCCGGTGTGATCGGCAGCCCACAGATCCTCATGCTCTCGGGCGTCGGACCCGCGCCACACTTGCGGGAGAAGGGAATCGGCGTTCAGGCCGACCTGCCTGTCGGCCAGAATCTCCACGACCATCTGTTCGTCCCCACTACCTTCCTGATGAGGGATGCCGTCAACAAGGGCACACCCGCCTACTTCGCCAAGGGACTCGCCGCCGAGGTCCGCAGGCCCGGTACCACCTGGATGGCGCGTACCGTCTTCGACGCCGTCGGTTTCGTGCGCACCTCCTTCGCCAAGGACATCCCGGACCTGCAGATCCACTGTCTCCCCTGGAACTACCCGGTGCCCAACCAGGATGCCGACAAACTGCACATGGTTGATCCGCGCCCGGGCCTGACCATCCTGCCCACGCTGATCTACCCGAAGAGCCGCGGCGAACTGCGCCTGAACTCGGCCGACCCGTTGGACTCGCCGATGATCGATCCCGCGTACCTCAGTGATCCGCAGGACACCGAGGTGCTGATGGAGGGCATCGGCATGGTCCGCGAGGTGATGAACCATCCGGCGGTCCGCGGCAAGGTGAGCGAGGAGTTCACGCCGGGCGCGGCCCTGAAGGACGATGCGGCGATGCGACGCGAGCTACCCAATCGCGTGCATTCGGTGTACCACCCGGTGGGCACCTGCCGGATGGGCACCGACGAGCGCGCCGTCGTCGACCCCGAGCTCCGCGTGATAGGCATCGAAGGCCTGCGCGTGGCGGATGCGTCGATCATGCCGTCCATCACCGGAGGCAACACGAACGCGCCGTCGTACATGATCGGTGAGATGTGCGCACGGTTCTTGGGCGCCTGACCTTTTCGTGAGCATCGCCGACCTGCTGCTGGCCCGCGCAGACGACCCCCGTGTCGGCCTGCGAGCAGGCGAGCTCTCCTGGACCTGGGCCGAGCACGTCGCGGATTCGGCCCGCCGGGCGGCCGCGCTCGACGATCTCCTGCCCGACGGTGCGCCTGCGCACTTCGGGGTTCTCGCCGACAACGTGCCGGAGTTCTCATTGCTTCTGGGCGCGGCCGCCCTATCCGGGTCGGTCCTGGTGGGCCTCAATCCCACCCGTCGCGGTACGGCTCTCGCCCGCGATATCGCCCTCGCCGACTGCCAGGTGGTCTTCACCCAGGGGCGGCATGCCGCGCTCCTCGATGGACTCGACCTCGGCGTCCCGGTGATCGACCTCGACGGCACCGCCTGGTCCGACCTCGTGGACCGCGACGCGGCCCCGCCACCGTCGTCCTACGGCCCGGACCGGCTGCTGGCTCTGGTGTTCACCTCGGGGACGAGCGGGGATCCGAAGGCCGTGCAGGCCACGCACGGCAAGTTCGAGGGCGCGGGCACCATGCTGGCGGACCGCTTCGGCCTCACAGGCGACGATGTCGCCTACGTCTCGATGCCGTTGTTCCACTCCAACGCGCTTCTCGCCGGGTGGTCGGTGGCACTCGCGGCGGGCGCCACCATCGCCCTCGCGGAACGTTTCTCGGCGTCCCGGTTCCTCGACGACGTCCGTCGATACGGCGCGACCTACGCCAATTACGTGGGCACTCCGCTGTCGTACATTCTGGCCACGCCCGAGCTGCCCGACGATGCCGACAATCCGTTGCGGGTGCTCTACGGCAACGAAGGGCGTGCGGACGATATCGCCGCGTTCGCCGCCCGATTCGGCTGCCACGTGCAGGACGGCTACGGATCCTCGGAGAACGGGGTCGCGATCGCCCGCACCCCGAACACACCACGCACCGCGTTGGGGCCGCTGCCGCCGGGTATCGCGGTGTGGCGGGTGGGCACCACGGACGAGTGCCCGCGTGCGCGGCTCGCCGCCGACGGTGCGGTACTCAATCCCGATGAGGCGATCGGCGAGCTGGTGAACACGTCCGGCCGGGGCGGATTCTCCGGTTATTACAAGGATCCCGAGGCCGAGGCCGCCCGCTCGGCGGGCGGCGTCTACCGCACGGGCGACCTCGCCTACGTCGACGAGGACGACTACGTCTACTTCGCGGGCCGCACCGGTGACTGGATGCGAGTGGGCGGGGAGAACCTGGGCGCCGGGCCCATCGAGCGGGCGCTGGTGCGGCATCCGCTGATCGCGGAAGCGGCGGTGTACGGGCTACCGGACCGGGTGGGAGATCAGGTCGCCGCGGCCGTGGTCCTCGCACCGGGTGCCGCACTGACCGTAGCCGAGATCGCGGAGTTCGTCCGCGATTAAACAGATCTGGGTCCGCGACAACGTCCCCGGCGGCTACGCATCGTCGACGAGCTGCCGCGCACCCCGTCGTTCAAGGTGCTCAAACGGGCACTGCAGGCGGACGGGATCGCGGCGACGGTGCCGTTACCCGGGTAGGAGTGCGCGCACGGCGTCGATGGTGTCGGCCTCGGCCGCCGTCTTGTCGGGCCGGTATCGCAGCACCCGTGCGAAGCGCAGGGCGACGCCTCCCGGATAGCGGCGGGAGCGTTGCACCCCGTCGAGCTCGATCTCGACCACGATCTCCGGCCGCAGGTACACGGTGTGCTCGCTCCGCTGTCTCTCGTGGCGCGGAAACTCCTCCGTCTGCCAGCGCAGAAGCGCATCCGTCAATCCTTTGAAGGTCTTACCCACCATGATCGGCTCGCCGCCATCCGGATCGCGGGCGCCCAGGTGCAGGTTCGAGAGCAGCCCGGTTCGCCGGCCGTATCCCCATTCGGCGCCCAGCACCACGAGATCGAGCGTGTACGACTGCTTCACCTTCTGCCACGCACGACCCCGCCGGCCCGCAGCGTAGGGCGAGTCCAGCCCCTTGACCATCACGCCCTCGTGTCCCGCCGCGAGCGCCGCCTCCAGGTGCGCGGAGGCCTGCTCCACCGATGGCCGTGTCAACGCGGGGATGCGCAGATCGCCCGCCACCTGTTCGAGCGCCGCGAGGCGCGCCGAGAGCGGCTCATCGAGCAGGTCGCGACCGTCGAGGTGCAGGCAGTCGAAGAAGAACGGCCGCAATACAGAGCGCTCGTCCTCCATCGATCCCGCGGAGCCGAACCGACTCATGGTCTCTTGGAAGGGCCGGGGCCGCCCCGCGTCGGTGAGCGCGAGGGATTCGCCGTCGAGCACGACGGAGGTACACGGCAGCGCCATCGCAGTCTCAACGATTTCGGGGACCGCGTCGGTGATATCGCGCAACGTGCGGGTGTACACCCGCACCGCATCGCCGTTGCGGTGCACCTGGATCCGCGCACCGTCGAGCTTGAACTCCACGCTGACCTCGGGTCCCAGATCGGCCAGTGCGGCGGGCAGATCGTCCGCGGGAGAGGCCAGCATCGGTGATACCCCGCGCAGCACCTCCAGCCCGAATCCGGCTAGTGCGTCTGCCCCACCCGCCAGTGCGGCGGACGCGGTCTGGGGCAGCGAGCCCGAGAGCATGGCGGCGCGGCGGACCGTTGCCAGCGGTACACCGGCTGCATGGGCCACCGCGTCGGTCATCACCCCGGCGAGCGCCCCGTGGCGCACCTCGCCCGTGATCAATCCGACGAGCAGCCGCTGTTCGTCGGCCGTGGCGCGCCCGAACAGTGCACCGAGCAGCTCTCCCCGCCGTGCCACCGATCCCGCGCCCGCTGTGCCCGCCAACTCGTCGAAGGCCGAGGAGACGTCCGCGACCGTGAGAGACGGGGTCGCCGCGGCCACCTGCTCGTCCAGTATCTTCGCCACCCCACGCCACCCGGTGCCCAGGCGCTCCTGCAGCAGCGAGCCCGAGAGCCACGCCACCACCGGCCGGACATCCGCGGCATCGGCATCGCGCAGCAATCGGGTGAGCGCCGCGATCTTGGCGGTGCGGGCACGGGTCGCCCCGACCTCGGTGGATGCGGCGACGACGTCGGCGAAGAGCACCTCCTGATTGTGGCGTAGGGGTCCGACAACCGCGGCGTAAGCCGACGACAGCGCACTCGGGCACCGTTGCCGGCGCAGCGAGCCGGCCATCATCGTCGAGCAGGTCCCAACTCCACTCGATCACCGCGTGCAGGGTGCGATGCCGCCGTGCACCCGGACCGGCGTAGTCCGGGGCGCCCGCTCAGCGGATACGGAGTCGGCGCATCAAGCGCAGCACCTGCACCGTCTGCTTCGCGTACTGGGCGTACGTCTGACCGGGACGCGCGCCGTAGACCTGCTTCTTCAGCGTCGCGAGATTGGTGGTGTCGGTGTACTTCAGCAGGCCCGCGTCGCCGTGCCGCACGCCCACGCCGGAGGCCTTCCAGCCACCCGAAGGGGTGCCCTTGCTGGCGAAGGACGCGGCGAACCCGTCATTGATATTGACGTTCCCGGCTTCGAGCTGGGCGCCGATCCGCGCGGCCCGGCCGAGGTCCTTGGCCCAGACGCTGGCGTTGAGACCGTAGCGGGTGTCGTTGGCGAGACGGATCGCTTCCTCATCGGTGGAGTACCGGAACAGGGACACGACGGGGCCGAAGGTCTCGGCGGTGGCGAGGTGCATGTCCGGCGTGACGCCGGTGAGCACCGTGGGCGCATAGAACGAGGGCCCGATATCGGTGCGCGGCCGGCCACCGCACAGCACCGTGGCGCCCTTGGCACGTGCATCCTCGACGTGCGCGGACACGCGGCGCAGCTGGTCGGGCGAGGCGAGCGAGCCCATATCGGCTTCGTAGTCGTAACCGGCTCCCAGGCTCAGGGCACCGGCGGCGGCGACGAAACGGCGCGAGAACTCGTCGAAGATGCTGTCGTGGATGTACATCCGCTCGATGTGCATACACGCCTGGCCCGCGTTGGCGAAGACCGCGAAGATGGCGCTGGTGACCGCCTCGTCGAGGTCGACGTCATCGAGCACGATCATCGGGTTCTTACCGCCGAGTTCCAGACTGCAGCCGATCAGGTTCTTGCCGGCCCGTTCGCCGACGGTGGCTCCGGTCGCGCTGGAACCGGTGAACATCACGAAGTCGGACTCGTCGATCAGTGTGGGGCCCACGTCCGGTCCCTGCCCGCAGACCACGCGGAACAGCCCCTCCGGCGCGCCGGCGCGCCGGAGCAGTTCCACACCGTAGAGCGCTGCGAGGGCGGTCTTGTTGTCGGGCTTGAGCACCACGCCGTTGCCGGCGATGAGGGCGGGAACGGCATCGGAGAGTGCCATCGCGAAGGGGAAGTTCCACGGCGCGATCACGCCGATCACGCCCTTGGGGCGATGCAGCTCGACCGAATTGCTGAACACCGGCACGGGGCCACCGCGCCGGCGGGTGCGCAACAGCCGCGGCGCCGCCTTGAGGTAGTGGCTGATCACCATCGGGACGTCGCAGGATTCCTCGAAGGCCATCCGCCGGTTCTTGCCGGTACCGCTCTGTATCAGGTCGACCAGTAGCTCGTTGTTCTCCAGGATCAACTCGTGCAATCGCTTGAACACGGCGAGCCGCTGCTCCAACGGTCGCTGCGCCCACTCCTGCTGAGCCGATCGCGCGGTCTCGAAGGCGGCTGTCACATCGGCGGGCGTGGATTGCGGGAGCGGTCCGATGGGTGCCCCGGTGAACACCTCGATCATGGGGAAGGGGGGTCGCGACTGCCGTCGGCGTCGACGAGGCCGGTGAGGTTCCCGATCAGCTCGTCGGTGACGCGCGGAGGCAGGGTATTGCGGAGCTGTGTGGGCGAAGCCATACCGAACTCTAACCCAAATCCTAGAACTTGTTCTAGATTCGGGAGATGGTCAACGATCTCAGAGTAGGACTCAACCTCGGCTACTGGACCCGCGGTCCCGAGGACCACTCCGAGGCGGTGATCACCGCCGACGACCTGGGCTACGACTACGCCTTCACCGCGGAGGCCTACGGCTCGGATGCCTTCTCGACACTGGCGTGGTACGGGTCGCGGACCAGGCGGATCAAGCTGGGCACCGCGGTGGCGCAGATCCCCGCCCGCACGCCGACGGCCACGGCCATGCACGCGCTCACCATCGACGGCCTCTCCGCCGGTCGGATGGTGCTGGGGCTCGGAGCGTCCGGTCCGCAGGTCGCCGAAGGCTGGTACGGCACCCCGTTCCCGAAGCCACTGGCTCGTACCCGTGAATACGTCGACATCGTGCGCCGGGTGATCGCGCGGGAGCAGCCCGTGACCAGCCCCGGCCCGCACTACCCGCTCCCGTATCCCGGCGGGACCGGCTTGGGAAAGCCGCTGAAGTCGATCGCGCTGCCGGTTCGGCCGCGCATCCCGATCTTCCTCGGGGCCGAGGGACCGAAGAACGTGGCGCTCTCGGCCGAGATCGCCGACGGCTGGCTCCCCCTGTTCATCGACCCGGCCCAGGTGAACTCGATCTACGGCGAATCACTCGCCGGCCGCCCAGATGACTTCGAGATCGCCGCCACGGTGTCAGTGATCGTCTCCGACGATCTCGACGCCGCGTTGGCGCAGGCCAAGGTCCCCCTCGCCTTCTACATCGGCGGTATGGGGCACAAGTCCACCAACTTTCATCTGGACCTGATCGGCCGGCTGGGCTACGCCGATGCGGCGGTTGCGGTGCAGGAGAAATTCCTCGCGGGCGACCGCGCCGGGGCGATCGCCGCAGTACCCGACGAGCTCGCGGATTCGATCACCCTGGCGGGGCCGGTCGAGCGCATCGCCGAACGACTCCAGCTCTGGCGCGACAGCCCGGTCACCACCGTGCTGTTCAGCGGTGTCCGCGACGAACCCACCCTGCGCCGGCTCATCGAGGCAGCACGCGGCTAACGGCGCCCGAAGGTGAGCGCCAGGTCCCACGGGTCCAGCCCCCAGCCGCCGATCGCCTCGATCATCAACGTGGGGGCGAGGGCCACCGTCTCCGGATTCGACGGTGCGCTGACCGTCGCACTGGGTGCACCGGGTTCCAGGAACGGTTCCCAGAGCAGCGATTCGGCCGGCGGCGGCGCAGCTTCGACCACGGCGACGTGACCGGCACCGTCCGCAAGCACGGCGAACAGGCACAGCGGTGGACCACCCGGCCGCTGGGCACCCGGCCCGACGACGAGGAACTCGTAGGTGTCCACACAGTGCCGTACGGCGCGGGTGAGAAGTTCCCGGAAGTCCTGCCGTGTTCCCCGCGACGCCCGCTTGGGGCCGCGGAGTTCCACCGTCTGGGCCGCCATCGTCAGATCGCCGTCGACCTGCACGGGGAGCCGCGGACGCAGGATCAGTCCGGCGTCGGCGAACTCGGCGCTCTCTCGGAAGTAGTTCTCCGTCAAGGCGATCCGTCCGAGCCGACCGCTGCCTTGGGTTTCGCGCAGCCACGCGTCGTCCGGCACCGACCACAGCCGGTCGGTGCCGTCGGTCGCCCACGTACGCACCAGACCGCCGACACACGGGCTCAACTGCACCTCATCACCGGACATGGCGCGCTACAGGTACTTCGCGGTGCTACCGCTGACCGGCATCGCCCCCATACCCAGTTTCCGGTGATCCCAGCTGCGGATCCTGGCGGTGCGCAGCCGCACCGCGACCCTCTTGTTCATCATCGCGTCGATCGCCGGCCTGAGCTCGTCGGTGTACGGCCCGAAATAGCGCTCGTAGACCTGCTCGCATACTGCGCGCACCGTGGCTTCGTCGTCGACGATCTCGGCGGTGCCTTCGATCGCGACACCGCGCAACTGGTCGTACGAGTCACCCGCCTCGATGGATGCGCTCATGGCCGGGTTACGGCGCAGGTTCACCACCTTCTGCGATTTGCCCTTGGTCTCGATCCACAGATCACCGTCGATCACGGCGTACCACATGGCCACGAGGTGCGGCGCACCGCTCGCACCGACCGTAGCGATGGTCGCGGTGCGGCTGTGGTCGAGGAACTCGGCGATCTCCGCCTCGCTCATCTGGATCTGGCCGCGCTGATTCGTTCCCATGGCGTCAGCGTGCCAGGTTCAGGCGCTCGACGGAATCATCGAACTCGCGCACCAGCTCGGCCATGATCTCGGCGACCGGGCGCACAGCGTTCATCCGGCCCACGATCTGGCCCACCGGCATCGCGACCACCGTCGGGTCACCCGAGGCACTGATCCGCTGGTGCGCCGCCCCGACCAGCAGGTTCTGCAAGGGCATGGGCAGTGCCGACGGCGCGCCCGGCTGTTCCCAGGCCTGCGTCCACCGGGTTTTGAGCAGGCGGGCGGGCTTGCCGGAGAAGATCCGGGTGCGCACGGTGTCGGCACTCGTCGCAGCGACGAGAGCGTCCTGCATGGTCTGCGACTTCGTGTGCGTCTGAAGGTACTCGGTGGTGGTGAGCCAGTACGATCCCATCCACACCCCCTCGGCACCGAGCGTCAGTGCCGCGGCGATCTGGCGGCCCGAACCGATGCCGCCCGCGGCGATGACGGTCGCGTCGTCGCCCACCTCGTCCACGATCTCCGTGAGGAGCACCATCGAAGCGATTTCGCCGGTGTGGCCACCCGCCTCGTAGCCCTGCGCAATGACGATGTCGACGCCGTTGTCGACGTGGGCGCGGGCGTGCTTGGCGCGACCGGCGAGCGCGGCGACCTCGACGCCGTGCTCGTGTGCGGCGTCGATGACGTCTTTCGGCGGCGAGCCGAGGGCGTTGGCGATCAACGCGATCCGATGTCCCAGCGCCACTTCGACATGCGAGCGGGCCACGGAGTGGAGCCAGCCCAGCACACCGGCTCCGGCGGCACCGTCGGGCAGCTCCGGTACGCCGAGTTCACGCAGCGTGCGCTCGACGAAGGCCCGATGTTCCTCGGGGATCAGCTCGGTCAGGTCACCCGCCGATCCCTCGGTGGGCACCGCATTGGGCATCACGATGTCGACGCCGTAGGGGCGGCCGTCGGTATTGGCATCCATCCAGTCGAGAACGGCGTCCAGCTCGGCGGGATCGTTGAACCGGACGCAACCCAGAACGCCGAGCCCGCCCGCCCGTGAGACGGCGGCCGCCACGTGCTCCGACGGGGTGAACGCGATGATCGGGTACTCGATTCCCAGATCGTCGCACAGGGGTGTGCGCATGTGTTTCCTCCTGACGAGAGCCTTCCCACCAAACTAGAACGTGTTACTGTCGGGCGAAGCGGAATCCTCGCATTTCCCAGTTCGATTCCGATCCTGGAGTTCCCATCGGTAAAGGAACGCGCTATGACCGACGCCCCACACGCCCTCGTCGAACAGCGTGGCCACACGCTGATCATCACCATGAACCGACCGGAGGCGAAGAACGCGCTCACCGGCGACATGCTGCGCATCATGACCGAGTCGTGGGACCGGATCGACTCCGATCCCGAGATCCGCAGCGCGATTCTCACCGGCGCGGGCGGCGCCTTCTGCGCAGGCGCGGATCTGAAGAACATGACGAAGTCCAATCCGGGTGAAACCATGTCGAGCGGCGGTTTCGATCCGGCACGGATCCCCGGACTGATCAAGGGCCGCCGGCCGAAGAAGCCGTTGATCGCCGCGGTCGAGGGCGCCGCCATCGCGGGCGGCACCGAGCTGTTGCAGGGAACCGATATCCGAGTCGCGGCGCAGAGCGCGAAGTTCGGTGTGTCCGAGGCCAAGTGGAGCCTGTTCCCGATGGGTGGATCCGCCGTCCGGCTCCCGCGCCAGATCCCGTACACCGTGGCGGCGGACCTCCTACTGACCGGACGGCACATCTCCGCAGCGGAGGCGCTGGAGTACGGCCTCGTCGGCCACGTGGTGGCCGACGACACCGCTCTGGACAAGGCACTCGAGCTCGCCGAGCTGGTGAACGCCAATGGCCCCCTCGCGGTTCAGGCCATCCTGCGCACCATGCGCGAGACGGAGGGCCTGCACGAGGAGGAGGCCTTCCGCATCGATGCAGCCCTCGGCCTGGCCGTCTTCACATCCGAGGACGCGAAGGAGGGTCCGCGCGCCTTCGCCGAGAAGCGCAGGCCCGTCTTCCACGGCCGCTGACGCTTCAGGCGAAGCGGGCGCGGAGCGCCTTCTTGTCGGGCTTGCCCAGGGGACTGACGGGGATCGCATCGATGATCTCGACGGTCTTGGGGGTGTACACCGCCCCTTGCGCTCGCGCACCAACTCCCGCAGCGCCTCGACATCGACGTCGGCGCCGTCGCGGGGCACGACGACCGCCGTGACCGCCTCGCCCCACTTCTCATCGGGCACCCCGATCACCGCGACGGCGGCAACCGACGGATCGGTGGAGATGACGTCCTCGACTTCACGGGGGAAGACATTGAACCCGCCGGTCACCACCATGTCCTTCTTCCGGTCGACGATGTAGAGGAATCCCTCCTCGTCGAACCGGCCCACATCGCCGGTGTGCAACCACTCGTGCGCGGTGGCCTCGGCAGTCTGCTCCGGCTTATTGAGATACCCCTGCATCACCAGCGGCCCACGCACGCAGATCTCACCGGGTTCTCCTGCGGGGACCCGATTCCCATCGTCATCGAGCAGTGCGACGTGCACCCACGGCACCGGGCGGCCACAACTGGCGAGCCGCTCCGGGCGCTCTGCCCGGGCCTTCGCATGGTCGTCGCGATCGAGCACAGCGATGGTCATCGGACACTCGGCCTGTCCGTAGAACTGGAAGAACTTGGGTCCCATCCGGTCGATCGCCTCGGCGAGACGCGACGGCGAGATCGCCGACGCACCGTAGAAGACCGTCTCCAGGCTGGACAGGTCGTAGTCGCCGAACTTCGGGTGATCGAGCAGCGCGTACAGCATCGTCGGCACCAGCATGGTGGCGGTGATCCGGTACTTCTCGATCGCGGCGAGTACGGCCTCGGGCTCGAACCGGGGCAGCACTACCATCGAACCGCCGGACATCGCGGTGGGATTCCAGAAGGCGCCGCCGGCGTGGCTGAGCGGGGCACAGACCAGGAATCGGATCTCCTGCGGCCAATCCCATTCCGCGCGCTGAATCCGCAGCAGCGCTGCGCCGCCGGCGTAGCTGAGCATCACACCCTTGCTCTTGCCTGTGGTGCCGCCGGTGTACGCCAGACTGGCCGTACTCGACGGATCTGCGGTGTGCGCGGCCAGTGGCGCCGGATCGAAGCGCGCGGCGGCCTCGGTCAGGTCGGTGCCGACCTCGGTGGGGCCGAGGGAAAGAAGGTTCTTGAGTCCCGGAACCCTCTCCCGCAGGTCGGCTGCGCGCTGCTCGTAGATCCGCGGATCATAGATGAGGGTCTCGATGCCCGCGTCCTCCATGACGTAGACGTGGTCATCCAGTGATCCCATCGGGTGCAGCGCCGCGAAGCGGGCACCGGTGATCAGGTTGGTGGACTGGGCGATCAGTACCTCGTGCCGGTTTCCGGACAGCATGGCGACCGGGCTCCCCACACCGAGGCCGACCTCGGCGTAGGCCTGCGCGTACCGGCTGATCTCGTCCCGCACCTGCGCATAGGTCAACGTGCTGTCGCCCGCCGGTCCGGTCACGTGCACCGCAGTGCGGTCGGGGAAGGCGTCGAGCGAGTGAAGCAGGATATCGCCGGCGAGCGGCTCGCGATGCAGATCGTCCATGCAGCCACGGTAAGCCCATAAACCCTTTTCCGGCATACCCTTGCGCCAAAAAGTTAGAACATGTTTCACTCGATTGGTGACCACCGAACCGCAGACGCTCTCCGCGCCGATGATCATGTCCTTCGACTACACCCGATCGCTCGGGCCGGTGCTCAGTGCGTTCATGACCAACCTTCGCGACCGCCGGATCGTCGGCACCCGCGACGCCGCCGGGCGCGTGCATGTGCCGCCGCTCGAATTCGATCCCGACACCCACGCCCCGCTCACCGACGTGGTCCCCGTCTCGGACACCGGCACCGTGGAGAGCTGGTCGTGGAATGCGCACCCGGTCGACGGACAGCCCTTCGACCGGCCGTTCGCCTATGCCCTGATCCGGCTCGACGGTGCCGATACCTCCCTGCTGCACGCCCTCGACGTGACCGACCCCGCCGATGTGAGTACGGGGATGCGGGTCCGGGCGCGGTGGGTGGCCGATCCCACCGGCGCGATCGGCGATATCGCCGCCTTCGAGCCGGGTGAGGGCCACGGAGTACCCGACGGCACCGCCGCCGCCGAGGACCCGATCACGATCCTGACCACCCCGGTCGAGCTCCACCTCGAACACTCCGCCTCGGTGCCGGAGACCCGTTACCTACGTGCCCTCGCCGAGGGCCGGCTACTGGGCCAGCGATGCGGAAAATGCGGCAACGTCTACGTTCCGCCGCGCAACGCCTGCCCGATCGACGGTATTCCCACCACCGAGGAGGTCGACCTGCCGGACACCGGCGTGGTCACCACCTTCTGCGTGGTCAACGTTCCCTTCCAGGGGCAACGCATCACGCCCCCGTACGTGGCGGCGTACGTCCTCATCGACGGTGCCGATATCCCGTTCCTGCACCTGGTACTGGGCTGCGAGCCCGCCGAGGTCCGGATGGGCATGCGGGTACGCGCCTCATGGAAGCCGCGCGAGGAGTGGACCTGCAGTCCCGGCAACATCTCGCACTTCGAACCCACCGGCGAGCCGGACGCCCCCTACTCCAGTTACGAGAAGCACCTGTGATGTCACGACACTGCACCGACCCCGACGGCTCCGTCGCCGTCGTCGGGTACGCCGCCACCCCGTGGTTGCGCGCC
This sequence comes from Tsukamurella paurometabola DSM 20162, assembly GCF_000092225.1. Taxonomy (NCBI): domain Bacteria; kingdom Bacillati; phylum Actinomycetota; class Actinomycetes; order Mycobacteriales; family Tsukamurellaceae; genus Tsukamurella; species Tsukamurella paurometabola. The sequence continues at coordinate 3,942,506 of NC_014158.1, forward strand.
GCGCAGACCACCACCAACGGCGTGGAGATGCTCATCCCGCTGTTCACCGAGGTCTTCGCCCAAACCGGTCTCACCAAGTCCGACATCGGATTCTGGTGCTCGGGCTCGTCCGACTACCTGGCCGGTCGCGCCTTCTCGTTCATCGCGGCGATCGATTCGATCGGGGCGGTACCGCCGATCAACGAATCGCACGTCGAGATGGACGCGGCGTGGGCCTTGTACGAGGCCTGGGTCAAGATCCGTACCGGGGAGGTGGACACCGCGCTCGTCTACGGCTTCGGCAAGTCCTCCGCCGGCACCCTGCGCCGCACCCTCACGATGCAGTTCGACCCGTACACGGTGGCGCCGCTGTGGCCCGATTCGGTATCGGTCGCTGCGTTACAGGCCCGCGCCGGAATCGATTCCGGCGCTTGGACCGAGGCCGCGATGGCCGAGGTGGCCGCTCGCAGCCTCACTGATGCCACCGCGAACCCCGCCGCACAGGTCGCGCGCACCGTCGATGCGACAACGCTACTGAGCGAGCCGATGTGGGCGGATCCGCTGCGCCGGCACGACATCGCTCCGGTGACCGACGGTGCCGCGATGGTCATCCTGGCCTCAGCCGACCGCGCTCGAGAGCTCCGCGAGAACCCGGCCTTCCTCACCGGTCTGGAACACCGGATCGATTCTCCGGCTCTCGGTTCACGCGATCTCACCACGAGCGCCTCATCCACCGCGGCCGCCCGCGCCGCAGGAGCCGACGGCGCCGAGATCGCCGAGTTGCACGCGCCGTTCACCCATCAGGAGCTGATCCTGCGATCGGCGATCGGGCTCGGCGAGTCGACGCGGATCAATCCGTCCGGCGGTGCGCTGGTGGGCAATCCCATGTTCTCCGCCGGCCTGGCCCGAATCGGCGAGGCCGCACGGGCCGTGTGGGACGGCAGCGCCGGAAAGGTGTTGGCCCACGCCACCAGCGGCCACGCGCTACAACAGAACCTGATCGCTGTGATGGAGGCAAAGTGAGCGCGCACCGCACCGCCGTACTCGGCACCGGCCAGACCCACCACCGCGCCAAGCGCACCGATGTCTCCATGGCCGGACTGATCCGTGAGGCCGTCGACCGCGCTCTCGACGATGCCGGTGTCGCGATGGCCGACATCGACGCGATCATCATCGGCAAGGCGCCCGACATGTTCGAGGGCGTGATGATGCCCGAGCTGTTCCTGGCCGATGCGCTCGGCGCCGTCGGCAAGCCGCTGTTACGGGTGCACACCGCAGGATCCGTGGGCGGATCGACCGCGGCGGTCGCTGCCGCACTGGTCAAGGCCGGCGTACATCGCCGTGTGCTCACCGTCGCGTGGGAGAAGCAGTCCGAGTCGAATGCCATGTGGGCGTTGTCGATCCCAGTCCCATTCACCGTCCCGGTCGGCGCCGGAGCCGGCGGCTACTTCGCGCCGCACGTGCGCTCGTACATCCGGCTCTCCGGTGCGCCCACACACGTCGGTGCGATGGTCGCGGTGAAGGATCGGCGCAACGGCGCACTGAATCCCTTCGCACATCTACACCAGCCCGACATCACGCTCGAGTCCGTCCAGGCCTCCCAGATGCTGTGGGACCCCATCCGATTCGACGAGACCTGCCCATCCTCCGACGGCGCCTGCGCGATCGTCCTCGGCGACGAAGAGGCGGCGGCGCAGTCGGAGACGACGACCGGCCGCCGGCCCGGATGGGTGCTCGCGACGTCGATGCGTACCGAACCGCTCGCCTACGCCGGCCGCGAGCACGTGAGTCCGCAGGCAGGCCGTGACGCCGCAGCCGCGCTCTGGCGCGACGCCGGAATCACCGATCCGCTCACCCAGGTCGATGCCGCCGAGATCTACGTCCCGTTCTCCTGGTTCGAACCGATGTGGCTGGAGAATCTGGGGTTCGTGGGCCCCGGCGAGGGATGGAAGCTCACCGAGGCCGGAGAGACGGAGATCGGTGGCCGGATACCGGTGAACCCGTCGGGTGGGGTGCTGTCGTCGAATCCGATCGGCGCGTCGGGGATGATCCGGTTCGCGGAAGCAGCGAAGCAGGTGATGGGCCGCGCCGGCGACTATCAGGTGGACGGTGCCCGCACCGCCCTCGGCCACGCCTACGGCGGCGGATCCCAGTACTTCTCGATGTGGCTCGTAGGCGCCGACAAGCCCGCCTGACGACCGCTCCACGACGAAGCCCCCGGGAGGTTCCCGGGGGCTTCGCTTGGTGAGCGCCTACTCGTAGGCGACCTTCCAGTGCTTGATGCCGTTGAGCCACCCGGACCGCAGCCGCCGCGGTTCTTCGATCTGCCGCAGATTCGGCATCACATCGGCGATGGCCTTGAACATCAGGTCCATCTCCAAGCGGGCCAGGTTCGCGCCCACGCAGTGGTGGGTGCCCGATCCGCCGAAGCCGACGTGCGGGTTCGGATCGCGAAGGATGTTGAACGTGAACGGATCCTCGAAGGCGTCCTCATCGAAGTTCGCCGAGGCGTAGAACAGTGCGACGCGTTGGCCCTTCTTGATCGTCTGCTCACCGAGCTGGACGTCTTCGAGGGCGGTGCGCTGGAAGACCGATACCGGGGTGGCCCACCGGACGATCTCGTCCGGTGCGGTGCGCGGGCGCTGCTCCTTGTAGATCTCCCACTGCTCGGGGAAGTCGACGAACGCCTTCATCCCGTGGCTGATCGCATTGCGGGTGGTCTCGTTTCCCGCGACGGCGAGCAGCAACACGAAGAAGGCGAACTCGTCACTGCCCAGGGCTTCGCCGTCGATATCAGCCTGGATCAATGAGGTCACGATGTCGTCCATCGGGCAGCCCCGGCGCTCCTCAGCGAGGTTCCACGAGTACCCCATGAACTCGGTCATGGCCGTCATGTAGTTGCCCTCGAACTCGGGATCGTCGTAGGCCATCATCGAGTTCGACCAGTCGAAGAGCTTCTTACGATCCTCCTGCGGCACACCGAGCAACTCGGCGATGGCCTGCAGCGGCAGCTCGCTCGCAACCTGCTCGACGAAATCGCCACCGCCGCTCTTGCGGGCCTCGTGCACGATCTGCTCGGCCCGCTCCGCGAGAGCGTCGTGCAGCGACTGCACGGCCTTGGGTGTGAAGCCACGAGAGATGATCCGGCGGGTCTTGGTGTGCTGCGGCGGGTCCATGTTGAGCAGCAGCATCCGTTGGACATCGATCTGCTCGCGCTCGATCTCGGGCCCGAACCGGACGATCGCGCCGTTCTCCCAGTTGGAGTACTGCTTCGGATTGCGGGAGATCGCCTTGATGTCTTCCAGCTTCGACACCACCCAGAAGCCGCCATCGTCGAAGCCGGTGGTCCCGGGCGGGATGTCCTGCCACCACACCGGTGCCGACTTGCGGAGCTCGGCGAATTCGGCCTCCGGTCGTCGCTCCGACCACAGGTCGGGGCTGGTGAAATCGAATCCCGCGGGGAAGTGCACGCTCACAGCGCCTCCTTCAAGCGTCTCGACCTGGGACTGGCCAGGCGTAGCTGGAACATGTTCTACTCATTGAAGCACAGCCTGGCTCCTCGTGAGCTAGATTGCTCCAGGACGCACTGTGCTCGGTATTCACAGAGGTAATCAGAGTCCATTCGCGCCGCCGAGCCCCTCGACAGGAGGCCGGATCAGCGCCACAATCGAGAACGTGCTCTACCCATCGAGGCGGAGCAGAAGGTGAGGATCGATCGGTATGGGAACCCCCGTCATCGTCGAGGCCGTCCGCAGTCCCATCGGCAAGCGCAACGGATGGCTGAGCGGACTGCATCCCGCGGAACTGCTCGGCGCCACCGTGACCTCTCTGCTCGACCGCGCAGGTGTCGATCCCGCAGAGGTCGAGCAGATCATCGGCGGCAATGTCACCCAGGCCGGCGAGCAGGCCGGCAACGTGACCCGGATCGCCTGGCTCAATGCGGGGCTGCCCGAATTGACCGGCGCGACTACCATCGATGCGCAGTGCGGCTCCGCACAGCAGGCCACCGGTCTGATCGCGGGATTGATCGCCACCGATGCGATCGCCGCGGGTGTCTCGTGCGGTGTCGAATCGATGAGCCGTATCCCTCTGGGCGCCAACCGCGGCACCGGTCTCGGCACGCCGCGCCCGGACTCGTGGACGATCGACATGCCCAACCAGTTCGAGGCCGCCGAACGGATCGCACAGCGCCGCGGCTTCACCCGCGAACAGGTGGACGCCTTCGGTGTCCAGTCACAGCGCAAGGCGCTGCAGGCCTGGTCGGAGGGCAGGTTCGACCGCGAGATCGCGCCGCTCAAAGCACCCGTGATGGCCGATGGTGCCGCGACCGGGGAGACCGCGCTGGTCAGCCGCGATCAGGGCCCACGCGAGAGCACCGCGGAGGGACTCGCGAAGCTCACACCGATGCTCGATGGCGGCCTCCACACCGCCGGAACGTCATCGCAGGTATCCGACGGCGCCGCGGCGATCCTGCTCATGGACTCCGACCGAGCTGCCGCGCTCGGTCTCACGCCCCGCGCCCGGATCGTCTCGCAGGCTCTGGTCGGCGGTGAACCGTACTACCACCTGGACGGTCCGATCCGTGCGACGGAGCGCGTGCTCGAACGCTCGGGTCGCTCTCTCAGCGATATCGACCTGTTCGAGGTGAACGAGGCATTCGCCTCGGTCGTCATGTCGTGGCAGTCCGTGATCGGCCCCGACGCCGACAAGGTCAACGTCAACGGCGGCGCCATCGCGCTGGGCCATCCTGTCGGATCCACCGGCGCGCGCCTGATCACGACGGCGCTGCACGAATTGGAGCGGCGCGACGCCTCGACCGCCCTGATCGCGATGTGCTGCGGCGGAGCTATGGCCACGGGCACGATCATCGAGCGGATCTGACGCATGCGGGTAGCGGTCACCGGCGCGGCCGGATTCGTCGGCGGGAACCTCCTGCAACTGCTCGTCGACCAGGGCCACGACGTGGTCGCGATCGACCGGATCCGGTCGCCGCACGCGCCCGAGGGCGTGCGCTGGGTCCCAGCGAGCGTTCTCGATCGGGAGGCGATGCGCGAGGCGCTCGCCGACGTCGAGGTGGTGTACCACCTGGTCGCAATGATCACGCTCCGGATGCAGGACGACGCCGCCTGGCGGCTCAACACTCAGGGCGTGGCGACGGTGGCCCGCGCGGCGCTCGACACGGGGGTGCGGAAGATGGTGCACCTGAGTTCGATCCATGCCTTCGATCAAGACCTGGTGGACGTGATCGACGAGTCCGCGCCGCGCTCCGAGCGGCCCGAGATCCCCGTCTACGATCGGTCCAAGTGGGCGGGCGAGCAGGAGCTCCGCAAGGTGATCGACGACGGTCTCGACGCCACCGTCTGCAACCCCACGGGCGTCTGGGGCCCGGCCGATCACGGCGCCGCGCTCTCGCGCCTCAATCGACTGGCACACACCGCGGCGCGCGGCCGAATGCCCGTCTTCGTCTCGAAGGCCGGGTTCGATCTGGTGGACGTGCGCGATGTTGCCGCGGGCGTCATGCTCGCCGCTGAAAAGGGACGCACAGGCGAGAACTACCTGCTGGGGGGCCAGTTCACTCCGATCATCGACGCGATGCGTCTTTCCGCCGCGGCCGCCGGCAGAACCGGCCCGCAGGTCGGTGTTCCGATCGGCGCGCTCGCGGCGATCATGCCGCTACTCGAGCCGATCAATGCCCGCCTGGGCTCGGACGTGCTGTCCAAAGCAGCTCTGGGGCCGCTGTTCGCCTCACCGCTGGTGGACATCACCAAGGCGCGTAACGAACTCGGTTACGCGCCGCGACCGATCGCGGATACCGCGGCGCAACTGGTCGAGTTCTTCACGCAGAGCGGCCGACTCCGCAGCCGGCGGACTTAACCGCACTGGACTCGGCACCACCTCGGCCGAGACGGAGCCGGCCGCGTGGATTCCCCTCCCACGCGGCCGGCTTCCTCGTCTCAGGTGCCGTAGACCGGTTCCGGCTCTGGTCCCGTGGCGATCAGCTCGCGCACCACACCACCGAGCTCAGCAGGTTCCCACCGGGCTCCCTTGTCGCGCACCGCACCGTGGCGCCACCCCTGCGCGACGGACACTTTGCCGCCCTCCACTTCGAACACCCGGCCCGTGATGTCGGCGGACTCGGCACTGCCGAGCCATACCACCAGGGGCGAGATGTTCTCCGGGGCCATCGCATCGAAGCCGCCTTCCGGTGCGGCCATGTCGTCGGCGAAGGTCACCTCGGTCATCCGGGTGCGGGCAGCGGGAGCGATCGCGTTCACGGTGATCCCGTAGCGCCCCATCTCGGCCGCGGCCTGAATCGTCATCGCGGCGATGCCGGCCTTGGCCGCGGCGTAGTTGCCCTGGCCGATGCTGCCCAGCAGTCCGGCGCCGGAACTGGTGTTGATCACTCGGGCGTCCGGCTGCCGCCCCGCCTTCGATTCGTCACGCCAGTACCCGGCGGCGTGCCGTAGCATCGCGAAGTGCCCCTTGAGGTGCACGCGGGTCACCGCGTCCCACTCCTGTTCGGACATGTTCACCAGCATCCGGTCGCGCAGGAACCCAGCGTTGTTGACCAGTACGTCGAGCCGTCCGAATTCGTCGATCGCGGTGTGCACCAACTTCTGCGCGCCTACCCAGTCGGCGACGTCCGAGGCGTTTGCGACGGCCCTGCCACCTGCGGCACGGATCTCCTCGACCACCTCACCGGCCGGTCCCGACGAGGCATCGGCACCGTCGAGTCCCACACCGTAGTCGTTGACCACCACGGCGGCGCCCTCGGCAGCGAAGGCCAGTGCATGGGCGCGGCCGATACCACGACCCGCGCCCGTCACGATGACCACGCGGCCCTCGACGATTCCAGTCATGTCTTCTCCTAGTCGTTTCGGATTCAGGCGCGGTCGGCGGTAGCCGCGGCGAGGAAGGCGGGGCGTTCGCCACCGCCGTGGACGAGCAGCGTGGCACCGCTGACGTACGAGGCCAGAGGTGAAGCGAGAAAGGCTGCACAGGAACCGATCTCCTCGGGATCGGCGAGCCTTCCCAACGGCACGGTGGCCCCGATGGCAGCGATACCGGCTTCGTCGCCGTAGTGCTGCTCCGCGGCCTCGGTGCGCACCATCCCCACATCCAGCGCGTTGACCCGGACCGCGGGCGCCCATTCGACGGCGAGGCTGGCGGTCAGCGAATCCAGCCCTGCTTTCGCCGCGCCGTACGCGGCGGTACCGGGCGACGGGCGGGTCGCGCTCACACTGGAGACGTTGATGATCGATCCCCGGCCGGCCTGCTGCATCACCGCATTCGCCCGCTGGGCCACGAGCAGCGGCGCCAGCAGATTGAGACCGATCACCTTGTCGTGGAACCGCGGTGACGCGGTGGCCGCGTCCGAGTAGGGCGCGCCGCCGGCATTGTTGACGAGCACGTCCAGACGACCGTGACGCTCGACGATGCCGCCGATCAGTGCGTCGACCTGCTCCGGCTCACGCACGTCGCAGGCCACGAAGCCCGCGGACCTGCCCTCGATCGAGATCGCGGATTCCGGGCTGTGCCGAGCGCACACCACCACGGTGGCACCGGCGCGCAGGAAGACCCGCGCGATGCCTGCGCCGATCCCGCGCACACCGCCGGTCACGAGTACTACGAGACCGTCGAGGCCCAGCGTCGGGGTGGTCGTCGTCATTGTTCCGCCTTCCCGTTCCGGCTCACCGGACAACGGTGGTAGCGTACCAAGCAATTGCTAGGTTTAGATCACGTTCTACCTGTCTACCTCGAAGGAGGCGGTATGTCCACACTGATCCGGAGCACCGTCGCGGCCCCCGGGATCCATGTGATCACGGTGGACGCGCCGCCGGTCAACGCTCTCACCGTGCAGGGCTGGTTCGACCTCGCGGCCGCCCTCACCGAGGCCGGGGCCGACCCCGATTGCCACGTCGTGGTGCTTCGTGCGGAGGGCCGCGGATTCAACGCCGGTGTCGATATCAAGGAGATCGACGCCTCGGAGGGGTACGGGGCGCTGATCGGGGCCAACCACGGCTGCGCAGCAGCCTTCTCCGCCGTGTACGACTGCGCCGTGCCCGTGATCGTCGCGGTCAACGGATTCTGCCTGGGTGGCGGTATCGGTCTGGTAGGCAACGCCGACGTGGTCGTCGCCTCCGATGACGCCACCTTCGGACTTCCCGAGGTCGATCGCGGCGCACTCGGTGCCGCAACACATCTGGCACGACTGGTACCGCAGCACCTGATGCGCACGCTGTACTTCACAGCGGGCACGGTGACCGCGCAGCAGCTGCACCATTTCGGCTCGGTGTACCGCGTGGTCCCCCGCGCCCAGCTCGACGAGACCGCGCTCGAGGTGGCCCGGTCGATCGCCGCCAAGGACACCAGGGTTATCCGCAAGGCCAAGGAGGCCATCAATGGAATCGATCCGGTGAACGTGCACACCAGCTATCGCTTCGAACAGGGCTTCACCTTCGAGCTGAATCTCGCCGGGTTCTCCGACGAGCATCGCCAGGAGTTCGTCGCGACCGGTCGGACCGTCGGCGAGGCGAGGGAGGAGAAGGCATGACCGACAAGCGAATGACGGCAGACGAGATGGTTGCCCAGCTGCGCGACGGGATGACTCTCGGCATCGGCGGATGGGGCTCACGGCGCAAGCCGATGGCCCTGGTCCGCGCCATCCTGCGGTCGGATCTCACGGACCTGACCGTGGTCTCGTACGGGGGCCCCGATGTGGGCCTGCTCGCCGCCGCGGGCAAGATCCGCCGGCTCGTCTTCGGTTTCGTGACCCTCGATTCGGTCCCGATCGATCCCAACTTCGCCCGCGCCCGGCAGTCGGGTGCCATCGAGGTCTCGGAGTGGGACGAGGGCATGTTCGCTGCGGGCCTCAAGGCGGCCGTGCAACGCCTTCCCTTCCAGCCGATCCGTGCCGGACTGGGCTCTGCGGTCATGAGCACCAACCCGGACCTGAAGACGGTGCGCTCGCCCTACTCCGATGGCGAGGAGCTGGTGGCCGTGCCGCCACTGCACCTCGACGCCTCACTGATCCACATGAATCGCGCCGATGCCCGCGGCAACGCGCAGTACCTCGGCCCCGACCCCTACTTCGACGACGACTTCGCGCTGGCGGCGGAACGCTGCTACGTCTCGTGCGAGAAGATCGTGAGCACCGAGGAGCTGGCGGCCGGTGGGCCCGTGCAGTCGCTGCTGATCAACCGCAGCGCCGTGACCGGAGTGATCGAGACGCCGAACGGCGCCCACTTCACCACCGCCGCCCCGGACTACGGACGGGATGAGAAGTTCCAGCGACACTACGCGGCGAGCGCGAAGTCCCCCGACGCATGGGCGACGTTCACCGAGCGATTCCTCACCGGCGACGAGGCGCATTACCAGGCGGAGGTGGCGGCGTGGTCCGCCGAGCAGGAGGACGCGAAATGACCGACATCACCCGCGCCGAGGTGTGCGTCACCGCCATCGCGGACCTGTTCCGCGGCGACGGCGAGATCACCGCCAGCCCGATGGGCCTGATCCCGTCGCTGGGCGGTCGGCTCGCCCGCCTGACCTTCGAACCCGATCTGCTGCTGTCCGACGGCGAGGCGTACCTCGTGGCCGACGCCGCGAACCCCTCCGCGGGGATCGAGGGCTGGCAGCCCTTCAAGAAGGTGCTCGACGTGGTGGTGCCGCACGGCAAGCGCCACGTGATCATGGGCGCCAGCCAGATCGACCGCTACGGGAACCAGAACATCTCCGCGATCGGCGACCATGCCGCGCCGTCGCGCCAGTTGCTCGGCGTCCGCGGCGGACCGGGCAACACCGTGAACAACCGCACGTCGTACTGGATTCCGAAGCACTCGACCCGGGTATTCGTCGATTCAGTCGACGTGATCAGCGGTGTCGGCCACGACAGTGCACGAGCCGCGGGTCCGGCCGCCACGCGCTTCCACGACGTCTACCGGGTGATCACCGATCTCGCGGTGCTCGGTTTCGATGCCGACGGCGTGATGACTCTGCTGTCGGTGCATCCCGGCGTTACCGAGCAGCAGGTTCGGGAGGCGACCGGCTTCGATCTGGGCGGCTCCGACGTGCCACAGACACGTCTGCCCGACGAGGTCGAACTGGAACTGATCCGCACCGTGGTCGACCCGCGGACTCTGCGCGCCAAGGAGGTTCCGGCATGACGCTGCGCACCGCGCTCACCGAGCTGGTGGGCGTCGAGCATCCCGTGGTGCAGACCGGCATGGGGTGGGTCTCCGGGGCGCATCTCACCGCCGCCACTGCGAACGCCGGCGGGCTGGGGATCCTGGCCTCGGCCACGATGACCTATCCGGAGCTGGAAACAGCGATCCGGAAGACGAAGGAGCGCACCGATAGGCCCTTCGGGGTGAACCTCCGGGCCGACGCCGAGGACGCGCAGCAGCGGGTGGAATTGCTGATCCGGGAAGGCGTGCGAGTGGCATCGTTCGCGTTGGCGCCACGCAAGGAGATGATCGCGCAGCTCAAGGACGCTGGACTGGTGGTGATCCCGTCGATCGGCGCAGCGCGCCACGCCGAGAAGGTGGCCTCCTGGGGCGCGGACGCGGTCCTGGTCCAAGGCGGCGAGGGCGGCGGTCACACGGGCGGTGTCGCCACTACCCTGCTGCTGCCGTCGGTCCTGGACGCCGTGGACATTCCGGTGATCGCGGCCGGCGGCTTCTTCGACGGCCGCGGACTGGCCGCGGCGCTAGCCTACGGAGCTGCCGGCGTTGCGATGGGGACCAGATTCCTCCTGACACAAGACAGCCGGGTCCCGGATTCAGTGAAGGCGCAGTACCTGCAGCGGGGGCTCACCGACACGGTGGTCACCACCAAGGTGGACGGTATGCCGCACCGTGTGCTGCGGACCACTCTGGTGGAGGCCCTCGAACGCTCGCGCGGGGTGGCGACACTCGCGCACGCCGCGCGGAATACGCTGCGCTTCCAGGCCCTGACCGGGGTCTCCTGGAAGGGGCTGATCGACGAGGGGCTCGCCCTGAAGAGGGGCGGTGACCGCACGTGGAGTCAGCTGATGATGTCGGCGAACACGCCGATGTTATTGCGGGCCGGCCTCGTCGAGGGCAACACCGAAGCGGGTGTGCTCGCGTCCGGGCAGGTAGCCGGAATCATCGACGATCTACCGACGGTGGCCGAGCTGATCGAACGGATCGTGGCGGAGGCCGAGGCGCGCTTGGACGCGCTCTCGAGCCTCCGCTGACCCTGCGGGATCACGCGAAGCGCATGACCTCGCTGTAGACCGTCTTCATATCGTCGAAGGCGCGCGACGAGACGGTCAGGGTGGAGTAGGCGACGGCGTCGACGCTGCCGATGCAGCCCTCGATGCTCACGCGCTTCTCACCGAACCGGACACCGAAGTTCTCGCCGGGCTTCGGCTTCTGGATCGTCTTCGAACCCACGGGCAGATACACGATGCCGCCCGGCGCGGTCTTGATGACCTGGTTCTGAGTCAGGCCCAGCGAACCGCCGACGCCGACCAGCGCCGCACCCGCGGCGGGGATGCTGCCGGCGATCGCGCCCGCGGCGCCGATCGTCTGGTTCGAGCCGATCCAGGACTCGAAGCCGCCGTCCTTGACGCCGCAGGCGACGACGTAGCCGACCTCGACGGTGGCGGCCTCGATCTCACCGGGCGCCTTGGTGATGGTGCCCTCAGCCTTGCCGTCCACGTAGGCCAGGCGCGACTTGTTGTCACCGGCCAGCGGCGGGAACAGCCTCGCCTTGAGGTCGAACAGCGCGATCTGCGCATTCACGCCCTCGGACTTGATCGTCTGCTTACCGCCCTTGACGGGGCCGGACGGATTCTGCGGGGTGATCTGAGCGGAGGCGGGCCCCACGGACATCACCGAGACGGCGCAGGCCGCGACCGCCGCAACTGCCATACCGATCTTGATTCGACGCACTTTTCCACTCCTCCATACAGGTCATTATTGAGCATGCAAAGGAAATCACGTCACCTAAGAATTTGCCAAACAGAAGCTGCACGTAGCCAGTCTTTTGCGACATAAAACACATGTCAGCGACACGCCTGCGACATCTTCATCCCGGCTTCACATGCTTGCTATCACATCGACATCGCCTCTCACCTGTGTAAACACTTGACGCCTGAGAGAACCTCAGATAACTTAATCAGATCGAGTCACGGCGTGTCGCGACAGAGGCGCGGCAATTCGGACACGAAGTGGCATCGATCGAGGTCTAAGGCCTGACGCGGTGCTAACGGAACGAGTTCGTGATCGCGCATATATCTGTCGATTGACAGGAGCGGAGGAGAAGCGTGCAGATCCTGTACCTACACAGCGGGGCCCACCCGGCCAACGTGGTGCCTCCCGAAGCGCGATTGGATGCACAGGGGCACAGCGTGTTCCTCGCGCCCGTCGGCGAACCGGTTCCCGTACGCGCACTCAGCGATGTCGGGGCAGTCATCATCGAATCCGACAACGGCGACGCCTTCGATGCCTGTCGTGAGCTGCGCCGCCTCAGCGACATACCCATTCTGATGATCGGCGGACAAGCCAAGGATGAGGTCCACACCATCACGGCGCTGACCGTGGGAGCCGACGATTTCGTGGCCCGACCGGTGTCGGACCGGGAGATCGATGCGAGGTTGCGTGCGATTCGACGCCGCGTCCGCTCGACCGGATCCTGCACACTCACCTGCCGGACGCATGAGGCGGGCGGCACTCCGGCCAGCGGCACAGTAGTGATCGAGCAGAGCGGGCTGTCGATCGATCCGACCACGCGCAGCGTCTCCCTCGATGGCGATCCGGTCCTGCTGACCACGACCGAGACCGGACTTCTGCTCGCCCTCGCGGCGCGGCGCGGCGTCCCGCAGTCGCGCGACTCACTGCTGCGCCAGGCCTGGGGACACGACTATCTGGGACGCTCGCGCATCGTCGACAACGCGGTGCAACGGCTGCGGTCGAAGATCGACACACCCAAGTGGCACCACGTCCACAGTGTCCGCGGATACGGGTACGTTCTGCGGTGAGGCGAACGGATGTCAGAGGCGCTCGATGATGGTGACGTTCGCCGTGCCGCCGCCCTCGCACATGGTCTGCAAGGCGTAGCGACCGTCCCGCCGTTCGAGCTCGTGCACCAGAGTGGTCATCAGTTTCGCGCCGGTCGCACCGAGTGGATGCCCCAGCGCGATACCGCCCCCGTTGACATTGACCTTCTCGTGCGCGATGCCCAACTCGTCCATCCACGCGAGCGGAATCGATGCGAACGCCTCGTTGCACTCGAAGAGGTCGATATCGCCGACGGACAGGCCCGTCTTCTCCAGGGCGTACTTGGTCGCGGGAATCGGACCGGTGAGCATCCACACCGGATCGGCCGCGCGGACCGAGATGTGATGCACACGTGCACGGGGGCGAAGCCCGTGCGCGTCGACGAACCGTCCCGAAGCGACGACCAGAGCCGCCGCACCATCGGCGATCTGGCTCGCGACCGCCGCGGTGATGGACGATCCCTCAGCGAGCGGTGGCAGGGACTCCATTTTCTCTAAAGAGGTACCCCGACGCGGCGTTTCGTCGACCGCGAAACCGCCGACCGGTGCGATCTCGGCGGCGAATCGGCCACCGTCGATCGCGTCGATTGCCCGCTCGTGACTGTCCAGCGCGAACTCCTCCATCCGACGCCGGCTGATCCCGCACTTCGTGGCGATCATGTCGGCACTGGTGAACTGCGAGACCTCCACGTCACCGTACCGCTCTCGCCATCCGATCGACCCCGAGAACGGGTCGTCGAATCCGTAGTCCTTTCCGGCCAGCATGGCGGCGCTGATCGGAATGGCGCTCATGTTCTGCACTCCCGCGGCCACCACTGCATCCGCGGTACCCGAGAGCACCGCCTGGGTCGCGAAATGCACTGATTGCTGGCTGGATCCGCACTGCCGATCCACTGTTACCCCGGGCACGTGCTCGGGCAGTCCGGCGGCCAGCCACGCCGTCCGGGCGATATTGCCCGACTGCGGACCGATGGTGTCACAGCACCCCATGATCACATCGTCGATCAGAGCGGGATCGACGCCCGATCGTTCGATCGTGGCGCGGAGCACGTGGGCGCCCAGGTCGGCGGAGTGCACGTCGGCCAGCGAACCGCCTCGCTTCCCGGTGGGCGTACGCACGGCGTCGAGGATGTAGGCGCCGTCAGGAGTCGCGGTCATGTTTTCTCCCTTGTGGATTCGTTCGGACCGGCGATGCCCCGTTCGAGGATGCCGAGGTACTGGGCGGCGACAGCATCGGAGGTCAGCGCCCCACCGGGGCGATACCACCGCACCGCTACCCAGACCGTGTCGCGCAGAAACCGGTACGTGACGTCGATATCGAGATCGTTGCGAAAGTCTCCGGATTCGACTCCGCGAGTGAGAATATCGCGCCACATGGCCCGGAACTCCTCAAGCCGATCAGCGATGTAGGCGAACCGCTCGACGTGTGCGAGCGACCGCGCCTCGGCCTGATAGATGGCCACTGCCTCGGGATCCGCGTCGATGGCGTCGAAAGATGCGATCACGCATCCGCGCAGCTGGTCCCGCGGACTCGAGCCGGAGTCGAGCACCGCGCGGTAACGAGTGAACAGTCGATCCAAGAAATCGCGCAGGATGTCGTCGACCATCGATTCCTTCGAATCGAAATGGTGGTAGAGGCTACCCGAGAGGATGCCGGCCGCATCAGCGATATCGCGGACCGTGGTCGCGCGATAGCCGTTCTCGGCGAACAGCCGAGCACACACCGCGAGGAGTTCCGCGCGACGAGTCGAGGCGTCCGGCCTAGGCATGCTGACTGCTCACCGAGAGCACCTCCCCCGTCAGATAACTCGAGTACTCCGACGCCAGAAAGACGATCACGTTCGCCACCTCCCAGGGCTCCGCCGCACGGCCGAAGACTTCACGGCGCGAGAGTTCGTCGAGCAATTCGTCCGAGGTCACCTTCGCCAGGAAAGGGTGCATCGCGATGCTGGGCGAGACCGCGTTGATCCGTACGCCGTGCGGAGCGGCATCCACGGCGGAGCAGCGGGTCAACGCCATCACGCCCGCCTTCGCGGCGGCGTAGTGCGCCTGCTCGGCCTGGGCACGCCAGCCGATCACCGAAGCGTTATTGACGATCACTCCGCCGCCGCCCTGTGTGATGAAGCGGTTGATCGCGGCGCGGGTGGCGCGGAAGGTGCCGGTAAGCGTCACGTCCAGCACCCGCGACCACTGCTCGTCGGTCATGTCCTGAACCGCAACGCTGCCTCCAAGTCCGGCATTGTTGATCAGCACGTCGACCCGCCCGAACCGCCCCGCTGCCCCGTCGAGCAGGCCCTGCACCTGTTCCTCGATCGTCACATCGCAGGTGATGGCATGAACGCGGCCGCTGAAGTCGGCGTCGAGCTCGTCCGCCTTCTCTGACAGCCGCCGCTCGTGCCAGTCCGAGATCACTACGCGCGCGCCCTCTTCCAGGCATCGCTTGGCGGTCGCGGAGCCGATGCCGGTACCGGCTGCGGCGGTGACAACGACGACGCGGTCTTCGAGGATGTTGCGGCCCCTGGGGTAGGGCGGTGCGGGGATCGCGGGTACGGCGGGCGGACGGTCGCTGCTCACGGTCGGGCCTCTCTCGGCAGGCCGAGCACGCGCTCGGCGAGGATGTTTCGCTGGATCTCGTTGGAGCCGCCGTAGATGGTGTCGGCGCGGGTGAACAGGAACAGGCGCTGCCAGTCATCGAACTCGGGATCGGCGAGCAGGCCGGCGGCTCCGCGCACCGCCATGGCGATCTCACCGAGCCGGCGGTGCCAGTTGGCCCACAACAGCTTCGCCACCTCGGCGGTGCCCGTCTCGGCGGATCCCAGGGTGCGCAGCGCGTGGGCGCGCATCACATCGAGTTCGGTCCACGCGCGGCGCAGCGATTCGGCGATCTCCGGGCGATCGACCGCGCCGCTGTCGATCGCGAGGTCGGTCAGATGCTGCAACTCGCGGCGGAAACCGAGCTGCTGCCCGAGGGTGGCCACGCCGCGTTCGAAGGCGAGCGTGCCCATGGCGACCCGCCAGCCGTCTCCGGGGTCACCCACCACGTTGGCGGCGGCGGTGCGCGCACCGTCGAAGAAGACCTCGTTGAACTCCGACGTACCCGTGAGCTGGACGATGGGACGGACCTCGATGCCGGGTTGGTCCATCGGGACGAGCAGATACGAAAGCCCCCTGTGCCGGACGCTCCCCGGCTCCGTCCGCGCCACCACGAAGCACCAGTCCGCGACGTGTGCGAGCGACGTCCACACCTTCTGGCCCGAGATCACCCACTCGTCGCCTTCGAGCCGTGCGGTGGTGCCGACGTTCGCGAGGTCGGAACCGGCACCCGGCTCGGAGTATCCCTGGCACCAGAGTTCCCGGACCTCGCGGATCGCCGGGAGGAACCGCTGCTTCTGTTCGGTACTACCGAACGCGATCAGTGTGGGCCCCAGGAGCTCCTGACCGAGATGGGAGACCTTGGCCGGCGCCTCTGCGCGGGCGTACTCCTCGTGGAAGATCACCTGCTGCGCAAGCGTCGCACCGGCTCCGCCGTACTGTGCGGGCCACCCCACGCAGTTCAGCCCGGCCGCGGCCAGGTGCCGCTCCCACGCCACCCGCTCGTCGAAGAACTCGTGTTCACGGCCCGGGCCGCCGGCTCCCCGCAGCCCGGCGAACTCGCCGGCGAGATTCGTCGCCAGCCACTCCCGGATCCGCGCGCGGTAGTCCGCGTCGGATTCGCCCATCGCCGTGGCCACCGCACTCCCTTCCGATTACCAAGCGATCGCTTGGTGGAATCAGGTTACATAGAAACCACCGGCACTGTAACGTGTTCTACCAAGCACTTGCTAGGTAGGAGGCTTTTCGCATGTCGGGCACCATTGCATCGGTCCTGCACACCGCCGTCGAGCGGTTCGCGGACCACCCCGCAGTGGTCGACGGGGATCTGCGCATCAGCTACGCGTCGCTCCGCGATCGGTCGCGGTCAGTGGCGAAGGCATTGCTCGCGGAGGGAGTGCGACCGGGAGACCGGGTGGCGATCTGTGCGCCGAACGGCCACGAGTGGATCGAGGCCGCCCTCGGCCTCGCCACCATCGGTGCGGTACTCGTACCGGTGAACACCCGCTACACGGGTCCGGAGATCGTTGATCTGCTCGAGCGCACCCGCGCCCGCGCCTTCGTCGTCGCCGGCACGTTCCTCGGCGTCGACCGCCTGAACCTAGTACACCAGAGCGCCGGGGGACTGCCCGAAAACGTCGCGACGGTGCTGCGCCTGCCCGAGTGGGACTCGTTGGCCGCGCGCGGATCCGGCATCACCGACACGGAACTCGACGTTATCGGCGCCGAGGTCACTCCGCAGTCACCATCGGACATCTTCTTCACTTCCGGTACGTCGGGCCGGAGCAAGGGCGCGGTGAGCACGCATGCGCAGACGCTCGCGAATGCGGCGAACTGGGCCGAACTCGTCGGCGTCACCGACACCGACCGTTACCTGATCCTGAGCCCGTTCTTCCACATCTTCGGATACAAGGCGGGCATCCTGGCGGCACTGCAGCGCGGCGCAACGATGTATCCCGCGCAGACCTTCGATGTGGTTCAGGCCTTCGATCTCATTCACCGCGAACGCATCTCGGTTCTCCCGGGCGTACCGACGATCCATCAGATGATGCTCGACCATCCGGACCGTGAGAAGTACGACCTGTCCAGTCTGCGCGCCGCGACCACCGGCGCCGCCACGATCCCGGTGGTACTCATCGAGCGGATGCGCGACGAGCTGCGGTACGACCGCGTGCTCACCGCGTACGGGCTCTCCGAGGCACCCGTGGTCACGATGTGCCGGGCCGACGACGATCCCGCCGTCATCGCCACCACATCGGGCCGGGCGGTGCGCGACATGCAGGTGCGGATCGCCGACGATGGCGAAATCCTGGTACGCGGTCCCAACGTGATCGCGGAGTACTTCGAAGATCCGGATGCCACCGCCCGAGCCTTCGACGCCGACGGTTGGTTCCACACCGGCGACGCCGGGAGCATGGACGAGGCGGGCAATCTCCGGATCACCGACCGGATCAAGGACATGTTCACCAACGGCGGCTTCAACGTCTATCCGGCCGAGGTGGAGCAGGTGATCGCGCGGATCGAGGGGGTTGCCGAGAGCGCCGTCGTCGGCGTCCCCGAGCCACGGCTCGGCGAGGTGGGCAAAGCCTTCGTGGTACTCACCGGGAGCCGCGAGCTCACCGAGGATGCGGTGATCGCGCACTGCCGCGAGTCGCTCGCCAACTTCAAAGTCCCTCGCAGCGTGGAATTCGTCAGCGAACTTCCCCGCAACGCAACCGGAAAGGTGCTCAAACGCGTTCTCCGCGGCGAGCCCGATCCCGCACCAGGAGAGAAGAATCGATGACCGACAACCCGACGCCCGCAACCGACGAGACCGAGGTGGTGACCTACGAACTCCGCGGACCGGTCGCCGTGGTCACGATGAACCGGCCCGAGTACCGCAACGCACAGAACTCCGCGATGACGTACGCGCTCGATGCCGCTTTCGTCCGCGCCGTCGAGGATCCAGCGGTCAAGGCGATCGTGTTGGCGGGAGCGGGGAAGCACTTCTCCGCCGGACACGATATCGGAACCCCGGGCCGCGATGTGGACACCCATTTCGAGAACAAGGCGGTGCTGTGGTGGGACCACGTGGGCCGCGATGGCGGCGACCTGCGGTTCGCCCGCGAGACCGAGGTGTACCTGGGCATGTGCCGGCGGTGGCGGGAGATCCCGAAGCCGGTGATCGCCTCCGTCCAGGGTGCCTGTATCGCCGGCGCGCTCATGCTCGCCTGGAGCTGCGACCTGATCGTGGCCTCCGAGGATGCCTTCTTCTCCGATCCGGTGGTGCGCATGGGCATTCCCGGTGTGGAGTACTTCGCTCATCCGTGGGTGATGGGTCCGCGGGCCGCGAAGGAGTTCCTGTTCACCGGCGACCGCTTCTCCGCGCAGCAGGCGAAGGAGTGGGGCATGGTGAACCGGGTGGTACCGCGCGACGAACTGGAAGAGGAAACCCTCGCACTGGCCGAGCGGATCTCGGAAATGCCGAGCTTCGGCCTGGCATTGACGAAGAAGGCCGTGAACCAGTGTGAGGACCTGATGGGAATGCGCGCCGGGATGGACTCGGTGTTCGGACTGCATCATTTCGCCCACGCCCACAACGCCGAGATGTCGGGCGGCGATTCTCTCGGCGGCCAGGACGCCAAATCGATGGCCTCCGGAGCCCGCAGCGCCGCACCGCGCGATGCGACCGGGAAGGCTTAGCAGTGGACCTCGATTTCGACGATGCCACGGTCGCGTTCCGGGACGAGGTGCGTAGCTGGCTCACCACGAACGTCCCAGCCGAACCGCTGCCGTCCTTCGACACCGCCGAGGGATTCGCCGCACACCGCAGGTGGGAGGGCAAGCTCGCCGACGCCGGCCTCGCCGCGGTCTCGTGGCCAGCGGAGTTCGGTGGCCGGGACGCCACCCTGCTGCAGTGGGTGCTGTTCGAAGAGGAGTACTACGCCGCGGGCGCACCGCTACGGGTGAACCAGAACGGCCTTTTCATGTTGGCGCCCACACTCTTCAGCCACGGCACCGACGAGCAACGGGCACGCATTCTTCCCGCCATGGCTCGTTCCGAGCGAGTGTGGGCACAGGCGTGGTCGGAACCCGAGGCCGGCAGCGATATCGCGGCCCTGCGGTCGACCGCGAGCCGCGTCGAGGGCGGCTGGAGGCTCTCGGGCCAGAAGACCTGGAGTTCGCGGGCCGCCTTCGCAGACAGCGCCTTCGGCCTGTTCCGCAGTGATCCCGGCTCGGAGCGCCACCGCGGGCTGACCTACCTGATGTTCGACCTGCACGCCCCCGGGGTCACCGTTCGTCCGATACCCCAACTCGACGGAGAACCCGGCTTCGCCGAGATCTTCCTGGACGAGGTGTTCGTACCCGATGCCGACGTGATCGGCGAGCCCGGCCAGGGCTGGCGGGTGGCGATGACCACTGCGAACAACGAGCGCGGCCTGTCGTTGCGGAGCCCGGGACGGTTCCTCTCCGCAGCGGACGCTCTGGTTGGCCTGTGGGACCGGGAGGACGGTGCGGCCGGCACCACGGCGGACCGGGTCGTCGACGCCTGGATCGGCGCGCGGGCCTACCAGCTCTACACCTTCGGCACCGTCACCCGGCTGCAGGAAGGCGGCGAGCTCGGCCCCGAATCGAGCGTGAACAAGCTGTTCTGGAGCCATCTCGACGTGGGTATGCACGAGACCGCACTGGATCTGCTCGGCCCGCGCGGCGAACTCGTCGGACCCGACGCACCCGACGGCGGCCGGTGGCCGGCGGGATACCTGTTCTCACTGGCCGGTCCCATCTACGGTGGCACCGATCAGATCCAGCGCAACACCATCGCCGAACGTCTGCTCGGCCTACCTCGGGGAGCCCGATGAGATTCGCACCATCGCAGGAGAATCTCGCCTTCGCCGCTTCGCTGCACGACCTGCTGTCGGGTGCGAGCACCACTGCTGCAGCGCGCGCCTGGGCGGCCGGGGACCACAGCCCCGGGCGCACGATCTGGTCCGCGCTCGCCGATCTCGGCGTCACCGGATTGGCGATCGATGAGGGCTACGACGGAGTCGGTGGCGACCCCGCTGATCTGGCGATCGCCCTCGAAGCGCTCGGCTACCACGGTGTTCCGGGTCCGGTGGTCGAGTCGATCGCCGTGCTTCCCGCACTGCTGACGGGTGAGCAGGCCGCCCGCCACCTGCCCGCGCTCGCCGGCGGCGCCATCGGTACCGTCGCCATCGCGCCACGCGCTGCGCACCTCCTCGACGCGGATGCCTCGGATCTCCGGTTCACCGTGGCCGCAGACGGCCGAGTCGCGGAATCGGTTGCTCCCGAAGGCGCCCACCAACGATCGATCGATCCCACTCGTCGGCTGTTCGTGACCTCGGAACCGGGCGCGGGGTCGCCCGGCGATCGGGATCGGGCACTGCTGCTCGGTACGTTCGGCGTGGCGGCGCAGACGCTAGGCGCGGGACGGCGGCTGCTCGACGAGGCGGTCGGGTACGCCAAGACTCGCGCGCAGTACGGCCACCTGATCGGCGAGTACCAGGCGATCAAGCATCTCCTGGCCGATGTGGCGACTCGGCTGGAGTTGGCGGCGCCGCTCGTCCGGGGTGCCGCAGTCGCGCTCTCTCACAGCGGCTCTCCCGGAGTGGGTATGGATGCGGCGCGCGATGTCTCGGCGGCACGTGTCGCCTCGGCGGATGCCGCGAACCTGGCTGCGCGCACGGCGTTGCAGGTGCACGGCGCCATCGGTTACACCGCCGAGCACGACCTGGGCATCTGGCTCACCAAGGTCCGGGCGCTGCGATCGGCGTGGGGAACGCAATCCGAACATCGCGCAGTGGTACTGAATGCGGTGCGGGCACGGGCCGGTGCGCGATGACCTCAGAGCTCGAAGACCTGGCCGCCGCGGTACGGAGCGTCCTGGACCGCCGGTGGTCCGACGCCGCACTACGCACCGCGATCGACACGCCCGCGGGCTACGACACCGGCCTGTGGTCGGTGCTGAGCGACCAGGTGGGCGTGGCGGCGCTCGCCGTGCCCGAGGCGGCCGGCGGGATGGGAGCCGGCGTCCGAGCCCTCCAGAGCGTGGCCGAAGAACTCGGGCGGCGGCTGGTCCCATCGCCGTTCCTCGGCTCGGCGGTTCTCGCTACCTCGGTGCTGAACGGGACCGGCGCGTGCGATCTACTCGGTGACCTGGCATCCGGCACGCGTACGGCAACGGTCGCCTTCGCTGGGCGCGCCTTCACCGACCGCCCTCTGATCATGTCCGGTGGGCGTGTTTCGGGTACCGCCTGTTTCGTGCTCGATGGCGACACCGCGGATGACCTCCTCCTCGCGGCGCGAGACGGTGGCCGGCTCGTCCTGCTACGCGCCGACCGCGGCGTGGCACACCGCCGGCACACGCCGACCTTGGACCCGACTCGGCGGCTCGCCGAGGTCACCGTCGACCGCGCGAGCGGTACCGTGCTGCTCGACGATGCGGAGGCAGCACTCGCGCACGCGCTCGACGTGACCTGCGCCGTCCTCGCCGCCGAGCAGGTGGGTGCCGCCGAGCACGCGCTGCGGTCCACCGTGGAGTACACGAGGTCGCGCGTGCAGTTCGGCCGTGCGATCGGCTCGTTCCAAGCGCTCAAACACCGAATGGCGGACATGTTCGTGCTGGTCGAGGCCGCGCGCTCGGCGGCGTACGCGGCGGGCGAGTCTCTCGACCGCGCGGATCCGGATGCACCGCAGGCGGTCGCGACCGCGAAAGCGTATTGCTCCGAGGCATTCCAGGCGGTGGCAGCGGAGATGATTCAGCTGCACGGAGGCATCGGAATCACGTGGGAGCACGACGCGCACCTCTACTTCAAACGCGCGCACGGCAGTGCCCACCTGTTCGGCGATCCTGCGTCCTTCCTGGCACTACGCCCGCTGACCCACTCGTGAAACGAGTTCTTGTCTCCACACCGCAACGCGAGTAATTTCGTTAGCGAAGTACCCTACGAGCGGAGGAATCCATGACGGACAGCGTGCGCACCGAAGGCGATACCTGGGACATCACCACCAGCGTCGGGTTCACCGCCCTCCTCGTGGCCGCGGCACGGGCCGTCGAGGCCGATCGGGCAGACGCGCTCGCCCGAGACCCGTACGCGCGGATCTTCATCGAGGCCGCGGGCGATCCGCGTACGCAGGCGATGCTGAACTCCGCCGAGGGTGCCGACGGTCCCCTGAGCGCCAGCCGCCACCTCGGCATCCGGACCAAGTTCTTCGATGACTTCGTGACCGACGCCGTCGCCGCCGGCATCCGCCAGGTGGTCATCCTCGCGTCAGGACTCGACACCCGCGGCTACCGGCTTGATCTCCCCACCGACACCGTGGTCTACGAGCTCGACCAGCCCGAGGTACTGGCCTTCAAGACGGAGACCCTCGCCGCGCACGGCGCGACTGCGGCCGCCGGCCTGCACACCGTGGGGATCGACCTGCGCGAGAACTGGCCGGCCGCGCTGGTGGGTACCGGATTTGATGCGACTGCACCGTCTGCCTGGCTGGCCGAAGGACTGCTCCCCTACCTTCCCGCCGATGCGCAGGCCCTGCTGTTCGAGCGGATCGTCGAACTCGCCGCACCCGGTAGCCGGGCAGCCGTGGAGGGCCAGACCGGCGCATTCGACCTCGACGGCTTCCGCGCGCTCCAGCAGAAGTACGCAACGCCCGATAACCCGCTCGGTGACTTCGACGTCACCTCGCTGTTCCTCGCCGACGCCGAACGTGAGGATCCGGCGGACTACCTGGCCGGCCAAGGCTGGACGGTGCGGCGCGAGGGCGGCCCCGTGGAGCTCAGCGAGCGGTACGGCGTGGGAGGCGCGGTTCTGCCCGACGACGCGGCGCGGCTGTCCGGCGTCATCGAGTACTTCACCGCGGAGCTACCTCGCAGCTGAACGGCAGGCAGGCCACAGCCACGGCCTCGGCCACGGTGCGTGGAACGGGATCCCGCTACATCCAGTCGTCACCGACGGGCCAGGTGAGAAAGGCATCGAGAGACAGGGCTCGCGGAATGGCCTGCCCGGGATCGGTGACGGTCTGCGTGTACCGACCGCGGTAGAACAGCAGGGGGCGGCCGGGATTCGGCGGGCTCAGTTCCTGAACCCGGCCGATCACGATGTGGTGATCGCCCCCCTCGTGCACCGCTTCCACCGTGCAGTCGATCCAGCTCAGTGCATCATCGAGCAGGGGCGATCCACCCCGCGATGGGGTCCATCGCACCTGGCCGAACTTGTCCGGATGACGCGACCCGAACACCGAGCTGACCGTCTGCTGATGCTCGGACAGCACGTTCACCGCGAACCGGCCGGTGCGCTCGATCGTGCGCCAGGCGCCGGAGGTCTTCATCGGGCAGAACAGCACCAGCGGCGGATCGAGTGACAGCGCCGAGAAGGACTGGCAGGCGAAGCCCACGGGTCCTTCGTCGTCCGCGGCGGTGATCACCGTGACGCCGGTGCAGAAGTGCCCCATCGCGGGGCGATAGTCGATGGGCTCGATCGGTCCCACCATCTCTGCGGCGGTCATCACTGCCCCTTGAATCCGACGGAGAAGTCGTGACCCCAGAGGCTGACCGCGGTCGACTCCCGCGCGATCCAGTCGTCGTTCTCGACTTCCAGCCCCTCGCAGCCGAACTCGATGTCGAAGCCGCCCGGCGTCTTCATGTAGAAGGACAACATCTTGTCGTTGATGTGCCGGCCTAGCGTGGCGGACATCCTGACCTTCTTACGGTTCGCGCGGTCGAGGGCGAGGCCGACGTCGTCGGAGTTCTCCACCTCGACCATGAGATGCACGATCCCCGTGGGGTTCGGCAGCGGGAGGAAGGCCAGCGCGTGGTGACGCGGGTTGCAGCCGTAGAAGCGCAGCCACGCCGGATCCCCCTCGGCGGGGCGGCCCACCATCTGCGGGGGCAGGCGCATCGAGTCGCGGAGCCGGAATCCGAGCACGCCCTGGTAGAACTGCTGCGCCGCGGCGTCGTCCGTACAGGTGAGCACGACGTGCCCGAGCCCCTGCTCGCCGGTGACGAAACGGTGGCCGTAGGGGCTGACGAACCGTCGGCCGAGGTACTGCGCGCCGTGGAAGGCCTCGAGCGTGTTACCCGAGGGGTCCTGGAATCGGATCAGGCCCTCGACGCGGCGTTCGGCCTTCTCGTCCTTGGTGCCCTCCTCGAAAGCGACGCCCGCAGCGCTGAGGGTGTCGCGGAGCTCCTGCAGCCCGAGGGCGTCGGTGACCTCCCAGCCGGAGGCCAGGAGCCGGTCCCTGTCCCCGGGCACGATCACCAGGCGGGCAGCGAAATCGTCCATCCGTAAGTAGAGGGAATCGGGGTCGTTGCCCGTGCCCTCCATCATCCCGAGAACTTTGAGCCCGTACTCGCGCCAGGCCGCCATATCGGTGGCCTCGATGCGCATGTACCCGAGCGCCTTGATCGCCATGTCCGTGCTTCTCCTTGTCAGCCGGCCAGGAAATCGGCCGTGAGCCGGTTGAACTCGTCGAACTTCTCGAGCTGAGCCCAGTGGCCGCACTGTCCGAAGACGTGCAACTGGGCGCGCGGAATCTGCTTGAGCGCAAGCAGCGCACCGTCGAGCGGGTTGACCCTGTCTTCCCGGCCCCAGATCATGAGCACGGGCTGGCGCAGCTTGTAGGCATCACGCCAGAGCATGCCCTTCTCGTAATCCGCGGAGGCGAACGACTTCCCCATGGCCGTGAAGGCGGCGATCGCTTCAGGATCGAGCGCGAGATCGAACCGCTCCTCGATGAGCTCGGGGGTGATCATCTTCTGGTCGAACACCATGATCCGCAGGAAGTCTTCGAGCCGCTCCTTGCTCGGTGCGGCGTAGAACCTCTGCAGCGTCCGCAAGCCCTCGGTGGGATCGGGGGCGAAGGTGTTCACGCTGAGCCCGCCGGGTCCCATGAGCACAAGCCGCCCCGCGCGCTCCGGAAAGTCCAGCGCGAACCGCACGGCCGTACCGCCGCCGAGCGAATTGCCCACCAGGTGCACACGTTCGGTGATGCCGAGCGCGTCGAGGAGTCCGGCGAGCGCCGTGGCGCTGTGCACGAAGTACTGCGGATGCTCGGTCGGCTTATCGGACCGGCCGAAACCCGGCTGATCGACCGCGAGCACGTGAAACCGCTGCGCCAGCACCGGAATGTTGCGCCCGAAGTTGCTCCACGACGACACGCCAGGACCGCTTCCGTGCAGCAGCACCACGGTGCCGCTGTCGCGGTTCTCCTCGCCGGCCTCGTGGTAGTGCAGCGTGAGACCGGCTGCGGTGGTGGCGAACTTGCCCTCCTTGAGGACATCGACCTCGGTCTCGGGCACCGTCAGACCATCCCATCCATCACCGGCTCGCCGAACTCGCCGGTGCCGAACATCTTGTACGCCCGCTCCGGATCGTTCGCCGCGTGGACCCGCCCGGCATGCGCATCGCGCCAGAACCGCTGAATCGGGGTGCCTTCCGCGAGCGCGCGACCTCCGGAGTTCTCGAACATCCGGTCCACGGCGAAGATCGCGCGTTCGGTGCCGCGCACCTGGTCTCGGCGCACCTTCAGGCGCAGGTTGAACGGGATCTTCTCGCCCGCCTTCACTAACGCGTACTCGGCCGCGATGTTGCTGGTGAGCTGGAGCCAGGCGGCGTCGATCTCGCTGCCCGCCTCGGCGACCCGGACCTTGGCGAACGGATCCTCCTTGGCGTTCTCACCGGCATAGGCGGCGCGCACCCGACCGCGCTGATGCT
This sequence comes from Tsukamurella paurometabola DSM 20162, assembly GCF_000092225.1. Classification (NCBI taxonomy): domain Bacteria; kingdom Bacillati; phylum Actinomycetota; class Actinomycetes; order Mycobacteriales; family Tsukamurellaceae; genus Tsukamurella; species Tsukamurella paurometabola. Next base: position 3,968,813 of record NC_014158.1, read on the forward strand.
CGACGTGCGCGTCGTACGCACCCTGCGCCATGCCGATGATCGGCGCGGTGATCGTGGACGGATGCACCGATCCGAACGGCAGCTTGTACAGCGGGCTGGTGTTGACCTCCTGGCCGGGGCCCTTGCACTTGCTGACCAGTTGGAAGCTCAACGCGCGATGCGCAGGCACGAAGACGTCCTCGACCACGATGTCGTTGCTGCCGGTGCCCCGCAGGCCGACGGTGCGCCACACGTCGTTCACGCGGTAGTCGCTGATCGGTACGAGGTAGGTAAGGAAGTCGACCGGCTTGCCGTCCTGGAAGGCCGGACCACCGAGCAGTGCCCAGGTGGCGTGATCGCAGCCGGAGGAGAAGCTCCACTTCCCGGAGAGCCGGTAGCCGCCCTCGACGATCTCCGATTTGCCCATCGGCGCATACGACGACGAGACCAGCGTGTCCTGGTCTTCGCCCCACACCTCCTGCTGGGCACGGTCGTCGAACAGGGCGATGTTCCACGGGTGGATCCCGAGGATGGATGCCACCCAGCCGGTGGAACCGCATGCGCTCGCGAGCATCTTCACCGCGGTGTAGAACTCGACCGGATCGGCTTCGAGACCGCCGTAGCGCACCGGCTGAAGCAGCCGGAAGAAGCCGCTCTTCTGCAGCGCCTTGATGGATTCGGCGGGAACGCGACGCGCGTCCTCCGTCTCCTGCGCGCGATCCCGGAGCGTGGGGAGCAACTCCGCCACCTCGGCCAGCACGGCGCTGACGCTCTGTTCGCTCATGTTTCCTCGCTCTCTGCGATATTCGGACGGGCATCGCGCCGGCCGGTGGAACCGATACTAGAACACGTTCTTATTTTCTGGACCGAAACGCTACATCACCGCCGCCGATCGGCCTATCTTGCTGGTAACTCCCGTGGCCACCGCACCGTCGGATCTGGCACACGAACTTGTTTCACCCGGTTTCGACTACCGCCCCTAGGAGCCCCGATGAGCACTCGCCGACGCCCGATCGCCGCCGAATCCGTGACCGACTGGAACCTGGAAGCCGATGTGGTGATCGCCGGATACGGCATCGCCGGGGTCTGCGCCGCGATCGAGGCCGCACGGGCAGGGGCCGATGTCCTCGTTCTCGAGCGGGCCGGCGGTTGGGGCGGAGCGGCCGCCGCCTCGGGTGGCTGGATCTACTTGGGCGGCGGCACCGCGTTGCAACGCTCGCTGGGCTTCGACGACAGCGCGGAGAATATGGAGACCTTCATGACAGCGGCGCTCGGGCCCGGCGTCGACACCGCCAAGATCCACGACTACGCCCACGGCAGCATCGACCACTACGACTGGCTGGTTGACTGCGGCGTGGTCTTCAAAGAGGAGTTCTGGGGCGAGCCCGGCTGGGAGGTCCCGCACGACGAAGGCCTCGGGTACTCCGGCGGCGAGAATTCCGCACCGTTCAACACGATCGCCGCTCCTGCGCCCCGCGGGCATGTGCCGCAGATGGCGGACAAGCAGACCGGCGTCCGCGGCGCCGGATACATGTTGATGAAACCACTGGTGGACACCGCGGAAGACCTCGGTGTGCGCGCCGAGTACGACGTGCGAGCGCACACGCTGGTCAGCGACGCCGCGGGGCGAGTGTGCGGGCTCGCCGCCCGGCGGTTCGGCGAGGATCTCACCATTCGGGCCCGACGGGGCGTCGTGCTCGCGACCGGGAGCTTCGCCTACAACGCGGAGATGGTCGCGACCTATGCACCACGGCTGATCGGGCGGCCCGCCGCGGCGGTCGAGGAACACGACGGTGCGGGAATCCTCATGGCACAGGCCGCGGGCGCCGGGGTGGCGCACATGGACGCGACCGAGGTGGCATTCTTCGGCGATCCGCAGATGATGGCGCGCGGAATCCTGATCAACGGGCGCGGCCAGCGGTTCATCGCGGAGGACACGTACGGCGGCCGGATCGGGCAGGCGGCACTGATCCAGCAGGACAACACGGTTTTCCTGGTGATGGACATGCAGTCGCACGAGGAGGCGTTGGCGACCGAGACGTCCACCCCGTATTTCCGGCAGCCACCTACCTGGGCGGCGGAGACGGTCGACGAACTGGAATCCGATATGGGCCTGCCCGCCGGCACTCTCGCAGGCACCGTCGCCACCTACAACCGGTATGCCGCGGCCGGTACCGACCCGCTGCTGCACAAGAAGAAGCAGTGGGTGCGCCCGCTCACCGGGCCCGTGGCCGCGTGGGACATGCGTGGATTCACCGCCGGATTCACCCTCGGCGGGTTGCACACCGATGTCGAATCGCGGGTGCTGCACGTGGACGGCGAGCCGATTCCCGGGTTGTTCGCCGCGGGCAGGTGCACCTCCGGGGTGTGTGCGGGCGGCTATGCCAGCGGCACGAGCCTCGGTGACGGAAGTTTCTTCGGCCGACGCGCAGGCATCTCCGCCGCAACCTAAGGCCCCGTGACTTTGCACCTGCGCCGGCAGGACACCGGCATCAGGGACGCTTTCGGCTCCGGCCGCATTCCTGACGGATCCGCACGGGTGTACGGAAGTAGCCTTTACCGAATGTCCGGTGTTCCCTTGCTGATTCGAGGATTCGCGCACCTGCGACGAAAGTCATTTCAGCGCTGAGAGGATGGCGCTATGAACGCGACATCAGCGCACATGTCCGCCGCCCGCCGCGGAGGCTGGGGCGCATGACCCACCGCCTCGACACGTCCGGCAGGGGAGCGGGACCTCTGCGCGGATACTCCGGACGATTCCTCGCGATCGCGGCCGCCGCAGCGATCTGTGCGACCGCCGTCGCAGTGGCGCTCAGTCTGGGCCCGCGCGGCGACACGGCCCCCGCACCGGCGGCGTCGCCGTCATCGCGCCCGGCGACGCCCATCGCATCGAGCGCCACCGCCCCACCGGCGACATCGACGACGGTGCCCGGCGCTGCGCCGGCCCCGACCCGACCCGTCATCGCTCCCACGGCGACCACCACCGAGGCGCAGGCGACCGTGGCTCCTCCGCGAACGACAGCACCGCGCTCGGCGCCGTGCACGCCCCGGCAGAAGTGGGTCTTCCGCCCCAGCACCGGCACCTACGAGCGGATGACTCTGCCCTGCTGAGCCGACCTCGGCGAACAGGTTCGACCATCTCTAGATACTGAAACGTGTTCTAGTCTATGCTGCAAACAGAGCTAGAACGTGCTGCACATTGCCGCAGCTCAGGCCGGAGAACCTGTTACATCGACGAGGAGAGCCGATGACGGCGGAAGCCACCGAATACGACGTGATCGTGGTGGGAAGCGGTGCCGCGGGCATGGCTGCGGCGCTCAAGGCCGCGGACAGCGGACTCAGCGCGCTGATCGTGGAGAAGGCCCCGCATTACGGCGGCTCGACGGCCCGCTCCGGCGGCGGCGTCTGGATCCCCGGCAACGAGGCGCTGGCCAAGGCGGGCGTCAAGGACAGCCCCGAGGAGGCCCGCACGTACCTGCACTCGATCATCGGCGACGTGGTTCCGGCCGAGCGGATCGACACCTACATCGATCGCGGCCCCGAGGTGATCTCGATGCTGCACCGGATGAGCCCACTCGAGCTCACCTGGGTACCCGGCTACTCCGACTACTACCCCGAGGCACCGGGCGGCCGTGCACACGGTCGTTCCTGCGAACCCAAGCCCTTCGATGGGAACCAACTCGGCGACGAGTTGAAGAACCTGGAGCCGGACTACACCAAGGCGCCGATGAACCTGGTGGTCACGCAGGCCGACTTCAAATGGCTCAACCTGATCATGCGCCACCCCAAGGGGATCGTCCGCGCACTACGGGTGGGCGGGCGGTTCTACGCCGCCAAAGCTCGCGGCAAGCATCTGCTCGGTCGCGGGCAGGCCTTGGTCGCCGCACTGCGGGTGGGCCTCCAGCGCGCGAACGTCCCACTGTGGCTGAACACCTCGCTCGTCGGGCTCACCGAGGACGACGGCCGGATCACCGGCGTCGTCGTCGAGCGCGACGGGAAGCAGGTGCCGCTCACCGCCCGCCGCGGCGTGATCTTGGCCGCCGGCGGTTTCGAGGCCAGCGAAGAGATGCGCGCGCAGTACCAGCGCCAACCGATCGGCACCGAGTGGACCAACGGCGTCCCCGCCAACACCGGCGACGCGATTCGTGCGGGTCAGGCGGTCGGCGGAGCGCTGGAGTTCATGGACGATGCCTGGTGGGGTCCGTCGATCCTGCTTCCCAAGATGGCCTGGTTCGCCCTGTCCGAGCGGTCGCTCCCCGGCAGCCTGATGGTCAACACCGACGGTGAGCGATTCGTCAACGAATCCGCCCCGTATGTCGAAGCCGTGCACTCGATGTACGGCGGCCCGTACGGCCAGGGTGAGGGACCCGGCGAGAACGTGCCCTGCTGGCTCGTTTTCGACCAGCGCTACCGCAACCGCTACCTGTTCGCCGGGCAGCCCCCGCGACAGCCCCTGCCCAGGCGCTGGTTCGAATCGGGCTGCATGGTGCGCGCGCAGACCCTCGCCGAACTCGCCGACAAGATGGGCGTGCCCGCGGACACGCTGGCCAGCACGGTGGAGCGGTTCAACGGATTCGCCCGCGTCGGGCGCGATGAGGACTTCGGCCGCGGCGTCAGTGCCTACGACCACTATTACGGCGATCCGCGGAACAAGCCGAATCCCAGTCTCGCCGAATTGTCCACCGGGCCGTTCTACGCTGCCCGTATGGTTCCCGGCGATCTCGGCACCAAGGGCGGGCTGCGAACGGACGTGGCCGGCCGGGTGCAACGCGAAGACGGCTCCGTGATCAAGGGGCTCTACGCCGCCGGCAACACCAGTTCCCCGGTCATGGGGCACACCTACGCCGGCCCCGGCGCCACCATCGGCCCCGCGATGGTGTTCGCCTACCTCGCCGTGGAGGACATGGCAGCCTCGTCGTCCTCCCCGTCAGCCACCGCACGTGCGGAAGAGGAGATCTCATGAGCGCCAACGCCGAATCCGCCGCCCGCCTCATCGATAGCGGCACCGCACCCACTCGGTACGCCCGCGGCTGGCATTGCCTCGGCCTGCTCAAGGACTTCGCCGACGGCAAGCCCCACTCGGTCGAGGCCTTCGGCACCAAGCTCGTGGTGTTCGCCGGCGAGGACGGCAAAGTCAACGTACTCGACGGCTACTGCCGCCACATGGGCGGCGACCTCACCCAGGGCACCGTCAAGGGCAACGAGATCGCCTGCCCCTTCCACGACTGGCGCTGGGGCGGCGACGGCAAGTGCAAGGCCATCCCGTACGCCAAGCGCGTACCGCTGCGGGCCCGGACCCGCACCTGGCCCACCATGATCGAGAACGACCAACTCTTCATCTGGCACGACGTGGAGAACTCCAAGCCGCCTGCGGAACTGGACATCCCCAAGATCGACGGCGACGTCGACGGGCCCGAGTGGTCCAACTGGGTATGGAACGAGATCATCATCGAGGGCAGCAACTGCCGCGAGATCGTCGACAACGTGGTCGACATGCCGCACTTCTTCTACATCCACTACGGCCTGCCCACGTACTTCAAGAACGTCTTCGACGGGCACATCGCCTCGCAGTACCTGGACACCAAGGGCCGCAACGACGTCACCGATATCGGGCTCTCCGGCGGCGACGACGTGCTGCTCAAATCCGAGGCGCACTACTTCGGGCCGTCGTACATGATCAACTACCTGCACAACGACTACAAGGGCTTCCAGATCGAGAACATCCTGATCAACTGCCACTACCCGATCGATCAGCACTCGTTCAAGTTGATGTACGGGGTGAAGGTCAAGAAGCTGCCCGGCTTCGACGACGAGAAGTCCGACTACCTGGCCGGCAAGTTCGCCAAGAACGTGGGCCTGGGCTTCCTGCAGGACGTGGAGATCTGGAAGAACAAGACCCGCATCGACAATCCGTTGTTGTGCGAGGAGGACGGGCCCGTCTACCAGCTGCGACGCTGGTACGAGCAGTTCTACGTGGACGCCGACCAGGTCACCGAGGATATGACCCAGCGCTTCGAGTTCGAGATCGACACCACCCACGCCGTCGAGGCGTGGGAGGCCGAGGTCGCGGACAACATCGCTCGCCAGGAATCCGAGAAGGCCTCGGCGAATGCGGCTTCCGATCAGACGGCAGAGGCCTGATCGCCATGTCTCCCACGGTGACGATGTTCGGCGAACCGGTCACGGATCCGGCCACGGTGGCCGATCGACAGGGCTTCCTCACCGACGGCTTCACCCCGCTGAACTGCGGCACCTGCGGTGTGGCAGTGCAGGTGCGCAAGAACAGTCGCGAACAGACCTCCATCCAGTGGTGCGGCTCCGCCCGGGACTGCGCGGTATTCGCCTCCGACGGTGCCGGATCCGCCCTGCATGCCACCTGTCCGCGCCTGATGGAATCGATCACCCGCGCGGCGAAGCTGGGCGCGGTCCCGATTCCGACGCCGCTCCCATCCTCGGAATCCGTTCCCGCCGACTCTGTCCCGTCGGAAGTCGATTAGGAGAGTTGCAGAAGTGAGCATCCACCGACTGCTCGTCGCCAAGGTGGTCGCGGAGACGCACGACGCGCACTCGATCGAGTTCGAGGTGCCCGCCGAGCTGGCGGACCGGTTCACCTACAAGCCCGGCCAGTTCCTCACTGTCCGAGTACCGAGCGAGCAGACCGGGTCGGTAGCCCGGTGCTATTCGCTGTGCAGCGCACCGCACGACGGTGGCCCGTTGCGGGTAGCGGTCAAGCGCACCGCCGACGGTTACGCGTCGAACTGGTTGTGCGATAACGCGACCCCCGGCATGGAGCTGGACGTGCTGGTGCCGGCGGGAATCTTCACGCCGAAGTCCGTCGACACCGCCATGCTGCTTTTCGCCGGCGGCAGCGGTATCACGCCGATCCTGTCGATCCTGTGTAGCGTCCTGGAGACCGGTACCGGCTCGGTGGCCATGATCTACGCCAACCGCGATGCGCAATCGGTGATCTTCGCCTCCGCCCTGGCCGAACTCACCCGGAAGTATCCCGACCGGCTGGTCGTGGTGCACTGGCTCGAATCGGTGCAGGGCCTGCCCAGCGCAGCGAACCTGGCGGCGCTCGCCGCGCCCTACGCCTCGCGCGAGGTGTTCGTGTGCGGCCCCGGGCCCTTCATGGACGCGGTCTCCGAGGCGATGACCTCACTCGGCAAGGGGCGCCGCGAGGTGCACATCGAGAAGTTCCGCTCGCTGCCCCGCAACCCCTTCGAGGTCGAACCGTCGAAGGAGGAGGCCGAGGAGAGAGCCGCACTCGCCGAGGCCGAGGATCTGCCCGCTGAGGACACACCCTCGCCCGCCGACGACGGGGGCACCGTGACCATCGAGCTAGACGGGAAGACCACCGAATTGGCCTGGCCCGCAGAGAAGAAGCTGCTCGACGTGATGCTCAATGCCGGCCTCGACGCTCCATACTCGTGCCGCGAAGGCGCGTGTAGCGCGTGCGCCTGCCGGATCGTCGAGGGCGAGGTGGAGCTCGCGCACAACGAGGTACTCGATCAGGACGACCTCGACGACGGTCTCATCCTGGCGTGCCAATCCCTGCGTCGCACGCAGTCCGTCCACATCACGTACGAGTAGGAGACCCATGCCCATCGATCCGTCCGTCGCGATCGGCGCCGACCTCGGTACCGCCGAGTTCTCATGGAACACCTCCGACGTCCTGCTCTACCAGCTTGCCCTCGGCGCGGGTGCCGACCCGCTCTCCGCCCGCGAACTGCGGTACGCCACCGAGAAGGACACCGTGGTGCTGCCCAGTTTCGCGACCGTCGCACAGAACTTCCACGCCACCGAGCCACCGAAGGTCTCGTTTCCCGGTATCGAGATCGATCTCGCGAAGGTGGTGCACGGCAGCCAGTCCGTCACGGCGCACCGACCGCTGCCCACCAGCGGGCGTGCCACGGCGCGCACCCGGATCATCGATGTGCACGACAAGGGCAAGGCCGCGGTGATCTGGCAGGAGACCGAGGTGGTCGACGAGGCCGGCGAGCCGCTGTGGACCTCCCGATCATCGATATTCGCCCGCGGCGAGGGCGGATTCGGCGGCGATCGCGGGCCGTCCGAGAAGATCGAGCTGCCCGATCGAGCCGCCGATGCGATCGTGGACGTGCCCACGATCGGCCAGCAGGCCCTGATCTACCGGCTATGCGGCGACCGGAATCCGCTGCACTCCGATCCCGCATTCGCGAAGGCCGCCGGCTTCGACGCCCCGATCCTGCACGGTCTGTGCACGTACGGGATCGTCGCGAAGGCCGTGACCGACGCCGTGCTCGACGGCGACGCCGCGAAGGTGGGATCGTGGTCGGCGAAGTTCGCCGGCATCATGCTGCCGGGCGAGACCCTACGCGTGCGGATCTGGCGCGCCGACGACCGACACCTGGTGACCGCGGAATCGGTGGAACGCGGTGCACCGGTGCTCTCCGACGCGGTCTTCACCGCCCGCTAGGGCCCGCTCACGCCGGGCGGGCGGTGGCCATCGCGCGGTCTACCTCCCAGAACGCGCGGAGGGCCACGATCTTCCCGGCATCATCGACCTTGTACGTGAACACCCCTTCGGCATCGATGATGTGCCCACCGATCGACGTGCGGATGAGGCCGGTGAAGGCGACCTCGTTGCCGCACGCGAACCCGTCGCCGAACCGGAACTCCAAACTTTCGGCGACGCCGATCGTCTTGTCGTAGAACGCCGCTATCTCCTCGCGCCCGTGGTGCCCCTTGCCCTCCGGATCGAAGCCGGAGGGGCCGACGGGATCCTCGACTACACCGTCCTCGGCGAACAGGTCGAGCCAGGCCTCCTTGTCGTGACCACTGGCCGCGGCCTGGGAGGCGCGGCCGGCGCGGACGGCGGGATGGTCTTCGTTCATCGAAGGTCTCCTAGAACTTGCTGATCACGGAATCGGCGTAGCGGCGCAGGTTGTCGATCTTCGGCTGCAACGGCTCCGTATCGGGGCCCAGCTGATAGGGCAAGCGGAAGCCGACGATCACGTCGGTCACGCCTTTGTCCTCCAGCCGTTTGACGCCGTCGACGGAGTAGGCATCCAGCGAGATCACATGGATCTCGAACTCCCTCTTGTCATGTTCGGCGCGCAACTCGTCGATCCGGGCCAGCATGCGGTCGAGCTCCTCCCCGTCGCCACCCGCGTGCATCCAGCCGTCGCACAGCCGCACCGCCCGTCGCAGGGCCGCGTCGGCATGCCCGCCCACCAGGATCGGCAGCGGCTCCGACGGAACCGGCGAGATCTTGATCGACGGGATGTCATAGAACTCCCCGTGGTACTCGAAGTACTCCCCGGTCGAGAGGCCGCGCACGATCTCGATGCACTCATCCATCCGCTTACCGCGGCGCTCGAACGGGACCCCCATGATCTCGAAATCCTCGGGCCACGGACTGATCCCCACCCCGAGCGAAAACCTGTTGCCACTGATAGCGGCGAGCGAGGCCGCCTGTTTCGCGACCAGCACCGGTGGACGGATAGGCAGTTTGAGCACGAACGGCGTGAATCGAAGGGTGGTGGTCGACGCGGCGAGCGTGGCCGCGAGTACGAAGGTCTCGACGAACTCCTTGCCGTCGAGGAACTCCCGGCTGCCGTCCGGCGTGTACGGATACTTCGAGTCCGAGACCTCGGGGTAGGCCACGCTGTCGGCCACGCACATGCTGTGATAGCCCGCTTCCTCCGCGGCCTGCGCCAACGGCACGTAGAAGGCCGGATCGGTCATCGCCTCCGCGTAGGTGAATCGCATCGTCGGTCCCGTCTCTCGATTCGCTTGCGGGCGCTACGCCCACCTTGCTAAAAATAGAACACGTTTCACTGATTTTCAGCCGTATGAACCAGGAGTGTGCGTGGACTTCCACCCGGACGAGAACCAGGCGGCCGTCGCCGGCCTGGCGGCGGACGTGCTCACGCGTTCCACGGAGCAGGGCGACTGGCGCGCCACCTGGACCGACCTCGCGCGCGCCGACCTGCTGGGCCTGCACGCACCCGAATCCGTCGGAGGCGCCGGTCTCGGCGCCGAAGAGATGACGGCAGTGCTCACCGAGGCGGGCCGACTGCACTGCACAGCACCACTGCTCCCGGCCCTAGCGCTCGGCATCGCACCGGTCGCCGCGCACGGCACCACGGAGCAACAGCAGCGACTGCTGCCCGCGGCCCTGAGCGGCGAACAGCTCATCGTGGGCGCCCTCAACGAGGCGGGGGCCGCCCTGCCCCGCCACCCCCGCACCCGGGCCGAGCGCACCGCCGACGGCTGGTCGCTCACCGGACGCAAGGTGGCGGTGGGGTACGCGCAGCACGCCGCACACCTGCTGGTGAGCGCGAGTACCGATGCCGGCGCCGCGATCTTCGTCGTGGACTCCGGGGCTCCCGGTCTCACCGTGCTGCCCAGCCCGTCGTCATCCGCGGCGCCGGAGGCCACCGTGGTTCTCGATGCCGTCGAGCTCCCGCCGGACGCGGTGCTCGGGTCCGGTGTCGACGGCACCGTCGCCCGATCGGTGCGCGAGTACGGCCTGGTGGGTGCCGCAGCGCTCGCCGACGGTGCGCTGGCCGGCGCGCTCGCGCTCACCGTCGACCACCTGCGCAAGCGAGAGCAGTTCGGGCGCCCGCTGGCCGCGTTCCAGGCCGTCGCACAGCAGATCGCCGATGTGTACATCGCTTCCCGCACACTGCACCTGGCCGCGACCAGCGCCGCGTGGCGCGTGGGCACCGGTTCGGCCGCCGACGAGGCCACGGCCCTGGCCGCGTACTGGCTCGCAGCGGAGGCACCGTCGGCGGCACGGACGTGCCATCACCTGCACGGCGGCATCGGCGTGGACGCCACCTACCCGCTGCACCGATTCTCCTCGGCGCTCAAGGATCTGGTGCGGTTCGTGGGGGGTGCCACCGCCACCTTGCGCGATCTCACGATCGCCGACCACGACGATGCCGTCGGCACCGCCGGAGAGGGCCGCTTCATCGCGCTCACGCACGAGCAGCGAGCCCTGCAGGCCGAGCTGCGCGACTACTTCTCCACCCTGATGAGTTCGGACGAGCGCACCGCGATGCTGGTGCAGCGGCACGGCGAGGTGTTCCGGAACGTGGTGCGCCGCATGGGCCTCGATGGGCGGCTGGGTGTGGGCTGGCCCACCGAGTACGGCGGGCGCGGTTTCGGCCCGATCGAGCAGTATCTCTTCGTCAACGAGGCCACCCGCGCCGACGTCCAGCTGCCCTCGGTCACACTGCAGACCGTGGGCCCCACCCTGCAAGCCTTCGGCACCGAAGAACAGAAGGCGAAGTTCCTCCCCAAAATCCTCTCGGGCGAAGTACATTTCGCGATCGGCTACACCGAGCCGGAGGCGGGCACCGATCTCGCGTCGCTGCGCACGACGGCGGTCCGCGACGGCGACCACTACGTGGTGAACGGCCAGAAGATCTTCACCACCGGCGGCCACGACGCCGACTACGTGTGGCTCGCTGTGCGCACGGACCCGGATGCACCCAAGCACAAGGGCATCTCGATCCTCATCCTGGACACCTCCGATCCGGGGTACACCTGGACCCCGATCATCACCGCCGATGGCGCGCATCACGTGAACGCCACCTACTACAACGACGTCCGCGTCCCCGCCGAAATGCTGGTGGGGGTCGAGAACGAGGGCTGGAAGCTGATCACCACCCAGCTCAATCACGAGCGGGTGATGCTCGGACCATCGGGCCGGATCGGGTCGTTGTACGACCGCGTGGCCGACTGGGCCACCGAACACGGCGTCGACACCGACCCCGATGTGGCCGCCGCGCTCGCGCAGGTGCGTGCCGCCGAGCTCGTCAACGAGCTGCTGAACTGGCAGGTGGCCGCCGCCGAGGCCGGTGGCCCCGTGGATGTGGCGGACGCCTCCGCCACCAAGGTATTCGGCTCCGACCGCATTCAGGCCCTCACCGCACTACTCGAGGATGTGGTCGGCACGCACGGCGATCCCGGGGAGGCGGCCACCGGCGAGTTGCTGCACTGGCTCGACGTGCAGGCGAAACGGAATCTGGTGCTCACCTTCGGCGGTGGCGTCAACGAGATCCAGCGCGAGCTCATCGCCCTCATGGGACTGCAACTTCCGCGGGTGCCGCGATGAGCACCACGGAGCAGGTTCTTGCTGCCGCAGAAAGGATCCGGGCGCTCGGCGAATCGGCGCCGCGCCCCGGCCGCGATCCCGTGAACCAACCGATGATCAATAACTGGACCGAGGCCATCGGCGATACCAATCCGCTGTATTCGGACCCGGAGTTCGCCATGCGCTCGCGGTTCGGCGGCTCCGTGGCCCCGCCTGCGATGGCACAGGTGTGGTCGATGAACGGCCTGCACGGCACCCGCGCGGACGACGATCCTCTCGGCCTCATGACCGCCGCGCTGGACGACGCGGGATACACCTCCGTGGTGGCCACCAACTCGAACCAGACCTACCACCGGCACCTGCGGCTGGGGGAGGAGGTGACCGCATCGTCGCGGCTCGAGGACGTGGTGGGCCCCAAGCAGACCGCGCTCGGCGAAGGCTGGTTCTTCACCACCCGCACGCTGTGGCGCGTGGGCGATGAGGTGGTGGCCGAGATGGTGTTCCGGCTGCTCAAGTTCCGGCCCCCCTCCGCCGAGCCGCCCGAGATTCCCGCATCGGGTCCCAGCGGCCGGATCGTCGACGCTTCCGGCTACGCCGGCGGTGTACTGCGCCCGGTGATCTCCCGCGATACCGCCTTCTACTGGGAGGGTGCGAAGCTCGGCGAACTCAGGATCCAACGCTGGGGCACGACGCTGCGCCACCCGCCGGGCCCCATGGACCCGGGCGGCGATCTCGCCGCGACCCCGGACTATGCGGTCTCCCCCGGTACCGGCACCGTGTTCAGCTTCGTGGTGCATCACCACCCGAAGGTGCCCGGCAAGCGCCTGCCCTTCGTGGTGGCGCTCGTGGAACTCGACGAGGGCGTGCGCGTGCTCGGCGAGCTGATCGACGTGGACCCCGCCGCCGTCCGCATCGGCCTGCCCGTGAAGGCTGTCTTCCTCAAAGTCGACGACGATCTGACCCTGCCCGCCTGGGAGGTGGCATGAGCTATCCGCAGACCCTGCGCCTGTGCGAGGTGACGGTGGGAACCGCGCTCCCCCCGTTGACGATCGACGCCTCCCCCACGTTCGTGACGAGCACGGCCATCGCGACCCGCGACTTCCAGGACGTGCATCACGACCGGGACGCCGCGCACGCGCGCGGCAGCAAGGACATCTTCGTGAACATCCTCACCGACAACGGGCTGGTCCAGCGGTACATGACCGATTGGGCGGGCCCGGAGGCGTTCGTGTGCGCTATCGACATCCGGCTCGGCGTGCCCTGCTACGCCTACGACACGCTCACCTTCTCCGGCACCGTCACCGAGATCGACGGCGATCGAGTGATCGTAGCCGTGACCGCGAAAGACAGTCTGGGCGACCACATCACCGGCACGGCCACCGTGGTGCTGCCGGGATGAGCGCGCTGAGCGGTAAGGCCGCGATCGCCGGTATCGGCGCCACCGAGTTCTCCAAGGACTCCGGCCGCAGCGAACTGCGCCTCGCCGTCGAGTGCGTCCGTGCGGCGCTGGACGACGCCGGGCTCACGCCACAGGACGTCGACGGCCTGGTGACCTTCACCATGGACACCAACTCGGAGATCGCCGTGGCCCGCGAGCTGCGGATTCCCGAGCTGAAGTTCTTCAGCCGCATCAACTTCGGCGGCGGTGCCGCGGCGGCCACGGTGCAGCAGGCGGCCATGGCCGTGGCCACCGGCGTGGCCGATGTGGTGGTGGCCTACCGCGCCTTCAACGAGCGGTCCGGGCACCGGTTCGGGCAGGTCTCGAATGCCGCGGCGCAGCAGGTGAACACCAATGGCATCGACAACGCCTTCCACTACCCCGCCGGGATCGCGACGCCCGCAGCCACCGTGGCCATGGCAGCCCGGCGATACATGCATGACTACGGTGCCACCAGTGAGGATTTCGGCCGCGTCGCCGTGCTCGACCGCGCGCGGGCGGCCACCAACCCGAAGGCGTGGTTCCACGGCAAACCGATCACCTTGGACGATCATCAGGCGTCCAAGTACGTCGCCGAGCCCCTGCACCTGCTGGACTGCTGCCAGGAGTCGGACGGCGGTGTGGCGCTGGTGATCACCAGCGCCGAACGCGCCCGTGACCTGAAGCAGACGCCCGCTGTGATCGCTGCGGCGGCGCAGGGCAGCGGCCCCGATCAGTACGTGATGACCAGCTACTACCGCGACGCCCTCACCGGGCTGCCGGAGATGGGGGTCGTCGGTGGACAGCTCTGGTCGCAGTCGGGAATGACACCGACGGACATGGACCTCGCGGTGCTCTACGACCACTTCACTCCGTACGTGTTGATGCAGCTCGAAGAGCTCGGCTTCTGCGGGCGTGGCGAGGCAGCGTCGTTCCTCGCCTCCGGTGCTTGCGAGCTGGAAGGGCGACTACCGCTCAACCCGCACGGCGGGCAGCTGGGCGAGGCCTACATCCACGGCATGAACGGCATCGCCGAAGCGGTGCGCCAATTGCGCGGCACCGCGGCGAACCAGGTGCCGGGCGCGTCGCGAGCCGTGGTGACCGCGGGCACCGGAGTTCCGACCAGCGGATTGGTGCTGAGTAAGGTCTGATCCATGACTGAGGCCGAATCGGAAAGAGTGGACCTGCGGAGCGAGATTCCACGGGTCAAGCCGGCCACGCCGCCGGCGGCCTTCGGGGAGTTCGTGGAGAACATGCGGCGGCTGCAGGACCTGGCCGTGAGCGTCGACGCCCCCGACGACGTGTACGCGGCGGCGCGGGAGAAGACCGCCGAGCTGGTGGAGTTGCTCAGCCCGTTCGAGGCGCGCGAGGGTAAGGGGCCGGCGAACCGCTCCCTGGAACTGCCCGGCCGCGGCAGCCTGTTGATGCCGCCGTGGAAGGTGGAGAAGTTCGATCAGGAGCCCGTGGTCTCGCGCGGCGTGCTGCGGCGCTACCACCTGGGCGGCGGCGGGGTGGCGCACGGCGGGGTGCTCCCCCTGATCTTCGACGACAATTTCGGGATGGTGGTCTACGCCGCCAAACGCCCGATCAGCCGCACCGCGTACTTGCACGTGAACTATCGCAAGGTGACGCCGCTCAACGTGCCACTGGTGATCGAGGGCACGGTGGATCGCGTGGACGGTCGCAAGACCTTCATCACCGCCCGGCTCACCGAGGAGGACGGCACCCTGCTCGCCGACGGCGAGGGCCTGATGGTGCAGTTGCTCCCCGGTCAGCCCTGACCGGTTCGGTGGCTACTTGCCGCCGCCGAGCGCGGAATCGATGCCGCTGACGTCGGTGATCATCCAGTTCTGTTTGGTGTCGATGGTGACTGCGTAAGTCGCGACCGACGGAATACCCTGCGGCCGCTGCGTGCTCTTGGTGATCACGTTGACGAAGACATTGGCTTGGATCACGCCATCCTGGTTGGACTTCACCACCGAACCGAGCGGGGTGGCGGTGGATTGCCACTGCATCGGCACGAAGACCTGCTCCAGCTCCGTGGATGCCTGCTGCAGAGTAGTCGCGAGCCCCGGGGTGGTGTTGGCGCCCAAGGCGGTTCGCCACGGCTGGAGGTTCTGGTAATCGACGGTGGCGGCGCCGATCGCGTACTTGGTGGCGATGTCTTCCGCGCGCTTGTTCTGATCCGCAGTCGCCTGCATCGAGGAGAGCTGGGATTGCGCGTCGTTCCGGTCCGATACCGCGGACATCCAGAGGAAACCGAAGGCCGTGGCGGCGACGGCGAGCACGATGACGAGCGCGGCGAGCCCCAGTGCGAGCGGAGAGACGGTGACGCCCTTCGGCGTCTCGGATGCCGCCGGAGCGGGCTTTTTCGTCGCCGGCTTCACCGCGGTGGAAACAGGCTTCGTCTCCGCGTCGGATCGGTCAGCTCCGGCGATCTCGCCGGCTTCCGTTGCCTCGCCGGTCTCCGATGTGGCGGCCATTTCGAGTCCCCTTCCCCGCATGATCCCCGACATCAGCCCAGATCAGAGCCATCACGGATGCGGTTGCGTGGGCGAAACTGTAACACGTTCCAGTTGCGCCGCGGGTGGGGTTTCCGCAGAAAGACCGGATGCGAACCTACCCGGCGCGCGACTGCCGCGCAGCGGGATCGTCGAAGACGGCCGTGGACTGGGCGGCGACGATGCGCCAGGCACCGTCGTCCTTGGACAGCACGTAGAGGGGTGCGGAATCGGGTGCGCCGGGCAGCGGCGCACCGTCGGACCCGAGGGCTCGCACCCGCACGCTGACCGCAGCCACATCGGGACGGACGAACAGGATGCGCTCGACCCGATACTGCGCACCGCCCCGCTGCATCGAGCCGCGCACGGTGCGTGCGAGGAAGCCGTCGATGGCGGCTCGACCATGCAGACGACGGCCGTGCGCGGTGGTCCAAACCGCATCGTCGCGGAACAGCGTGCGCACGCGCGGAACACTGCCGATGCGCTGCGCCTCGAGCACCTCGGCCACGAACTCGATGATCGCGGCACGATCGGCGGGTGCGCCGTCGCCGAGGATCTCCGGGAATTCACGGTCGAATGCGTTGTCAGCCATGCCTCAAGGCTCGCGTATGAACCCCGGTTGAGGTCAAGGCTTCGATTCAGCGTGGTTGGATCACTCGCCGGTCGGTGCGGCGGTAGTACAGCTCGTTGACCAGCCGCAACATCAGCAGCACAGCCACGAGGATCAGCAGGAACGTCATGAGAGATGACGCTAGGACCACCCAGGACCGCAGAACAGGGTGCTTGACGGGTTCCTGACGACTCCTTGACGCCGCCTGCGAGAAACTGATATCACTTTAAATAAGTGATATCAGAATTAGGAGGGGTGATGACCGACATAGTTCAACCCGAGGACACCCAGGTGGCCATCTCCGAACGACCGGCATGGCACGCCGGCGCCGGGGCTGCGGTCGCGGCTTTTCTCGCGATCATCGCGCTCCTCGCCGGTGCCGCGGGACTCGTCCTCCTCGCGATCAACCAGTCGAGCCCCGGCTACGTGGTGGGTACCGTGATCCTGGTGATCGCGGCGGCGCTGCTGGCCAGCATGATCATGATGGTCTCGCCCGGTCACACGCTGGTGGTACAACTCTTCGGCAAGTACGTGGGCACGGTGCGGCCCGCGGGCCTCGGCCTCGTGTTACCACTGACCTCGCGGCGCCAGGTGTCGGTGCGCGTGCACAACTTCGAGACCGCCGAACTCAAAGTGAACGACTCCACCGGCAATCCGGTCAATATCGCCGCGATCATCGTGTGGCAGGTGGCCGACACCGCTCGCGCCACCTTCGCCGTCGAGGACTACGAGGAGTTCATCATCTCGCAGGCCGAATCGGCGCTGCGGCACGTGACCACGAGCCACCCCTACGACGCCGACGATGCCGTGGCCGGCGCCACCAGCTTGCGCGGGTCGACCGATCAGGTGGCCGGTGAACTCGCCGAACAGGTCGCAGCGCGAGTGGAACTGGCGGGTCTGGAAATCCTGGAGGCACGCATCTCCTCACTCGCGTACGCACCGGAGATCGCGCAGGCGATGCTGCAACGCCAGCAGGCCTCAGCCCTGCTCGCAGCCCGCGAGAAGATCGTCGAGGGTGCCGTCGGCCTCGTGGAGAACGCACTCACCCGGCTCGAGGACAACGGCATCGTCGAGCTGGATGACGAGCGGCGTGCCGCGATGGTCTCGAACCTCCTGGTGGTGCTGTGCTCGGACAGCCGCACCACACCGGTCGTGAACACGGGCAGCCTGTACAGCTAGTGGATTCCGAGCACGCACCCGAACGTCCGGAGCGGGGCCGCAAAGCGGTGCCGCTCCGGATCGACCCGGCCGTCTATCAGGCGCTCGCGAAGTGGGCGGCCGACGACCTGCGCAGCGTCAACGCGCAGATCGAGTTCCTGCTGCGCCGCGCCCTCGACGATGCGGGACGGATGCCGGCGAAGGCCCGCCCGATGCGGGGGCCGGGACGGCCATCGCAGAACAACTGAGCCGCGCGCACCATCCTTGGCAGGCATGTAAGGCTAGGGTAGCCTTCCTTCTCGCTGTCCGCGAAGGAAGGAACCTCCCCCACATGAAGATCCCCATGGCGCGCATCGCGATCGCCGCCGTCACCGTCGGCCTCGTGACCGCCTGCGGAAGCGGCCCGTCGACGACGACCGGCTCCAGCAGTTCGTCCGCGCCGGGCGGATTCCCGCGCACCGTCGACCACGCGATGGGCACCACCGGGATTCCCGCACAGCCACGACGGATCGCCGCACTCGACGCCTCGTTCGTGGACGCGACTCTCATGCTGGACACCGCGGTGGTCGCGTTCACCGAGTACAACACCCTCGGGGGCACACTCCCCGACTACCTGGGGAAATCGCGAGAGAATTACGGCTCCGACGCGGTCAGCGTGGGCAAGCTCGCCTCGCCGTCGGTCGAGCAGGTGGTGGCCACCAAGCCCGATCTCATCGTGAGCGCGAAGGTGCGGCACGAGAAGATCTACCCGCAGTTGAGCCAGGTGGCTCCGACCGTCTTCAGCGAGACCACCGGGCCCACATGGAAGGCCAACATCCGGATGCTCGCCAAAGCACTGGGCAAGGAATCGTTGGCCGATCAGCGGATCGGCGAGTACGAGACGCAGGCGCGCACGGTCGGCGACGCAGTGAAGGCCAAAGCCGGTGCGAACACCACGATCTCCGTGGTCCGATTCGTGGACGGCCCCACGCGACTGTACGCAAACAAGTCGTTCTCCGGCATCGTGCTCCAGGACGCCGGCCTCGCCCGCCCCGCCGCGCAGAACGTGGACTCCTTCACCGTGGAGATCAGCCCCGAACAGATTCCCCTGGCCGATGGCAGCAAGATCTTCCTGAGCATCAACGGCGACAAGGGACTCGACTCGCAGTCCTCCTTCACCCAGAACCCCCTGTGGACACCACTCGCGCCGAAGAGCGTGGAGGTCAAGGACTCCGAGTGGATGAGTGCGGTGAGCGTGCAGGGCGCGTACCGCATCCTCTCCGACATCGCGAAAGCCTTCGACGTGCCCGGACCGGTGATTCCCGCCTGGATCGGCGGCTGATTCGGATGCAGGCCCGGCGGGCGTGCCGCGCCCGGCCGTAGCATCGAGGAATGACGGTGCAGATCCTCGTCGAGGCCGGCGTGACCATTCGCCCAGCGGTGCGCGTCCCATGACTCAGCCCACTATCGAACGCGCGGCGATCGACGCAGCGCTGCGCGCGCAGTTCGACGTATTCGTCGATGAGCATCGGGCGCGGCTCGCCTCGACGCTCGACGGCTTGTCCGAGGCAGAAGCGCGGGTTGCGCTGGTGCCCTCGCGCACCACATTGCTGGGTCTCGTCAAGCACGCGGTCTTCGTCGAGAAGGTGTGGTTCGACTCGGCACTGTCCGGCCGCACACGGGCGGAGATCGGCATCCCGGAGACCCCGGACGAGTCCTTCATCCTCGAAGAGGCGGACACCGTCGAGTCGGTCCTCGCCGACCATGCCGCTGCGTGCGCCGCATCCCGCGCCGCCGTCGCGGGGCTCGCGCTCGATCACACCTTCCCCGGCCACCGCCTCGGGCCGTTGCCCCTGCACTGGGTGTACTTGCACCTGCTGCGGGAGTACGCGCAGCACCTCGGCCACGCCGACATCCTGCGCGAGCAGGTTTTGGCGAAGCGCCGCGCCTGACCTGGGCGTCAGCGGGGGTGGGCGGCGCATTTGGCCGCCGCGCGGGCGAACAGTACACTTGGTCCTCGGTCCTGCCTCGGCGGGGCCACGCCGCCTTAGCTCAGTCGGTAGAGCGCTTCACTCGTAATGAAAAGGTCGGGGGTTCGATTCCCCCAGGCGGCTCCACGTAGTTCAGTCGAGCATCTCCCTGATCCGGCTCGGCGTGCGCCCGCGGTCACAGCGCTCGCCATCGCCCTACCCTGAGTACATGGACGGGCACGACGAGCCCTTGGTCGGCGGGAACAGCGCAGCTCACGTCATCCGGCGCGGCGACACGGTGCGCAAACCGTGGACGGACAGCACGCCATCAGTGGTTCGGTACCTCCGTGCGCTGTCCACGAACGGTGTGACGGTACCGCGACACCTCGGACGCGACAGTGCGGGCCGGCAGAGGATCGCCTACGTACCGGGTCGGCTCGCGCACCATCACCGGACGTTGTCCGATCACCGACTGATCGATGTCGGACGAGCGATTCGCCGCATCCACGATGCCAGCGAATCGATCCCCTTCAATAACGACCACTGGGATGTGCTCATTCCCTCCCCGGCACCGTCGACCCTGTTGTGCCACAACGACATAGCTCCGTGGAACTTGGTGATCAATGGGAATGTTCTGAGCTTCATCGATTGGGACGGAGCCGGACCGAGCACCCGGACCTGGGATCTCGCCTATGCCGCTCAATCTTTCGCTCGAATGGACCCGTCCTCGCCGCCGGTCGCAGCCGCCCAGCGACTGCGGTCACTGCTGCTCGGCTACCAGCCCGACGCCGCGATGAGCCGAGAACTACCGGACGTCATCGCACACCGGACCCGCGCGATGTTCGACACCCTGCGCGACGCATCGCATACGCGTCGAGAACCGTGGGCCGGCATGTTCGCATCAGGTCACGGCGAATACTGGTCCGCCGCCGCCGACTACGTCGAGCAGCACGCCGCAGTCTGGGCGGAGGCGATCGCGTACGGCCATTCGACGGCCCGCAATTCGACGGGAAGAACCACCTGACCACCATGGACGATGCCGAAACCTCGGCACAGACGACGACGGGCACGCTGCGGTCTTCGATCGCAGTGCAGACGCGACTGACGGCTTCATCAACTCGACACAATTATTTGCTGCGCCATATCTTTCGCACCACGAGTCCACTCCCTTAAACTCTGTCACGGAATTCCCGTGCTTGTACGGGGTCGCAAGCGAAG
Source organism: Tsukamurella paurometabola DSM 20162 (assembly GCF_000092225.1). Lineage (NCBI taxonomy): Bacteria > Bacillati > Actinomycetota > Actinomycetes > Mycobacteriales > Tsukamurellaceae > Tsukamurella > Tsukamurella paurometabola. The sequence continues at coordinate 3,989,733 of NC_014158.1, forward strand.
GTAGGGACAGTCATGCGAGCACGTTCGGCACGTCGAGGCGGCACAGTCGCCGCGAGCGCCCTGGCAATTCTCGGCACCGCCCTCGGCGCTCCCGCAGCGCACGCCGCCCCCGCGCCGGCGCCGACGCCGACGCCGACGCCGTCGGTCACAGTGGCCCCCGGTGCTGCGATCGACATCGCGGAGAAGCAGAACCGGGATGGCACGGTGATGGCCTCGCAGTGCACGCTCGGCTTCATCGCCATCCGCCCCGACGGCTCCCGCGTCGGCCTCACGGCAGGCCACTGCGGCAAAACCGGACAGGCGATCGGCGTGCCCGCGCCGGGCCGACCGGACACCATCCGCGAGATCGGCCGCGTCGCGAAGTCGTCGAACCCGCCGACCCGCATCAACCCGGAGACCGGGAACGCCGGTCCCGAGGATCCGGGCGCTCCCGATTGGGCGATCCTTGAGTTCCGCCCCACCGTGAAGACCACGGCCGGAAGAGGTTTCGTCCAACCCAAGAGTGTCGGCATCGCACGGCAAGGCGACCGGGTGTGCCAGCAGGGCGTCACCACCGGGTGGAGCTGCGGTGTGGTGCTCGAAGCCGACGCCCAGCAGATTCTCACCGATATCCGCTCTCGCCAGGGCGACAGCGGCGGGCCGCTGATCCGCCTGTCCGACGGTGCCGCCCTCGGCATCATCTCGACCGGCCCCGGCGACAACGATCCACTCGCACGCACCGTCTACTGGACGGTCAAGGACGCGCTCGCCAAGGCGGGCGGGCTGCGACTGGCCACCGTCGGCCCCGCACGCGTCTGAGCGACTGTCGCCGCCTCGGACCGCAGATCGTTACGCACCGGCACGGCGCCTTCCGCGTAGGCGTCGCCGGGCCGGTCTCCCCCGCCGGGTGAACCTGCGACAGAATCGACGGGACAGATCGGAAGGACCGTCGATGCCGAACTCCTGGCCCGAGCCGTCGGAACAGGTCAAGGACCTGATCCGCCGCGGTGCGGAGATCGCCAGCAACCCGCCGAAGGAATGGGTCGCCGAACTCCACGATGCGACGCTGGCCGGCGCCATCATGCAGGGCATCGCCGCCGATCCGACGCTGGCCGAGCTGGTCCGCCAGTCCAATATGGCCGCCATGCTGCTGTGGGCCACCCACAACCTGCGCCATCCGGGCGCCCGCGTGCCGCCCAACACCGACGACGAGGCGCTCGCCGTGGCACGCGACCTGGTACGTCGCGGCCTCGATCTGCACGGCATCGATTCCTATCGCACCGGACTCAACGCCGCGTGGCGCCGGTGGATGGAACTGTGCTTCACCCTGACCGCCGACCCCGACGAGTTGCGAGAACTGCTCAGCATCACCTGGCACTCGATGTCGACCTACATCGACGACACCATCACCGCGATCGCGATCCGCATGGCCGCCGAACACGAGCAGTTGACCACCGGGACGAACGCGGACCGTCTGGCCACCATCTCCCTGGTCCTGGAGGGCGCCCCCATCTCCCGGGTCCGCGCCGAACAGCAGCTCGGCTACCGGCTCACCGGACCGCACACCGCAGCCGTGGTGTGGACCTCGGGCGACACATCGGACCTCGATGCCGCCGCCCAGGCCCTCGCCCGGCACGCCGGGACACCACGACCGCTCACCGTGGTCGCCAGCGCGTCGGCCCTGTGGGTGTGGCTACCGGGCACCGTCGTTCCGAACAGTTCCGATCTGGCGCGTGAACTGGCCGACCACCCCGAGGTCCGGGTGGCACTGGGCCGTCCGGGCGATGACCTCGACGGGTTCCGCCGCAGTCACCTCGATGCCGGTTCGGCGCAGCGCCTGCTCACTCGGCTCGGATCACCCCGCCGAGTGGCCCGCTACGACGACATCGCATTGATCTCCCTGATCACGGCCGATACCGGTAAGGCCGACGAGTTCGTCCGGGACACCCTGGGCGAGCTGCTCACCGCCGATCAGGACACCCGCGACACCGTCGCCACCTATGTGAGCGAACAGTTCAACACCTCCCGCACCGCGGAGCGCCTCTACACCCATCGCAACACCGTGATCCGTCGACTGACCAGGGCGGACGAGCTGTTGCCCCGCCCGTTGGCCGAGAATCCCACGGGCGTAGCCGTGGCCCTCGACGTGCTGCGCTGGCTGGCACCCTGAACGGTCCGCGAAACTGCTCTGCAGCGACGGGGCGTGGACATAGTGTCCGCGGCGGCCCTGTGGAGTGCATTTTCGCGACGGGCCGCGTGACGATCTGCACAACGCCGTAGGGCAACCGGGTGCATTCTGCTGTGGCTCGCGCCACCTCTGCCGCGAGAGAGTAGGGCATCGGTTCTATCACTGAGCCCCATCAGCAGGAGAAACAGCTATGACGAGCACCACCCCCGCCGAGCACTTCGACATCCTGGTCATCGGCGCAGGCATCTCCGGCATCGGCGCCGGGCACTACATCCGTACCGAGCTGCCCACCAAGAGCTTCGCGATCCTCGAGGGGCGCGACACCTTCGGCGGCACCTGGGACCTGTTCAAGTACCCCGGCATCCGCTCGGACTCCGATCTGCACACCTTCGGCTACGAGTTCAAGCCGTGGGAGAGCAAGGACTCCATCGCCGACGCCCACAAGATCATCGACTACCTGCAGGAGACGATCGACGAGAACAGCCTCGGCGACAAGATTCGCTACAACCACAAGGTGATCTCCGCCGACTGGTCGAGTGACGACGCCCGCTGGACCCTGCAGATCGACAAGGGCGGCGAGCCCACCACGATGACCGCGAACTGGATCCTGGCCGGCACCGGCTACTACGACTACGACGAAGGCTTCACGCCCGAGTTCGCGGGCCGCGAGAAGTTCAGCGGCCAGATCGTGCACCCGCAGTTCTGGCCCGAGGACCTCGACTACGCCGGCAAGAAGGTGGTGGTGATCGGCTCCGGCGCGACCGCCGTGACCCTGGTCCCGTCGCTCCTGGTGGGCGAGCAGACCGCCGGGCACGTCACGATGCTGCAGCGCACGCCCACGTACATCATGCCGGTGCCCAAGCAGGACCCGGTCACCAATACGCTGCACAAGGTGTTCGGCCACAAGATCGGCCACGACCTGTCCCGCAAGCGGTTCATCTGGCAGCAGCGCGGCGTCTACGTCTTCGCGCAGCGCTTCCCGAAGGCCGCCCGCAAGATCATCCGGCACGAGAACGCCAAGCGCCTGCCCAAGGACTTCCCGGTGGACGTGCACTTCAACCCGCCGTACAACCCGTGGGATCAGCGCCTGTGCGCCGTGCCCGACGGCGACCTGTTCAAGGCCATCCGCTCGGGGAAGGCGGACGTGGCGACCGACAAGATCGTGACGTTCGACGAGACCGGCATCGAGCTGGCCAGCGGCGAGCACCTGGACGCCGACATCATCGTGACCGCCACCGGTCTCAAGCTGAAACTGCTGGGCGGCGTGACGCTCTCGGTCGACGGCCGCGAGGTCGACGTCCCGAACGCCGTGATCCATCGCGGCGCCATGATGTCCGGGGTACCGAACGCCGCCCTCGCGATCGGCTACACGAACTCCTCGTGGACACTCAAGATCGGCATGTTGTGGAAGTACATCACCAAGCTGATCAACACCATGGACCAGCAGGGGCAGGACATCGCCGTCGCCGTCGCGGACCCGGATATGCCCACCCGGCCCGCTCTCGACTTCGAGGCCGGTTACGTGCAACGCGCGCTCAAGGAGCTCCCGCGACAGGGCGAGGCCGATGACTGGCGCATGTCGATGAGCTACTTCGAGGACGCGAAGCGGCTGGGCAGCGAACTGTCCCTGGATGAAAGCTCGGGACTGCGCCTGTCATCGAGCAAGCGGACGTCGCCCGCCACCGTCTGATCCGCTCCGCCGACGCGCTCTCCGGCGTTCCGCAGCACCGTGCACCCCCGCACGGTAGTTTCGCTTCGGACGCCGAGAGGGCGCGTCGGCCATTTCCGGAGAGGGCACCATGGGCAGCATCCACGCACACGAATTCGTCACGCTCGACGGCTATTTCGATGACCCCAGTTTCACCGTCCCGTTCGGATTCGATCCGGCGATGGGCGAGACGTTGGGCGCGATCACCGGGGCGGCGAGCGATATCCTGTTGGGCCGCAACACGTACGAGATGTTCGCGCCGGCTTGGCGCGACCGCACGCCGGAGGACGATCCGGGTGCCCCGTTCTTCAACGAGACCACCAAGCACGTGGTGGGGGCGAACCCGCTCGTCGAGCAGTGGAACAACACGGTGCCTCTGGGCGCGTACGACCCGGCGAAGATCGCCGAGCTGAAGGCGTCGAGCGCGGGCGACATCTACATCAGCGGCAGCGGCCGGCTGGTGCGGGCCCTGCTCCGCGAGGGTCTCCTCGATTCGCTGCACCTGTTCGTCTACCCCGTGGTGCTCGGCACGGGCGAGCGCCTGTTCGCCGATGACCAGCTGACGCTGGCCCTCCAGGAGTCGCAGGCCTACGACAACGGCGTACTGCACCTCGCGTACGGGCCCGCCGCGTAGCTCGTGGGCCTGCTCTCCTTCGAGGAACGACGGGGCCCGGGCTGGTTCCTGGCGCTGCGCACCACCCGCGCCGACGGCTCGGCCGTACTGACGCCGGTGTGGGCCGCGCAGGTCGACGGGGATTGGTACGTGTGCACACCGTCGCGATCGGGGAAGGCGCGGCGCATCCGGTCCGAACCGCGCGTCGACGTGGCGGACGCCGATTTCTCCGGCGCTGCCCTGAGCGCGTGGACACCGGCGACGGCCCGGATCGTCGACGGTGCTGAGGCGCGCCGCGGCCGTCGCGCCCTGTGGAGCAAGTACCGGCTGCAATTCCTGATCTTCCGTGCCGCCGCCGCGGGGAGGCGCCGCAGATACGGCGGGCCACCGGTGATCATCGCGATCCACCGGGCTCAGTGAACCGGCATCACCCCTGCAACCTGCGCGAACATGGCAAGCTCAGGGTCTCCCGCTACCGTGGAACGGATGCGTGAAGACAGTCTGGCAGTGGCGCAGAGGGAGCGGATGAACGAGCAGTACATCGCGGGGTACCGCGTGGTACGTCGCCTGGGCGGCGGCGGCATGGGCGAGGTGTTCCTGGTGGAGCACCCCCGGCTGCCTCGTCAGGATGCGCTGAAACTGCTGCATTCGTCGGTGAGCAGCAATCCGCAGTACAAGGCTCGGTTCGAGCGGGAGGCCTACCTGCTGGCCCAGCTCAACCACCGCAACATCATCCACCTCTACGACCGCGGTGAGCACGATGGCCGGTTGTGGATCGCGATGGAGTACGTGGCGGGTCCGGACACCGCGCAACTGCTGGCCGAACGCGGCCCCATGCCGTTACCACTGGCCATCGAGATCGCCGACGGTGCCGGCGCCGGCCTCGACTACGCGTACCGGCACGCCAACATCACCCACCGCGACGTGAAACCCGCCAACATCCTGGTGGCCTTCGACGCGGACGGCCAGCCGCAGGTCAAGCTGGCGGACTTCGGTATCGCCAAGGCCGCCGGTGAGGCGCTCGGCGTCACGTCGACCGGCGTCACCGTGGGGACCATGGCCTACATGTCGCCCGAGGCCTTCGACAACCGGAACCTCGACAATCGCGCCGACCTGTACTCGCTCGCCTGCACGGTGTTCGAGCTCCTCACCGGCTCCCCACCGTTCCCCGGCGATTCCACCGCCGCCGTGATCTCCGCCCACCTGAACCAGCCGGTTCCGAAGATCACCTCCCGAAACCCGCGACTCCCGGCGCATCTGGACCTGGTGTTCCGGAAGGCGCTCGCCAAGCGCCCCGACGATCGGTACTCCACCTGCGCCGAGTTCGTGGCCGGGTTGCGCGGCGAGATCCCGGCGATGCCCGCGCAGGGCGGGACCGCAGAGCACCCGTCACCGTCGACCGGCGCGTACCCGGCCCCGCGCACCGGCGGCCAGCCCACCGGCTCGTACGGGCCGCCCACCGGTGGTTATGCACCGCGGCACACCGCGCCGCAGCCCGCGCCCACGCGCGCCGAGGCGATGCCTCCGGCCACCGCGGCGCAGCCGTATCCGGCCGAGCAGTCTCCCGACCGGTATCCGCCCGCCGAGTATCGCGGCGACACCAAGCCGCGCAAACGCAGCCTCCCGATCGTCGTGGGCGCACTGGTCGTGATCGTCGCGCTGGTCGTGGGCGGGTTCTTCCTGTTCAAGGAGACGAGCGGCGGCGGGACGTCCAGCGGGTCGCCACTGACCGCCACCTCGGTTCAGTTGGTGAATTTCCAGGGCACGAACGATTCGTCACCCAACATCAGGAACGTCCTCACCGGGGCAACACCGGCGTGGAAGACGGACCAGTACTTCAGCGGACCGCAGTTCGGCGGGCTCAAATCGGGCGTCGGATTGCTGATCACCCTCGATCGCGAGGCTTCGATCACCTCCGGCACGATCACCTCACCCAGCGCGGGCTCGACGGTGCAGGTGCGTACGGCGCAGTCGTCTTCAGTGAGTTCGCTCGATCAGACCTCGACGGTGTGGGAAGGCACCCTCAACAGCGGTGACACCGCCTTCGCCGCCGGTGGTTCGGACAAGACGCGCTACGTGTTGGTCTGGATCACCGGGCTAGCGCAGGTCGCCGGCGGCAAATGGCAGACCACCATCGAACAGGTGCAAGTGCGCGGGAACTAACGGCGGTAGTCGCGCAGCGCCGACGAGACGCCGGCCGCCATCGCATCGAGTGCCACCACGGGCTTGACGTTGAGGTCGATCGCCTCGCGACAGTCGAGCACCGATTCCACGCAGCGCAGCAGGCCCTCGGGCCGCGCGTAGCCGGCGAGCCGACTGGTCTGTTCGGCCTCGTCGGGATGCATCAGCGTGACCTGCGCGCCCGATCCCTGCACCAGCGCGTCCCGGAACAGAGCGGCCAGGTCGATCAGCGCGCGGTCGAGGGCGTCGCGCACCGACCGGGTACTGCGAGCCTTCTGCCGCTTCTCCAGGTCTTTGAGCTGACCGGCGGAACCACGCATGACACCTGCCGTTCCGCGGCCGGTACCGCCGGCGCCCAGCGCGGTCTTCAGTTCTTCGGTCTCGCGCTCGTTGAGATCGGCGTTGATCTCCTTGGCGGCCGATTCCGCGTCGCGCAGCAACTGCTCGACAACGCCGTACACACCCTCCGAGGTGGCGGCCCGCGCCACGCTGAGGGCCTGCCGACGCTGCTTCTGCGACTCGGGATCGGTCGCGAGCCGCTTCGCCCGCCCGACATGGCCTCCGCACACCCCGGCCGCCCACGCGGCCCGCTCGGCATCGATACCGTCCCGTTCGAGCACGGCGGCGATCGCCGGGGCCGACGGCGTGACGAGCGGCACATGCCGGCAGCGGGACTTCAGCGTGACGGAGATGTCCTCCGGGTCGACGGTGGGCGCGCACAACAGGACGATGGTCTGCGCAGGCGGCTCCTCGACCATCTTCAGCAATGCGTTACCGGCCTGTTCGGTGAGCCGGTCGGCATCCTCGATGAGCACGATCTGCCAATGTCCGACCGACGGGCGGCGGGACGCGTCGGCCACCACTTCACGCATCTGCTTGACCGCGATCGACAGCCCGTCGGGGGCGATTGCGCGCACGTCAGCGTGGGTTCCGGCGAGCACCGTGGTGCACGCGCGACAGTGACCGCAGCCCGGCTCGGCCGGGTCTTCGCATTGCAGCGCGGCAGCCAGTGCGCGGGCCGCCACCGACCTGCCGGAGCCGGGCGGACCGGTGAACAGCCAGGCGTGGGTCATCGCGGATCCGGCCAGATCGGCCACGGTGCCCCCGCTCGCGACCACGTCACGGGCGGCCTCCGCGGCGGCACGCAGCTCCGCTACCACCGCGTCCTGCCCGACCAGCCGACTGAACACCCCACTCACCCCACCAGCCTAGCCCTCGTCCCGGCCCTCGTCGGACCGCCCGAGCGCAAGCTAAGTTGGACGCGTGGTCACCCCAGCTAGCAGGTTCAGTCGCTTCATGCGGCTCGCGCGCTGGCTGGCCAAGACGCCCTGGCCGATCTTCGCGCTGGACATCCTGCGCTCGAACATCCTGGGCGCCGTCTTCGTGTTCGGATTCCTGCGGTTCGCGCTCCCGGTGAATCAGTCCGTGCAGATCCAGCAGATCAGCGGGATCAACCTGCTGGTCTTCGTGGCCTACCTGCTCGGGGCGACGGTGATCGGCACCATCGTGGGCCTGCGGCTGGTGCTGCCGGTGCTGCGCTGGCATCGGCGCAGCGCGCCCAACGACCTCGACATCTCGCAGCGAGTGCTGGCCCTGCCCAGTCGGATGGCGCTGCTGCAGGCCATCCTGTGGCTGGTGGGCGGCGCCCTCTTCGTCGTGATCAACTTCGATGCGCCCACCGGGGCACCCGCGGTGATCGCGATGACGGTCTTCCTCGGCGCGGCCACCACCTGCGCGCTGAGCTACATGCAGACCGAGCGCGTGCTGCGCCCGATCACGGTGGCGGCGCTCGCACAGGAGCCGCAGGGCACCGCCGGACTGTCGGTGAACACGCGCATCATGCTCAGCTGGCTGCTGGGTACCGCGGTCCCGATCATCGGCATCCTGATGGTGATCCTGCTGCAGGACTTCGGCCTGGTCGACCCGGACGCCCCCAGCATCATCGACCCCGTCCTGCTGCTCTCGCTCGTCGCGCTCGCCGCCGGCCTGCTCGGCATGGTGCGCGCGGCGAAATCGATCGGCGATCCGATCCGCGATCTGTTCCGCGCGCAACGCCGGGTGCGCGACGGCGATTTCAACACGTCGGTGAAGATCTACGACTCCAGCGAACTGGGCCTGCTGCAGGCGGGCTTCAACGACATGGTGCACGACCTGGCAGAGCGGCAGCGGATGCGCGATATGTTCGGCCGCTACGTGGGCGAGGATGTGGCACGCCAGGCGTTGGAGCACGGCACCCATCTGGAGGGCGAGATCCGCGAGGTAGGTGTGCTGTTCGTCGACCTCGTCGGTTCGACGAAGCTCGCAGTGACCGAGGAACCCGCCGCGGTCGTGGACCTGCTCAACGACTTCTTCAAGGTGGTCGTCGACCTGGTCGACCTGCACGGTGGCTTCGTCAACAAATTCCAGGGCGACGCGGCGCTGGCGATCTTCGGTGCCCCGCTACCGCATCCGGACGCCTCGGGCGCGGCGCTGGCCGCGGCCAGGGAGATGCGGTTCCAGCTGCGCGATGTGCTCGGCGGCACCGGCTTCGGCATCGGTGTTTCCGCCGGGCAGGTGGTCGCGGGCCACATCGGCGCGAAGGCCCGGTTCGAGTACACCGTGATCGGTGACCCGGTGAACGAGGCGGCGCGGATCACCGAGATCGCCAAGTCGGAGCCGTCATCGCTGTTGGCGGCCGGTCGCGCCGTCGAATCGGCGACCGCGGCCGAGCAGGCACTATGGGCACTCGGCGAGGCGATCGAATTGCGGGGACGCGGCCAACTCACACAGCTGGCGCGCCCCCTGTACGACGATTAGACCGTCTCGTCGGCGGCCGGGGCCGCCTTCTTCGCCGGTGCCTTCTTCGCGGCCGTCTTCGTGGCGGTGGTCTTCTTCGCGACCGCCTTCTTCGCGGCGGCCTTCTTCGCCGGCGCCTTCTTGGCGGGCGCCTTCTTGGTGGCCTTCTTCTTCACCGGGCCGCGCGCTCGACGGTCCGCGAGCAGCTCGGAAGCGCGCTCGTCGGTGATCGACGCGACCTCGTCGCCCTTGCGGAGCGAGGCGTTGGTCTCCCCATCGGTGACGTACGGGCCGAACCGGCCGTCCTTGATCACCATGGCGTTCCCGGAAACCGGGTCGTTGCCCAACTCGCGCAGTGGCGGCGCGGCAGCCGCACCGCGGCCCCGACGCTTGGGCTCCGCGTACAGCTTGAGCGCCTCCTCGAGGGTCACCGTGAACATCTGTTCCTCGGTGGCCAGCGACCGGGAGTCGGTGCCCTTCTTCAGGTACGGACCGTAGCGGCCGTTCTGAGCGGTGATCTCTTCCTTGGACTCGGGGTCGACACCCACGACGCGGGGCAGCGACAGGAGCCGCAGCGCATCGTCGAGCGTCACCGTCTCGATATCCATACTCTTGAGCAGTGATCCGGTGCGCGGCTTCGGCGCGTCGGTCTTCTTCTTGCGCTTGGGCTTCGCCGCCGCCTCGTCGAGATTCTCGGTGTCGTCGTCGGTCTCGGGCTCCGGCAGGATCTCGGTGACGTAAGGACCGAATCGTCCTTCCTTGGCGACGATCTCGTGCCCCGTGGCCGGGTCCACGCCGAGCGGGCGGCCGTCCTGCGGGGTCGCGAAGAGCTTCTCCGCCACCTCCTCGGTCAGCTCGTCCGGGGTCATCGACGCGAGGATGTTGGCCCGCTGCACCTGGGGCTCGGTCTCGCCGTCCTTCGGTGCGACGGTGCGCTCGAGATACGGCCCGTAGCGGCCGACTCGTACGTAGACGACGTTGCCGTCGGTGTCGGTGTAGAGCGGGATCGAGTTGATCTCGCGGGCGTCGATCGCATCGAGGTTGGCGGCGACGAGGTTCTTCAGGCCGGGGCTGTCGGGGCCCGGACCATCGGCGGCCGCCGCGGCTGCGTCACCGGCGTCGCCGAAGTAGAACCGGGTGAGCCAGTCGACCCGGCCCTCACGGCCGCCGGCGATCTCGTCGAGATCGTCCTCCATCGAGGCGGTGAAGTTGTAGTCGACGAGGCCACCGAAGTGGCCCTCCAGCAGTCCGATCACGGCGAAGGCGACCCACTGCGGGACGAGGGCGTTGCCCTTCTTCACCACGTAGCCGCGGTCCTGGATGGTCTTGATGATCGAGGCGTAGGTCGACGGGCGGCCGATGCCCAGCTCTTCGAGCGTCTTGACCAGCGAGGCCTCGGTGTAGCGCGCGGGCGGGCTGGTGACGTGGTCCGCCGCGGTGAGCTCGGCCGCGGTCACCCGCTGGCCCTTGGTGAGCTGCGGCAGTCGGGATTCGGCGTCATCGGCCTCGCCGCCCGCCTGCTCGTCGACCGTCTCGACGTAGGCCGAGAGGAAGCCGGGGAAGGTGATGGTGCGGCCCGAGGCGGCGAACTCGACGCTCTCGCCGGAGGAGGCGGTGCCCCCGATGCGCAAGCTCAGGGTGGTGCCCTTGACATCGGCCATCTGCGAGGCGACGGTGCGCTGCCAGATCAGTTCGTACAGACGGAACTCATCCGAGTTCAGCACGGACGCCAGTGCGCCGGGCGTCTGGAAGGTCTCGCCCGCGGGACGGATCGCCTCGTGCGCCTCCTGCGCGTTCTTGACCTTGCGCGTGTACTGCCGCGGTGTCGGGTGCACGAAATCGGCGCCGTACAGCTGCCGCGCCTGGTCGCGGGCAGCGGCGATCGCGGTCTCCGACAGCGTGGTCGAGTCGGTACGCATGTAGGTGATGTAGCCGCCTTCGTAGAGGCGCTGCGCGATCTGCATCGTGCGATCGGTGTTGAACCGCAGCTTGCGGCTCGCCTCCTGCTGCAGGGTCGACGTCATGAACGGCGCGTAGGGCTTGCGCGTGTACGGCTTCTCCTCGACCGAGGTGACGGCGAGGTTCGCGCCCTGCAGGCCCGCGACCAGGGCGTTCGCCCGCGTACCGTCGAGCACGGTGATCCCGGTGGGCTTCTTGAGCTGGCCCTGGGCATCGAAATCCCGGCCGGTGGCCACGCGGTCGCCATCCACACTGACCAGTCGCGCCCCGAACGTGCGGGGGCTGGCTTCGGCGCCGGCGTCCAGCTGGGCGGCGATATCCCAGTACCCGGCGGTGCGGAAGGCGATGCGCTCGCGCTCACGGTCGACGATGATGCGCGTCGCCACCGACTGCACACGGCCGGCGGACAGGCCCTGGTTGACCTTGCGCCACAGCACGGGGCTGACCTCGTAGCCGTAGAGGCGGTCCAGGATGCGGCGGGTCTCCTGCGCGTCGACGAGGTTCATGTCGAGCTCGCGCGGTTCCTGGGCGGCGGCCTGGATGGCCTGCTGGGTGATCTCGTGGAACACCATCCGCTTGACCGGGACCTTGGGCTTGAGCACCTCTTGGAGGTGCCACGCGATGGCTTCACCCTCGCGGTCACCGTCGGTCGCGAGGTAGAGCTCGTCGGCCTGCTTGAGCAGTGACTTCAGTTCGGACACCGTCGAGCGCTTACTCGCGGAGGTCACGTAGTGGGCTTCGAAGTCGTGATCGACGTCCACACCGAGACGCGACCAGGACTTGCCCTGATCGGCCTCGGGGAGCGGATTATCGCGGCTGGGCAGATCGCGGATGTGCCCCATCGACGCCCGGACCGTGTAGTTCGGCCCCAGGAAATCGCCGATCTTCTTGCCCTTGGCGGGGGACTCCACGATCACCAGACGCTGTAGACCGTCGCCGTCTGCTGCCTTCCCGCGTGCCGCCATGGACCCTCCTGCCCTGTTATCGGTGGTCGCCTCGCGCCACCTCAACCCCGCACGTCTCTTCCGACGCAGAGGTCACGGGTGCACATTCTGCCGCACCCGAACCCGACTTGCTACCGGCCACCTTATATCTAGGGGTGTCGTGCACGCCGCACACAGCCCGATCCTCGCCTTTCGGCGGTCAGGGAACCGGCCAAGCGGCTGCCGCCGCCGGGCCGAGTGGCGGATCGCCGATGCTCTCGCGCAGACGCAACAGCCGCCGGTGCCCGGAGACGCGGAGCGCCGGACGATTCCCGCGGGTCCCGACCAGTGTCGGGGCGACCCCGGCGCGCATGAGGGCGGTGGCCAGCACCGGCGCCGATTCCGGGGCGTGCGGATCGAGATACAGCAGGTAGTGCGCACCGTCCGGCTCGCCGGACGCCAGCGCCCAGGCGCGCAGGGCCCGGGGCCCGGGCACCCAGTGGCGGATTCTAGGGATCGTCGCAACACCGAGCCTGGTAGGGCCCACCATACGGAAGTGCTCCGCTGAGTATTCCAGCGGAGCGCTTCTGGGATCCGCGGTGCTCGTTGCATTACGTGCACGCATTCGCATATAATCATGCCTATGACGATGACGCGCACTGAGCACCTGGCACACGACCACTCCGACCATGCCCATGGACCCGACTGCGGCCACGAGGCTATCCAGCACGGCGATCACGTGGACTACGTCCACGATGGGCACCGTCACGCTCCGCATGGTGACCACTACGACGAGCACTGATCCAAACGCCGCACGATGTCCTACGCTCGCGATACGAGCGCGGGGCATCGGTGCTAGCGAGCTGTAATGAGGTCACGCAAACGCTCGGCTGGTGTCTTCCAGCCGAGCGTTTTGCGTGGTCGGCGATTGAGTTTCTGGGCGACGAGTTCGAGGTCTTCGCGGCCGTAGGCGCTCAGGTCGGTGCCTTTCGGGAAGTACTGGCGCAGTAGTCCATTGGTGTTCTCGTTGCTTCCGCGCTGCCAGGGTGAGTGGGGATCGCAGAAGTAGACCGGAACCCCGGTGGCGACCGTGAATTGTTGGTGGGCGGCCATCTCGCAGCCCTGGTCCCAGGTCAGTGATCCCCGCAAATGTCCTGGGAGATTTCCGATCAACGAAACCAGCACGTCACGGACTTCTTCGGCGGAGTGGCCGCCAGGCAGGTGGCCGAGCATGACGTAGCGGGTGGAGCGTTCGACGAGTGTGACGATCGCGGACTCGCTGCGAGTACCGACGATCAGGTCACCTTCCCAGTGGCCTGGCACGGCTCGATCCTCGACCTCGGCGGGCCGGTCGGAGATCATCACCATCTTGTCGACGAATCGTCTGGTGCGATGTTCGGCGCGGCGGTGGGGCTTGCGGCGGGTGCGGCCCGTTCGCAAGGCCATCGCGACTTCACGGCGCAGGCCGCCCCGAGCCTGAACGTAGATCGACTGGTAGATCGTCTCGACGCTCACACGCATACTTTGCTCGTTGGGGAACTCGGTCCCTAGAGAGTGACATATCTGCTCTGGGGACCACTGGTCCTGCAGTTTGTTCTCGACGTAGTCCCGCAGCGGACCGGCCTGGGCCAGTTTCGCTGGCTTCGGCCGTGACCGGCTCTTTTCCCACCTGCGGTGCGCCTGATGCGGGCGATAGGCACCGTTGACAACGCCAGCGTCGATCTCCCGTTTGATCGTCGATGCTGGCCGGCCGAGCTCCCTGCCGATGGCCCGCAGCGATGCCCCCTCGCGGCGCATGTCAGCGATAGTTTCCCGCTCGGTCAAGGTCAGAAACCGTGGATGCAGGCTCCGCTGCCTCGGTGCATCCGATTCCACTCCGACCCACGTGACCGCACCTGTCAGGTAATCGATCTTGCGTCCGTCGGGATGGATACGAGTATCGCCAATCTTGCGCACCCCTCGATCCCAGTCCCCAGCAGTGCGAACGCTGACACCGACACGCCGAGCAGCGTCCGGCCGCAGCACCCCCTCACGGCGAAGCCGGTCGTACTCGGCCCGGCCGGGATGACCACCATTGCTAGTGCTCCCACGTCCACGCAGGCCCGCCCTGCGCATCCATCCAAACGCCGTATTCACTGTCACCCCCGCCGCCCTAGCAGCGACCGACACATTGCCGTCAGACACGTCCAATTCCTTGAAGAACCTCTTCTTCACCATCGGTGAATGCACGATCCCCGCAACTCCTTGCTATCCGCGGTGTTGCGGGGATCGCTAGAACCCACGAGTTCGACGGGGCCGCCTTCATCGCACCGCGGGTCCACTCCAATGACATCGGCTGCAGTTCGGGGCTGGCGAGGGTGCGTACCAGCGGCGATCCCTCGTCGGAGACACCGGTTTCGCTGCGCAACCCCGCCTCATCGATCATCGCGGCGATGGCATCGGCACGCCACGAGTCGGCGACGACGACGGAGATGCGCGCACTGCCGCCCAACTGAACGATCTGCCCCGAAGCCGCCAGCAGACCCGCGAGGTCGCGCGGCGAGGGCGCGGTCTGCTCGGCGGAGAAAAGTGACAGTTGGGACACGAGTTAAGAATAGAGGGCGCCCGGCGAAGAATCTCCGCCGACACGGGCGCATGGGCTGCGAAGGCTCCGCAGATGCACGACACCCCCTTGCCGTGCGGCAAGGGGGTGTCGCGAGAAACGCTTATCGCGTGGTGCGGAGGTTTCTTAGAGAGCGCGGACGCCGGTGGCCTGCGGGCCCTTGGTGCCCTGGCCGACCTCGAACTCGACCTGCTGGTTCTCCTCGAGCGTACGGAAGCCGTTGCCCTGGATCTCCGAGTAGTGGACGAACACGTCATCCGAGCCGTCGGCGGGAGCGATAAAGCCGAAGCCCTTCTCCGCGTTGAACCACTTCACAGTGCCCTGTGCCATTGAGATGTTTCCTAACTTGTCTTACTACCGGTGTAGGAACTCACCCAGAGAGAGGGCGTGTTCCTGGCCGGTTCCGGCCGCCATACTTTCTGGAGCCGTTTGCGGAGTCCGCACACAAAAACCTTCAGTACCACGCCCGCAACATCGATCCCCCGTTGATCCATCGGATCCCCGGCGGGAGCTGCGACCGCTTACAGTCAATCACGATTTCGAACGGAGCGACAGCGGGCGGGTCGAATTCGCCTGCTGTTCACCCTCCGGCTGTCGAACCGTATCCCTTTCCTACCGGCGGGTAGAGTGATTCAAGTCCCGGAAAACGAACATTCCGAGGCTATCGGCAGAGCTTCAGCGTCGGGGGCAAACGCATTGGAACACAACACCTTCGGGCGCGAACTGCTGCATCGGATCCAAGCCGGAACAGGCCCCGCAGGCGATGGACTGACCCATGTGGCCGATATCCCCTCACGACGAGCCGAATTCGCGCAGTGGCCACAGTGGCTGCCGTCGAACATCCGGGACGGGTTCATCGAGTCGGGCGTCGAGCGGCCCTGGCGGCACCAGATCGAGGCCGCCGAGCACGCGCACGCCGGGCGACACGTGGTGATCTCCACAGGTACAGCGTCAGGAAAGTCGCTCGCCTATCAGCTTCCCGTACTCGCCGGCCTGGCTACGGACCCGCGCGCCACCGTGCTCTACCTCTCGCCCACCAAAGCTCTGGGCACCGATCAGCACGCCGCCGCGCTACGCCTGACGTCGATGTTCGACGGCCTGGGCGACGTCTCGCCCGCGATGTACGACGGTGACACCTCGCAGGAGATGCGCCGCTGGGCACGTTCGGATAGTCGTTGGGTGTTCACCAATCCGGATATGATCCACGTGGGAATGCTTCCGCGGCATGCCAAGTGGGCGCGCTTCCTCCGTGGCTTGAGATACGTGGTGGTGGACGAGTGTCACCACTATCGAGGTGTGTTCGGATCGCACACCGCGTTGGTGCTGCGCCGCCTGTTGCGGGTGGCGGCGAAATACGGCGCCGAACCGACGGTGATCTGTGCTTCGGCGACCACGTCCGATCCGGCTGGCGCAGCATCGCGGCTCATCGGCTCCGACTGCGTTGCCGTGGAGACCGATTCGTCGCCGCATGGACCGCGCACAGTGGTGTTGTGGGAGCCGCCACTGATCCCGGATCTGGAAGGCGAGAACGGCGCCCCGGTACGCCGGCAAGCGACCACCGAGGCGGCGCGGATGATGGCAGATCTGGTCGTGGAGGGCGCTCGGACGCTGGCTTTCGTCCGGTCCCGACGGTCCGCCGAGACCGTCGCACTCTCCACCCGGCGCATGCTCGCCGAGGCCACGCCGGAGCTGGCCTCTCGGGTGGCGGCGTATCGCGCGGGCTACCTCGCGGAGGACCGTCGTGCGCTGGAACGAGGCCTGAACGATGGTGAGCTGTTGGCGGTTGCGACCACGAACGCGCTGGAGCTGGGTGTCGATATCGCGGGCCTCGATGCCGTGCTCATGGCCGGATTCCCCGGTACGGTCGCCTCGTTCTGGCAGCAGGCCGGGCGCAGTGGACGACGCGGACAGGGGTCGCTGATCCTGCTGATCGCCCGCGACGATCCCCTGGACACCTACCTGGTGCACCACCCCGAGTCGCTGCTCGGGCGACCGGTGGAGGCCACCATCACCGATCCGTGGAACCCGTATGTGCTGGGGCCGCAGTTGCTCTGCGCCGCCGGCGAACTCCCGCTGACGCGCGAGGAGGTGACCGCGCTGGGTGCGGTCGACGTGGTCGGTCGCCTCACCGCCGACGGACTGCTGCGCGAGCGCCCCGCCGGGTACTTCCTGGCCGCCGGTATCGATCCCCATGCACGCGTGAATATCCGGGGCGGAGCGGGCAGCGAGGTGCTGATCGTGGAGGAGCTCACGGGCCGGCTGCTGGGAACGGTGGATTTCAATCGCGCGCTGTCGACGGTGTACGAGGGCGCCGTGCACGTGCACCAGGGTGAGTCGTACGTGGTGGACGAGCTCGACCTCGATGAGGGGTTGGCGATGGTGCACGCGGAGGAGCCCGAGTGGACGACCTCAGCACGCGAAGACTCCGATGTCCGGGTCACCGGCGTGCACCAGACCGAGGAGCTGGGCGCGGTGACGGCGCGGTTCGTCTCGGTCGAGGTGACCAGTCAGGTGGTCGGATACCTCCGCACGCTGCGCACCGGTGAGGTGCTCGATGCGGTGGAACTGGACCTGCCGGAGACGTCACTCGCCACCCAGGCGGCGTTGATCACGATCGAGCCGGATGCATTGCTCGCGGCGGGGCTCGCACCCGAGCACTGGCCGGGCGCGCTGCACGCTGCAGAGCACGCGGCGATCGGCCTGCTGCCGCTTGTCGCCTCGTGTGACCGGTGGGACATCGGCGGGCTCTCGACCGCGCAGCACGAGGACACCGGCCTGCCGTCGATCTTCGTCTACGACGGTTACCCCGGCGGGGCCGGATTCGCCGAACGCGGCTACGAGGCGATCGCCACCTGGCTCCTGGCCACCCGTGACGCGGTCGCGGCCTGCGAGTGCCCGGCAGGCTGTCCCTCCTGCGTGCAGTCTCCCAAGTGCGGCAACGGGAACGACCCGCTCGACAAGGCCGGCGCGATCGTCGTTCTCGACCTCGTCTTGGCCGCCCTCGCACAGGGCTGACGCTACTTCGGCGGCAGCGTGCGCGAATAGTCGACGGTGCGCCGGACCCACTCGGCCAGGTCGAGATCGGACGCGATCTCCTCGTCGTCGAGCACGAGCCAGCCACGCATCTCGCGGCCTGCCATGACTGCAAGGGAGACGTGTTCGCCGACGTACTCGTCGGCCACCTCGCGCGGCAGCCGGACCATGGCGCCGCCGTCGTTGCGGACGGCGACGCTCATGTGCCCGTCTGCGAGGAAGGCGAGGCCGCCGAACATCTTCTTCTCGGTGATCCCGGAAGCACCTTCGAGCACATCGCGGATCCGATCGGCCAGGCCCTCGTCGTACGCCATGAAATCAGTGTGCGCCGGGCAGGTCGCCGCTGCTAGGTTCCAGACGAATCGACATGAGGGGGACGCACATGACCTGGGAGGACGACCTCGAAGCCGCATGGGCGGCCGACCTCGGTGACGCCGAGCTGCGGGCGCGGATCGACCGCATAGTCAGCGATCCCTCGGTGCCCGCAGGCGTCGCCGCATTCGAGCGGGCCGGAGTCGAGGATTCGACCGGGCACCCCGATCGCGCCGTGCCCGGCTACCGCCGCGCGCTCGATGCTGGGCTCGATGACAGTCGTGCCCGGCAGGCGACGATCCAGCTCGCGAGCTCGCTGCGCAACCTCGGCGAGGCCGCAGACGGACTGGCATTGCTCAACGGTCTCGCTACCGACCGCGGCGACGGTCTCGACGGTGCGATCGCCGTCTTCCGGGCGCTGTGTCTTGCGGACCTGCAGCGCCCGAACGAGGCGATAGCGATGCTCATCGACTCGGTGGCCGAGGGCATGACACGATATCGTCGCTCCGCCCAGGCGTACGCCGACGAGCTACGCACCCGCTGATCATTGGGGCCCGGCCCGCGCCTGTACGACCGCTTCGCCGGCACCGAAGACGGCGAACGATACCGGCACCGTGACCCGGACGGTCACGTCGAACTCCTGCTCCACGGAGCAGGCGAGCAGCCGGCCCGCGTTCTCCGCTGCCAGTCGGGCCGCGGCGGCACACGCCGCTTCCGCATCGACGGCCGAGGCCGCACCCGCGAGCGCGGCGAGATCCGCAGCGGTCTGCGCCCGGTGCCGGGCGGAGACGGCGGCACCGATGTCGATGATCATCAGCGCCACCACCAGGATCGCGCTCACCATGACGGCACCGAGCACCGTTGCCACGCCGTCGTCCTCCCGAACGAGATTCCGGAGCCCGGTCACCTCGGCTCTCCCGGTTCCAGCATCGCGACGGCCGTCGCCGAGACCGTGAGCCCCGGCAACGCGGGCACCGGAGCCTCGACCCGGACGGTCACCGTGTCACCCGATCGTGAGACTGCGGAGCTCGCACCCGGCGGACCGACCTCCGCGATCGCCCGTGATGCCCGGTCGTCGTCGCCCCGCGCGGCGAGCCTGGCGGCCTCCCGGGCCGCATCCACACATCGCACCTGTGCGGTGACGCCGACGATCGCCCCGATGCTGACGATCAGCACCGTGACCAGGCTGGCGACGGCGAGCGCGGCCTCCACCGTGACCGCGCCCGTATCGCCCGCTAACCGGTGGAAGTGCCCAGCGCCTTCCCGATGATCGACGTGAGGCCGCTGACGATGTTGTCGCCGGTGACCACGGGGGTACTAGTAGGACTGTCCAACGCAATCAGCTCGTCCCATCCGGGACCAGCACCCTTGGAAGGTCCACAACATGACATACGACAACGACGACATCGTAACCACGACACAGCTTGTCGCCGCTCGCCCGTTTCTGAACGCGAACACCCTGAGGTGGTACCGCGCGAACGGCACCGGCCCTCACAGCTTCAAGGTGGGGAAACACGTGTACTACCGCCTAGGTGATGTCGACCGCTGGCTGAGCGAGCAGGAGACCGCGACCGGCCGAGGAGGCGCCGCATGAGCGAGCCGTACATCAGCAAGAGCCAATACCTCGCCATGTTCGCGCTACCCGAGCAGACCTCCGCCGAACTGATCTCGCGCGTCCAGGATGCGCTGGGGATCACCGTCCACGAACTTGGCGCCGCCGCGGCCGGGACGACGGTCGAGGAGTTCGCAGCGTTCTGGGAACACGCCCGGTGAGCCTCGATCCGATCGCGCTGAAAGCCGAATCCGAGAAGCTCGGCATCGACAACCTTGCGGAGCTGGCGACAGCCGCAGGGGTCAGCTTGGCGGATGCGGCGAGGTCGATCAGGCCCGGTGGGGTGCCGAACCTCTGGCTACTTCGGTGGCTGGTGAGCAACAACGTCGACATCCGCAGCATGTGGCGGCTCGACGAGTGAACGTCCCCTGCTGGGGAGAACAGAAACGCGTCGTGCCCGGTCTTGGCGGATAGGCACGACGCGCGACTTGATCAAGAAGGTTCTATGACGATGGTACATCGAGCCGGTCACGAAGAGGACCGGTGGAGCCGCGTGAAGCGGTTCATCAAGAAGACCCAGCCGTACGCAGGCGGGCACATTCCTGAGGCCGGCAGCCAGGCGTGGGCCGACCTCGACGACAACGACGACATCAAAATGCGCGCGATCGGCGTCGCGGCCGAGCGGTGGGTGCTCGAACAGGAACTGCAGGACATGCGCCGCGCCGAGGCGATGAAGGAAGCCAGCCGCGCAGTTCTCGACGGCTTGAAGACTGCGCGGCCCACAGGCGACTACCGAGACGACGCTTTCGGGGCGATCGACACTCGAGAAATGTCGGCACTGTTCCCGTACGGGGGCGCCGCATGACCGAGGAATTCTGGAACGAACGAGAATCCCTCCAGCGCATCCGCGACTACGCCCGCGAACGTCTCGCCGGCCCCTGGGCTGTGCTCGGCGTCGTCATGCTCCGCGCGATCGCCAACACCCCGCCCAACGTGGTTATCCCCGCGATGGTCGGCACACCCGCAAGCCTGAACCTCTTCGTCGGCTTCGTCGGCCCCTCAGGCCACGGCAAAGGCGTCTCCGACGGAGTAGGACGCCGATACTGGACTCCCGCAGCCGCAGTGCCGGAGTTCCCCGTCGGATCAGGTGAAGGGCTCGCGGCGGCGTTCCAGCCCGACGACGAAGGCACACCAGAACTTGAGGCGGCAATCTTCTCCACCAGCGAGGTAGACACGCTCAAGGCGCTCGGTGAGCGCAGCGGAACCACGCTGTTTCCGGCGCTGCGGCAGATCGCGATGGGCGAGCAGATCGGGCAGAAAAACGCGAAGGCTGAGACCACCCGCGTAGTGCGAGCCCAGACTTACCGCGCGTGCCTGTCCGTGGGGATTCAGCCCGAGCGGGCCGGCACCCTCCTGCAGGACGCAGGCGGCGGCACACCCCAGCGGTTCGTGTGGCTGCCAGTCAGCGACCCGCACGCACCCGACGAGGCGATCGACGACATCGAGCCCCTCATCCCCGAGGCACCCGGACAACTCGTCCCGGCACCCGGAGAAGACGTGTACGCGATCCCCTTCCCCGACGTCGCCCGCGCCGCGGTACGACAACACCGACTCCGCGTCCTACGCGAAGATCCCGACGTGGATCCGCTCGACGGTCACGCGCTACTGACCCGCTGCAAGGTGGCGGTCGCGCTCATGTTGATCGAGGGCCGCACCATCGTCTCCGACGACGACTGGCGTCTCGCAGGAGATGTACTCAAGAAGTCCAACTCGGTGCGGGCAGGTCTCATCGAGGCGACGGAGACGGCCGCGAGGATCGCCAACCGAGCCCGCGCCCTCGCTGCCGCCGAACGAGAGACCGTCATCGAGGATCGGCAGGTGCGTCGCGCAGCAGACGGCATCCTGCGGTACCTCCGCAACCACGACGGCCCGCAAGCGCGGTCGGCCGTCCGATGCTCCATCAAGTCCAACCTGCGTGTCGACTTCGACACCGCGCTCACCGTGCTCGTCGACGCGGGCGACATCGCCGTCCGCGACGACGGGCAGCACCAGAAGATCACCCTCACCGAGGGTGGACAGGTACTCCAACTCCCCGCCCAGGGGTGGACCGGTCCACCCCTGGTCCACCCCTAAAACCGCAGGTGAACGGGGTGGACCACTGGTCCAGGGGTCCAGGCCCAGGACGGGCAATAAATCAGACAAGTGCGGCATACGCCGCGTACAGAGAGAAGATCATGACCAACATCACCGAAGCACTCACCGACGCCGGCATCACGCCGAACTCGATGCCGAACACCGTCGACGAGACCGACCTGTTCGACGCCGACGCCACCCTCAAGCTCGCCCGCATCAACCTCCGCAGCCGCCTCACCCGGTTCTCCCAACGAGCACTCGAGCTGTCTGGTGAGGACGTCTTGTTCGTCGATCGCATGATCGAGCAGTGCCACATCGAGCTGGCCCGCCGCCGCCGAGCACGCAAGAACGCGCGCAAGGACACCAGTGGCTAGGCCCTGCCTACGATGCGGCACCCCGAGCACCACGACACGGTGCTCGGGGTGTTCTGCATCCACGACCAAGAAGCCGCGCTCCGTCGCACACGCCGGATCCGATAGCCGATGGCGGCGGATCTCCCTCAAAGCCCGAGAACAGCAGCCCTGGTGCCTCGACTGCGGCACAACCAGCGACCTCACGGCCGACCACATCCTGCCCGTGTCCGACTACCCGGAACTCGCGCACGAGATCGAGAACGTCACCGTCCGATGCCGCTCATGCAACAGCCGACGCCGCGACACGTACACGCCGACCGAAGCCCAGGACGTCCTCAAACGCCTTGAGAGCGCACACGAAAGAACACGTAAGGCGAAGTACCGCAGCATGATTCTAGTCGCTCAGAAGGCCGTTCAGACGGTCGGAACCAGGGGGGAGGCCCCGCCTAGCGGGTCTCAGCACCCCGTAGGCAAGGCGCGGGGCCCGTTACTCTCGACAGTCATTGTCGATAAGGCGTCATGAAGGCGGGTCCGAAGGCCGCTGTCGACACCTCTCCGTTGCCTTTTCGGCCGCGGTCGGAGGTGGAGTCGGAGCGGTTTCTTGCTTTCGCGGACAAGTTCTTGCGGGTGCCGAAGGGCACGGGTGCGAAGGGGAAGCTGCACCTGCGGGACTGGCAGGTCGACGTGGCGCGGGATGTTCTGGACTCCGGTGCCCGGACGGTGGGGATCATGTTCCCTCGCGGGCAGGGCAAGACCACCCTGAACGCGGCGATCGCCCTGTACAGGTTCTTCACCGGCGGGGAGGGCGCGAACGTGTGCGTGGTCGCGGTGGATGAGCGGCAGGCCGGTCTCGCGTTCTCTGCGGCCCGCCGCATGGTGGAGCTCAACGAGGAACTGTCGGCGCGCTGCCAGATCTTCAAGGACCGCCTGTATCTGCCGACCACGGACAGCGTGTTCCAGTGCCTGCCTGCGTCTCCGACGGCGTTGGAGGGCCTGGACTACGTGCTCGCCTTGGTCGACGAGGCCGGCGTGGTGAACCGCGATGTGTTCGAGGTGGTGCAGCTCGCGCAGGGCAAGCGTGAAAAGTCCGTGTTGGTGGCGATCGGGACGCCCGGCCCGAATCTGGACGACCAGGTGCTCTTGAGCCTCCGGGATTACCACCTTGAGCATCCCGACGATGCGTCGTTGCGGTGGCGGGAGTTCTCTGCGGCTGGTTTCGAGGATCACCCGGTGGACTGCACACACTGCTGGGAGCTGGCGAACCCGGCGCTGGACGATTTTCTTCACCGGGACGCCCTGGTGGCCCTACTTCCGCCGAAGACCCGTGAGAGCACCTTCAGGCGGGCGCGGTTGTGCCAGTTCGCGGCGGATACGGAGGGCTCGTTCCTTCCTGCTGGCGTCTGGGAGGGGTTGTCGACGGGTGAGCCGGTTCCGCTGGGGGCGGAAGTGGTGATCGCGCTCGATGGATCATTCTCGGACGACACGACCGCCCTGCTGTTGGGCACGGTGGCGGCGGCACCTCACTTCCATCCCTTGCGGGTGTGGGAGCGGCCTGCCGATAACGATGACTGGCGGGTGCCGGTCTTGGAGGTGGAGAACACGATCCGCCAGGCGTGCCGGGACTACCAGGTGGTGGAGATCATCGCGGACCCGTTCCGGTGGACCCGCACCCTGCAGGTTCTTGAGCAGGAGGGCTTGCCGGTGGTGGAGTTCCCGCATTCGCCTTCGCGGCTGACGGCGGCGACGACGGACCTCTATACGTCTGCGGTGAACGGCGAAATCTCCCACTCAGGCGCCGCCAAGCTCGCGGCTCACGTGGCGGCGGCTGTGGTGCAGGAAGATCCGCGTGGGCTGCGATTGGCGAAGCGGTCGCGGTCGCGTGCAGCTCGGAAGATCGACCTCGCGGCATGTCTGGTGATGGCACATTCGCGGGCGACGTGGCGGGCGGCACACAGGAAGAAACGCCGCACTGTCTCATTCTCAAACTAGAAGGATTTCAATGGATTTGACTACTGAACTGTTGCAGCGCATCGACGCGAACGCTGGGCAGCATTCGAGGCTCGACCGATATTACGAGGGGATGTCGCCACTGGCGTTCCTCTCCCCGGAGGCGGTGAAGGCGTTGGGTGATCGGCTGCGCAGGGTGTCGGTGAACGTTCCCCGGCTGCTGGTGGATTCGATGGCGGAGCGGCTGCGCGTCACCGGCATCAAGGGCGCTGACGTCTGGGATGACTGGCTGCGCAACGATCTGGATCAGGTGTCGCATGTGGCTCATCGTGAGGCGCTGATCTTGGGCTCGTCGTTCGCGATCGTCTGGGCTGGCGCGGATCGTCGGCCGCAGGTGTCGATCGAATCGGCCCGTCAGATGAGCATGATCGTCGATCCGGGTTCGCGGCGTCCGATCGCAGCTGCCAAGCGCTGGACCACGGCGACTACTACGGAGGCCACGATCTTCGAGGCCGAGCAGATCACCCGGTTGCGGGCGAACAACACCGGGGCCACCACGACGGGTTTCGAGGTCGTGGAGGTTCTGGATAACCCGCTGGGTGTGGTGCCGGTGGTGCGGTTCACGAACTCGGCGCGGTTGCTCGACGAGTGCGGCCGGTCGGAGATGGCGGATGTGCTCGATCTCTCTGATGCCGTCACGAAACTCACGACCGATCTGTTGATCGCCTCCGAGTTCGGTGCGCGTCCGCGGCGCTGGGCTACGGGTGTGGAGCTGGTGGAGGACGACGACGGCAACGTGCGAAACCCGTTCCCCGAAGGGGACCGGATGATGATCTCCGAGGCCGAAGGGGCGAAGTTCGGGCAGCTCGCCGGGGCGGATCTCGCCGGATACGAGAATGCCATAGGTGTTCTCATGCGCCAGATCTCAGCGGTGTCCGGGCTACCTGAACATCAGCTCGGGATCGGCGGCGACAACCCCCCGAGCGCGGACAGCATTCGGGCATCGGAGGCGGCGCTGACTGCCCGCGCGGAGGCCAAGCAGGCACAGTTCGGCCGCTCGTGGGAGCAGGTGGCCCGGCTGATCGTCGGGGTCCGTGACGGTGTTGATCCGCTGACGGTGGAGCCTCGGATCGAGTGGGCTGATGCCGCGACACGCTCGGAGGCTCAGGAGGCGGATGCCGTGACGAAGCTGTATGCGGCTGGCCTGCTGCCCGCGTCGTACGCGCTGAAGCGCCTCGGCTACTCCGATGGCGAGGTGGATGAGATTCACGCTGCCCGTGCTCGTGATGCGGTGGCGAATATCGACGCAAGCGCGGTCCTGGCGTGACCGAACGGGCGGTGATCGACGGGTTCGACTCGTGGCTTCAGCGCCTCGGGGAGAAGACCGCGCGTGCTGTCCTTGAGCTGCTTGAGGTGTACCGGGCCGGTCAGGTTGACGAGGCGGTGTTCGCGGAGGCTCTGGGGCAGATGGTGGCGGCGGTGAACTCGTCGGCGCGGGCCGCGGCCGATGTGGTTGCTGCCCGCGCGGTGGAGACCGTTCTTGGTGAGCGGGTCACCGCGACGGGTTCGGCGGCGGTGTCGGCTGTGGAGGATCACGGCCGGCTTGCTCGTGCCGCTGCCACGTTTGCCGGCATTCTCGCCGATGAGGACGTGGACGCCAGGTTGGAGCGGTTCGCTCGCGATGAACCCGCGCAGGCGGCACAGCAGCAAGTCGTGCACTCCTACAAGTCGCACGGGATCGACGGGTACACACGCGGCCTGAACGCCGGGGCCTGCGAACTCTGCGTGTGGCTGCGGAAGGAACATCTGCGGCCGGGCGGGTTCGTCTACCCGGCCAGCAAGCCGATGCACCGGCACACCGGGTGCCGGTGCACACCAATACCTACCAGGAAAGAGATTGACAATGACGAGTGAGAGCAACACCGAGGAGATCGTCGACCAGACCGACGAGAACACCGAGACCACGGAGGACACGTTCGACCGCGCCTACGTCGAGGATCTGCGCGCGGAGTCGGCAAAGTACCGCACCCGCGCCAAGGCTGCTGATGACCTCGCCCACCGACTGCACGCGGAGCTCGTGCGCGCGACTGGTGTACTCGCGGACCCCACGGATCTGGATTTCGACGAGGCTCACCTTGACGATCCGGAGTCGCTTACTGCAGCGCTCGAGGAGTTGGTGGAGAGGAAGCCGCACCTGCGGGCGCGGACGGTTGCCGGGGATGTTGGGCAGGGCCAGTCCGGCGGCGGCTCGGTGTCGCTGATCGACGTCCTGAAGGGGCGAGTGTGATCGTCGAACCGAACGTGACTGCCCTGGCGGTCGGCCACCTGCAGCGGGGGATGCTCCGTCACTTCAACGATGACGTGCCGGTGGCGGCGGAGCACGACACGGGCTCGTGGCGGTTCCTGTGGTGCTGGGCGTCGGGTGGCGGCCACGCGTCGGCGGCGCCGGGGGCACGCGTGGGCGGCTGGTGCTGGGTGCAGGCTGCGCGGCGGTTGAGCGGCCCGAACATGGCGGAGGATCCGTCGCGTAACGACGTCTTGTGCTGGGAGGCAGTGGTGGAGTGGCGGGTTCGCGTCGCTTAGTCCACCCGCCCGATAGACTGTACGTGTCACCCCCGTTGATAGACTGTTAGTAGAGGACGGGGCTTAATTAGTCCCGTTGGTACAATTGAGACGTGGCCCTGGTGGCCGACCCGCTCGAAGCCCAGGCGGCGCAAGAGCATTCCAGAAGATCAAATTTCGAACCCGACACCATCAGGTGCCGGGCTTTTTGTATGTCAAGGAGATTCATACATGGTCGCAACGACCGATAACAACCCGACGCTGCTGCAGGAGCAGGTGGCGTCCATTCTGGTCCAGCCGCTTGAGGCCGCTTCGGTGGTCCTGGCTTCTGGCCCGCAGATCTTTAATACTGCTTCGCCGCTGCGTATCCCGCGCCTGAAGTCGGGGGCGACGGTCGGCTGGGTAGGCGAGGGCGAGACCATCCCCGAGAGCGGTGTCGCGTTCGACGAGGTGAAGCTGATGCCGTCGGACCGCAAGAGCCTGAAGGTGATCACCTCGGTCACCAATGAGCTGGTCCGGCAGTCCGTGATCGGCATCGACGCGGTGCTCAAGTCGCGGATCGTCACTGACGTGGCTTCGGCTCTCGACGACGCTCTGCTGAACGGTGACGGTGCGGACGGCTCGATCACCGGCCTGACGCTGCAGTCGGGTGTGCAGAACGCGGCTCTCGACGTGACGAACGCCGACAGCCTGCTTGACGCGATCGGGCTCGCCCACGCGGCGGAGGTCACCCCGAACCGGTGGATGCTGAGCGGCGCGGACTTCATTGCGCTGCGCAAGATCAAGGACACCTCGGGAAAGTACATCCTTGAGGCTGACCTCACGGCCGGAGCCACCTACACCTTGTTCGGCATCCCCGTGGTGGTCACGAACAAGCTCGCAGCCGGTACCGCGCTCCTGCTGGACATGAACCAGGTCGCGGTTGCGCGGGACGTCGACCCGACGGTCACCGTCGACGCGTCCGGCGACTACTTCCGGACTGACTCGCAGGGCATCCGTGTTGTGACTCGCTACGACCTCGGTCTGCTGCATCCGGAGGGCGTCATCCGACTCTCGGCGAACGGCAGCTAGTCGTGGCCGCCGTGACTGGCGCGGCGGTCGCGGCGTTCCTCGGCCAGGGCGACGAGCAGACTGTCGCCCTGGCCGAGGAACACGCCCGGATCGTCACCGCGCAGGCGAGCGCGTACACGCGGGGCAAGGGCTTCGTGGACGGTGAGCCCAACGACGAGATCGCGTCGGTGATCGTCACCGCCGCGGCCCGGCTCGCGGCACACCCGGAGCAGATATTCACCAGCGTGGGGAACGTGAACCTGCGCGGCTCGACCGGCTGGACCGTGACCGAGAGGATCGTGCTCGACCGCTACAGGGAGAAAGCGCTGTGATCTACCGCGAGAAGATCACGGTGTACATCCGCGTGGAGGTCGGCAAAGACTCGATGGGCAACATCAAGTACGAGAATCGGCCGTTCCCGGCTCGTGCGAACGTGACTCCGCTCGGCGCGGAGCAGTGGGTGTCCTTAAGTTCATAGGTGCAGGCGAGCGCGATGGATTACGTTCGGCTGCAAGCCCGGGCAGATCGGGCGAGGCTAGTTAGGGTGTTGCCGGCCTTACGGTGCGGCTGGGCCGGATTGGCTACCCGATCTGTCTGGGTGTCCTCGGGCCGCTGATTGAGATCTGCGAAATCGATCGCTTGTTTAAGGACCTGCTGGCGAGGATGCCCATCGGGTCCACCTCACAGGGCTAACAAGCGAACAGGAGCGCAGATGGTGAAGAGCGAAAGTCGTTGGTGGGTAGGGGTAGATGTTGGCAAGGAGTTCCACTGGATGGCTGTCTGCGACGACGCCGGAAAGGTGATCTCCTCTCGTAAGGTTGCCAACGATGAGGTCTCGATCGCTGCGGCGATCACCGAAGTTGAATCTCGCGATGGCACCGTGTCGTGGACGGTGGACCTGACCACCACTTACGCGACCCTCCTGCTGACGATGCTCGCCGCAGCCGGGCATTCCGTGCGGTATCTGACTGGTCGCGCCGTCTGGCAGGCCTCGGCGATCTACCGAGGCGGCGAGGCAAAGAGCGACGCCAAAGATGCGAGGGTTATCGCAGACCAGGGGCGCATGCGGGGCGATGATCTTCCGCTGCTGCGCCCCAACGATGACCTGGTCACCGAGCTATCGATGCTCACCGCTCACCGTGAGGATCTGGTGGCCGACCGCACCCGCACGATCAATCGGCTGCGGCAGCAGCTGGTCGCCATCAGTCCTGCGCTGGAGCGGGCTGCACAGCCTTCCACCGATCGCGGGTGGATCGCGCTTTTGGCCCGCTACCAGCGGCCCCAGGCAATCCGCCGATCGGGGATCACACGGATCACCCGAGTCCTAGCCGATGCAGGGGTGCGGAACGCAGGTCCAATCGCCGAAGCCGCCGTCACCGCGGCTAAGGCGCAGTCGATTACCCTGCCCGGCGAGGCCATCGCCGCAGATCTGGTAGCCGAGCTTGCACAGGGGGTGATCGACCTCGATAAGCGGATCAAGGCGGCCGACGCCGCCATCGAGGAACGGTTTCGCCGCCATCCGCTCGCCGAAGCGATTGTGAGCCTGCCCGGCATGGGATTTCGCCTCGGCGCCGAATTTCTAGCCGCCGTCGGCGATACCTCACGGATTCTCTCCGCAGATCATCTCGCGTCGTGGGCCGGCCTCGCACCCGTCACGAAAGACTCTGGCAAACGGACCGGACGCTTATGCACGCCCCAGCGCTACCACCGCGGACTGCGCAGAGTGATGTATCTGTCAGCGGTGAGCGCTGCTCGCTGGGATCCCGCCGCCAAAGACTACTACCAGCGAAAACGCGCTCAGGGAAAGAAGCACGTCCCCGCGACTATTTGCCTGGCACGCCGCCGCGTCAACGTGCTCTACGCCCTCATCCGCGACAACCGAACCTGGCAGCCAGCCGCCCCGCAAATCACCGCGGCCGCCGCTTGACAGGATCATTGAGAATCCGGCCCGCAGGTCTTCACCGGCGTCCGATACCGCGTGATCATCGCGCCCGATCTCGACATCCCCGCCAAGGGCGGCCTGTCCATCGATTGGCGCGGCATCGAGAAAATCCAGTCCGACGGGGCAGTCGAGCGGCACTACGTAGGTGGCCGACTGCACCACTACGAACTGACATCAAAACTGATGAGCTAGAGGGGAATACATGACTGACCAGCTTGAGGAACTGATCCGGCAGGCCGCGAAGAAGCACGCGGCTCGCGCACCGCGGTTCACACCGGAGCAGTTGGCCGACCTGGCGACGCTGCTCGTGCCCGAGCGCCAGGACGACTACGCGCTCGTGGGCTGATCTTTCCACTCGATCTGGATGCGCTCGATCTTCGCGGCGGAGGTTTGGGCGCCGGATCCGACGGGCAGGATCGTCACTGTCAGGAGGCGGTCGATGATCTTGCCCTGCCGGTCCGGGCTGATGGACTCCCAGTAGTCCCGGAAGTCGTCGAACTGGTCGGCGTCTTCTAGTTGCTCTGGCACTGTGGCGGAGGCGAGTTCGCGTTCGATGGCAGTGAGTCGTTCCCGGAATCGCGCGGTCGACTTGCGGTAGCTGTCGCGGGTCATCTCGCCGTTGTCGAACATGTCGGTCCGCTCGTCAATCTTCGCGCTCACGTCAGCACGTTCAGCGGTGAGCGCGTCGACGTCGACTGCGGGGTAAGCGGATCGCCGGATGAGGTTCTGGACGCCCTGCTCATTGAACGCCGCGATGATCACATTGGAGACGACGGAATCGGCGAGGCTCTTCTGGATCGAGAGGTGGGGCTGGTCAACACACCGATAGGTCGGGGTCTTCAGCTTGAATACTCGCATCGATGCGCCGCACTTGCCGCAGAGGAAGATCCCCCGCCCCATGTGCTTTCGCTCGTAGGTGGTGGTGGTGCGGCGGCTCGGATCGGACAATAGGGATGTGACAGCTCGTAGCTGGTCCTCGGTGACGATGGCGGGCCATGCGGCGGGGCCGATGATGTTGCCGTCCATCTCGACGAGGCCGGCGTTCCGGGGGCGCTGCAGGACCTTACGGAGGTTGGTTGCTTGCCATGTGCCGCCGCGGGCGGTTCGTAGCCCTGCGTCGTTCCAGTTGCGTGAAATGCGTGTCAGGGAGGTTCCGGACAGGAGGTCGGTGCTTGCGGTGCGGATCGCGTCGGCTTCGTGGGGTTCGAGCTCCATTCCGCCGTCCTTGTAGCCGAAGGGGCGGGCGCCTCCACGGTATCGCCCTTCCGCTGCCGTCTGCTGTTTCGATCGCTTGATGCGTTCGCCCATCCGCGCCGTTTCCAGCTTGGCGAACACTGCGCTCATCTCCGCGACGGCGATGCCGGTCGCCGTGGACAGGTCCACCCGACCCGCTTTCACGGTATGAATCTGGATCTTGAGCTTGATACAGACCGACGTCAGGTCTACAAGATCATCGAGCTTCCGATACGCGCGATCGGGATGGTAGAACAGCAACCCGCCGACCGTGCCCGTGGCGAGGTGCTTGAGCATCGCCTGGAACTCGGGGCGGCGGCGGGCGGCGCTGGCTGAGGTGTTGTTCTCGCGGTACACCTTGATGACGTTCCAGCCGTGTTCGGCTGCCAGCGCCAGGCAATCTTGCTCTTGGCGATCGATTCCTGCAGCACCGTCTTCGCGGTCCTGCGAGATTCGGCAGTAAATCACGGCGTCCATTGGGATAGTCTAACTTGACAACCCGTGACCACGCCGTACAGCACCGCACCGAATGCCGCCGCCGCGATCGTCCCGATCGCGTACTCCACCGTGCTCATCCCCTCCTCCTGCATCATCAATTCGGTCATCCTGCACCGCAGACGAATCCACATTCCATTCCCCTTCCTGTGGGCTGCTACAGCAGCCCCTCACCGAGCACTGTGCCCGCGAGTCCCATCACCACCGGAACGATGCCCAGGCATACGAATGCCGGCAGGAAGCACAACCCCAGCGGTCCGGCGACCATGACGCCCGCACGCTCCCCGGCCGCTACCGCGCGGTCCTCGGCCTGCGCCCGCTCGGTGCGCGCGAGGTCGGCGAGTCCCACCGCGGGCGACGAACCTGCACGTGCGGAGCGTCGCAACATCCGGGTCAGTGCGATCACCTGGGCATCGTCGGATTCGGTGCGCCATGCCGTATCCGGATCCGACCCCAGGGCCAGCATCTCCGCCGCTCGACCGAGGACCGCGGCGAGCGCGGGAGCCGCAGTGGAAGCCACGGCACGCGCCGCATCGGCCGTGGGCATCCCGGCGCGCAAGCACACGGCGAACAGGTCGTAGGCCGCTGCCCCCTCGAACGGATCCGGTTTCGGCGCACGCCGCGGAATCCGTGGGAGACGCTTTCCTCCAACGGTTTCCGCATGCACGCGTGAACGCGCGGCGACGGGCATGACGAGCAGCGCTCCGGCCAGCAGGCTCAGCGCCGCTGCGAGCGGTCCGTAGCCGTTCACTGTCCGGCTCTGTCGGTCTGATCGAGGCCTGCGGCACCGTCGGCGATGGACCGCGACCAGAGCAACCCGGCACAGGTCAGGCACACGCCCACCACCAACAGAACTCCACCGGCGCCGGTGCTGAGCAGCGTGCCCAACGGATCGGCCCCGATCAACTGCCCCATGGCCACACCGAGTACCGGAAGGGCGGCGAGCACTTGGGCCGTGGCGCGTGCCCCGGCCAACGCCGAATGCGCCCGGCGTTCATACCGTTCCCGCGCCCGCAGGTCTTCCCTGACGGAGGCCAGGAGCTCCCCCATGCCTATCCCGTGCCGCGTGCCGGTCTCCCAGGCCGCTGCGAGCCGCTCCCAGGCCGTACTCTCCGAAGCGTGCAGGCGGAGGCCCGCGGCGACGTCACCGCCGAGCTCGGCGCGACCAGCCATCTCAGCGAAAACACTCCGCACGTGCGAGTCCTCGGCGTCGCGGCCCGCGGTAGCGCAGGCGGCGGCGGGATGCGCCCCCACGGAGAGCTCTGCCACCATGGCATCGACACCCGCCAGGATCGCGCTCAGCCGGTCCGTCCGCGCCCGGCGTGCTGACGACCGGGACCACAGCTCGCGCCCCGTTCCCATCAGGAGAGCGCCAGCCAGAGCCTGCCCCGGACCGACCAGGAGCGCACCGGCCGGCACCGCCAGGGCGAGCCAGCCCCACCGCCACGTCCGCGCGGCACGCTCCCTCCGGTGCGCCGCCCGTAACCGGGCAGCGGCGCCCGCCCCTGCGGGCCACACCAGTGCGGCGATGGCGAGGAGGGCCACGGCGCCGGTCACCGCACGCCCCGTTCATCGAGGAGACCCCGTAGTTCCCCTGCGGCATCGCCGAATCCGCCGTCGCGCTCCCATGCCGGCCGCACCCGGACGTAGCCGTCGGCCCCGCGCTCGACCATCCCGATGCTGCGCAGTCCGCGCCGTCCGGACGGCCACCGGTGCACGGCGAAGACCACCTGGAATGCCGCCGCGAGCTGCGCGTGCAGCGCTTCACGCCCCAGACCGCCCAGCGCCGCCAATGCTTCGAGGCGCGCCGGGACCTCCCGCGGTGAATTGGCGTGCACCGTGCCGGCGCCGCCGTCATGCCCGGTGTTGAGCGCCGTCAGCAGGTCGACGACCTCGGCGCCCCGGACCTCCCCGACCACGATCCGATCGGGCCGCATCCGCAGCGACTGACGGACCAGATCGCGCACGGTGACCTCGCCGACGCCCTCCACGTTGGCGCCGCGCGCGATCAGTGAAATCACATGCGGGTGCACCGGATCCAGCTCGTGCGCGTCCTCGACACAGAGCACACGCTCGCCGGTGGCCACCTCACCGAGAAGCCCGTTGAGCAGGGTGGTCTTCCCGCTGCCGGTACCGCCGACCACCAGGAAGGCCAGCCGCGCCGCCACCACCGCCCGCACCAGCGGTGCGACCTCATCGGGCACCGCACCCGCGGCGATCAATGCGTCGAGGCTCTGCGTGGCCGGGCGCAGTACCCGCAGTGAGATGCAGGTGCCACCGTGAGCGAGCGGCGGCAGCACCGCATGCAGCCGGATTCCGCTGCCCGCGCGGCCGCCCGGACCCGAGGGAAGGTGCCCGTCGACCCAGGGCTGCGCATCGTCGATCCGGCGTCCCGCCGCGAGCGCGAGCCGCGCCGCGAGGCGGCGCACCGCATCGTCGTCCTCGAACACCACGTCGGTGAGTTCGAGCCCCGCCCCGCGGTCGATCCATACCCGGCCGGGGCCGGCGACCAGGACATCGGCCACCGATGGATCGGCCAGCAATGGTTCCAGCCGCCCCGCGCCCACCAATTCGGTCTCCAGATACGCCAGGCCGTCCAGCAGTTCGGTATCGCCCAGAACACCACCGCATTCGGCGCGCAGAGCCGCCGCCATGACGTCCGGGGTGAGCACGGTCGCGGTATGGGCGAGCCGTTCGCGCACGCGCGCCAGCAGATCGCCGCTCATGGCGCTCATGCCGCACTCCGGCGGACGCCGTCGAGCACCCGGCCGGCCGCTGCCGCGAGCGGCGAGCCCTTCCGCAGCCGCAGGCCATTGCCATCGAGCTGGGCGTCGAGGCCTGGCTGCGGCCGCATCGACGTGAGCAGCGGCAGTCCGACCGCGCGTTCGACGTCCCGCGCCGACAGTCCGCCGGGCGACGGCCCGCGGACCACCAACCGGGCGGAACGGGCCCGGCGGAGCACCCCGTCGGACAACGACCGGGCCGCCGCGCATCCGCGCACCGTGGCCGCGCACACGAGGAGCACCACATCGGCGACGTCGAGACAGGCCGTGACAGCCGGGTCGGCACGCCGCGGCAGGTCGACGACGGTGATCCCCACGCTGCGCCGTCCGGCATCGAGCACCGCGAGCAGCGCCTCCGACGGGATCTCCGGCGCCGTCGCTCCGCTCGCGGAGAGCACGGCCACGGCGTCGGCACGGCCCGGCAGAGCTGCGACCAGCGCCTCCGACGGCAGATGTCCGCCGCGCAACGCGAGATCACCCCAACGCAAGCCCGGGAGATCGGCGCATCCGAGCAACAGATCGATGCCGCCGCCCCACGGGTCCGCATCCACGGCGAGCGCCGTGATTCCGCGGCCCGGGGCCGCAACCGCCACGGCAGCGGCCAGAACCGACGCCCCGGCCCCGCCGTGCCCACCGAGCACGGCGACCACCCGGGACCGCGCACCATCATCGGGTTCGCGGGCCGCGAGGAACCGGGCCAGCTCGCGAACCTGCTCGGGCAGTTCGAAGACCTGCGACGCACCGACGTCGACGGCGGCGCTGAGTTCGGGAAGCCCGGCACGCGTGGCGACCAGGGCCACGCCCTCCCGTCGCGGCAAGCCGCCGGCACGAGCGGCGTCGGCCATCACTCGCGCCGACTCCAGATCGAGCACCAGGCCACTGGCGCTGGCCCAGGCCGCGCGGGGCTGCCCCCGGTCGACGTCGGTGACGGTGCGTGCCGCGGCCGCAGCGGCGCGCCGTACATCGTCGGCCAGCACACCGTCGGCCACGGCCATTCCGATCTCGATTCCCCGCATGGGCCCAGCCTCACCCCGCGGGCCGTCGCGAACTCGGCGACGATGCCCTACCTGTGGATGAACGGACGCCTCCGCAGAAACCTGTGGAGGAATCCGGGGTCATCGCTTGCGGCGCGTGCGCCGCCGTGGCAGCGGTACGCTGAAGGACGTGAGCCCTACCGCGCCCGCAGAGGCCCCGGTGCGCCGGGTCGCCGCGTTCTTCGACCTGGACAAGACGATCATCGCGAAATCGTCCGCACTGGCGTTCTCGCGTCCCTTCTTCGACGAGGGCCTGCTCAACCGCCGAGCCGTGCTCAAGTCGAGCTACGCCCAGTTCCTGATGATGCTGACGGCCGCCGACCAGAACCAGATGGAACGCATGCGTGATCACCTCACGCAGATGTGCGAGGGCTGGAACGTGGAGCAGGTGCGCTCGATCGTGCGCGAGACCCTGCACGACGTGGTCAACCCACTGGTGTTCGCCGAGGCCTCCGAGCTCATCGCAGGCCACCACGCCCGCGGCCACGACGTGGTGGTGGTCTCGGCATCCGGCGAGGAGATGGTGGGGCCGATCGCGGAGATGCTCGGCGCCGACTACTCCGTGGGGTCGGTCATGGCGGTCGACGACGGTAAGTACGCCGGTGAAGTGCAGTTCTACTGCTATGGCGAGAACAAGGTCACCGCGATGGAGAAGTTGGCCGCCGAGCACGGTTACGACCTGGAGCAGTGCTTCGCCTACTCCGACTCAGTGACCGATGTGCCGATGCTCGCGGCAGTCGGCCATCCCACTGCGGTGAATCCGGACCGTGGCCTGCGCAAAGAGGCGGCTGACCGCGGGTGGCCGGTGCTTTCGTTCTCGAATCCGGTTCCGCTTCGCGACCGCATTCCGACTCCTTCACGGAACTCCGTGCTGGCTACAGCGGGGCTGGGTGTGCTGGCAGCCGGTGCGAGTGTTGCGACTTACTTTGCGCTACAACGCAAACGCCCCTGATTCGCTCCCACGTTCTCGCGGCCGGCGGAAAATTCTTCACGGAACCCTTGATGTGACCGCGACCACAAGGTACAAATGAATTACGGAGCGGCGCAAAGCCAAACCCCCACCGGAAGAGAAGGTCGAGGGTTCCTGAGCGTCAAGGCTCCCAGCACGGACACCAGGCACCCACGCGGAGCACGCCACGTTGGCAGAAAGCGCTGTGGGCCTGCGGCACCGGGGATATTCGTCTGAATAGGTCTGCGGATAGTGGACCTCTCCACCGGTGTACGCCGAGGCCGGACACACAGCCCACCCAGCACGCTTGGTAACCGGGATCCGTGCTTGCGAACGGCGATTCGGACCCGTTCTTCAGGACGCACCCGCAGGGTGTGAGCCCTGGAGCTCAGGCCGGGTCGCCGTTGCGCATGTCCGGGGTAGGTTCGCCGGGCCGACGGTCAGCGTTCGGCGAGCGCGAGTGCCTCACGAGCGCCGGCCTCGAGTGCCTGACAGCACAACACCACCCATGCGACCACGCCATCGGTACCGCCCAGCCCGAAGGTATCCGCCGCCTCCGCGTAGCTGGGCGCGAACTTCAGCCACGTGGTCTCGGGAATTCCCAGCGCGTGCGGATCCAACCCCGACGACACCGTGACCAGCCGCGACGCCGCGCGGGCCACCACCCCATCGGACACCTCGAACGGCCGCAGCGACAGCAGCTCGCCGTGCACGACGGCGGCGAGGACCGGCGCCGGGGCCTGCGTGCCACCCGTGATCAGCTGAGCGAGCAGCCCCAACCGCTCTCCCGCCCCGCTACGGGGCCGTCCGAGCCGTTCAGCGTCACCCTCCACGAGGTCCGCCGCGGCCAGCGTGTGCAGCCGGGCCAGCACCTGGAGCGGGGCACGCCGCCACACCGCGACCGTGGCGTCCAGCGAATCACCGTCGATCGCCTGATAGACGCGCATGGCACCGGCCAGCACCGGATCGGTGATCAGCTCGTCGCGGCTCAGTTCGACGGCGCCACCGTCGAGCGCCGCGGAGGCGCGGGCGCCACGCAGCGACGATTCGGTGGCCGTGGCGCGCCATTCCCGCCGGTTGGCGGGATGACGGTGCACTTGGGCGAGCGCATCACGCGCGGCGGACGCCGCCTCCGCGACGGCGGGGACGGCGGCGAGCGGGCTCAGCGGATCGGTCACGATGATCCAGGGTAGCCCGCCCGCCGCGCATCTCAGCCCGCCGCCAGCTCGATCGAGCCACCGGGAATGGCGTCGATCAGCTTCCGGGTGTAGTCCGACGAGGGATTGTCGTAGACCTGATCCGTGGGACCGGAGTCCACCACCTTGCCGCGCGACATCACGATCGTCTGGTGCGCGATCTGCTTGACCACGGCCAGATCGTGCGTGATGAACAGGTACGTCAGCCCGAGTTCCTTCTGAAGATTCTCCAGCAGGATCAAGATCTGCGCCTGCACCAGAACATCGAGCGCAGAGACAGCCTCGTCGAGCACCACGACCTCGGGATTGAGTGCAAGCGCCCGAGCGATCGCGACGCGCTGCCGCTGTCCACCCGAGAGCTCGTTCGGGTAGCGGTGCATGGTGTCCGGCGGCAGCGCCACCATCTCCAGCAGTTCACGCACCCGCGCCACTCGCTCGTCCTTGCTGCCGATGCCGTGCACTGCTAGCGGCTCGGACACCGCCCGGTACACCGAATACATGGGATCCAGTGATCCGTACGGATTCTGGAACACCGGCTGCACCCGCCGTCGGAACTGCTTGGCGTCGGCGCCGCGCAGGGTCGTCACGTCGACGCCGTCGAATTCGACGGTGCCGCTCGTGGGTTCGAGCAACCCGAGCACCATCTGGGCGACGGTGGATTTACCCGAGCCCGACTCACCCACGATCGCGGTGGTGGTGCCCCGCAGCATGGTGAAGCTGACGTCGTCGACCGCGCGGAAATCGGTGCTCTGGAAGGGCACCGAGCCGCGAATCGGGAAGTCTTTCACCAGATGCGATGCGACGACCACTTCGGCGGGGCCTTCCGCCCGCGAGGCCGCGCCGGCCTTCTCAGCGAGCGCATCCGCGCCCGCCTCCTCGGCCTTCTCCTGCTCGACCACGTCGGTGATCGACGGGGCGTCCTCACGCCGCGCGTTGAGCGACGGCGCCGCGGCAACCAATCGCTTGGTGTAGGCGTGCTGCGGACTCTGCAGGATCTCCTGCGCGGGACCGGATTCCACTACGCGCCCCTTGTACATCACCACGAGGTGGCTGGCGCGTTCCGCCGCGAGCCCCAGGTCGTGCGTGATCAGCAGCACCGCCGTTCCGAGATCCTCGGTGAGCGTCTCCAGGTGATCGAGGATCTGCCGCTGCACGGTGACGTCCAGTGCAGAGGTCGGCTCGTCGGCGATGAGAAGCTTGGGGCGGGCAGCGAGACCGATCGCGATCAGCGCGCGCTGTTTCATACCGCCCGAGTACTCGTGCGGGTACTGATTGACGCGCTTATCGGAATCACGCATCCCCGCCTCGTCCAGCAGCTCGACAGCGCGCTTCTTCGCGTCACCTCGATCGGCGTTATTGGCCTTGAGGGTCTCCCGGATCTGATATCCGACCCGCCACAGCGGGTTCAGGTTCGTGTTCGGATCCTGCGGAACCAGGCCGATGCCGCTACCGCGGATCTGTTGGAAGTCCTTCTCGGAGGCCTTCGCCAGATCCTGCCCGTCGAAAAGGATCTGGCCGCCCGCCACCTTGCCGGTGCCCTGGAGCAATCCCAGGACCGCGGCCGCGGTGGTCGACTTGCCCGATCCGGACTCGCCGACGATGGCGACGGTCTGCCCGGGATACACGGTGAGGTTCGCGCCGCGCACGGCGGGTACCTGCTTGCCCGCCACCGTGAATTCCACGATGAGATCGCGTATCTCGAGCAGCGGATCCGGTGTCTTGCCGAACTTCTCGGCGACCTTGTCCTTGACGGTGTCCTTGATCTTGCCGGCGATACTGCGCTTGTGGTCGTCGGACATCAGCGGGTCCTCGCCTTCGGATCGAGTGCGTCGCTCAGGACGTCACCGAGCATCATGAAGGTGAGCACGGTGAGCGCCAGGGCGGACGCGGGGAAGAACAGG
This sequence comes from Tsukamurella paurometabola DSM 20162, assembly GCF_000092225.1. Lineage (NCBI taxonomy): Bacteria > Bacillati > Actinomycetota > Actinomycetes > Mycobacteriales > Tsukamurellaceae > Tsukamurella > Tsukamurella paurometabola. The sequence continues at coordinate 4,029,136 of NC_014158.1, forward strand.
ATCGGTGTGCCTTCGCGGAGCAGAGTCTGGCCGTCGGAGATGTCCATGCCCCAGGACACGGTGCTCGACGGGAGACCGATGCCGAGGTAGGAGAGTGTGGCCTCGGTGACGATGTAGATACCGAGCGCCACGGTGGCGACCACGATCACGGGCCCGAGGCAGTTCGGAATCACGTGGGTGAACAGGGTACGGATCTTCGAGGCGCCCAACGATTTCGACGCCGTGATGAACTCCTCGTTGCGAACCGAGATGGCTGCCGAGCGCGCGATGCGGGCGATCTGCGGCCAACTGAAGATGGTGAGAACGAAGACCACCGACAGAACTGTGCGTTCGGTGACCATCTGCATCACCACGACCGCGGCCAGCATGAGCGGAACGCCGAAGAAGACATCCGATAGGCGGGCGATCACCGAATCCAGCCAGCCGCCGAAGAATCCGGCGGTGGCGCCGAGGAGGCCACCGATCACGACCACGGCCAGTGTGGTCAGCACACCGACGAGTACCGAAGCGCGGGCACCGTAGATGGTGCGGGCGTAGATGTCGTAGCCCTGCAGGTCGGTGCCGAACCAGTGCTCACCACTGGGCGGCAGCAGCGACCGGTCCAGCGAGGCCTCGTGCGGATCCTTCCCGAAGGCGAACACACCGGGGAAGAGCACTACGAGCAGGATCAGCGTGAGCAAAGCCATGCAGACCCAGAACAGCGGTTTGACCTTGAGCTGCAACCACGCCGTCTTCCAGAAGCCTGCCGGCTCCACATCCTGATCGACGGCGTCGATCGCGCCGACCACCACGTCGTCCGCAGCGGCGACGAAACGTTCCTGTCCGGGGTAGGTCTGATTGTCAGGCATAGCGAATCCTCGGGTCGAGGGCGGCGTAGAGCAGGTCGACCACCACGTTGCAGATGAGGTAGATGACGATGAGCACCGTCACGAAGGAGACCACGGTGGTTGCCTCGCCACGGATGATGGCCTGGTAGATGGTGCCGCCGACGCCGGGGATGTTGAAGATGCCTTCGGTGACGAGCGCACCGCCCATCAATGCACCGATATCGGCGCCGAGGAAGGTGACCACCGGGATCAGCGAGTTCCGCAGCACGTGTACCAGCACGACGCGCGAGCGCGGGAGGCCCTTGGCCGTGGCGGTCCGCACGTAGTCGGCGGTGAGGTTCTGGGAGACCTGCGAGCGGGTGAGCCGCACCACGTAGGCGAACGACACCAGCCCGAGCACGATGCCGGGCAGCAGCAAGTGGTAGAAGTCCAGGTTGCCACCCACGGTGACCGGGAACCACTGCAGCTTCACGCCGAAGATGAACTGGGCGATGAAGCCGAGCACGAAGATCGGCACCGCGATGATCACCAGCGAGACGAAGAGGATCGTGGTGTCGAACCACTTGCCCTTCTTCAGGCCCGCCAGCACACCGAAGAAGATGCCGAGCACGGCCTCCACGACGAGCGCGATGAGCGCGAGGTTCACGGTGACCGGGAAGGCCCGCTTCATCACGTCCCACACCGGCTGGCCGGAGAAGGACGTGCCGAAGTCCAGCGTGAAGACGCCCTTGATGTAGTACCAGTACTGCACCAGGAACGGTTGGTCGAGGTGGTACTGGGCACGCAGGCCCTCCACCACCTCGGGCGGCAGTGTCCGATCGCCGCCGAGCGCTGCGATCGGGTCGGCCGGCACCAGGAAGACGAGCGCGTAGATCAGCAGTGTGGAACCGAAGAAGACGATCACCAACTGCCCGAGCCTGCTCAGGAGATATCTGGTCATCCCGCTACTCCTTCGTGATGTTGGTGAAGTCGAAGCGGCCGTTCCAGGTGAGATCACCCTTGACACCGTCGCCGACGCCGGCCGCGGCCTTGTAGTCCCACAGCGGGACCACGGGCAAGTCGTTGAGAAGGATCGCCTGTGCCTCGTTGACGAGCCTGGTCGACTGCACCGGGTCGAGCGCCTGCTGCGCCTCGGCGATCTTGGCGTCGAACGCGGGATTGCTGTAGTCGCCGTCATTCGACCCAGCGCCAGTGAGGTAGTTGGACTCCAAGAAGTTGAGCTGCGTCGGGTAGTCGCCCTGCCAACCGCTGCGCCCCGCGGACTTGATCGTCTTCTTGGTGAGCTCATCGCGGATCTGCTTGAACGTCGCGTAGGGCTTGCCCGCCGCATCGATGCCCAACGTGTTCTTGATCTGGTTGGTCACCGCATCGATCCACTGCTTGTGATCGCCGTCGGAGTTGTAGGCGATGGTGAACGATCCGGTCCACGGCTTGATCGCGTTCGCCTGCGCCCAGCGCTGCTTGGCCAGCTCCGGGTTGTACTTGACGTTGCCATTGCCGGGGATGTTTCCGTCCCACCCGGGGATCGAGCGAGCGGTGAACTCGAGCGCGGGATTCCGGAAGCCCTGGAACACCACATCGATGATCTGCTGCCGGTCGAACGACATGGAGATCGCCTGCCGGCGCAGGCGGCCCTCCTCGTCGCTGCCGAAGTGCTCCAGGAACTGCGGGATCACGAAGTTCTGGGTCTGCGCGGTCGACTTGATGATCGCCTTCTTGCCCAGCGTCTTCTGGAACGAGCGCAGCGCGCTGTTCGGGATGTTGTCGAGCGCGTCGAGATTCCCGGACGTGAGGTCGATGTACGCGGGATCGTAGGACTCGTACATGATGAAGGTGAGCCCGCCGTTCTTCGGCTTCGGACCCTTGTAGTCCTCGTACCGCACCACCTCGAGCTGCACGTTGTGCCGCCACTGCTTGAGTTTGTACGGCCCGTTGCCCACCGGGTTCTGGCCGAACTTCTCCTTACCCTCGGTGAAGAAGACATCGGGGAGCGGAACGAACGGTGTGAACCCCAACGCAAGCTTGAAGTCGATGTTCGGCGCCGCCAGTTCGATCGAGAAGGTGTAGTCGTCGATCACCTGCAGGCCGCGCATCTCGGTCTTCGTGGCACCCTTCTCGGACACCTCGTCGAAACCCGCGATCGGAGCGTAGAAGCTCTGCTGCTTCTGCAGATTGCCCACTGCGGCACCGAAGTTCCAGGCACGCACGTAGTTCTCCGCCTTGACCGGCGTGCCGTCGGTGAACTTCCAGTCCCGCTTGAGCTTGACCAGGAAGCGCTTGTTGTCGGTGGTCTCGACCGACTCGGCGTTCGCCAACTCGGGCGTGCCGTCGGCCTTGTAGCTGTACAGACCGGTGAATAGGGAGTCGACCACGCGGCCGCCCATGTTCTCGCTGGTGTCCGACGGGATCAACCCGTTCTGCGGTTCGCCGCCGTTCACCCGGATGATCGCGTCGGGGCCCACCGTGTTCTGCGAACGCGCCCCCTGCATGCTGCAGCCCGATACCGCCAGGCTCGCGGCCACCGCGATCGCGAGGATCGCCCGCGTCGCCGTCGACCTACTTCGTCTTCTCACCATTACCTCCGCCTGAATTGGCCTGTCTTCGGTGCTGAGCACTTTAAGGCCGCCCCTCCTGTGTTGTCTTGCTAACCGATAACGGGCACCGTCGTCGCGCGACCGTCCGGCACGACTCGGCAACCCCCTGCAACCCCGCCCGTAGCAGCGCGAATTCGGGTAAACCCCTCCTCACGTCCCGAGCCGAAAACTACGATCGGCTCATGACTGATTCCGCGACCTCCGCGTACCCGCCCTCCGCAGACTTCGCAGCTCAGGCCAATACCCATGGCAGAGAATTGTACGACCGTGCCGAAGCAGACCGCTTGGGATTCTGGGCCGAGCAGGCGAATCGGCTGGATTGGGACACCCCGTTCGGCGAGGTCCTGGACTGGTCGGGTGCCCCCTTCGCGAAGTGGTTCGTGGGCGGCAAACTCAACGTGGCGTACAACTGTGTCGATCGGCACGTGATTGCCGGCAACGGCGATCGAGTGGCCATCCACTGGGTCGGCGAACCCGGCGATACTCGCGATATCACCTACGCCGACCTGCAGGCCGAGGTCAGCCGCGCCGCCAACTACCTCAGCTCGCTGGGCCTGAACGCGGGCGACCGCATCGCGATCTACATGCCGATGGTCCCCGAGGCCATCGTCGCGATGCTCGCCTGTGCCCGCCTGGGCCTGACGCACTCCGTGGTCTTCGGCGGCTTCTCCGCGGGCGCCCTGCGCTCGCGCATCGATGATGCCCAGGCGAAGGTCGTGATCACCACCGACGGTCAGTTCCGTCGCGGTAAGCCCGCACCGCTCAAGGCGAACGTCGACGAGGCCCTGGACATGGACGTCGACGGTGCGAAAGCCACCTCGGTCGAGAAGGTCATCGTCGTGCAGCGATGCACGAACGACATCGACTGGCACGACCGGGATGTGTGGTGGCACGAGTCGGTCGGTGCCGCGTCGCCGGAGCACACCCCCGAGGCGTTCGACGCCGAGCACCCTCTGTTCCTGCTGTACACCTCCGGCACCACCGGTAAGCCCAAGGGCATCGTGCACAGCTCCGGCGGCTACCTCACCCAGGCCGCGTACACGCACTACTACCTCTTCGACCTCAAGCCCGAGAAGGACGTGTACTGGTGCACGGCCGATATCGGTTGGGTCACCGGGCACACCTACATCGTGTACGGACCGCTCGCGAACGGTGCCACCCAGATCGTCTACGAGGGCACCCCGAACTCGCCGACGGAACACCGTCATTTCGAGATCATCGAGAAGTACGGCGTCTCGATCTACTACATCGCCCCCACCCTGGTGCGCACGTTCATGAAGTGGGGCAGGGAGATTCCCGATGCCCACGACCTCCGTTCGATCCGCGTACTCGGTTCGGTGGGCGAGCCGATCAATCCCGAGGCGTGGCGCTGGTACCGCGAGGTGATCGGTGCGGGCACCGCACCCATCGTCGATACCTGGTGGCAGACGGAGACCGGTGCCGCCATGGTCGCCCCGTTGCCGGGTACCACCACACTCAAGCCCGGTTCGGCGATGGAGCCGGTCCCCGGCATCAGCGCCAACATCGTCGATGACGACGGAAACAGTCTGCCCCGTGGCGAATCCGGCCTCCTCGTACTCGACGAGCCGTGGCCGGCGATGCTGCGCGGTATCTGGGGCGATCCGGAACGGTTCGTGGACACCTACTGGTCGCGCTACGCCGATCAGGGCTGGTACTTCGCGGGCGACGGTGCGCGGTACGACGAGGACGGCGCCCTCTGGGTGCTGGGCCGCGTGGATGACGTCATGAACATCTCGGGCCACCGGATCTCCACCGCCGAAGTCGAATCGGCACTCGTCGGCCACCCCGCCGTCGCCGAGGCCGCCGTCGTGGGCGCATCCGATGCGACCACCGGCCAGGCGATCGCGGCGTTCGTCATCCTCCGCCAGGGCGTGGACGACTCCGATCCCGACAGGCTGATCACCGAGATGACGGCACAGGTCTCCAAGGACATCTCCCCGATCGCCAAGCCGCGCGAGATCAACATCGTGCCCGAACTGCCGAAGACGCGCTCCGGCAAGATCATGCGCCGCCTCCTCCGCGATGTGGCCGAGGGCCGCGAGCTGGGCGATACGTCCACGCTGGTCGATCCCACCGTCTTCGAGAACATTCGGAAGCGAAAGAGCTAGCACGACCCGCGGGAGGGCGGTAACGTCGGACAACTGTGTCGTCGCCATCCCGCGCGGCCGCAGTGTCCGGGCGTGCCGCCCTCCCCGCAGCTCTCCGCCCGTACGTCCGCCTGGTCGTCGCGGGGTTCCGGCAACAGTCGACCTATCTCACGGCGGCGCTCGCCGGGCTGTTCACGAACACCGTCTTCGGTTTTCTCAAGATGGGCGTCCTGCTCGCGACGGTCGCCGGCGCCGGCGGTGTGGCGGGCGGATACACCCCGGGCCTGATGGTGAGTTACATCTTCCTCTCGCAGGGGCTGCTCACCGCGGTCGGAGCCTTCGGCACCGATGGCGAGCTCCCGGAACGGATTCGTAGCGGCGATATCGCCGTCGACTTCCTGCGACCGCTCAACGTGCAATTCGCCTCGCTCGCCACCGGCATCGGTGGCGCCCTCTACTCCCTCATTCCGCGCTGGCTGCCGCTCGTCGGGGTCGGTCTGCTGACCGGGATGATGGCGTGGGCCCGCGAGCCCGCCGCGTATCCCCTCGGGGCACTGAGCATCCTGCTCTCCATCGTGCTCGCCCGCGCCCTGTTGTACGCCGTCGAGGTCATCGGCTTCTGGGTGGTCGAGACCCGCGGCATCGTTCTGTTCTACGTCATCGTGGCGAGCTTCCTGATGGGCATGTTCGTCCCGATCGGGATGTTCCCGGGCTGGCTCGCGGCGATCGCCGAGTACTCGCCGTTCGCGTCGGTCCTGATGCCTCCCTGCGATATCCTGTCGGGCCGGATCGACGTAGCAGCCGGCGCCTCGGCGGTCGGGGCGCAGGCGCTGTGGTGCGTGGCGGCCGTCGCGATCGGGGCGGCACTAACGGCCGCCGGCCGACGACGGCTGGAGGTCCAGGGTGGCTGAGGTGTCGAGCCGCGGGCGCGCGTCCGGCGCTCGCCGCCCGGGCAGGTTCGCCCCGTACCGCGCTGTGCTCGCCTCGCGGATCCAGGCTCAAGCGTCCTATCGCCCATCCCTCGCGCTCGACTTGGTGACCGCTGCGATCCTCGGACTCGTCGAGCTGGCCGAGGTGTGGCTCCTGTTCCACAACGCCGCGATCATCGGCGGCCTCACCTTCTCCGCTGTTCTCCTGGTGTTCGCACTGGCCGACGGTTCCTTCTGCCTCGCCGACATCCTGTTCGGGCACCTCGACAAGCTCAGCCGCTACGTCCGCACAGGCACCGTGGACGTCTTCTACCTTCGGCCGCAGCCGATCCTGGCACAGCTCATGACCAGCGACATCCGGATCAACCGGCTCACCCGGCCGCTGGTCAGCGTGTTCGCCTTGGTCTATGCACTCACCCACAACCCGATCGACTGGGGCCCCGACACCATCGGCATGTTGGTGCTCGCGATGGTCTGCGGTCCGGTGATCTACGCTTCCCTGTTCGTGATGGCCGCGGGCCTGCAGTTCATCATGGTCAACGGCGCGGAGTTCACCAACGCGTTCGTCTACGGAGGGCACTACGCCTCGACCCAGCCCGCGTCGGTATGGCCCGGCGCTGTCAAGGTGACGCTGGGATTCGTTCTGCCGCTGTCCTTCACCGGGTATCTCCCCACACTCGTGGTGCTGGGATCGCCCGGTCGGGGCGCCTTCCAGCCGTGGCTGGCATGGCTGCTGCCGTTGATGGCACTGTGGGCCGCGCTGCTTGCGGCGTTCGCGTGGCGGGCCGGACTTCGACACTACCGAGGAGCGGGCGGATGACGAACATCATCGAGACACGGGGCCTGACGCGCACCTTCGTCCGCCGCGCCTGGAACGGGCGGGTGAGGACGTCGACGACCGCCGTCGACGGGCTGGATCTGACTCTCGCGCCAGGCGAATCAGTCGGCTACATCGGTGCCAACGGAGCCGGCAAGTCGACCACCATCAAGATGCTCATGGGGATCCTGGTGCCCACATCCGGAACGGTGCGCACCGTGGGTCTCGATCCCTTGGCACAGCGACGCGAAGTGGCCCGGCGGGTGGGCGTGGTCTTCGGCCAACGGTCGCAACTGTGGTGGGACCTGCCGACGTCGCGCTCGTTCGACATCCTCGCCGCGATTCACCGGCTCACGCCCGACGAGGCACGAGCCCGGACCGGCCGGCTCGTCGAACGACTGGAACTGGGCGAATTCCTCGATCAGCCCGTGCGCCAGCTCAGCTTGGGACAGCGTATGCGCGCGGAGGTCGCGGCGGCCCTCCTCCACTCCCCCGAGTTGCTGATCCTCGACGAGCCGACGATCGGCCTCGACGTGCTCAGCAAGCAACGGCTGCGGGAGTTCCTCATCGCCGAGCGGGCCGAACGGGGCCTCACCCTGCTGCTCACCACGCACGATATGGGCGACGTGGAACGACTCTGCGACCGGATCGTGGTGGTGGATCACGGCAGAACGGTCTACGACGGCACCCTTCCCGGACTGGTCGGCACCGTCGGCGCCGCACGGGTGCTCGCGCTCGACCTGAACCGTCCCACGCCTGATCTGCACGTCGACGGTGCGCGGCACCTCGCCAGCGAAGCCGGGGGCCTGCGCCAGCGACTGGAACTGCGCGGCCCGCTCCCCGAGGTGCTGGCAGCGGTCTCACGGACGGCGACGGTGCGCGACCTGACGGTGGACGAGCCCGATATCGAGGACGTGGTGCGCCGGCTCTACGAACGCTCGCGCCCCAGTAAGTGAGCGCGCAGCAGGTCGACCGGATCGTCGCCCTCGCGCCCAGGCGGCGGCCCCGCCTCGGGGACGCCGAGGGGCCCCGTCAGATCGTTCTCCCAGCGCGTCCAGTCGGTCACGGCCCAGCGCTCCGCGATCGCCCACCGTCCACCGCGGCGCTCGAACCGGTCCACATAGCGCATCCCCAGCGTCAGATGGACCTGGAGGTCCGCACCCGGCCTGGACCAATGCGTTGCCGTGCAATATGTCTCGACTGCGGCGACATCCCGCAACTGCTCACACAGATGATTGCCGATCTGATGGTGCGTGCCACCGAGTGATGCGAGTTGGCCGCGTACCCAAGGTACGTACTCCTCGACCGGACCGGTGAACCCGGTGTGGTGATCGACGGCGCCCGGGTGGTAGCACTCGCGTACCGCGTCGAGGTCGAGCCGGTCGATACCGCGGCAGTAGCGCAGCACGACATCGTGAATCTCCTGCCGAGCCAGTACGTCATCGAGCGTCACGGATTCCAGTGGACTACACGGGCTGGACCGCGTAGGCAGGTTCCGTGGGATTCACACGCGAGCAACTCCTGGCGTACGCGGGCACGACGGTGCCCGACCTGGTCGGTCCGGACTGCCGGCTGCTGTTCGCCGGAATCAATCCGGGACTGTGGACGGCCGCCACCGGTGCCCACTTCGCCCGGCCCGGCAACCGCTTCTACCCCGCCCTGTACGCGGCAGGCATCACCGATCACGTCATCGATGCGTCGATGGGCATGCGCGAGGCGGATCGCGAGGCCCTGATCGCGGCCGGCGTGGGAATCACCAATGTCGCTCCGCGGGCCACCGCGAAGGCCAGCGAGCTCACCCCGACGGAACTGCAGGACGGCGGTCGGGCGCTGGTATCTCGGGTCGAACGGATTCGGCCGCGCGTACTCGCCGTGCTCGGCATCACTGCGTACCGATCGGCATTCGGGTCGCCACGCGCAACCGTCGGTCTGCAACCGGACCCCCTGGGGAGTACCCAGGTATGGGTACTCCCGAACCCCAGCGGCCTCAACGCCCACGAGACGATCGACACCCTGGCGGCGGCGTACCGGTCCGCCGCCGCGGCGGCGGGCGTTCTCACCTCGCTGTGACCTGCGAAAACGTTCTATGCCGAACGAACGAATCGCCTCTACGCGTACGTGAATAGCGCCTGTGTTCGGATGTGCGTCACGTCCACATGAAGCTTCAAACCCAACGTGACAGCTTCGGGAAGGTGATTGCAAAACATCATTCTCATGCCGGATTTGCAATCACACTTTTGGGACGATGCACTCTCGCGATTGTGCATCCCTGCCCAAAAGGAATTGAACACATGTCGATCGCACGCGCCGCTGCTGCCACCACCACTGTCGTTGGCCTGATGACCTCGGGCTCTCTCGGTATCGCCTCAGCGCAGAACACTACTGACTCGAAGGCCTGGCAGGCGACTGCCGCATCCGGTACCGCCGGGTGGGCCGGCCCGGGCACCGTCGCCGTCCCGGTGGGTGGCTCCGCCGCCGCGGCCGCAGGGTCCGGTCCCTGTTACCCCACCCGACTGGTGTGGCTCGGCGTACGGACCGCCAGCAGCCCACTCGACCTCAGCTGTGGGTTCGCGGTCGGTGGTTTCAACAGTGGCGGCTCGTACGTGATCGGTAATGCGCCCGACTTCGGCCAGATCGGGATGGGACCGTGGGTCGGTATCGGCGCACCGTCGGGACCGGGATTCGGTCTCGGGGCCGGCATGGGATTCGGACCCGGACTCGGCTTCGGCGCAGGAGCCGGCCTCGGTGCGGGGCTCGGCCCGAACCTCGGGTTCGGATCCGGTCTCGGTTTCGGTGCCGGTTTCGGACCCGGATACGGATTCACTCCGGGGCTGACCATCGGGCTGGCACCGGGATTCGGCCCGGCGCTGCCCTACGGCGTCGGAAGCGGCATCAGCCTGGGCCTGGCACCCGGCTATGGCATCGGGTTCGGAGCCGGCGCAGGCTTCGGATACGGCCCCGACGGAGCCCTGCGCCTCGGCGCCGGCATCGGCCTGGGCATCGGCCTGGGGCCCGGTATCGGATTCGGAATCGGCATCGGCGGCTATTTCGATCTCCGCTCCCCCCTGGGTATCCCCGGCGTCGACTGGGCTGCGCAGGCCCGCGCGAATGCACTCGGAGCCCGTATCGCCGCGGATTGGGCCGCGCGCGAAGCCGAGCGCGCGCGGAGGGCACTCGAGGCCGCCCGCACCACCCAGTCCGCGACCGCCGAGGCCGTGAAACAGGCGGCGAGCCGGGTGGCCGCCGCCATCGCCGCCGCCGATCAGGCGGCCGCCGCGGCCCGGACGGCGACCGGCGAACGCGCCGCTGCCGAACAGGCGGTCGCCGAGAAGGCGGCTGCGGCGAAGACCGCGGCCGAGCGGCTCACCGCGGCGCGGGACGCGGAGCGGCAGGCCATCGGCGCCACCGAACAGGCCGTCGCGAACCAGACCGCGGCCGACCGCGCCCAGCGCTCTGCGGCCGACACCATGCGCGCCGCCGACGACCGATTGGCCTCGGCGACCAGCGCGGCCGCCGATGCCGCCACGGCCGCCCGGCACGCGGCCGCTGAGAAGGCGACTGCCGACCAGGCCGCCGCCCAACGCGAATCCGAACGCCAGGCAGCCGTCGCCACGGCAGCGCGGGACGCGTCATCCGCCGAGGCCGCGGCCCGGGATGCGGCATCGGCCACGTCTGCTGCAGCAGACGCCACGAAGGCAGCCACCACCGCCGCCACCGCAGCGCAGGCCGCCGGCCAGAAGGCCGCCACCGACGAACAGACTGCCGCCGACTCCGCCGCGGCACAGAAGACCGCCGACGCCGACGCCGCCCGCGCGACCACCGCCGCGACCACCGCACGCGACGCCGCGACGGCAGCCGCCGCCAAGGCCGCTACCGATCGGGCGGAGGCCGACAAGTCCTCCGCCGCACATACCGCCGCCCAGAAGGCCGCCGCCGACGCCGCCGCGAACGCAGCCGACAAACAAGCAGCACAGCGCGCCGCCGACCGGAGCGCCGCAGACGCCACGACCACCGCCGAGCGGTCCGCCGCCGCACGGACCACCGCCGAGAAGGCCGCCACCGACGCCGCCGCGAACGTAGCCGACAAACAAGCAGCACAGCGCGCCGCCGATCGGAGCGCCGCAGACGCGACGTCGGCCGCGGAGAAGGCCGCCACCGACCGCGCCACCGCGGCCGCCGCCCTCGCCGCCGCCACCGCCGACGCGGCGAATACCGCTGCGGCTGCCAAGGGCGCGGCCGGAAGGGCCACTGCCGCAACGGCACTCGCAGACAAAGCGGCCACTGAGAAGAAGGCCGCGGACGAGGCGATGACCGCGGCCACCGCCGCGGCGAAGACGGCGGCCGATCAGGCGGCGACCGCGGCGACGGAGTCCAACGCCGCCACCGTGGCTGCCACGCAAGCGCAGGCAGCGAAGACTGCCGCCGACAACGCGAAAGTGGTGGCGGACCAGCAGCTCGCCGACGCGATCACCGCGGCGACGACCGCCGCCGATAACGCCGCTGCCGCCCGCGCATCGCAGCAGCAGGCTTCCGCTGCCGCCGAGCGGGCGGCGACGGATAAGGCCGCGGCCATCGTCGCGCGCAACGAGCAGGCCGCCGCCGCTCAGACCGCAGCCGATACGGCGGCGGCCGCGAAGGCCGCGGCCGACCGCGCCGCCGCATTGCAGAGCACCGCAGAGCAGTCGGCCGCTGCATCCGACAAGGCCGCACAGGCCGCGGCGGATGCGAAGAGGGCAGCCGATGAGAAGGCGGCTGCGGACAAGGCCGCAGCCGCTCAGTCCGCCGCCGGCGCGGAGGCCGCTCGAACACGAGCCGCCGAAACCTCCGCCGTCGCCACGGAGAAGGCAGCGGCGGCCAAAGCCGCGGCCGACAGCACCGTCACCGCGCAAGCGAACCTGCGGAAGGCGCAGGCGGACAAAGACTCCGCCGATGCCGCTGCCGCGACTGCGGCACGAACGAGCGCAGAGAAGGCTGCTGCGGCCGACCGGGCTGCGACCGTAGCTGCGCAGAAGAAGGCCGATTCCGATGCCTCGGCGGCGGCGAAGTCCAGCGCCGACCTGGCCCTGGCCGATGCGACTCGCCGCGTCGCGGACACGAGCGCGACCTCGAAGAGCGCGGCCGAGACGGCGGCGAGTTCGCGCGCCACGGCCCGCGATTCAGCTGCCGCCCAGGCCGCCGCGGATCGCGATCGCGCGGCAGCTGATCGCGCCGCGGCAGCGAAGGCGACAGCCGAGACACTCGCAGTGGAGAAGGCCAATGCCGCGAATCTCGCCGCAGCAGAAGCCACCACCGCCAAAGACGCCGCGGATGCCGCGCAGGCCGACGCCGAGCGGAACGCCGCCGAGAAGGCGACCGCTGCTCGCACCGCGGCAGACGCGGCCACCACTGCCGAGAAGGCGGCCACGAGTTCCGCTGCAGCGCAGGCTACGGCGCAGCGGAACGCCGATGCCGCCGCTGCGCGGCAGCGGGAGGCGCAGACCGCGGCGGCGACCGCGGCATCGACGGCGGAAGAACGGAACAAGGCGGCCACGAAGGCCGACGATGCCCGCGTGGCCGCGGAGCGCAGCGCGACCGCGGCGACCGCGACGCGCACCGCTGCCGACGTCGCGGCGAAATCAGCGGCCGATAAGGCCGCTGCTGATAAGGCCGCCGCGACCGCGGCCACGGAGCGCGCCACCGCCAGCCAGGCCGCCGCCGACTCGGCGACGGCTCAGCAGGACGCGGAGCGCGCCGCCCAGGTGACCGCGACCACATTGCAGCAGGCGCAAGCGACCGCTAAGACGGCCGCCACTGCGGCGCGGCAGGCACAGACCGCCGCCACGTCCGCGGCCGACGACGTCGCGGCCGCCCAGCGGGCGGTGAAGGCAGCCGAGGATGCGGTGCGAGCCAAGAACGGCGGCGTTCTCACCGTGATCCTCAGCCTGCTTTTCGGCGACCCGGCGGCCGCGGAACGACGGGTACTCGCCGACGCGCAGCGGACTCTCGACGCGGCACGGGCCCGGCAGAGCACAGCGCAGACGGCGCTGACCAGCGCCACGCAGGTGTCGGCCGACGCGGCGAAGGCCGTCACCACTGCGGAGGCCGCCCACACGCCCTTGCAGAACGCGCTCACCGAGGCGAATACCGCCAAGCAGAACGCCGATACCGCACTGGTCACCGCGACCGATCGCGCCAGGACCACGCAGGCCACGGCAGATCGCTCTGCGGCTGCTGTGGGAGCAGTGACCTATGACGACGCCACCGTGAAGGCGGCGAAGGACAAGGCGACCGCCGCTCAGGCCACCGCCGACAGGTCCGCGGCGCTCGCCACCGCGAATCCGAATGACGCCGCTGCTGCGGCGACGGCCGCCGCCGATAGGGCGGCTGCCGCCAAGGCCACCGCCGATGCCGTGGCGTTGGAGCGCAAGGCGATCACCACCGCGACCGCAGCCGCCGCGACCGCAGCCGCCGAGAGGGAGACCACCGCCCGAGCAGCCCAGACCGCCTCCGCGACAGCGAAGACCGCGGCCGATAAGGCGGCCACCGATGCCGCCGCCGCCCAGAAGAAGGCGTCCGACAGCCTCACCACGGCGACCGAGCAGGCCACGGCGGCCCGCTCCGCGGCGGACACGGCCGCCGCAGATAAGAGAGCCGCCGATAAGACGGCGGCTGACGCGACCGCCGCTCGACAGACGGCCGATGCCACCGCGCGCACCGCACGCGAACAGGCCGCCAAGGATCGGGCGAGCGCCGACGCCGCTCGCGCCGCCGCTGATACAGCGGCGACCGATGCCGCTGCGGCGCAGCAGAAGGCCACCGATGCCGCGAAGGTCGCGCAGGAGAAGGGCACCGCCGATACGGAGGCCACCGATGCCGCGAACGCCGCGATCGCCGCCGCGCAGCGTGCTGCCGCCGAGACCGAGGCCGCGCGGAAGACCGCAGCCGAGAAGGCCGACATCGCGCAGCAGGCCGCGGACAAGGCCGCCACCGACAAGGCCTCCGCCGACACCGCGGCTGCGGCTCAGGCCGCGGCGGAGAAGGCCGCCACCGATGCCGTGGCCACGAAGGACGCAGCCGCGAAGGCCGCCACGGCGGCGGCGGATGCGGCGACTGCCGCCGCGAAGGCCGCCGATCAGGCCGCCGCCGACAAGACAGCCGCTGATCAGGCTCAGGCCGATGCCACCACCGCGCAGCGCGATGCGGATGCTGCGGCGAAAGCCGCCGGCGAGCGAGTCGCCGTCAATACGTCCGCCGCCCAGAAGGCGGTCACGGACCAGGCCGCCGCAGACGACGGCGCGCGCACGGCGGCGAAGGCCGCTGCCGCCGCCACGCAGGCGAGTACGGCGGCCGCCGAGAGGGCTGCCGCAGACAAGGCGGCCGCCGAGAAGACGGCCGCCGAGCAGGCCACCGCAGCTCAGGACGCTACCTCGAAGGCTGAGGCGGCAGCGACGGCGGGCGACCGGGCCGCGGCGGCGAGGAAGGCCGCCGCCGATGCGATGTCAGAGGCCGATAAGGCCGCAGCCGACGCCGCAAAGGCCCGCGAAGCCGCCTCTGCCGCGGCCGCTGCGGCGGGCGCCGCGACCACCGCGGATAGGCAGGCGTCCGACACCGCGGCCGCAGCCACGGCGGCAGCGGCCACGGCGGCGTCGGCGAAGGCTGCCGCGGACAAGGCACGCGAGGACGCCAGGGCAGTGCAGCAGCGGGCGGAGTCCTCGGCCCTCTCCGCTGCGGAGAAGGCCGGTGCCACCCGGGACGCCGCGGATAAGGCTGCGCTCGCCCAATCCGCCGCCGATCAGCGAGCGGCCGATGCCACCGTCGCGGCACAGCGCGCGGCGGAGGCGGCCACCGCGGCTGCGGACAGGAACACCGCTGCCAGGGATGCGGCCGAGAAGGCAACCGCGGCGAAGACCGCTGCGGAGAAGGCCGCCGCTGATGCCGCAGCGGCACAGCGTGCCATGGAAACGGCTGACCGGACCGCCGCCGACGCCGCGCAGAAGGCGACCGACGCAGCGACCGCCGCGAAGGCGACCGCGGACCGTGTCACCGCCGAACGCGCCGCCGCCGACAGGACGGCCGCCGACACCGCGGCCACCGCCACCGCGGCAGCAGAGCGAGCCAGCGCCGATCGGGCATCCGCCGACGCCGCCACACGCGCCGCCGACCGGGCCGCCACCGAACGCGCCGCCGCCGATGCAACGGCCGCCGATACCACAGCGGCCGCCGCCGCAGCAGCCGACAAGGCAGCAAAGGACAGGGCAGCCGCGGGCACCTCCGCACAGGCGCAGGCAACGGCCGAGAGCTCCGCCGCCGATGCCGCCACCGCGCAACAGAAGGCCACCGACGCCGCCACCGCGGCGCGGGCCAAGGCGGCCGCCGATCGGATCGCCGCGGATGCTTCCGCCCAGGCCCGGGCAGCGGCCGACAAGTCCGCCGCCGACTCCGCCACCGCGCAACAGAAGGCCACCGACGCCGCCACCGCGGCGCAGGAGCGCGCGAACGCCGCCCGGGCCGCGGCAGAGGCTGCTCAGGTAGCAGCGGACAAGGCCGCGGCAGCGAAAGAGACCGCCGACCGGACCGCCGCCGACAAGGCCGCAGCGGTGACGCAGGCAGACGCTGCCAAACAGGTCGCCGACACGCAGCAGGCCGGCGCAGCCGATCGAGCAGCAGAAGCCGCACGAGCGGCCGAACGCGCCACCGCCGCCAAGGCCGCTGCCGACCAGGCCGCCGCGGACCGTACCGCCGCGGCGCAGGAGGCCACCTCGCAGGCCACCGCAGCGCAGCGCGCGAACGACACCGCCGTCGCCGACCGGGCCGCCGCGGAACGCGTCGCCGCAGAGAAGGCGGCCGCAGAGAAGGCGCTGGCCGATCGCGCGGAGCGGGAGAAGGCGGCCGTCGACCAGGCCAAGGCCGATCAGTCCGCTGCGGCCAAGGCCGCCGAATCGGCGGGGTCGAACCAACAGGCCGGTGCTGCGGCGGCGAAGGAGGCCGCCGACCGAGCAGCGGAGGCGAAGGCTGCGGCGGATCGTGCCGCAGCCGAAGCCGCTCGCACACCGGTCGACCGGGAGGCTGCTCAGCGGTCCGCCGCGGACAAGGCGGCAGCGGAGAAGGCCGCCGCGGCAGCAGCGGCAGCGGCCGATTCAGCCGAAAAGTCCTCCGGTGCCGCGAGTTCGAGCGGTTCGGCGCCAACTGGTTCATCGAGCGGCTCGGGGTCGAGCGGTTCGGGTTCGAGCGGTTCGGGCTCAAGTGGTTCGGGGTCGAGTGCATCGAGCGGCGCGTCGAGTTCGGAGTCGGGTAGCTCCAGCTCGGGTTCGTCCACCTCGGAGACGAGCTCGGCGAATTCGAGCGGATCCAGTTCAAGCAGCTCAGGATCGAGTAGCTCGGGTTCGAGCGGATCCAGTTCAAGCAGTTCGGGTTCGAGCAGCTCGGGTTCCGCGAGCGGAGCGTCGAACTCCGCCGCGTAAGGGCGACGTGGGTCGACGGTGCCGGGCGGCACCGTCGACCCACCAACCGGTCAGACCTTGTCGAGCTCCACGTCGCGGGTCTCGTGCATCGCGAGCAGGGCGATCAGCGTGGCGCCACCGGCCAACGCGAGATACACGCCGACCCAACCGACGCCGTAGTCACTGACCAGCCAGGTGGCGATGAACGGTGCGATGGCGGCACCGAGGATCGAGGCGAAGTTGTACGCGATACCGCTGCCCGTGTAGCGGACGTTGGTGGCGAACAGCTCCGGGAGCACCGCGCTCATCGGGCCGAACGTGATGCCCATCAGGGTCAGTCCCACGATCAACACCGCCAGCATGGACCCCTGCGTGGTGGTCGACGGATCCAGGATCCACTTGAACGACAGGCCGAAACCGATGATGGCCAGCGTGGCGCCGATCAGCACCAGCCGTCGGCCGACGCGGTCGGCGAAGTACCCGGATACCGCGACGAAGGCGGCGAAGAAGAGCACGGCGACCAGCTGCATCTGCAAGAAGTCGATGTACGAGATGCCCAGCTTCACACCCGACTTGTCGACCACCTTGCCGGTGCCGTACGACACGATCCACGTGGTCACCAAGTAGAACAGCGTGTACGTGGCCACCATGACGAACGTGCCGATGATCAGCGGCCGCCATGCCGTGCGCAGCACCTCACCCAGCGGGGCCTTCACCTTCTTGCCGTCCTCGACGGCCTTGGCGAAGACCGGGGTCTCGGTGAGCTTGAGCCGCACGTACAGTCCCACGATCACCATCACGGCCGAGGCGAGGAACGGGATGCGCCAACCCCAGGTCATGAACGCGTGATTGGAGGCGGACGTCTTCGAATCGAAGTCCATCACCTGCATGATCACCAGGAACGTCCCGTTGGCCAGGAAGAACCCGAACGGCGCACCCAGCTGCGGCCACATCGCGGCCCACGCTCGCTTGCCCGGAGCGGCGGTCTCGGTCGCCAGCAGCGCGGCGCCCGACCACTCACCGCCCAATCCCAGGCCCTGTGCGAATCGCATCAGCGCCAGCAGCGCCGGCGCCCAGTAGCCCACCTGGTCGAAGGTGGGCAGCACGCCGATGAGGAAGGTCGCGATACCCATGGTGAGCAGCGAACCCACCAGGGTGGCCTTGCGGCCCACGCGATCACCGAAGTGGCCGAACAGGATCGACCCCACAGGCCGCGCCACAAACGCCAGACCGAAGGTGGCGAACGAGGCGAGCAGTGCCGCGGTGTCGTCCCCCTTCGGGAAGAACAAGGTGGGGAACACGAGCACTGCCGCGGTCGCGTAGATGTAGAAGTCGAAGAACTCGATGGTGGTGCCCACCATGGAGGCGACGACGATTCGCCTGCGATTCATTGCGCAGAGATTACTGAATCCGTGACCCCCGTCACCCACCGACCCTGCGGTACGTTCGACCGATGAGCGACGCATCGTCTTCCTCGCAGACGAACGCGCTATCGCGGTTCCTGCGCACCGAGACCGTGGGCGGAACCGCCCTGCTGATGGCGGCCTTCGTCGCACTCGTCTGGGCGAACTCCCCCTGGGCCGACGCATACCAGCATCTCGGCGAGATCCATGTGGGCACAGACTCACTGAGCCTGTTCGGACAGCCTCTGCACCTGCGTCTGACGCTCGCCGAGTGGGCCAAGGACGGCCTGCTCGCGATCTTCTTCTTCGTCGCGGGGCTCGAACTCAAACGCGAACTCGTGGTGGGCGAGCTCTCGACGCTCCGCAGCGCGGCCCTGCCGGTGATCTGCGCGACCGGCGGTGTCGTGGTCCCGGCGCTGATCGCCTTCGCCGTCGCCCACGACGATCCGCGGATCGCGAGCGCCTGGGCCATCCCGATCGCCACCGACATCGCGTTCGCGCTGGGCATTCTCTCGCTCACCGGATCCCGGCTTCCCTCAGGCGCCCGCGTCTTCCTGCTGGGCCTGGCGGTGGTCGACGATCTGATCGCGATCGTGGTGATCGCGGTGCTGTTCTCCACCGGATTGAGCCTGCTGTGGCTGGGCGTCGCCGTGGCCGGCTGCGCCGCCTACGCGCTGGCACAGCACCGCCGGATCACCACCCCGCTGCTGTACATCCCGCTCGCGGCACTGGTGTGGATCGCCATGTTGCAGTCCGGGGTTCACGCCACCATCGCCGGTGTAGCGCTCGGCCTGCTCACCCGGGTCCGGCGCGACAAGGGCGAACTCGAGGCACCCGCGGAGCGGCTCGAACACCGCATCCAGCCCTTCTCCGCGCTGGTGTGCGTGCCGATCTTCGCGTTCTTCGCCTCCGGTGTCGCGATCAACGGCGAAGTCTTCCGGGCACTGTTCACCGACAAGATCGCCCTCGCGATCATCGCCGGGCTGTTCTTCGGCAAGATCATCGGCATCTTCGGCTCCAGCACGCTCGCCGTGAAACTCCGCATAGCCGAACGACCGGAGGGCCTGTTCCCGCGCGACATCCTCGCGCTCAGCGTGCTCGGTGCCATCGGGTTCACGGTCAGCCTGCTGGTCGCCGAACTGTCCCTCGGCGACGGGGCGGATCTCGCCAAGGCAGCCGTGCTCCTGACGTCGCTCGTCGCCTCGGTCATCGGATCACTGCTACTGCTACGGCGTGGTCGCGCACACACGAACACCTGACCTCTGGCACGATAAGGCGAGAAGACGAGGCGAGGAAAAAGAGGAACGACGTGAGCTTGGACAGCACACCCACCACCGGAACGCCGCAGACCCTGTCGGCGATCCCCCTCACCGACCCGAACGTGACGTCCACGGGCGATCCCACGATCGGCAGCCTGGTGCGCGATGCGACCACCCAGGTGTCCTCGCTGGTTCGCGCCGAGGTCGAGCTCGCCAAGGCGGAGACGGTCGCCGATCTGAAGAAGGGAGTCACCGGTTCGGTCTTCTTCATCCTGGCCGGCGTGGTGCTGTTGTACTCGTCGTTCTTCTTCTTCTTCTTCCTCGCCTACGTGATCAACATCTGGCTGCCCACCTGGGCCTCGTTCGGGATCGTCTTCCTGCTGATGGTGTTCATCGCCGTGGTCGCGGCCGTGATCGGGTTCCTGCAGGTGCGGCGCATCCGCGGTCCGAAGAAGACCATCGAGTCGCTCAAGGAATCGCAGTCGCTGCTCAAGGGTGATATCGATCCGGCGACCGCTCTGAAGCAGCCGGCGGGTGCGACCACCTCTTCCCGCTCGCAGGGCTGATCTCGATCCGCGGTGACCAGCCCTGATCCGTCGAGCGTCCGTTTCCCCGGCCCGTGGGAGCACGTGGACGTCCGCGCCAACGGTATCCGGCTGCACGCCGTGCAGTACCGGCCCGAGGGCTCGGAGGAGCCGCTGCACGACCGCCCGCTGGTGGTCTTCCTGCACGGCTTCGGTGGATTCTGGTGGAGTTGGCGGCATCAATTGCCCGTGCTGCACGAGGCGGGCTACCGTGCCGTCGCCCTCGACCTGCGCGGCTACGGGGACAGTGACAAACCTCCGCGGGGTTACGACGGCTGGACCCTGGCCGGCGATATCAGCGGCCTGATCCGCGCCCTCGGCCACCCAAACGCCGCCCTTGTCGGGCACGCGGAGGGCGGCCTCGGTTGCTGGTCGACCGCCACGCTGCACCCGCGCGTGGTCTCCGCGATCGCGCTCGTCTCGTCGCCGCATCCGATCGCGCTCAAGCGGTCCGCTCTGCGGAACAAGGAGCAGCGCTCGGCGATGCTCGGGCCGATCACCTTCGCGCAGCTCCCCCGAGTCGCCGAGGATCGGCTCACTCGCAACGACGGTGCCGAGATCGCACAGCTCATCTCCTCGCGCAGTGGGTCCACCTGGCAGCGCACCGCCGACTACGTGGACGCGGTGGACCGCTACCGCAGCGCGATCCGCATCCCCGGTACCGCGCACAGCGCGCTCGAATACGCCCGGTGGGCCTGGCGCAGCCAGTTCCGCCCCGACGGCACCCGGTTCCTGAGCCGGATGAACCAGCGCCTGCACATCCCCGTCCTCGCCTTCCGCGGGGAGAGCGACCCGTACGTGTTGCCCCAGCCCGTGTTCTCCAGCCACGACTGGGCCAGCGACTACCGGGTGCGCACCGTCGACAACGCGGGCCATTACGCGCACGAGGAGGCACCCGGCACCGTGGGACCTCAGCTTCGTGACTTCCTCGCCGGGCTACCCGGCCCACGCCTGCTCAGCTGATCACTCGCCCCGCACCGCGAGACTCTCCGGGCATCAGCGGCTGACGGTGCAGGCGCCCGTCGAGACCGACGCCCCGGCCGGGGCCTTCGCCGCCTCCAGCGCCGGCTCGACCTGCTTGGCGCTCAACGCGAACGCGGTATCCGGATCGTCGGTGGCCATGCCGAAGATCACGCCGACCACATTGCCGTCCCGGTCGAGCATCGGGCCGCCGGAGTTGCCCGGCCGCACCTGCCCGCGCAGCAGGTAGACATCACGCCGGACCTGCGCATCGCGGTAGATGTTGAAGCCCTCCAACGTCTGGTGACTCCGGACCCGAGTGGAGGACAGGGTCAGCGGACCGCCTCCCGGGTATCCCAGCACGAACCCGGAATCGTCGGGCTTGGCGCCGTTGAACACGATCCGCAGCGGGTTCACCCGGAGGCCGGGAACCGCGAGCACCGCGACGTCGGTCTGCGGGTCGTAGTAGGTGACCTGGGCCGCGTATTTCTTGGTGCCGTCGACCGTGACCTGCACGTTGCGGGTGCCGGCCACGACGTGCGCGTTGGTGATGATGCGCTCGCGCAGTGCCACGAAACCGGTGCCCTCGAGGGCGCGACCGCACGACGGCGCCTGGCCGTCGATCCGGACCACGGCCGTGCGGACCCGCTGCACCGCCGGATCGGTGAAGTCGACACGGTCGGGCGGACCGACGTTGACGATCGGGGTGCGCACGAACGGGCCCATGGCCTGCGGTAGGCCCGAATCGTCGACGATGGCCGCGACCTTCTGCGGCAGATCGCCCAGGCCCACGTTCTGCGCGAACGTGTTGACGCCGGACAGCACCGACGAGCCGTTCACCGCCCGCGACACCGCGGGCGCCGCCGCCGAGGTCAGCGGGATCGCCACCAGCCACGCCGCGAGCAGCACCGCGCCCATCTGGGCGACGGCACCGACACCGGAGTCGATGGCCCGTGCCGAGGAGCCCCGGATAGAGCTGCGGACCATGCGGCCCAACACCATTCCGGAGAGTTCACCGAGGATCACCAGCGCGGCGAGCAGTCCCAGCCCCAGCAGCAACCGGGCGCGCTGGTCCTCGACCGAGCCGAGGACGTGCGGTGCGAGCAGCACGCCCGCGGTCGCGCCCAAGGCCACGCCGACGAACGCCAGCACCGAGGCGGCGGCGCCCTGCCGGTAACCGGAGACCGCGGCGATGATCACCAACAGCACGACCAGGGCGTCCACCCATGCCGACCCGCTCATCGCACCTCTTCCTGCCAGGCCTGTGCGCGCAGGGCTGCGGCCCGCACTTCGTCGGTGAGGGGCCGCACATCGTGGGAGTTCCACGGGCGTTCCCAGCCGGCGGCGGCGATCAGCGCGTTCATCAGGCCGCCGGTGAATCCCCACACCAGCATCGGCCCCGCGGCGAAACCGGGGCCCTTGTAGAAGGATTTGCGCACCATGAACCGGTTCGCGGGATCGGTGAGTTCGGCCAGCGGTACCTTCCGGACCAGCGCGGTCTCGCCTTCGTCCACCACGTGCACCGCCGAGGGGCGCGCCGCGAAGCCGATCACCGGGACCACGAGGAATCCCGAGACCGGCACCTCGATCGGGTCGAGCACGGCCAGCACGTCCACCGACGAGGGATCGAGCCCGGTCTCCTCCCAGGCCTCGCGGAGAGCGACGGCCACATCGTCGGCGTCCTCGGGATCGCGGGCGCCGCCGGGGAAGGCCACCTGGCCCGAGTGCTGCCGCAGCGCCGAGGCCCGCTGCTGCAACAGGACCGTGGCGTCGTCGGGCAGGGTCGCGGCGGTTCGGTCACCGTCGAACAGGATCAGGACGGCGGCGCGGCGCGGATTGCGCACGCGCTGCAGGGCGGCGACGGCGCCACCGCGGCGCTGCAGCTCGTCGCCGATGTCATCGAGGTTTCCGAGCAGCGGCATCAGCCAGGCAGGGGCCGTCACAGGACCACCCCGAGGTCGTCGCGGACCGCGGCGGTCACATCGTCGACGGAGGTGAAGGGGCGCGCGTGCACCTTGGCCACACTGCCATCGGCACGTAACAGGATGGTTGCGGGGTACACACGCGGGGCGCCGAGCATGGTCGCGACCTTCGATTGCGGGTCCTCGACGGTGGGCAGCGTGAGCTTCAGTTCGGTCAGGAGGTCGAGGGCCGCCGCGGCGTTGGGATCGGCGTGCACGGTGAGCACCGTCAGCTTGTCCGCGCCGCGGCGGGCCACCTCGGCCAGTGCGGGAAGCTCGACACGGCACGGTGCGCACCACCAGGCCCACACGTTGACGAGCACCGGCAGCCCGTCCGGGAAGGCGCCCGCGTCCAGCGTGCGACCGTCGGCGAGACAGTCCAGCCGTAGCCCGGCGAGCGGACCGCGTGGGACGCCACCGGTCGGGCAGGGGGCGAGTGCTGCCCGGTCGCGGGCGGCCCGCAACTCGCCGGGGCTCACGCTCGCCGACGGTGCGCCGGTCGGCTCGGGGGCGGGGCCGGAGCCGCCGCTGCGGGGCCAGATCGCGACGACGAGCGCCACCACGATCACCGCACAGACGATCACCCAGCGGGTGGTGCCGGAGACGCGGCTCGGCTTCTCCCCCGGCAACAGCGGCGCGGGTTCGCGGTCGGTCATCGGATGCCCCCGGACGCGGCGCGGCGGCGGCGCGGCGGGGGTGGCGCGATCTCCAACAGGTGCTCGCGCTCGGGGCCTTTGACGAGATCGGCGGCCTCCGCCGGATCGACGGGGCCGGTGCCGTACGCCGGGCAGTCCTTGGCCAGGACACACACCCCGCACGCGGGCTTGCGGGCATGGCAGACGCGGCGTCCGTGGAAGATCACGCGGTGACTGAGCAGGGTCCACTCCTTGCGCGGGATCAGCTCGCCGACGGCGTGCTCGATCTTCACCGGATCGTTCTCCTGCGTCCACTCCCAGCGGTGCACCAGCCGGCTGAAGTGGGTGTCCACGGTGATGCCCGGCACGTCGAAGGCGTTGCCGAGGACCACGTTCGCGGTCTTACGGCCGAAACCGGGGAGCGTCACCAAATCCTTCATCCGGCGCGGCACCTCGCCGTCGAAGCGGTCCACCAGGGCCTGGCCGAGGCCCATGATCGATGTGGCCTTGTTGCGGTAGAAGCCCGTGGAGCGGATGTACTCCTCGAGTTCGGCGCGTTCGGCGCCGGCGTAGTCGGCGGCGCTGCGATACCGGTCGAACAGGGCCGGTGTGACTTGATTCACCCGGACGTCGGTGCACTGCGCCGAGAGGATCGTCGCGACGGAGAGTTCGAGCGGGTTGGTGAAGTCCAGCTCGCAGTAGACGTGCGGAAACGCGGTCGCCAGGGTCCGATTCATCCGCCGGGCCCGACGCACCAGCGCGAGGTGGGACTCGGGCTCCTGGGGCATGGTTCACCATCTTAACGACGGCGCCGTATCGGTTTCGTGGCCTTATCGAGACCTTCGCTGTGTTTACTGACCGACATGCAAGGATTGCTCGGGCTGCTCTTTCCGGTGGTGCTGATGCTCTTCGCTCTCGCGATGGAACGCATCCAGGCGCGAGTCACTGCGGAGTCATCGGCACCGGTCGCCGTCGTCGACGACACCCCCGACGTCCCCGATGTCGAGACCCTCGCCACGATCGGGCTTCCGAAGGCCGTCGACAGTCTCGACCTGGATGGTGGCGCGGAGCGACAGGCCAGCTGACCCCCGTCGTCGTGCCCTTCGCCCGGCGAACGGGTAAGGTGCACTAGGTCATGTGTGCGATCTCCCACATCAGGGCGGATCGGTGCATAAACTCACACAGCAATCGGATTCGCGGCGAACACGTCAGCGAGCATCAGGTCGAATGAGGAAGAGGTACCCCGTGGAAGAGGTCCTGGCGCGGGCCGGCATTTTTCAGGGTGTCGAGCCGAGCGCTATCGAGGCGCTCACCAAGGATCTGCACGAGGTGGATTACCCCCGTGGCCATGTGATCTTCAGTGAGGGCGAGCCCGGCGACCGGCTGTACATCATCCTGTCGGGCAAGGTGAAGCTCGGCCGCCGCTCGCCCGACGGCCGCGAGAACCTGCTGTCGGTGATGGGACCGTCGGACATGTTCGGCGAGATGTCGATCTTCGATCCCGGCCCCCGGACGTCGAGCGCGACCACGATCACCGAGGTCCGCGCGATGACGATGGACCGCGAGGCGCTGCGCGCCTGGATCCGTGACCGGCCGGAGATCGCCGAGCAGCTGCTGCGGGTGCTGGCCCGCCGCCTGCGGCGTACCAACAACAACTTGGCCGACCTCATCTTCACCGACGTGCCCGGACGTGTCGCCAAGCAGCTGCTGCAGCTGGCGCAGCGGTTCGGTACGCACGAGAACGGCGCGCTGCGCGTGACGCACGATCTCACGCAGGAGGAGATCGCCCAGCTGGTCGGCGCCTCCCGCGAGACCGTGAACAAGGCCCTGGCCGACTTCGCCCACCGCGGCTGGTTGCGCCTCGAAGGCAAGTCCGTGGTGATCACGGACTCCGAGCGCCTGGCACGTCGCGCTCGGTAGGTCCGACGATCGGGATGGGGCGCGGAGACCCTGCCCCATCCCTCGTTCGGTGTTCGGGTGCTGTCGTCAGCCGTGGTCGGCGAGGTAGGCGAGCTGTACCTTCACAGATTGGCGGGCGGCGGGCCAGGCTTTCTTGTCGACGTCGCGGTAGACGTGTTTGACCACCTTCATGGGCTTGGCGTCGGCGGCGGTGAGGTTCAGCTCCTCTAGCGCATCGCGGACCTGCTGGAGGCGGTCCTGGCGGTGCGCGGTGTACGCGGAGACCACGGGGCCGGCATCGGGGAGGTCGGGGCCGTGGCCGGGGAGTAGGACTCGGCCCGCGGCCACCGTCGCGAGCGTATCGAGCGAGGCGAGGTAGTCGGCGAGCGTGCCGTCCTCCGCATCGAGCACCGTGGTACCGCGGCCGAGCAGGGTGTCACCCGAGATCAGGGCACCGGGCACGGCACCGTCGGAGTCCTCCCAGTCGACCAGGAAACTCAGCGAGTCGAAGGTGTGA
Organism: Tsukamurella paurometabola DSM 20162; assembly: GCF_000092225.1. Classification (NCBI taxonomy): domain Bacteria; kingdom Bacillati; phylum Actinomycetota; class Actinomycetes; order Mycobacteriales; family Tsukamurellaceae; genus Tsukamurella; species Tsukamurella paurometabola. The sequence goes on from NC_014158.1 coordinate 4,055,048, forward strand.
CCTGGGGTGTGCACCACCCGGATCCGCAGACCGGCCACGTCGATCTGCTCGCCGCCGGTGAGCGGGGTGGCGGTGTTGACGCAGTACTTGGGCGAGAACGCCCGGATCGGACTGCGGGTGAGTTCCTCCCAGCGGCGCAGGCCACCGGTGTGGTCGCGGTGCCGGTGCGTCACCAGCGTCAGTGCGACCTTCCCGGCCGCCTTGGCGACGCGTTTGAGGTGCTTCTTGTCGTTCGGTCCCGGATCCACCACGACCGCCTCCTCACGCCCGGGGGCGCGCAGGATCCAGGTGTTCGTGCCCTCCAGTGTCATCACCGACGGGTTGTCGCACAGCAGGACAGCGGCGTAGGGGGTGACGGCGCGGAGCTTCTTCGGCGCCGGGTGGGTCCGGGGCTCGGTCATACCTGGACCGTGAGCTCGACCTCGACCGGGGCGCCCAGCGGCAGTTCCGCGACACCGACGGCGGAGCGCACGTGCACACCCGCGTCGCCGAAGATCTCGCCCAGCAGGAGCGACGCGCCGTTGAGGACGGCGGCCTGATTCGAGAAGCCCTTGGCGGAGGCCACGAAACCGGTGACCTTGACGATCCGCTTCACCGAGTCGATCCCGACGAGGGCGTGCACGGCCGCGAGCGCGTTCAGCGCACATTGGCGGGCGGCGAAGACGGCGTCGTCGAGATGCACGATGCCCTCGGCGTTCTCGCTGACCTTGCCCTGGGAGACGAGTTCTCCGTCGCGCATGGGGAGCTGCCCGGCGGTGTAGACGAGATCGCCCACCTGCGTAGCCGGGACGTACGCGGCGAGCGGGGGTACTACCTCCGGGAGGGTGATGTTCAGCTCGGCGAGCCGATCGGACCAGGTGCCGCTCATCCGAGAGGCCGCTTCATGTAGGCGACGTGCTGCTCACCGGTCGGGCCCGGCAGCACTGTGACCAGCTCCCAGCCGTCGGATCCCCAGGTGTCGAGGATCTGCTTGGTGGCGTGCGTCAGCAGCGGAATGGTGGAGTACTCCCAGGTGGTCTTCTCGCTCATGGGTTCAGCCTATCCACACGTGTTCTGCGTCGCAGTGACGTAGGCGGTTGTCGCTATCGCACCGGTCGTGACGTCGGTGTGGATATGCTGCGGGACGTGGTGGTGAGCGAGGTGGGCCCGACCGGGTCGGCGGCGGACGCGGCGGTGTCGGACTCGACGAGCTGGCCCGAGGAGCTCCGCGAGGCCCGGCTGCACTTCGTCTCCGGCAAGGGCGGCACCGGCAAGTCGACGGTGGCCGCGGCCCTGGCCCTGGCGCTGGCCGAGGGCGGCAAGAAGGTGCTGCTGATCGAGGTCGAGGGCCGCGGTGGCATCGCGCCGACGTTCGAGGTGGAGGCGTTGCCGCCCGTCGAGACCAAGATCGCCACCGCCGACGGCGACGGTGCGGTGCTCGCGCTACCGATGGACGTGGAGGCCACGTTTCTCGACTATCTCAAGACCAACTACGGGATGGGGCTGGCGGCGCGGGCGCTGAAGTCGATCGGGGCGATCGAGTTCGCGACCTCGCTGGCGCCCGGGTTCAAGGACATCCTGATCACCGGCAAGATCATGGAGTGCACGCAACGCCGCGGCCGGGACGGCCGGTACGTCTACGACGCGATCGTGGTGGATGCGCCGCCGACGGGCCGGATCGGCAAGTTCCTCGACGTGACCCGCGCGATGAAGGAGATCGCCAAGGCCGGACCGATCGCCGGGCAGGCCGACCGGGTGGTGCGACTGCTGCACTCGCCCGGCACGGTGGTGCATCTGGTGACCCTGCTGGAGTCGTTACCCGTGCAGGAGACAGCCGAGGCCGTCCGTGAGCTCCGCGAGTTGGACCTGCGCGTGGGTGCGCTGATCGTGAACCGGGCGCTGCCGCAATTGCTGAGCGACGCGGACCTGACCGCGGCGTCGGCCGGCGAGATCGACGGTCCTGCGGTACGGGACTCGCTCGCGGCAGCAGGTCTGGAACTGAGCGATGAGGATCTGGCCGGATTGCTCACCGAGACCATTCAGTACGCCCGCACCGTGCGCGGCCAGGACGATGCTCGCAACGAGTTGAGCGAGGTCGATGCCGCGGGCCGCCTGCGGCTGCCCCTGCTGACCGGCGGCGTCGATCTGGGCGGCGTGTATCAGCTTGCAGGCGCCCTGACCGAGGCGGGAGTCCGATGGTCGCGTTGAAACTCGGTCCGCAGCTGCTGGATCCGGGAACGCAGGTGGTGGTGTGCTGCGGCAGCGGCGGCGTGGGGAAGACGACGACCGCGGCCTCGATGGCACTGTGGGCGGCCGAGCACGGCCGCCGCGTGGTGGTGCTGACGATCGATCCGGCGCGCCGGCTGGCGCAGGCCCTGGGCGTATCGGCATTGACCAATGAGCCCCAGGCCGTGGATGTTCCGGGCACCGGATCGCTGCACGCGATGATGCTGGATATGAAGCGCACATTCGATGAAATGGTCACGTCGAATGCGGATCCCGCTCGTGCACAAGAGATTCTGAACAATCCCTTCTATCAGACCGTGGCCTCGTCGTTCTCCGGAACGCAGGAGTACATGGCGATGGAGAAGCTGGGCCAGCTCACCGAGGACGATCGGTGGGATCTGGTGGTGGTGGACACCCCGCCCTCGCGCAACGCACTGGACTTCCTGGATGCTCCGAAGCGGTTCGGGTCGATCTTGGATTCACGCCTGATGAAGCTGATCGCCGGGCCGACGCGGGGCGTGGGGCGGATGCTGTCGGGCGGCATGGGCCTGGCACTCAAGGCGGTCTCGGCAGTCGTCGGCAGTCAGTTACTTTCGGATGCTTCTGTTTTCGTCTCGCAGATGGACGCCATCATCGGCGGATTCCAGGAGCGGGCGGACCGGACCTATGCGCTGCTGGCGCGGCCGAGCACCCGGTTCGTGGTGGTGGCCTCTCCGGAGGCGGACACCCTGCGCGAGGCCACCTACTTCGTGGAGCGGCTCGCGGGTGAGCACATGCCGCTGGCCGGACTCATCGTCAATCGCACGCATCCGAGCCTGGCGACGGTACCGGCGGAGCCCGCATCGACGGCGCTCACCCGATTGGAGTCCGACGGGGCCGACGCCGTCGCGGCAGGGGCGCTCCGGGTACACGGTTGGCGATCGGAGATCGCGGCGCGGGAACTGCAGACACTGGGCGGTTTCGTGGGCCGCAATCCAGGGGTTCCGGTGGTGGGCGTGCCGTCGCTCCCCTTCGAGGTGGCGAGCCTGGACGCACTGCAGGCGGTCGCCGAGCAGATCGTCGGGGACTGACCCCCCGGCATGCAAGCGCCCGGGCTGTGAAGCCCGGGCGGAAGGTCGATCAGACCGCGGTGCGCTTGCGGTCCCGCTGCGCCTCGAAGAAGGCGCGCCAGCTGGTGACCTCGGGGTGTTGGCGAAGAAGGGCGCGGCGCTGACGCTCAGTCATCCCACCCCAGACGCCGAACTCGACGCGGCTATCGAGTGCGTCGGCGCCGCACTCGAGCTGCACGGGACAGTGCCGACAGATCGTCGCTACCTTGCGCTGTGCGGCGCCGCGGACGAAGAGCTCATCCGGATCGACATCGCGGCACTTGGCCTTGGACACCCAGACCAGACGATCCTCGTCGTCTACGAGTACCCGTGCGTTCGTCATCTGACTCCCCTTTCACCTGGTGCTGCTACCTGCCGGCGACCCCCTCCCCGCTCGCGTAGGGGGGTCGATCGAGGCGCTCGCCACATCGTCTGCAATAGTGTTACCTGAATCACACGGCGGACACAAGTCGGGGACCGAAGGAATTCGGAACAGTGGTCCAAGAAAAGATGTACGGGCGTACCGATCGCCTGGTCGGCGCGTCGGGAACCCGGATTCGGAAGGTTCGGCACGTACTCTGGAGACCGTGTCGAAACCCGGAGTGATCGCCAAACTGGCCGCCTGCGTGCTGGTGGCCGGACTCCTCGTCGCGGGCATCCTGTTCCCGTACGTCGGCGGGGTGGGCCTGATCTCGAACCGCGCGGCGGACACCGTCGACAACATCAGCTCGGAGCTCCTGGAAGGCCAGGTGCCCGAGGTCACGACGGTCACCGACAACACCGGCGCCCCGATCGCCTACCTCTACGACCAGCGCCGGGTCCAGGTCCCCTTCGATCAGATCTCGCCGAACATGGTGCGCTCGATCATCTCGATCGAGGACAAGCGGTTCATGGAGCACGACGGCGTCGACTACCAGGGCACGCTGCGCGCCTTCCTGAAGAACCAGTCGGCGGGCGAGGTGCAGCAGGGCGCGTCCACGCTCGACCAGCAGTACATCAAGAACTACCAGTTGCTCGTGCTGGCCCGGTCGGACGCCGACCGTCGGGCCGCCACCGAGACCACTCCCGCCCGCAAGCTACGCGAGGTGCGGATGGCGCTCTCCCTCGAGCGCACCCTCACCGAACGGGCCAAGCAGGAGCGCGGGGTCGACGACGCCCAGGCCAAGCTGATCGCCAAGGAGCAGATCCTGGCGCGCTATCTGAACCTGGTGCCGTTCGGCAACGGTGCGTACGGCATCGAGGTGGCGGCACAGACCTACTTCGGTAAGCGGGCCTCACAGCTGAGCATTCCCGAGTCGGCGATGCTCGCCGGCATGGTGCAGTCGAGTTCGGCGCTCAACCCGTACACCAATCCGCAGGGCGTCACCGATCGCCGCAACCTGGTGCTCGACACCCTGGTACAGAACTTCCCCGATAAGGCGGCCGAGTACCAGGCCGCGAAGTCGGCGCCGCTCGGCGTGCTGCCGCGGCCCAACACCCTGCCCGGCGGCTGCATCTCCGCCGTGGGTGGCCGCGGCTACTTCTGCGACTACGTGCAGCAGTATCTGGCGCAAGCCGGGATCCCGAAGGAGCAGGTGGTGCGCGGCGGTTACACCATCCGCACCACCCTCGATCCCCGCGTGCAGGACTCCGTGCAGGCGGCGCTGAGCGCCACCGCGAGCCCCACCTTGTCGAACGTCGCGCAGGTCATGAACGTGATCAAGCCCGGCGATCAGTCCCACGACATCGTGGCGATGAGCTCATCGCGGGTCTACGGCCTGGACGTGGCGAAACGGCAGACCGTGCAGCCCGAGCCCTTCGCGCAGGTCGGCGACGGTGCCGGCTCGACCTTCAAGATCTTCACCGTGGCCGCGGCCATGGAGAAGGGCATGGGGCTGGACACCAATGTCTCGGTCCCGTCGACGGTATCCGTCAAGGGGATGGGCTCCGGTGGTCTACCGGGGTGCCCCGCCAACAGCTACTGCGTGAAGAACGCGGGCAACTACCCGTCGAACATGTCACTGACCCAGGCGCTGGCCACCTCGCCGAACACCCCGTTCGTGAAGATGATCGAGCAGGTGGGCGTGACCCCGGTGGTGGACATGGCGGTCAAGCTCGGCCTGCGTTCCTACACCCAGCCCGGTAGCTCGGGCTTCGGCAACGACAGTCTCGCCGACATGTTCAAGAAGCAGAACCTGGCATCGTTCACCCTCGGCCCGACCGCGGTCAGCGCGCTGGAGCTGACGAACGTGGCGGCCACGCTCGCATCCGGTGGCGTCTGGTGCCCGCCGAATCCGATCCAGTCGATCACCCAGCCCAAACGCAACAGCGACGGCATCCAGACCGTGGGTGCCGACGGCAGGCCCGAGACCACCCCGGTGCCGTTCAAGTCGGAGAAGTGCGAGCAGGTGATCGACAAGGGACTGGCAGACACCCTCGCGAACGCACTCAGCGCGGACGACCGCGGAGCGGGCACCTCGGCCGGTGCCGCGTCGCGGGCGGGCTGGACGTTGCCGCTCTCCGGTAAGACGGGCACCACCGAGACCTTCCGGTCGTCGGCGTTCCTGGCGTACACCAACCAGATGGCGGGTGCCAGCTACGTCTACAACGACGGTGACTCCCCCGGCCCGATCTGCACCAGCCCGCTGCGCCCGTGCGGCGAGGGCAACGTGTACGGCGGTAACGAGCCGGCCACCGCCTGGTACACGGCGATGCGGCCGGTGGCCACCCTGTACGGACCGATCGCGCTCCCGCCGGTGGATCCGAAGTTCAAGGACGGGTTCGGCCCCGGCAAGATCCCGAACATCATCGGGCTCAACGTGAACGCCGCCAAAGCGAGACTCGAGTCCGCCGGCTTCAAGACCACGGTGTCGTACGTCAACAACACGGCGCCGAAGGACACGGTGGTCTCCACATCGCCGTCGGGCTTCACGCAGCCGGGATCGACGATCACGCTGAACCTGTCGAACGGGATCGCACCGGCGCCCACGGTGCCGGTGCCCGGTGTGCAGACCGGTCCGGGCGGTACCACGATCACCATCCCGGGCTTCGGCCAGTTCACCATCCCGGGCGCAGGCGGTCAGGGAGGCGGCCCGGTACAGCCGCCGGCGCCGAACCCGCCGGGGAACTGACCGACGGCCTCATCGTGGCCGCCGAGACCGCGAAATTACCTGCTACCCCTACGAAGTGGAGCGGTTCAGCCGAGGTTCTCGACCAGCCGACTGATGCGCGCTTGGAGCCTGCGCAACTGCGTTCCCTGGTCATCGAGCCGGCGGGCGATCGAGTTCACGGCATCGCACGAGCCGGTCTCGTGCAGGCTGCGGGCGTCGATCAGGAGGTCGTCTCCCGTGCGGCCGACGGATGCGGCGATGAGGGTGAGCTGAGCGGTGAGATCGTCGAGTTCGCTGCGGACGCCTGCGAGCCCCATGCTGGTTCCCTTCCTTCGCCCCGGATGGAGCGTTCAGGAGCAGGTTAGGGCGTTCGCGCACGCGTGGTACCGAATTACAGGTGACCGACACATGACCGTTATCCGACGAACGATCCCTTGTCTTTAGTTAGTCGAACTCTCCGTGGCGGCCGGCGCCGCCCGCGAACCGGGTCGCACCGGCGACGGCTCCGTCCGACAGGGAGGCCACGCCGTACCGGTGCTCGACCAACAGTGCGTCGGACTCGGTGAGGCCCTCCGACTCCAGCATCGAGAGCCGGTCATTGCGCAGGCAGGTCTGCGGGAACCCGGCGAGCTCGGCGCCCAGGGCGACGGCGGCGGCCAGTGCGGTCCCGGGTTCGACGATGCGGTTCACCAGGCCGATCGCATGGGCCTCCGGCGCGTCGACGGGGCGTCCGGTGAGAATCAGGTCCATCGCGCGGCTCGCACCGATCAATCGGGGCAGGCGCACCGTCCCGCCGTCGATCAGCGGCACGCCCCAGCGGCGACAGAACACGCCCAGGATCGCGTCCGACGCGGCGACCCGCAGGTCGGCCCAGATCGCCAACTCCAGACCGCCCGCCACGGCATGCCCCTCGATCGCCGCGATCACCGGCTTGGACACCCGCATCCGGGAAATCCCCATGGGCGCATCACCATCGGGCTCGACCCGGTTCGGATCGCCCGCGGCCACGGCCTTGAGATCCGCTCCAGCGCAAAAGGTACCGCCGGCACCGTGCAGCACCGCGACCGCCGCGCCAGGATCGGCGTCGAAGGCCCGGAAGGCGCCGGCGAGCGCCTCGGCCGTGGCGCGGTCTACGGCGTTGCGCACGGTGGGTCGGTCGATCTCGATCACGGTGACCGGTCCCTCACGGTGCACCACAACGGTATCGGTCATCGAGACTCCTTCGGCCCGTGGACGGCGGATCCGGTGGCCACCCCGGTCACGGTGCACACTCCGAACCGGCCCGCACGGTCGAACATGCTCGCCGAGGCGGCGCTGACACCGTCGATCACCATGTGATGATCGGCCTCCAGGCCGATCTCGTCGCCGATCGGGGCGCGGGCGAGCGCCATGGACACGTCTCCGTTGATCGTCTGCACCCCACCGGTTCCCATGCCGCACACCAGATTCGTGGTGTCCGAGACCATCGCGGCGCGCGCGAACGGGGTGGTCTCCTCGCCGTCGAGCACCCGCCAGCCCACGGCCCACACCCGCTTGCGTTCGGCGTTGAGCCACTGCGCCGGATCGGTGCTGTACTCGCTGTCGCCACTCGCCATCGACAGCCGCGGGGCCACGGGCACCGGTGCGCGCGGCACCTCGGGATCGCACCAGACGGCGCCGTCGGGTTGCGGCGCCCGGTGATAGAAGGTCACCGCGGCGCGCACCACGGCTGCCTCGTCCTGGATCACCTCGGCCTCGGCGACGCGAATCCGCCGGCCCGACCGCACGAGGCGGGTGCGGACCTCGATGTGGCCGGCCCTGACCATGCGGAACAGGTCGCAGTGCCAGCGCGCGGCCACGAGTCCCGCGCCGTATTCGGTGTCGAGGACCTGCGCGAGCAGCCCGGCCACAGCCGGGCCGGACAGGGTGCCGGGCGCCCACCGTCCCTCCGCCGCGGGGAGAGAGTCGAATCCACGACCACGACGGACGAACTGGGGGCTGACCTCGGACACACTCACCCTTATCGGTCTACACGAGGGGGCCCAGACCGGCGGCGGTGAGCCCCCCGTAGGCCATCGAGAAGTAGGTCCGGGCGAGCGCCTCTCGCTGCTCCCGCAAGTCGGCCGACAGGTAGTGCAGACACAGTGCGGGACCGCACACACTGAGGATGGTCACCAGGGCGTCGCCGTCAACGCGGGCCCGGCCGGGCTCCGCGGGCCCGCGGGCACCGATCGCCAGCAAGGTCCGGGTGGCGTCTCCCCAGCGCTCGGAGATGGGGTCGAAGGCGCTGGGCGGTAACAGGTGCGGCGCACCGTCGAGTACTGCGGTGAGAGTGGGCCGGTGCCGGTCGAGCTCGGCGAAGACGGAGGTGAGCAATTCCGGCCCCAGTGAGAGCGATCCCACCGCGAGGGTCTCGCGCAGCCGTCCGCCGAAGGATTCGACGAGATCGTCCATGATCTCGGCCACCAGGGCCGCGACCACCGATTCCTTGTTCGGGAAGTATTGGTACACGGTGCCCTTGGACACCTCGGCGCGGTCGGCGATGGCCCCCATCGACAAGGCCCCGTACCCGGACTCGGCCAGAATCTGACGCGCGGCCGACTTCGCTCGCTCGACGGTGTCCTTGGCTCGCCCTTGGGAGGGTTTGCGCCGCAGTTCAGATCGGGTTTCACGGCTTCCTGCCACGGTTGCCTCCGATCTGACTTGTATCCGTCCGGCACGGTGGGGTCGAGTGTAGTGACACCTGGCGGACACCGGCGGAGGGAGCCCTGATGACCACGCACAAGCAGATCGGCGTCGATCGGTCCCGCGTCTTCGAGCCGGCGGCGGGTGAGTTCGACGACGTGCTGATCGAGGACATCACCGGCGCGCTCCCCGAGGATCTGCTCGGGACGCTGTACCGCAGCGCACCGGTGCGCTGGGAAGCCGGCGGCTTCTACGCCAAGCACCTGTTCGACGGTGACGGGATGGTCGCGAAGTTCTCCCTGGAGGGCGGCCGGCTGCGGTACCGGAACCGGTACGTCCGCACCCCCAAGTACCAGCGGGAGGAGGCCGGGCGAGGGGACCGAGTACGTGGGCTCGGCACCCTCGCCGCGGGGGGTCCACTCGGTAACGCGGGTCGCGGCCCCGCTGATCGCGCCAACACCACGTCGATCTACCACGGTGACCGGCTGGTCGCGCTCTCCGACGACGGCCGGCCGTGGGAGCTCGATCCCGACTCGCTGGCGACGCGCGGTCGGTGCGATTTCGACGGCGCGCTGAGCCTGTTCAGCACGTTCTCGCCACACCCGAAGCTCGATCCGGTCTCGGGCGAGATGTTCAACTTCGGCCTCACGCTGCCGCCGGTGGGACGCAGCACCGGCATGGTGGGCCTGCGCTGCTACCGGGTCGATCCGCGCGGTCGGCTGAGCACGATCCGCACAGTGCCGCTCTCGCACGTGCTGATCAATCACGACTTCGCGATCACCGAGCGGTACCTGGTGTTCGTCCTGGACCCGCTGACCGTGGGGACGGTCGCGACGGCGCGAGCCGGCCTGGGCATGATCGACTTCAACGCGGCCACCGAGTTCCGCGCGGAGCTCGGGTCCGAAGTGATCCTGGTGCCACGGGACGGCGGTGAGCCGCGCCGGTTCACCATCCCCGCGTTCCCGAAGGTGCACGTGAACAACGCCTACGAGGTGGGCGGCGACGTGCTGATCGATGTGGTCAAGTACGACGACTGGAACGAGACCGCGCGGATGCTCTGCGACTTCCGCGAATACGGCCCTGCTCGGGGCGGCACGCTCACGCGGTTGCGGATCACGCCGAGCGATCGGGTGGAACTCACCGAGCTATCGGCCTCGCTGGGCGAATTCCCGATGCACGACTGGCGCCGCACCGGACGACGATTCCGCTACTCGTATCTGATGGAGTCCGACGGGGTGCGTCCGCCGTCGCTGGAGAAGATCGACAACGAGACCGGCGAGCAGACCTCGATGGGCGGGTTCGCCTTGTTCGACGGTGTCGGTGAGCCGATCTTCGTGCCGCGCAGTCCCGATGCCGCCGAGGACGACGGCTGGCTTCTGGTGGTGGTGTATCTGGCGTCGGACCACCGCTCGGCGCTGATCGTCGTGGACGCTCGGGACATCGAGGCGGGGCCGGTGGCGGTAGCACGGCTGCCGCACCACTTCTTCCCCGGATTCCACGGCATGTTCACCGACCGGGTCTCCCTCACCTAGAGTCGGAACTGGTTGTTCGTGACCGCATTCCGCACACGAGTCAGCGTCTGATCGAAGCTGTCCGCGCCGGTGTCCACGGCGTGTGATTCGTAGGCTCCGAGGTCTGCGAACTGTTCCCACATGGTGACGATCGGCAGGGTATCGACGAGCGCGTCGGCCGCTGTGCGAGCCTGCGCCCGGGCGAGCGTCGTTGCTCGATCGGGCCGGAGCACAACGTAGCGCACATCGGTCGCCCGGCCGCGATCACGGAAGTGCTCAAGCATCCACGGGCCCACGATCCCGTCGAGCACCGTCGTGAATCCGCCTGCAGCATAGGTGAAGGCAGCACCAGCGATCACTCGCATCACTGTCTGGTTCTGCTCAGCAGAGGCCGGATCGTACGGCGGGATCGCACCCGAGACGATGCTGTGCCAGAAGTCATCGGTGTGCAGATGCACGCCATGGTCGTAGCTACGGGCGAGCTCCCGGGCGACGGTGCTCTTCCCCGCGCCGGGCGGGCCGGTGAGGATGATGACGGTTCCGGTCATGCGGTACTCCCTTCGTCTTCTCTTCCGACAGTACGGAGGTCCCCGCCTCGGATCGACCGGCATAGTGGGGGCATGCCCGGTGATTCCCTGTTCGCACGCCTGTGGCCGTCCATCGTGAAGAACGAACCGCCGCGGCTCACGGCGCTGCGCCGGGAGAACCTCACCGGGTTACGGGGCCGAGTACTCGAGGTAGGTGCCGGGACCGGCACCAACTTCGGTCTGTATCCGCCCGCGGTCGAACGGATCGCGGCGCTCGAACCGGAGGCCCGCCTGCCCTGAATGAGCCCCCAGGGGCAAGGTCTCACCTTTCGTCGTCGTGATCGAACAGGATGACTTGGCGGACAGCCCGGCCGTCGGCCAGCAGATCCATCGCCTCGTTGATCCGATCGAGCCGGATGGTGGATGAGATGAGCTTCTCGACCGGTAGCCTGCCCGCCCGCCATAAGTCGACATACCGCGGGATGTCGCGCGCAGGAACCGAGGAACCCACATAGCTGCCGATGATCGTGCGGGCCTCGGCGGTCACCGTGAGCGGCGAGATCTCGGCACGGGCGGCCGGGGCCGGGAGCCCCACGGTGATCGTCGTCCCGCCCGATTCGGTAGCGGCGAAGGCGGTCTCGAAGGCCCGGGCGCTCCCAGCGCATTCGATGACGTACCGCGCCGTGATCCCCGCATCGGTCAGCCGGGCCGGCGTGTAGGTCTCCGTCGCGCCCAGTTCCCGGGCCCGGTCGAGCTTGTCCTCGGCGGTGTCCACCGCGACGACGCGTTCGACGCCGAGCGCGCGGGCGGTGAGGACGGCGGCCATGCCCACGCCGCCGAGGCCGACGACCATCACGCTGTCGGTGGGCGCCGGATCGGCGACCGTGAGAACCGCGCCGCCGCCGGTGAGCACCGCGCAGCCGAGTACCGCGGCCACCGCCGGCGGCACATCGGCATCCACGGGCACGACCGAGGCCCGGTCCACCACGGCGTGCGTGGCGAACCCCGAGACCCCGAGGTGGTGCCGCACCGTCCGCCCGGACCGGCTCAGCCTGGCCCCGCGCAGCAGGGTGCCCGCGGAGTTCGCCGCGGTTCCCTCCGCACACGGGAGCCGGCCGCCCGCCGCACAGTCCGGGCACCGTTCGCACCGGGGCAGGAAGCACATCACGACCCGCTGCCCGGGACTGATATCCCCGACCTCATCGCCCGCCGCGACCACGATTCCGGCGGCCTCGTGCCCCAACAGCATCGGGGTGGGGCGCGGCCGGTTACCTTCGACCACACTGAGATCCGAGTGGCAGACACCAGCCGCCTCGATCCGGACCAGGAGCTCCGTCGGGCCGGGATCGTCGAGTTCGAGTTCGCCGACGGTGATCGGCCGCGACCGCGCGTACGGTCGCGGCCGGCCCGACTCCTCCAGGACCGCGCCGACGATCCTCATCGGCGGGCCACCGCCGCGAAGGCGCCGTCGATGCGGTCCAGCGCCTCGTCGATATCGGCCGCGGTGTGGGCGGAGCTGAGGAACCAGTTGTGGTACGGGTGTAGGTAGACGCCCCGGGCGCCGGCTTCATCGCACCATCTGCGGGTCAGCTCGAAATCGTCGTCACCTGCGAACCGCAGTAGGGGCATCTGCACCGGGCCGCTCTGCACCACATCGAGACCGTGAGAGCGCGCTTGCGCGGCCAGTCCGTCGCGTAGCCGCTGGCCGCAATCGCGCATGCGGGAGAGCGCGTCGGTATCGCGGAGCTCGCGGATCGTCGCCATGGCGGCGGCCATCGACACCGCGGAGAACCAGAACGACCCCGTTGTGTAGATGGATTCGGCCGCGGAACGCAGGGCGTCGGTTCCCGTGATCGCCGCGAGTGCATAGCCGTTCGCGATCGCCTTGGACCAGGCCGAGAGGTCGGGGCGGACTCCGAGCGGTTCCCAGCTCCCCGCCAGGTCGAGTCTGAAGCCGCAGCGCACGTCGTCGAGGATGAGCACCGCTCCGGTGCGGTCGCACAATTCCCGAAGGCCCTGCGCGAACACCGGATCGGCGAGCTCCTGATCGCGGTGCACGTCGTGCCGGAACGGGCAGACGATGATCGCCGCGAGATCGTCACCGGCGCGCTCCGCGGCGGCCCGCACCGAGGCGAGGGCGTTGTACTCGAAGTAGTCGAGGTACGCACGATCCTCCGGGACGACCCCCGCCGCAACGGGAGTGCACCACGGCACGGCACCGTGATAGGCACCGTTGGCTATCAGGACCTTCCGTCGGCCGGTAGCCGCGCGTGCGATCGTCACGCAGGCCGTGGTCGCATCGGTCCCGTTCTTGGCGAGCATCGCCCAGTCCGCGTGGGCGACGGTGTCCACCAGCAGTTCCGCCAATTCCACCATCACCGACGATCCTCCGTTGAGGCAGTCGCCCAGGGCGAGCTGATCGGCCACCGCCCGCTGCACCACCCGGTTCCGGTGCCCGAGCACCACCGGTCCCCAGCCGCACATGAAGTCCAGGTAGGTGTTGCCGTCCACGTCGGTGATCCGGCAGCCCTCCCCGGACGCCATGTACTGAGGCAGGGTGGAGGAGAATGAACGCACGTCCATATGACCGTAGGTGCCGCCGGGGATCACTAGCTCGGCCCGTTTGGCGAGCCCGGCATCGTTGACGTCGATCACCGCACCATCTCCCTGACTACGGCCGCGATCCCGGGCGCGTCCAGCCGGTACTTCGCATACAGCGCCGCTGGTGGGCCCACCGGGATGTACTCGTCGGGCACACCGTGTTTCGCGAACCGCACCGGCGGCGCACCGCCGAGCAGGAGCGCCTCGGCGACCGCCGTGCCGAGGCCGTTGGTCACGTTGTGCTCCTCGACGGTGAGAACGGCGCCGGTCTCGCGGGCCGCGGCGAGAACCTCGTCGACATCGAGCGGAGCCACCGTGTGCATGTCGACCACCCGCACACTCACGCCCTCGCCGGCCAGGATCTCCGCTGCCTCCAGCGACGGGTGCACCTCGGTGCCGGTGGCGACGATGGTCAGGTCGCTGCCCTCGCGGAGCCGAATGGACTTGCCGAGCGTGAGGTCGGGCACCATCGAATAGACCTGCGGGTCGCGGCCGCGGCCGAGCCGGATGTACATCGCACCAGGGTGATCCACCGATGCCCGCAGGATCGCACGGAGGTGGTTGGCATCGGTCGCGCACACCACTGTGAGCTCGGCGAAAGTGCGCAGCACGCCCAGATCCTCGAGTGCGTGGTGGCTGGTGCCGTAGAACCCCATCGACATGCCGGAGTGGTGCCCGACGATCCGGACCGGCATCCGCGGATACGCGCAATCGGTGCGGATCTGCTCGGCACACAGCAACGCGGAGAAGGATGCGAAGGTCGCGGCGAAGGGCACGTACCCGCACGAGGCCATCCCGGCAGCGGAGGTGATCATGCCCTTCTCCGCGATGCCCATGTTGATGAACCGGTCGGGATGGCGCTCGGCGAAGTCCGTGGCGCGGTTGGCGCTGGCCAGATCGGCGGTCAGCACGACGATCCGCGGGTCGGCGTCGGCCAGGTCGGCCAGTTCCTCCCCGAACACGAACGCGGGGATCGAGCTGACATCGCTGCCGTCGAAGGAGCGCTTATCGCGGAGCTCGGTGGCGCCGCCGCCGAAGATCTCGGCCTGGTCCTGGGTCTCGGTCATTTCACCACCTCCAGCGGGCGCAGTCCGGCCTGCAGCTCCGCGATCACATCGTCGTAGTCGGTGCCGACCAGATTGCCGACGTGCCAATCGGGGTTGTATTCCATGAGTTTCACGCCACGTCCCTTGACGGTGTCGGCCACGATCACCTGGGGTGGCCCGTCGGGGTCGTCGGGCAGCGCGTCGAATAGGTCCAGCAGGGCTCCCACGTCGTGCCCATCGACACGGTGCGCCTGCCAGCCGAACGCGGCGAACCGGTCCTCGATGGGCTCGACACTCATGACGTCGTCGGTGAAACCGTCGATGCACAACCGATTGCGGTCGACGATGGCCACCAGCTTGCCGAGCCGGTAGTGGCCAGCCGCATTCGCCGCTTCCCAGACCTGGCCCTCGTGCAGCTCACCGTCGCCCAGCATGCAGAACGTGCGGTACGGGCGTGCCCCGACGCGGCCAGCGAGGGCCATCCCGACGGCGATCGACAGGCCGTGGCCGAGGGAGCCTGAGCTGAAGTCGATGCCCGGGATCTTCTTCATGTCGGGGTGGTCGCCGAACGGGCTGCCCAGCCGGGTGTAGTCGTCGAGCGCGGACTCGGGGAAGAAGCCGACGTCGGCGAGCACCGGGTACAGGCCGATCGCCGCATGCCCCTTGCTCAGCACGAATCGGTCGCGGTCGGCCCACTTCGGCTCCGCGGCAAGGTAGTTCATCACCGAGTAGTAGAGCGCCGCGAACAGTTCTGCCGCCGAGAAGGACGAGGTGTAGTGGCCGGCGCCGGCGATCCGGGACAGCCGCACGGTCTCGAGGCGCACGAACTTGGCTCGGTCTTCGAGGCGGGTCCGGACGGACTCACACTCAGGTGTCTGTTTCGGAGGGATCATGAGATTCTTCTCCCTTGTAGTGGTTTCGGATGTGATGACCGGCCGCTGCGGCGAGGGCGCGCTGATGATTCGGCGGGGCGGCGGGGGTGCCCTGGGTATGACCGGTGTCGCTATCGTCGGAGATTCTTCAGCGATCGGAAGACTGAACTGACTTTCGTTCGGAATCTGTTGCCAACGAGGCATATTTTTCAGTGATTGTGGGTACTCTCCGAGTCACCCCGAAGGATGTGCAGCCCGCGACGCTCCCGGCCGCATCCAGCCGGGCCGTTCACGACCAGGAGGCATCCATGCAGCGGACCGACGACGACCGGGTGAAAGACGTCAAGATCGACGAGATCGACGAGCTGTTGCTCTGGGAGTTGACCACCAATGGCCGCACTCCGAACAACGAACTCTCGCGCAAGGCCGGGATCGCACCATCGACCTGTCACGCACGGATCAAGCGGCTCGAACAGCTCGGCGTGATCCGGTCGATCAACGCCTTCGTGGACTATGAGGCACTGGGTTTCCCG
Source organism: Tsukamurella paurometabola DSM 20162 (assembly GCF_000092225.1). Taxonomy (NCBI): domain Bacteria; kingdom Bacillati; phylum Actinomycetota; class Actinomycetes; order Mycobacteriales; family Tsukamurellaceae; genus Tsukamurella; species Tsukamurella paurometabola. The sequence continues at coordinate 4,071,184 of NC_014158.1, forward strand.
GTGCAGGCGATCGTGTTCGTTCGATTGCCCGCCTCGGCCCGCAGCCAGGTCAAGAGCTATGCCAGCCGCGTGATCCAGTTTCCGCAGGTGCTCAATGTCTTCCACATGGGCGGCCCCGACGACTTCCTGATTCACGTAGCGTGCGCGTCGACCGGCCAGCTACGCGACTTCGTGGCCACCAAGCTCAGTTCCGAGCACGTGGTCGCGACGACCACCAGCATCATGTTCGACCACTACATCGGCGTGCAGCATATGGAGTACGTGAGCGGCTACGACGAAATGCGACGCCCTATCCGGTAGAAACCGAACTTTCTTCGGCGGGCACCCGGTAAGCGGGGTGCTCGGCTCGAAGAAGTCGGCAATTTCGCCGCCTCCTGACGCACGAACGTCGAATTCCTCTCTGAGCCTGAAATGTGTTCTGCATCATAGGCGCACCGTCGGCGCCGTTCAGGCCGACGAGCCCGGAACAGCATCGCGCGGCCGACTCCCGGCCTGGCGCCCCGAGAGGAATCCACACCATGACAACACAGGCGGAACCGCAGGTGACGTACCGCATGTCGATCGACGGCCAGGCGCGCGAGAGCTCCTCGGGCGAGGTCATCGAGGTCCGTGACAAATTCGACGGTGCGCTGCTCGGCACGATTCCCGCCGGCACCGCCGAGGACGCACAGGAGGCGCTCGACGCCGCGCCCGACGGTGCGCGGGCCTGGGCCGCCACACCCGCGCACCGTCGGGCGGCCGTCCTCAAGGCGGCAGCGGCGCAGGTCCGCGTCGACCGCGATGTGCTGAGTGCGATGCTGTCGGCGGAGAACGGTAAGACCATCGCGAACGCGCGGCTGGAGATCGACACCACCGCCCGGATCTTGGAGGGCTTCGCCGAGGAGGGCCTGCGCCTGTTCGGGCAGACCGTTCCGCTCGACATCCAGGAGGGCCTGGAGTCCGATCTCATGCTGACGGTTCGTGAGCCGCTCGGCGTGATGGTCGGCATCGTGCCGTTCAACTTCCCGGCCGAGCTCTACGCGCACAAGGTGGGCGCGGCGCTGGCCGCCGGTAACGCGATGATCGTCAAACCGCCAGAAGATGATCCGATCGTCACCATGATGCTCACCGAGATCCTGCACCGTGCCGGCGTACCGCACGCCGCCCTGCAGGTGGTCACGGGATACGGGCACATCGTCGGGCAGCACCTCTCCAGCAGCCCGGACATCGCGGCGGTCACGTTCACCGGGAGCACCGAGGTCGGAGCGATCATCGCCGCGAACGCCGGCCGCAACATCGTCCGAGCGTTCCTCGAGCTGAGCGGCAACGACGCCTTCATCGTGTGCGACGATGCCGATCTCGACGCCGCCGTCGAGCAGGCGATCGCCGGGCGCGTCTATGCCAACGGGCAGGTGTGCGTGGCGACCAAGCGGATCATGGTGGTGCGCAGCCGATACGACGAGTTCCTCGAACGCCTGCGCGTGCGGGTGGCCGCGCTGCGCACCGGCGACCAGCGCGACGAGGCCACCGACGTGGGCCCGCTGATCAGCGTCGCCGCCGCGCGCACCGTCGAGGCGCAGATCGCGGCCTCGGTCGAGCAGGGCGCGCGACTGCTCGTCGGGGGCACCCGTGACGGGGCCTTCATCGCGCCCGCGCTGCTGGAAATCGACACGCGGGTGGGCATCGCCACCGACGAGGAGATCTTCGGCCCCGTCTTCTCCGTGCTGTCCGTCGGCGATCTCGACGAGGCGATCGACCTCGCCAACGCATCCCGATTCGGCCTCAACGCCGCCGTCTTCACCAGCGACGTCACGCGCGCGATCCAGGCCGGCCGGCGCATCCAGGCCGGGATCGTCTCGATCAACGGCGGCAACGCCTATCGGCCCGATGTGGCCGCATTCGGTGGCTACAAGAAGAGCGGCATCGGACGCGAGGGACTCGGTTACACGCTCGACGAGTTCAGTCAGGTCAAGAGCATCGTGCTGCGCGGCGTCCTCAACTCCTGATCCAGCCCGAGCATCGCCGGTCCGCACCGGCCGCATCCGTCCGAACATCGCCTCATCGCCAGAAAGCCGGAAGTCCATGATCAACAGCCCGCAATCCGATCCGCCGAGGGCGGTCGACGACGCGCCGTCCGGCGAGCACCTGCTGCAGCGTGGCCTCGGCATCGGATCGATCGTGTTCATGGTGGTCGCGGCGGCGGCACCGCTCGCCGTCGTGACGGCGAGCGTCCCGATCATCATCTCGGTGAGCGGGAGCGCGGCAGCGCCACAATTCTTCCTGATCGCGATGTGTGTACTCGCCCTATTCTCCGTCGGGTTCACAGCGATGAGCAGGTACGTGCCGAACGCGGGCGCGTTCTACTCGTACATCCAGCGCGGACTGGGCCGTCACGCGGGAGTCGGGGCGGCAACGCTGGCGCTGGGCTCGTACGGGGTGATGCAGATCGGGCTGTATACCTACATGGGGGTCGCGACGTCGAAGCTGTTGTCCACGATGGATATCGGGCTCCCGTGGTGGACGTGCTCGCTCGCGTGGGTATCGATCGTCGGCGTCCTCGGCTACCGCGACATCGAGCTCAGCTCGAAAGTGCTCGGCGTGCTACTGGTCGCGGAGACGCTGGCCGTTGTGGTCATCGAGGTCGGCGTGATCAGTGCGGGCGGGGCCGGCGGACTGGACCTGGTTCCGCTGTCTCCCAGTGAGTTCGCCACCGGCGCACCGAGCCTCGGGCTGATGTTCGGGTTCTTCAGCTTCATCGGATTCGAGGCCACGGCCGTGTTCCGCAACGAGGCCCGCGATCCGGAGCGGACGATTCCCCGGTCGACCTATGCCGCGGTGGTCTTCATCGGCCTGTTCTACGCCTTCGCGGCGTGGGCGGTGGTGGAGGGACTCGGCGTCGGGCACGCGGTCGAGGCGGCGAAGGCCGATCCCGGCAACCTAGTGCAGAACCTGGCCAGCGAGTACGTTTCACCGATCCTCACCGACGTCATCCAGGTGCTGCTCGTGACCAGCTTCTTCGCGTGCGTGCTCTCGTTCCACAACGTGATCACCCGCTACCAGTTCACGCTGGCGACGAAAGGACTACTGCCGCAGTCCCTCGCCGAGATCAGCCCGCGCCACCGCACCCCGTCGAAGTCGTCGCTGACGTTCACCGTGGTCTCTCTGGTGGCGGTGGCGGCCGTCGCGGCGGTGGGCTGGGATCCCGTGGCCCAGACGTACATGTGGTCGTCGGGGGCGTCGACGCTCGGCCTGATCGCGCTGATGGCGATGACCAGCCTGGCGGTGATCATCTTCTTCCGGACGCGGGTCCGCAACCAGGGCCGGTGGCGGACGCTGGTCGCGCCGGGGCTGTCGTTCCTTGGGCTCACCGCGATCCTGCTCCTGGTGATCGCCAACTTTCCGGTGCTCGTGGGCACCACCACCACCGCGGTGGTGCTCGGCGTGATCATCCTCGTGACCTTCCTCGCCGGCGTCGTTGCCGCCGAGCGACTGCGCCGCACCCGCCCTGAGCACTATCAGGCTCTGCTACACGAGGACTGAGCAATGGCCGCCGCGGAGAAGCCCCGCTACTGGTGCGACATCGGCGCAGAAGGTGCCGCGACGAGTGCTACTAGTTGCTGGCCAGTAGCCAGCGAGCACGGCACGAGAGGTTGCAGGAGAGCACAAGCGGTGTATACGGGCCGGGCCGGACGCGAGACTTCGCGACCGAGTGGTTCAACCGACCTTGGGATCGATCGTGAGTTCGCTCTGCTCGAGCACCGATTCCACGGCCCTGGCCCGATCCCGCAGCGACGATCACGCCGGTACCGCCTCCATGAATCCACTTCGCTAGTGCTAACTAAACGCCCTGAAGATCCTTCGACTGAAGCGGAGTGTCGGAGTGACCGCACATGGCCACGGAGACACCTTCTGACCGGCCGACGACGGCCGCGGGCGATCTGCTCGCCTGAGCTGGATGCCTCCCCACCTCAAGTGTGTCCTGTTCCCCGCAACGCGCGAGCGCAGTCGCCGCATCAGCCATGCTTGATCGAGTGTGCCTCTTGGCCGCTGCTTCGCCACTGCGGAATGGGCCTGCTGCACGGGTAGGTGACATCTGATCTGTGGTGCCGAGGGGTGCCGCTGGAAGGATGTGCACTGTGCCTAAGCCGTATCCGAAGGAGTTCCGCGACGATGTGGTCCGTGTCGCGCGTAATCGTGAGCCGGGAGTCCGTCTCAAGCAGATCGCTGCCGACTTCGGCATTAGCGAGTCGTGCCTGATGAACTGGGTGAAGACCGCCGATGTCGAGGCCGGCTCCAAGTCCGGGAGCAGTGCGGCGCAGTCGGCGACCGAGAGGCAAATGCGTAAGCGGATTCGGCTCCTTGAGCAGGAGAATGAGGTCCTGCGTCGTGCGGCTGCGTATCTGTCGCAGGCGAACCTGCCGGGAAAATGATGTACCCGCTCGTGAAAGAGCTCGCCGACGACGGTGTTCCCGTCACGGTGTCGTGCCGGGTTTTGAAGCTCTCCCGTCAGCCTTACTACCGTTGGCTCGCCGCCCCGGTCCCCGCGACGGAGCTGGTCGAGGCGTATCGCGCGAACGCCCTGTTCGACGCCAGCGTTGATGATCCGGAGTTCGGTCACCGGTTACTCGCAGACGAGGCCCGCGCTGCCGGTGAGCCTATGGCGGACCGCACTGCGTGGCGGATCTGCCGCGACAACCGGTGGTGGAGCGTCTTCGGAAAGAAACGCTCGAGCAAGGGCGGCAAACCCGGGCCCGCGGTCCACGACGATCTATGCACCGTCACCGACGAGCACGGCAGGACTCGTCACCGGTTCACCGCAGATGCACCGAATCGGTTGTGGCTCACAGATATCACTGAACACAGGGCTCGGGAAGGGAAGCTGTATCTGTGTGCGATCAAAGATGCCTACTCCGGGCGGATCGTCGGCTACTCCGTCGACTCGAGGATGAAGGCCCGGCTCGCCGTCAACGCCCTCAACAACGCTGTCGCGATGCGCGGTGATGTCACCGGATGCATAGTTCATAGTGACAGAGGATCGCAATTCCGGAGCCGAAAATTCCGACGTGCCTTGGAATATCACGGACTACGCGGATCAATGGGCCGAGTCGCCTCCTGCGGCGACAATGCCGCGATGGAGTCGTTCTTCAGCCTGCTGCAGAACAACGTCCTCGACCGCCACTGCTGGGCCACCCGGCAGGAACTGCGGACCGCGATCATCACCTGGATCGAACGGACCTACCACCGCCGGCGCCGACAACGCCGCCTTGGACGATTGACACCCATCGCATTCGAGTCCACCATGAACCCGGCCGCGCCACACGCGGCCTGACCAACTTGTCACCTACCCGTGCAGCAGGCCCAATGACTCATCACACGTGGCAAGGGCACCGGCTCGAAACCGACGAGAGCTACACCTTCATTGATGGAAGAGCCCAGACAGCCCTTGGGTCGTTGGGAGACTTTCCCGACCAAACCAATAGCTCCTCGTCCCGGAGCGCTTGCAAGCGAGAAATGGTTGCAGGACGACTCATTCCCACAGCTGAGGCGATCTCTCCGGTCCCCATTGGTACTCCTGCTGCTTGAAGGACATCCAACATCCTCTGGGCTCCCTTCGGCAGGCATGCTGCGACGCGCGGATCCAACCGAGCGATCGCCGCCAGGCGGAGCCTTACACTTCCAGTACCCTGCACGTATACAGGATCTGTCAGACCGACACGGCGCATCTCTTCGAACATCGGGCCTGCTGCACGGGTAGGTGACATCTGATCTGTGGTGCCGAGGGGTGCCGCTGGAAGGATGTGCACTGTGCCTAAGCCGTATCCGAAGGAGTTCCGCGACGATGTGGTCCGTGTCGCGCGTAATCGTGAGCCGGGAGTCCGTCTCAAGCAGATCGCTGCCGACTTCGGCATTAGCGAGTCGTGCCTGATGAACTGGGTGAAGACCGCCGATGTCGAGGCCGGCTCCAAGTCCGGGAGCAGTGCGGCGCAGTCGGCGACCGAGAGGCAAATGCGTAAGCGGATTCGGCTCCTTGAGCAGGAGAATGAGGTCCTGCGTCGTGCGGCTGCGTATCTGTCGCAGGCGAACCTGCCGGGAAAATGATGTACCCGCTCGTGAAAGAGCTCGCCGACGACGGTGTTCCCGTCACGGTGTCGTGCCGGGTTTTGAAGCTCTCCCGTCAGCCTTACTACCGTTGGCTCGCCGCCCCGGTCCCCGCGACGGAGCTGGTCGAGGCGTATCGCGCGAACGCCCTGTTCGACGCCAGCGTTGATGATCCGGAGTTCGGTCACCGGTTACTCGCAGACGAGGCCCGCGCTGCCGGTGAGCCTATGGCGGACCGCACTGCGTGGCGGATCTGCCGCGACAACCGGTGGTGGAGCGTCTTCGGAAAGAAACGCTCGAGCAAGGGCGGCAAACCCGGGCCCGCGGTCCACGACGATCTATGCACCGTCACCGACGAGCACGGCAGGACTCGTCACCGGTTCACCGCAGATGCACCGAATCGGTTGTGGCTCACAGATATCACTGAACACAGGGCTCGGGAAGGGAAGCTGTATCTGTGTGCGATCAAAGATGCCTACTCCGGGCGGATCGTCGGCTACTCCGTCGACTCGAGGATGAAGGCCCGGCTCGCCGTCAACGCCCTCAACAACGCTGTCGCGATGCGCGGTGATGTCACCGGATGCATAGTTCATAGTGACAGAGGATCGCAATTCCGGAGCCGAAAATTCCGACGTGCCTTGGAATATCACGGACTACGCGGATCAATGGGCCGAGTCGCCTCCTGCGGCGACAATGCCGCGATGGAGTCGTTCTTCAGCCTGCTGCAGAACAACGTCCTCGACCGCCACTGCTGGGCCACCCGGCAGGAACTGCGGACCGCGATCATCACCTGGATCGAACGGACCTACCACCGCCGGCGCCGACAACGCCGCCTTGGACGATTGACACCCATCGCATTCGAGTCCACCATGAACCCGGCCGCGCCACACGCGGCCTGACCAACTTGTCACCTACCCGTGCAGCAGGCCCATCCGCTTGATACCCTCGCCGAGCTCTTGACCGATTCTCAGATCGGCACACACTCGCGCAATGCGGGGGTTCCGGGCGAACCTGCTTATGTCTAGCGGTTTCGACGGGTCGACCAGACCCGGGAATCTACCCGGACTCTCAATCTCAATTCGATCTGGATAGATCTCAACTCGAATATGATCGCCAGCAAGGCTGTACGATCGATGAATAACAGCGTTGACCAAGCCTTCGAGCCACGCCTCACGAGGCACCAAATGGTGACCGACGAATTTTCCCTCATCGTCAAGCGCTCGACGCTTCGGCGCCAGGCGTTCAACGAATTTCGCAGCTTGTTCGATCACAAACGGCAACGGACCCTCAATCTTATGATCCTCATCCTCATCTAGGCTCAGTCGCGCTCCACTTCCTCTCTCGGTCGAAAGAAACTTCAAGACACGGACGTACGACTCTGGCAACGCCTGCTGAGGATGATCTGCAAACAGTAGGTAGCCCGCGTTCGTAAGAGAACCGTCTCGCGTCAGAAGACTCCTCGCCTTGAGTATTGACTGCGCAGATGTCGCACCGGTCACCTGCCGATAATGTTCCAGCAGATCCGTACTCAGATCGTCAACAGAGTACTCAGCAATTCTGAAACCGTCGAACTGCGCCTGCCCCTTGTCAAATTCCAATTCTTGACGCTGTGTGAAGTTCAGACGCCTCGATTCATCCCCAACTCGAAGCAAACAATCCCCTCCGTTCACTTCGTGCACACGCTCTCCCGGATCAACTCGCACTATGAGCAGGGAGTCCCGCATTCCTTCGCTATTGACGCACTCCACCTCATGAAAACTGCACCGAACCGGAGGAGAAGTGTGATCGATCGAAGCTTGACGCAGGTCGTTTATCCTCCCGCGATGTCGCTCCATGCCCTCCACGATGCCGCTGTGCACCCCGACAGCTATCGTTCCGCCTTCCGCGTTGGCAAATGCCACCATCGCCCTGGCCAACGTCTTCGGCTCCGTGCGCGCACTCTTCCGCTCAAACCACTGATCCTCGCGCGCTTGCAGAATCAGATCTCCACGCTCAGCAGCGCTAGCGCTCAGGATCCAGTCCACTTCGTTCGCCGTCACACCCTTAGTCTAAAGGATTTAGAGTAGGAGAGGTGGCGTCCGAGGTGTCTAGCTGGTTGACACTTCGCCTTAGTCTCCGCATAGAGAAGAACACACCAGAGGACGTATGCCCAGTTCAGAGTATGTTTCATGCCGTCTGAACTACGTGGATGTGATTTATAGTCAGCTTTACAGCCTCGGTCTGCGCCTCGAAACGGCTGCAACACAGTCCGCCGAGCTCCCACGGAGACCTCGTCGCTTCAGACACAAGTAAGGCCCCTGGCCAGCATCTCTGCTGATCAGGGGCCCTGCTGTCGTCTCAACCAACGAGTCGGGGTGGCGGGATTCGAACCCACGACCTCTTCGTCCCGAACGAAGCGCGCTACCAAGCTGCGCCACACCCCGTGGTGACAACCTGCAATAGATTACTACAGGCGCCGCCGGTGCTGAAATCAGCTGGTCAGGCCTGTACCGCCTCTGGAGCGATCACCGGGCCGAGCTCGACCTCCCGGTCGCGCACGGGCGCGCCGACGAGGGTGAGCAGCGAGGCCTCGGGGCGGCAGAAGGTTCGGAACGGTGCCCACGGGGAGGTGCCGAGGCCGGCACTCACGTGCAGCTTCATGTGCGCACCCCACGCGGAGGCGCCCTTCACCCGCGACCGGTCGAGACCGCAGTTGGTGACCAGCGCGCCGACCACCGGCAGGCACAACTGGCCGCCGTGCGTGTGACCGGCGAGCGCGAGGTCGTAGCCGTCGCTGGCGAACCGGTCGAGCACCCGCGGCTCCGGTGAATGGGTCAGTGCCAGCCGCAGGTCGACCGACTCGTCGGCCCGGCCGGCGATGGTCTCGTAGCGGTCGCGCTCGATGTGCGGATCGTCGACGCCCGCCACGGCGATCGTCACTCCCCCGGCCTCCAGTCGCCGCCTGGTGTGCGTGGCGTCCAGCCAGCCGCGCTCGGAGAATGCGGCGCGCAGATCCTGCCAGGGCAGCGGCTCGCCGTGCCGGCGCTCGTGATTCTTGTTGAAGTACTTCGCCGGGTTCTTCGCCGTGGGCCCGAAGTAGTCGTTCGAGCCGAAGACGAACAGTCCGGGCCGGGCCAGCAGGGGATCGAGCGCCTGCACCACCGAGGGAACGGCGCGCGGATGCGAGAGGTTGTCGCCGGTGTTCACCACGAGATCGGGCTCGAGCGCCGCGAGCTCGTGCACCCAGCCCTGTTTGAGCCGCTGACCAGGAGTCATGTGCAGATCGGAGATGTGCAGGATGCGGAGCGACGGTGTGCCCGGCGGCAGGATCGGCAGCGTGTGCTCGCGCAGGGTGAAGGCATTGCGCTCGTACATGGTGGCGTAGGCGGCTCCGGCGAGACCGGCGCCGACCAGCGACGCACCCGCACGGACCAGGGATTGATTCACTGCCATTGAGTCAGGATACGTCCGTGCCCCGTCCGCGCGCACCGCGTAACTTGTAAACCATGTCTGAAGTGAAGGCCGCTATCCGCGACGACCTCAAGACCGCGATGAAGGCCAAGGACACCCTGGTCACCGGAACGTTGCGGATGCTGCTATCCGCGATCCAGAACGAGGAGACCTCCGGCACCGCGCACGCGCTCACCGACGAGGAGTTTCTCAAGGTGGTCGCCCGCGAGGTCAAGAAGCGCGGCGAGGCCGCGGAGATCTACACCGCCAACGGCCGCGAGGAGCTCGCAGCGCAGGAGCGGGCCGAGGCCGAGGTCATGTCCCGGTACCTGCCTAAGCAGCTCTCGGACGACGAACTGAACAGCCTTGTCGACGATGCGGTCGCGCAGGTCAAGGCCGATCTGGGCGAGGCACCGACGGTGCGGAACATGGGTCAGGTCATGAAGATCGCCAATGCGAAGGCCGCCGGCGCCGCCGACGGAAAGCGGCTCTCCGCCGCCGTCAAGGCCCGGCTGGGCTGACGGTGGCTTCGGGATCCGGGAGCGCCCCGGCTCGCTCCGGGCGACGGCGCGGCGGCGGAGTCTGGCTCTGGGCCCTGGTCTCCCTCGCTGCGGGCGGCGGAGCGATCGCCCTCGACGTCTTCGCGATCATCCAGACCTCGGCACTACTGGGCACCCAGGGGTACCCGGGGAACTTCCCGTCGTCGCCGCTCGGTGTGCGCACGATCATGGTGATGGTGCTGGCGATCGCCGGGCTGGTGGTGTGCGCGCTGATGGCGCTGACGGGCCTGTTCGCTCTGTTCGGCGTGCGATGGGCCGCCATCGCATTCGCCCTCGTCACGTTCGCCGGGTTCCTCATCGTGGCCGGCGAAGTCTTGCTCGGCATCCCCCGCGACTACACGGATCCGGTGAGCCAGTACGGCGTGAACTACAACGGGCAACCGCTCGACGGGCTTCCGCTGTGGGGCGCCGTCATCGTGATGTTCCTGTTCCTGGCTTCGCTGGTGCTCACCCGGTCGGCGTACCGGTACGCGCTGGCCCGCAGCGCGTCATCGTCGTAGTGGGTCAGAGCGCGCCGAGCGCGAACCCGCCCCACACGGCCACGAGACTGAGCCCGAGCGTGCCGAGTCCGTACCCGATGCCCTCGCGATAATGCTTGTCCCGCAACAAAGTCAGGGTCTCGACGGTGGCGGTACTGAACGTGGTGTACCCGCCGCAGACCCCGGTACCGAGCACCGCGAGCGTCGTGGAGTCGATACCTCCGTGTGCCGCGAAGCCCGCGAACAGGCCGAGCAGCAACGATCCGGTCGCGTTGATCAGAGCGGTCGACCACACCTCGAACCGGCTTCGTAGCGCGGTGTCGGCGAGGAACCGCAGCACCGCACCCAGTCCGCCGCCGAGGCAGATCAAAGCAGTGGTCATCGGGCCGTCACCTCCGCACCACCGTGGCTCCTACGAGCGCGGCGACCAGTCCGAGCAGAATCGTCGATCCGGCGTACACGGCGCCGATCGCCGGTGAGGCGTCGTGGATGTCGAGCGCGAATGCGCTGTAGGTGGTGAGGCCGCCGCAGAATCCGGTGCCCAGGAGCAGCTTGATCCGCCGGTGCCGCTCATCGTCGGGCCGCTGCATCAGAATCTCGGTGAGCGCGCCGAGAAGGAAGGCCCCCGCGATGTTGACGGCGAAAGTAGCCCAGGAGAACGGGGTGTGCGGCAACCACTGCCCCACCTCGGCCCGCACGAATGTGCCGGCCGCGCCGCCGAGGAAGACGAGTCCCACGACGGCGGGCCGGAGATTCGGGTGAATCGTTAGACCTGAGTGGTGAGGTCCACGTCGATGTTGCCGCGGGTGGCATTGGAGTAGGGGCACAGCTTGTGCGCCTTGGCCACGAGATCCTCAGCGGCCGACTGGTCCAGACCGGGGAGCGAGGCGGTGATCGCGGCGTTGATGCCGAAGCCGTGCTCGGTCTTGCCGAAGCCGACCTTCACCGACACCGAGGCGTCGTCGGGCACGGAGACGTGCTCGGCGCGCGCGACGGCGTGCACGGCGCCCAGGAAGCAGGCGGCGTAGCCGGCCGAGAACAGCTCTTCCGGGTTGGTGCCCTCGCCGTTGCCACCCAGCTCGGCGGGCGGGCGGGTGTCGAGGTCGAGGCGACCCGAGTCCGACTTCACGTGCCCGTCTCGGCCACCACCGGTCGCGGTCGAGGAAGTGCTGAACAGCAGTTTCAGGCTCATGCGCGTTGATTCCTTAGCTCTCGGCAGTGAAGATTCCGCCGGTTCCGGCGGTCATTCGCGACACTACTCGCATCGGCTCCGGGTCGATGGTGGGAACGCAACCCTCACCGGCAGTCGGCGCATTGCCCCCAGAAGGTGACCTCCGCCTCGTCGATGGCGAAGCCGTGGTCATCATCCGGAGTGAGGCAGGGTGCGGCCCCGACGATGCAGTCCACGTCGACGATCCGCCCGCAGCTCCGGCACACCAGGTGGTGGTGATTGTCGCCCACGCGGCCTTCGTACCGCACCGCGGAACCGGCGGGTTCGATGCGGCGCAGCAGCCCCCTATCGGAGCACACGCGCAGCACGTCGTAGACCGTTTGCGTGGCGACGGTGCCGAGCTGTGCGCGCAGGTGCTCGGCCACGTCGTCGGCGGTGGCGTGGGGGTGATCGTCGAGATAGCCGAGGGCCGCGACCCGGGGCGCGGTGATGCGTAGCCCCACGGACCGCAGCCGATCCTCAGCGCTGGGGCCGTCTGCCATGTCCGTAGGCTACGCCTGATTCTGGAATCATTCCAGTACTTGTGAGACTCCGGTCACCCACCGGGAGTCAGCGGCTCTGCGGGCCGCCCCCGCCAGGTGCGCTTACCGATGTGCGGGGCGCCGAGGAAGTCGTCGATCACCGGCGCGAGGTTCTCCGCGTTGGTCACCAGATCGACGTGCCCGCCGGGATGAGTGAACAGCGTGGCCCGCGGAAGCAGCGTCTTCATGATCTTGGCGTTGGCCATCGGAATGATCGGGTCGTCCTCACCTGCCATGATCAGGGTCTTCTGCCGGATCGCGGGAAGCGCGAAGATCGATGTCCACACGGCGCCGGCGAGCAGTTGATGGAGGTATCCGATCTTCGATCCGGCGTGCAACTGCCGGATGAAGATCTCGGCCACGTCCTTACCGTCCTCGCGGACGGTGCCGCCGTACAGTTCGCCCGCGATCTGCGCGCCGTAGGACGGATCTTTGAATCTCCTGGGTGTCAACATCTTCCGTAGCACCAACGGATTGCCCGGAATCATGATGGCGCCGGTGCCGGTGGACACCAGGATCAGGCGGCGGCACCGCCACGGGTTCTGGAACGCGAACTGCTGAGCTAGGGCGCCGCCCCACGACAGCCCGAGGATATCGACGACACCTACACCCAGATCGTCGAGAACGCGGCCCAGAACCCATGCCAGATAAGGAAATCCGTACGGCAAGAGCGAGGCAGGCGATTCTCCCGTGCCGGGAGCGTCGAACCGGATCACCGGACGCTGCGGATCGAGCGCCTCGACGAACGGATCGAGCACCTCCAGGCTCGCACCGATCCCGTTGCACACCACCAGCGGCACTCCCACACCCGGCCGGTACCGCACGCGGATCCGCTGTCCCCCGGTCGCTATGAAGGTATCGGGGAGTTCATCGAGCCCGCCGTCGGCGGGCGTCTGTTGATCGGCGTTCATCGGTACAGCACCACCGTCTCCGCGATGCAGGCCGGTCGTTCGCCGCCCTCCACCTCGTAGGTCAACGTGAAGGTCGCCTCGACACCGAAGGGCTTCTCCTGTGCGGCGGTGAGGCTCACGGTGGCGCGAATCCTCGATCCGACCGGGACCGGGGCCGGGAAGCGGACCTTGTTGAGCCCGTAGTTCACCGCGGCGTCGAACTTCTCGATCGTGACCACCTGCCCGACCAGCACCGGCGCGAGCGACAGGGTGAGGTAGCCGTGCGCGATGGTGCGGCCATAGGGCCCCGCCGCGGCGCGCTCCGGGTCGACGTGGATCCACTGGTGATCGCCCGTGGCATCGGCGAACAGGTTGACCCGATCCTGGTCGATGGTGAGCCAGTCGGTAGTCCCCATCGGCGTGCCGACGAGGCCGAGCAGATCGGTGGGGGTGGCGACAGTGGTGCTCATGGACTTCTCCGTATCGGTTGTCGGTGATCAGTTCTCGAGCACGAAGGTGCCCGGCGCCGGGGCGAGCGGCTCGTAGCCGGGCGCCCCGAGCTGGGTCGGCGCATCGACCTCGGCGCCGCCGCGTTCGGTGAGCCATTCGAGGTGGTGCGGCCACCACGAACCGGACTGCTTGTCGGCGCTCTCGAACCACTCCTCGGGTGTCTGACCCTGCAGCACGGGTGCGGTGCGGAAGGAGGACTTCGGGTTGCCGGGCGGGTTCACCAGCGACGCGATGTGGCCGGCGGTGGAGAGCACGTAGGTGTTGTCCTTGCTGCCGAGCAGCGCCGCGCTGCGCTCCGTGGCCTGCCAGGGGCAGATGTGATCGGAGATGCCGCCCAGCACGTAGGCGTCGCATTCGATCTTGGACAGGTCCACGGGGGTGCCCATCATGCTCTGCTCACCCGGAGTGACCAGGGTGTTGTTCAGACCCATGAGCACCATGTCCTTGTGCAGCGACGCCGTCATCCGAGTGGTGTCGGCGTTCCAGAACAGCACGTCGAACGGCGCCGGCGACTTGCCCTCGATGTAGTTGTTCACCCAGTACCGCCACACCAGGTCGGTCGGGCGCAGCCAGGCGAACATCTCGGCCATGGCGGCACCGTCGAGGTAGCCCTGGTTGGCCGATGAGCGGATCGCGGCATCGGCCGCCTTCTGGCTGGCGAGCGCCGAGCCCAGTCCGGCGTGGCTCTGGTCGAGCACGGTCACGCCCAGGGTCAGACCGGCGATCCGGTCGCCGTGGCCGTTCGCGAACAGGCTGGCCATCACCATCGAGGTGAGAATGCCGCCCGAGCACGTGGCGAAGACGTGCGCCTTATCGGAACCGGTGATCACCTGCAGCGCGTCCAGGGCACGCACGATCGCGGCCCCGTACTCGTCGAATCCCCAATCCCGATGCTCCGCAGAAGGATTGCGCCACGACACGGCGAACACCTGCTGCCCGCCCTTGAGGTAGTACTCGATCAGGCTGCGGCCGGGCGCGATGTCCATGATGTAGAACTTGTTGATCACCGGTGGCACCATGAGCAGCGGCACCTCACGCACCTGCTTGGTCTGCGGCGCATAGTGAATCAGTTCGAACATCGGGGTGCGCAACACCACGGTTCCCTTGGTCACGGCCAAGGTCTCGCCCACCTTGTAAGCGTCGGGCTCGATCATCGCGGGGATACGCGGGTGCTTGGCCATATCGCGCACGAAGGCCTTCGCGCCGCGCACCGCCGAGAGGCCACCGGTGTCGATGAGCGCCTTCCAGCCCGATGGGTTGAGTCCGGGAATGTTGGTGGGCGCCGCGCCCTCGATCACGTTGTCGAGCACGAACCGCATGCGCTCGGCATCCTTCCAGTCGAGATCGGCGTCCTCGTACAGCTGGTCAGCGGTGTCCGAAGCCGCCAGATAAGCCTGTTCCACCCGGCGCAACAGCGGGTTCTGCGTCCAGGCCGGGTCGGCGAACCGGCGGTCCCCCTTCTTGGGCGCGCGCTGGCTCTTGCCCGCCGCGATGAGGCCGAGCTCCTTGGCCAGTCCGGCTCCGCGCTCGGCCACGGTCACGGGCTTACCGGCCAGCGACTGCGCCATCCGCGCCCAGGAGGCGTTCGGCATCATCCTTGCCGCGAACGACTTGGTCGAGTTCACCAGCAGCATGTCCAGCGGGGCGCCGAGTTCATCGGCGGCGTTCGAATCGTCGGAGTACTTGGTATCGGTCATTTTCCGTGATCCTTCGTATCAGGCGGTGAACTGGTCAGGGACGGCGATATCGCGTTTCTGGACCTTGCCGGTGGCATTCTTGGGAAGCTCGGCGAGCAACCAGACGTGGCGCGGGTACTTGTACGAGGCGACGCGTTCCTTGACGTAGTCACGGATCTCGTCGACGGTGAGCGCGACGCCGGCCTTGAGGGCGATGGCAGCGCCCACCTCCTCGCCGAGCGTGTCGTGCGGAATACCGACGACGGCGGCCTCCGCCACGGCGGGATGCCCGTAGAGCACCTCTTCGATCTCGCGCGGGTACACGTTGAGCCCGCCGCGGATGATCATCTCCTTCTTGCGGTCGACGATCGAGAAGTAGCCGTCGGCGTCGACGATGCCGATGTCGCCGGTGGAGAACCAGCCGTCGGCGTCGATGGCGTCGGCGGTGGCCTCGGGAAGATTCCAGTAGCCCTTCATGATGTTGTGCCCACGCACCTGGACCTCACCGCGTTCGCCCTGCGGCACTTCGTTACCGGAGTCGTCCACACAGCGCATCTGCACGCCCTCGATGGGGGTTCCGATGGTGCCCGGCTTGCGCGGCTTATCGGGATGGTTGAAGCAGGCGACCGGCGAGGTCTCGGACAGGCCGTAGCCCTCCATGATGATCGCGTTGAAGGCGGCCTCGAAGTCGGTGATCACCTGCAACGGCAGTGCCGCTCCGCCCGAACCACAGGCTCGCAGCGAGGACACGTCGTCGCCGGGCTGCAGCGCGGCGACCAGCGCGGCGTACATGGTCGGCACACCGAGGAAGACGGTCACCTTGTCGCGCCCGATCACCTCGATCGCCTTGCGGGGTTCGAACCGCGGGATCAGGGTGAGGGTCGAGCCGAAGCGGACGGCGGCGTTGAGGCCGCAGGTGAGGCCGAAGACGTGGAACAGCGGCAGGCAGCCCATCATCACATCGTCGCCGGTGAGGTGCAGCAGGGTGCGGCCCGAGATCTCGCAGTTCATGCCGAGTCCCTGGTGGGTCAGCTCGGCGCCCTTGGGCTTTCCGGTGGTGCCGGAGGTGTGCAGGATGACCGCGGTGTCGTCGCCGTCGCGGGGCTCCACCGGGGCGGTGGGCTCGTACTTGGCGAGCAGGGTGGCGAGGGCGGCGTCGTCGCCGAAGTGGCACGCGGCACCCGCGGCGCGGGCGCCGGCCTCGGCGTCGTCGGCGAAGACCGGAGTGGCGAACAGCGCCTTGGAGCCGGTGTTGGCCAGGTAGTACTCCACCTCGGCGGCCTTGAGCAGCGGGTTCATCGGAACGGCGACGGCACCGCGGCGCATGATCCCGTAGAAGACGATGGCGAAGGCCGGGGTGTTGGGGAGCATGATGCCCACGCGATCGCCGGGTTCGATGCCCTGCTCGGCCAGGTAGGTGGCGAATCGGGCGGAGGCGTCATCGAAAGCGGCGTAGCTGAACTCCAGGTCGTCGCATTTGAGGGCGAGCGCATCGGGCCGCGCGGCGGCAGCGGCGGTGAGGTTTTCGGCGAGGTTCGTCATCGTCCGTCCTTCGGGCTTCGGTAGTGATTTCGTCTGTATTCAGAGTGACTGCCGGCACCATCGGATGGATATGGTGACGGAACAACGTTTCGGGCCGCCGAGTGTCACGGCGCACAATCGGGATTCAGCCGGTAGGCGAGTCGCGGCCCCTCTCGATTCCGATTCGGGCGTCGACCTCGAACGCCAGGCAGAGCTCCGCGAGTTCGCGCGGCGAGTTCACCGACCTGCCGGTCAGTTGCTCGACGCGGCGCAAACGGTGCCGCACGGTGTTCGGGTGCACGTAGAGCTCGGCGGCGGCGTCCTTGACGTTTCCGTCATGCGCGACCCACGCCCGGAAGGTCTCCAGGAGCGGCTCCCGATCGTCGACGGGGAGCCGGTACAGGCCATGCAGGACACCCCGGGCCAGATCCACGGTGGCCTCGGGAGCGGCGATGGCGGCGGTCCCGAGCATGGAACCGTCGAACACCGAGACGCCGGTGCCCGGTCCGAGGAGTTCGCGACGCGCGAAGTTGAGGCCGGCGGGGGTGTCCCGGAGTTCGGCGAACGGCGCGCTCACTCCGACTCGTCCAGTCGCGGCGCGACGCAGCAGGTCGATGACGGCCTGTCGGGCGTCGGGCGTGGGCGCGTGCACGATCCCGATCAGTTGGTCGGGCAGCAGGCGCCACGCCGAGTACACGTCGAGGGCGCGCAGCCGGTCGGCGATGCCGGGCAGTGGCTGCCGCCCGATTTCGGTGGCCTCCGCGGCGACGGCCAGATACGGGCCGGTGGTGGGCAGCCGCAACAGGGTCGCGATCTCCCACAGGCTCTGATCACTGGGGATGCGGCCCTGTAGCAGGTATTCGGCGAGGGCGGCGCGCTCGGCGGCGTCGTCGAGGACCTGCTCGGTGCTGCGGTCGCGGTGCGCGGCCGCCATCGCGTCGACGAAGGCGTCCTGGGCCTGCCACATGTGCTGGGCCGCGGTGAGCAGCGCTTGCCGGCTCAGCTCGGGACGCTCGTCGGCGATCGCCATCACCTCCTCCCACACGCGGTGCACGCCGATCCGATAGGCGTGCATCACCGAGGCAAGGGGCACCCCGAGCTCGGCGCGGGTGCGTCCGGTGATCTCGGCGGGGGCGGTATCGAACGCGGGTGCGGTGAGCGCGTCCACGATGAACAGCAGGTTCTCGCGCACGGTCGCGGTGAGCAGTGGATCCGAGACGATGTCGGCGGTGGCGTAGAAGGGCACGTCGGCACGGATACGGGCGACGGCACCCGCGGTCACATCGTCGATCCTGGTCGCCAGCTCGTCGCGGATGCACTCGATGTCCGCGACGACCCTCTCCCCTATGGCGTGGCTCACACTCACCGATTGTGGTCGTTCGACCGAATTTGCGTATGCGAATCCGCTGGCTCGATCCGCAGGTTTCGCGTCGCCCCACGTCGGGGCGGCGCCGCTACACTCCGCAGCATGGATCTGATCCGGCACCTGCGGTTCTTCGTCGCGGTCGCCGAGGAGCAGCATTTCGGGCGCGCAGCCGATCGGCTGGGCATCACGCAGCCACCCGTCTCCGCCGGTCTGCGCCGCCTCGAGGAGGCGCTGGGCGTCACGCTCATCGATCGCAGCCGACGGGGCGCCGATCTCACACCCGCGGCGCGTGAGTTGCTCCCGCGCGCGCGGGTCATGGTCGGCGACGCGGACCGCTTCGTCGCCGAGGCGGCGCGGCTCGGCGCCGGGACCGGGCAGCGCCGAGTGGCCCTGTGCGATGCGCTCGGCGGCGCGAGCGCCACAGCGTGCGCCGCCGGATTGCGCGGCGGCGACGATCCGCTGACGCTGTCGGCCGGTCCCTCACCGCAGCTGGCACGGGCGGTGGCGGAAGACCTGTTGGACGCCGCCGTCGTCGAGCACCCCGTACTGTCCGACGGTGCGCCGTCGGGCCCCGTCATCGCCCTGCCGCGAGACTTCCTGGTACCGGCTGACTTCCGCTCTCCTCGCCTGAGAGAGCTGTCGGCATTGCAGCTGGCGATGCCGCCTCGCTCGACGAATCCTCCGGCGGCCGATCTGCTCCTGGACCGGCTCACGGCGCGGGGCATCACGTCGACGCCGCGTACCACCGAGACCGAGGCGGCCACATACGCCGCGGTCGCGGCCGGGTTGGCTTTCGCGCTTGTCGCTTCGGGCGGACCGGTGCCACCGGGCACCGCACGCCGCGCGGCGCCGGATTTCCCGCTGCGGGTGCGGGTGCTGGGCCGGCGTGAGCATCCCGATGTCGCGCGGCTGGAGTCGACGCTATGGCGCCTGAGCCGGTGACCGGGGCCGATGCCACGGCGGCCGCGATCGCGGAGGTGTTCGCCGACGCCGGTTGCAACGGCTGGCTGCACGCCCGGGTGGTGGGCGCCGACGCGGAGCTGTCCGTGAGTGGCCACGAACCGGTGGTGCCGGCGTCGGTGTACAAGATCGTGCTGCTGGTGGCGGCCTGCCGCGCCTTCGATTCCGGCCGGCTCGATCCGCGGCAGCGGGTCACTGTCGACCCACGGACGGCGACTCCCGGCCCGACCGGCATCGCGACCTTCGACGATCCGGTGCAGCTGAGTGTGCGCGACCTGGCGCGGTCGATGATCGCGGTCTCCGATAACGCGGCCGCCGGGACGCTGCTCTCGCTGGTGGGACTCGACGAGGTGCAGCGCACCGCGCGTGAACTGGGTTTGCGTCGCACCGTGATCGCCGGTGGCGATGCCGAGATGCACACGGCGCTGATGACGGAGACGGGCACGCACACCGTCGCCGAGGCCTTCGCTGCACTGGCCGACGACGATCTGTCCCGTCCGGTGCGCGCGTACGACCCCAGCTTCGGCAGCGCCACCACCGCCGCCGATGCGACCGCACTGCTGGCGGCGATTTGGTCGGACACGGCCGCCTCGCCGCAGGGCTGCGCATTCGCGCGGTCAGCGCTGGCAGGACAGGTATTCCGGCACCGGATCGCGTCCGGCTTCGGTCCCGGCGCCGAGATCGCCGGCAAGACCGGAACGCTCGGGGCGCTGCGCAACGAAGCGGCGGTGGTCAGCTACCCGGGCGAGCATCCCGTGGCCGTCGCGGTGTTCACCCACGCGGCCCGCAACGATCCGGCTCTGCCCCGGGTCGACGCCGCGATCGGGCGGGTCGCGCTCCGCGCGGTGAGTGCCCTTCGCACACCCCTCGACATGCGGTGATAGCGAAATGCTATGAAGACCCGCCTGGTTACTCTTTGCTCGCTATGGCGGAGGCGAGGTGGACTGAGACCATGCACCTGCGCCGTTCGCTCGCCGTCGCCGTCGCCGTTGTCCTGGCGTCCACGGCGGCCGCGTGCTCGTCCGAGGATCCCGCCGCGGAGTTCGCCGCCGCCGTCACTGCGCGCGATGCCCAAGCCGCGGCGGACCTGACCTCCGATCCGGCGGCCGCGAAGCCCGCGTTGCAGGCCGCCTTCGACGGAATGGGCAGCGCGAAACCCTCGGTGACGGCCGGCCGCGACGGCGACTCCCCCGCGCTCGGCTGGTCCTGGGCGCTACCGCGCGGCAAGAAGCTCGAGTACTCCTCGCCGGTGCAGACGTCCGGCGGGCGCGTGACATGGTCGCCCACTCTGATCCATCCGGACCAACCGCCCGGCGGACGACTGTTGTATTCTGACGAGAAGTCATACCGCACACCGGTACTCGACCGGAAGAACAGTCCGCTGATGACCTGGCAGACGGTGACCGTGGTCTCGCTGGCAGCCGATCGCAGCGACTCCGCTGAGAACCTGGCGGCGCGGCTGAACCCGATCGACCGGTCGGTGACGGCGGCCAGCATCCGCGCCGCGGTGGCGAACAAGACCGGTGCCGTGGACGTGATCAGCCTCCGAGCCGACGACGCACGACGCGCAGGTGACCTCCGTTCGATCAGCGGCGTCACCACTCGGGAACAGGGACGGCTGCTCACCGCCGCCCCCGCGCTCCGTTCGCCACTGGGCAACGGCCTCGAGGAGCGCTGGCGCGGGGCGGTCGACGGTGCCGCCGGGGCAAGCGTGAATCTGGTCGACAGCAGCGGAAAGACGCTGCGGCACATCGAGTCCTTCCCCGGGACGACCCCGGCCCCGGTACGCAGCACACTGGACGCCGGCCTGCAACGGGCCGCCAACGCCGCAGTGGCCGGGGAGAATCGGCCCACGATGCTGGTGGCGATCCGGCCGTCTACGGGCGGGATTCTGGCGGTCGCGCAGAACGCCGCCGCCGACAAGCAGGGGCCGATCGCACTGACCGGGTTGTACCCGCCCGGCTCGACCTTCAAGACGATCACCACCGCCGCGGCCCTGGACGCCGGCGTCACCACGCCGAACGCGATGCTCGATTGCCCCGGACGGGCCACCTTCGGCACGCGCACGATCCCGAACGAAGACGACTTCGCGCTCGGCTCCGTACCGCTCCACACCGCATTCGCCAAGTCCTGCAACACCACGATGGCCGGCCTCGGCACCAAGCTGGGCGAGAACGCGCTGGCCGATACGGCGAAGACCTTCGGCCTGGGCGTGGATTTCGTGATCCTCGGAATCACCACGGTCACCGGCTCCGTGCCCTCCGCGCGCACCGACGCCGAGCGGGTGGAGGAGTCGATCGGCCAGGGCCGGGTCACCGCATCGCCCTTCGGCCTCGCGGTCGTCGAGGCGAGCCTCGCCGCGCGGAACACCGTACGTCCCTCCTTGTTCGACGGTGAGCCGGCCCGAGCCGATACGCCCGGCCGGCGGATCGATGCCGGCGTCGCCGATGCACTGCGTGCCGCGATGCGCGAGACCGTGACCGCAGGGACGGCGACGGCGCTGCGCGACATTCCGGGACTCGGCGGCAAGACCGGGACCGCCGAGTTCGGCGACAACACGCACGCGCACGGCTGGTTCGCCGGGATCGTCGGAGACCTCGCATTCGCCACGCTCGTGGTCTCGGGCGAGAGCTCCGGTCCGGCGGTATCGGTGAGCGGCGCCTTCCTGCGCGGCGCGGGCGGCGATCTGCCCTGAGGGTGTGCACGCCCACCGTGAATTGATACTGTGAAATCCGAGTTCACGAAGAAGGGGTTCGCATGTCCAGTCGCTCGACCATCCGTCGCACCGTCGCCGGCGGCCTCGCCGCGCTCGGCGTCATGTCGGCCAGCTTCGTCGCGAGCACCGGCACCGCGGGCGCCCTCGAGCCGTGCCCGCCGGGCCAGACCCCGTTCTGGAACGGGAAGAACTGTGTGATGCAACTGTGCAATCCGCCGTACAACCCCACGTTCCCGCCGTGCACCATGCCGATGCCCACCGCGCCACCGGCTGCCGCCCCGGGCGCACCCGGATCCATCCCCGGCCAGCCCTTCTGATCCCTCACTTCTAAGATCGGGCGCATGTTCGTCAAGGTATGCGGCCTGCGCACGATCGACGCCGTCGATGCCGCGGTCGATGCGGGTGCCGACGCGGTCGGGTTCGTCTTCGCCCCCGGCAGCGTCCGCCTGATCGGCGCAGACGAGGCCGCCCCCCTGGTCGCGCGGGTGCCGGACCGCGTCGAGACCGTCGGCGTGTTCCGGCGTCAGCCGATCGACGAGGTACTGCAGCTCGCCCGCGCTTCGGGGGTGAGCACTGTGCAACTGCACGGCGACGAGCCGGACGAGCATTTCCGTCGCGCGGTGGACGCCGGCTTCGCGGTGCTCCGCGCCGTCTCGGCCACCCGCTACACCGAGGCCGGCCGCGACTGGCGCGAGCGCCTGCTGATCGATGCCACCGATCCCGGTTCCGGTGTCCCCTTCGACCCCGCCGACCTCCCCGTCCCGCCCTCGGCCTTCTGGTTGCTCGCCGGCGGGCTCACCCCCGATAACGTCGGCGCGCTCGCCGCCGCCTTCGCCCCGTCCGGCGTCGACGTCTCCAGCGGTGTCGAATCGGCGCCCGGGCTCAAGGATCCGGGACGCATCCGGGACTTCCTGGCCGCCGCCCGCACCTGAGCTTCTGACCTGCCTATTCCAGTTCGAGAACCCTCCCCTACAGGGAGTAGTATTCGACCATGTTCCGGCCCGCCCATCCCGCCGCCACGGCCCGTGGCGTGCTGGTGGGCGGTACCTCTCTCGCGGCGAGCCTGACCGCGCACACCGTCGCGATGGCGGGCGCGATGGGTCCGTCAGGGCCACCGAGCGCCGGAGACCCGATGCCCGGCCACGCCATGTCCGGCCACACGATGTCCGGCCACACGATGTCCGGCCACACGATGTCCGGCCACGCGATGGCCGCCATGCCCGGGCACGATATGGCGGCGATGACTCCGGACGGTGCCGGTGCGATGGCACCGTCGGTCCCGCCGTTCTCGATCCTGGTGCTGGCCGCGGTCTGTGCGGCGATCGGTGTGCTGGCCGCTCGACCGCGGGCCGCGGGTCCGCTCGCGACCGGTGCGATGGTGCTGTTCGGTCAGCTCGGCGGCCACGTCGCCCTCGGTCTCACCATGGGGCACCTCGCGATCACACCGGGGATGGCCGCGGCGCACCTGCTGGCAGCGGTCGTCGCCGGCGCGACGATCGCCGGGGCCGAGGCAGCGCTTCGTCTCGCCCTCGCCACGCTCCGCGCCGTGGTGGCGGCCTGGACCAGGTTGCCGCGCACCGTCGTCGTGCGCTCCTGGGACTTCCGGCCACTGCCGGTCCGGGTCCAAGCCTGCAACGGTGCCCTGCGGGCGCCGCCGGCCTGACACCTCACCCAGCACTCCACTCGGAACGGCTTCGCCGTCCGAGTCCTCCGCGCGTGCGCGCACTACCGTGAGGTGAATGCTTCCATGTCCCTGATTGATTCGGCGGCCGACCCAGCGCCGCCGCAGTCCACCTCGCCGCCGAAGCGGCCGGGGTGGCGGGCCGCGATACTGCGGCTGCACTTCTACGCGGGCCTGCTGGTGGGCCCGTTCATCCTGATCGCCGCGATCAGCGGCGGGCTCTACGCGGCCGCTCCCACCGTGGAACGGTTCGTCTACTCGAACGAACTCACCGCGGCCACGACCGGTCCGGCACAACCGCTCACCGCCCAGGTGGCGGCCGCCCAGGCAAGTCGACCCGATCTCGTGGTCAAGGGCCTCCGGCCGGCCGAGGAGGCCGGTAAGACCACGCGAGTGCTGTTCACCGACCCAACCCTGACCGACGGTCGTGATCTCGCCGTCTTCGTCGATCCCGCCTCGGCACAGGTGCAGGGCGCGCTCCCGGTGTACGGGTCGGTCGAGGCGCTGCCGATCCGGTTCTGGATCGATCGCCTCCATGTGGACCTACACCTGGGCGATGTGGGCCGGTTCTACAGCGAGCTGGCGGCATCGTGGTTGTGGGTGGTCGCTCTCGGCGGCATCTACCTGTGGTGGCGGGCCCGCCGCGGCGACGCCCGCGCGATGCTGGCCTACGACCGGTCCCGCCCGGGACGCGGCGGCGCGATGAATCGGCACGCGGTGATCGGCACCTGGCTGCTGCTGAGCCTGCTGTTCTTCTCGGCGACGGGGCTGACCTGGTCGAAGTACGCGGGCGACAACATCGCCCAGCTCCGCACCGAGCTCAGTTGGACCAAGCCGACGCTGTCGACGTCGTTGCAGCCCGAGGCGAAGTCCGAGGGCGGGGGCGAGCACGCCGATCACGGCGGTGCCGCGCCGGCGGCCGCACCGGTGAGCCCCGAACTGGCGGCACAGACCCGCGCCCGCAACATCGCCGCGCTCGACCGGGTGGTGGCCGCGGCGGCGGACCGAGGTGTGGGCGGCGCCGTCCAGGTGTCCATCCCGGCCGACCCGGCGGTAGCGATGACGGTGGCGCAGACCCGCCAACCGTGGCGGTTCGGCATCGATTCCGCGACCGTGAACCCCGAGACGGGTCAGGTGGTGACGGTACTCGCCTTCGCATCCTGGCCGCTGATGGCGAAGCTCACCGAGCTGCTCATCAACACGCACATGGGCTGGCAGTTCGGTCTGCTCAACCAGATCGTATTGGTTGCCTTCGCAACGCTTTTGAGCGTGCTGATCGTGCGGGGCTACGCGATGTGGTGGCAGCGCCGGCCCCGTGGCGGCGGTCTCCCGCGCCCGCCCGCCCGCGAATCCCTGCGGAAAGTCGATCCCGCCCAAGCGATTCCGGCAGTGCTGGCGGTCGGATTCGTGGGTTGGTTCCTCCCGGTGCTGGGCATCTCACTGCTCGCCTTCGTACTCGTCGATGTTGCGATAGGCGTGGCTAAGAGGGGGACGGCTAACCTAAGAAATAGGCCCTGACCAGCACAAAGGGTCGCCTTGCCTGCGTTGCCGGGCCGGTCGAATCACTCTACAGTCGTTCGTATGAAGCTCACGGACGCACTCGAAGAGAAGTTCAACGATCAGATCACCCTCGAGTTCGAGGCGTCGCTGGTGTACCGCCAGCTCGCCATTGAGATGGAGATCCGCGACCTGCCCGGCATCGCCGGCTGGCTCCGCCACCAGGCCGACGAGGAGATCGTGCACGCCAACAAGTGGATCGATCATCTGTCGGACCGCGACAACCACCCGACCATCGGTGCCGTGGGCGCCCCCAAGGTCGATGTGAACACGGTTCTCGAGGTGTTCGAGGTGGCACTGCAGCACGAGCGCCGCGTCTCCGAGTCGATTCGCGACCTGTACCGCGCCGCGAACGACGACATCGATTCGAAGGCTCTCATTCAGTGGTTCGTCAACGAGCAGGTCGAGGAGGAGGCCACGGTGAGCGAGATCGTCGGTCGCCTCAAGCTGATCGACGGTGACGGCCCGGGCCTGCTGCGCCTGGACGAAGAGCTCGCCGCCCGCCCGGTCCGGACCACCGAGGCCTAGGCACCCAGCCACACACTGCAGCCCGGAACGGGGCCCTCCACGACGGAGGGCCCCGTTTTCGTTTGTCCGCTTCCCACCACATGGCCGATCATGCTAATTTTTGACCATGCGGCCAGAAAATGAGACAGAGGGTCAAAGGACCTTCATCGAAGAGGCCCGCCGCCGCCAGATCATCGCGGCGGCGGCCGAAGTGCTGGCCGATGAGGGGTACGGCCGTGCCACGCTCGCCCGCATTGCGCGGCAGGCCGGAATCTCCAAGGGCGTCATCTCGTACCACTTCGACGGCAAGGACGATCTGATGCGACAGGTGGTGATCCACCTCTTCGTCGCCGGTGCGGAGTTCATGGGCCCGCGCCTCGCCGAGCAGCACACGGCCACCGACATCCTGCGTACCTACATCGCCACCAACCTCGAATACATCAAGGCGGAGCGCCGACTCCTGGGCGCCATGGTCGAAGTCGTCCTCAATTTGCGCAACCCCGACGGCACCCCGGCATTCAGCCCGAACGACGGCGAGCAGCAGATGCTCGCGCCCCTTGCCGGAATCCTGCGAGAAGGGCAAGAATCCGGCGAGTTCTCCCCCGATTTCGACCCGATGATCCTGGCTCGGCTGATCCGCGATGCGATCGACGGCGCCGCCGGCCGCGCCGCTCGTGATCCGGACCTCGACCTCGACGCCCATGCGGACCAGATGATCCGCGTCTATCTCGCCGCGGTGCAGACTCCGCCGCACGCATCCACACCCACCGCACCGTCGGAGGACACCGATGACTGAGACCACCACATCCGCCACCGCCGACCGCTTCCGCTTCGCCGATCCGGCACCGACCGCATGGGCGTATCTGGTGCCGATCCTGGTGCTCAGCGCCATCGCCGCCGCGTTCGGCGCCAGCCGCTATCACCTGTTCGGAGATGAGCTCTACTTCATCGCCGCCGGTCACCACCTGTCGGTGAGTTACGCCGACCAGGGCCCGATCCTGCCACTGCTGGCCCTGCTCGGTGACGCCCTCCCCGGCGAATCCCTGGTGCTGTTCCGGCTACCGTCCATTCTCGTCACCCTGGCCGGAATCCTGCTGTCGGCGTTGATCGCCCGCGAACTCGGCGGCGGACGATTCGCGCAGGCCCTCACCGCCGGCGCGTACGCCACATCGACCTTCCTGCTGCTGCAATCCTCACTCTTGGCCACCAACGCGATCGACACCCCGCTGTGGGTGGCCATCACCTGGCTGCTGGTGCGCTGGGTACGGACCCGGCAGGATTGGCTGCTCTTCGCCGCCGGTGTGGTGACAGCGGTCGATATGCAGGTCAAGTGGCTGATCCCGGTGTTCTGGGTGTGCACGATCATCGCCTCGTCGATCTGGGGCCCCAGGGATCTCATCCGCCGGCCCGCTCTGTGGCTGGGAGGCGCCGTCACCGTGGTCACCATGATTCCGGCGCTGATCTGGCAGGCGCAGCGCGGTTGGCCGTATCTCCAGCTCACCGACCAGGTCGCCGCGGAGAGCCAATACGCGGGCGGACGCATCGCCTTCGTGCCGATCATGCTGCTCACCGCGGGTGTACTCGGGGCCCTGCTCCTGCTGTACGGCCTGTATGCGCTGATGCGGTCGAACGCCTTGCGGCCGTATCGGTTCCTGGCGCCAGCCTTCGTCCTCCTGGTGATCGTCTTCATCATCACCGCGGGCCGCCCCTATTACCCCGGCGGCATGCTGCCGGTGATCATCGCGGCCGGCGCGGTTGCCTTCGAGGCACTTCCCAAGACTCGACTACGGCTGGCGGTGACGGCGCCGCTGTCGATTCTCGCGGTCGGTTCGATCCTGGTGAGCCTTCCGTACACCCCGGAATCCGAGATCAAGGAGCCCGAGTCGGTGATGGAAGCGGGTATGCAGATCACAGTGTACGGACAGTTCGGCTGGCCGGAACTGACGACTGCCGTCGAGGAATCCATCGCAGCACTACCGGAAAACGAACGCCCCCAGGCGATCGTGGCCAGCTCGTACTGGCAGGCGGCAGCGCTGCAGTACTACGGCGAGGGCCTACCGCCGGTGTTCAGCCCGAACCGCGGATTCGGATTCTTCGGTGAGCCCGCAGATTCGGCGACCACCGTGCTCCGCGTCATCAACGCCGACGCCGAGCTTCAGGACGATATGTGCGATCAGGAGCGCACACTGCGCCGATTCGACTACCGGCTCGGCTTCCCCACCGCCTCGACGGGTGTGGACATTCGCCTGTGCCACCCGCGGGCGCCGTGGTCACAGCTGTGGCCGGGACTGCGCCGCATGTGAAACGCCGCCCCCTCATCCAGCCCGCCCTAGCGGGGGAGTGCGCTCCCCATGCCCATGGACATGGGGAGCGCATCCGGCGCTGGGGTGATCGACGGCCCGCTAGGGACGCACGACGGGGCTAGACCAGCAGTTCCGCGATCTGCACGGTGTTGAGCGCCGCGCCCTTACGCAGGTTGTCGCCGCTGATGAACAGCGCGAGACCGCGGCCCTCGGGCACGCCCGGATCCTGCCGGATGCGGCCGACCAGCGAGTCGTCGGCGCCGGCGGCGGCGAGCGGCGTGGGCACATCGACCAGCTTCACGCCGGGCGCCGCGGCGAGCAGCTCCTGCGCCCGCGCCACCGACAGCGGCGCCGCGAACTCGGCATTGATCGACAGCGAATGGCCGGTGAGCACGGGCACCCGCACACACGTGCCGGACACCAGCAGCTCCGGCAGGCCGAGGATCTTGCGCGATTCGTTGCGCAGCTTCTGATCCTCGTCGGTCTCGCCGGAGCCGTCGTCGACGATCGAGCCGGCCAGCGGCAGCACGTTGAAGGCGATCGGCGCCACGTACTTGTTCGGTGCCGGGAACTCCACGGCCGAGCCGTCGTGCACCAGCTTCTCGGCCTCGGGCTCCACCGCGCGCACCTGGGACACGAGCTCCTCGACGCCGGCCAGCCCCGACCCCGACACGGCCTGGTACGAGGAGACGATGAGCCGCTGCAGGCCGGCCTCGTCGTGCAGCACCTTGAGCACGGGCATCGCGGCCATGGTGGTGCAGTTCGGGTTGGCGATGATGCCCTTCTTCAGATCGTGGACCTGCTCCGGGTTCACCTCCGAGACCACCAGCGGCACATCGGGATCCTTGCGGAAGGCGCTCGAGTTGTCGATCACGGTGACGCCGGCGGCGGCGAACCGCGGCGCCTGCACGCGTGACATCGTCGCGCCCGCGCTGAACAGCGCGATATCGAGCCCAGTCGGATCGGCGGTCTCGGCGTCCTCGACCACGATCTCGCGATCCCCGAAGGGCAGCTTCTTGCCCGCGGACCGCGAGGACGCGAAGAACCGCACCTCGTCGGCCGGGAAGTTCCGGTCCAGCAGCAACTGGCGCATGACGGCGCCCACCTGGCCGGTCGCGCCGACGACTCCTACGCGTACGCCCATGGCTTATCGCCCCGTTCCGCCGTAGACCACGGCCTCTTCGTCGGCGCCCAGCCCGAAGGCGTCGTGCAGCACCTTGACGGCCTCGTTGAGCTCCGTGTCGCGGATGAGCACCGAGATGCGGATCTCCGAGGTGGAGATCAGCTCGATGTTGATACCGGCCTTCGAGAGCGCCTCGCAGAAGGTGGCGGTGACGCCCGGATGGCTCTTCATGCCGGCGCCGACCAGCGAGACCTTGCCGACGTGGTCGTCGTAGACCACGGAGTCGAAACCGATCTCCTTGCGCAGGGCCTCGAGCTTCTCGACGCCCAGCGGGCCGAGCTCGCGCGGCAGGGTGAAGGTGATGTCGGTGCGGCCGGTATCCACCTTGGACACGTTCTGCAGCACCATGTCGATGTTGATCTCGGCATCGGCGATGGCCCGGAAGACGCGGGCGGCGTAACCCGGCTTGTCCTCGAGCCCGACGACGGTGATCTTCGCCTCGCTGCGATCGTGGGCGACGCCGGTGAGAATTGCCTCTTCCACGGGGATGTCCTCCATTGAACCTTTGACGATGGTGCCGGGCTTGGTCGAGTACGACGAGCGCACGTGAACCGGGACGTTGTAGCGGCGGGCGTACTCCACGCAGCGCAGCATGAGCACCTTCGCGCCGCACGCGGCCATCTCGAGCATCTCTTCGAAGGAGACCGTCTCCAGGTGCTTGGCGTTGGGCACGATGCGCGGATCGGCGGTGTAGATGCCGTCGACATCGGTGTAGATCTCGCAGACATCGGCGTTCAGCGCGGCCGCCAGGGCTACCGCCGTCGTGTCCGAGCCACCGCGACCGAGGGTGGTCACATCCTTGGTGTCCTGCGAGACTCCCTGGAAGCCGGCGACCAGCACGATCTTGCCGTCGTCGATCGCGGCCTGCACGCGGCCCGGGGTCACGTCGATGATCTTCGCGGCGCCGTGCCGGCTGGTGGTGATCACCCCGGCCTGCGAGCCGGTGAACGATTGCGCCTGGGCACCGAGCGAGTGGATCGCCATCGCGACGAGTGCGTTGGAGATGCGCTCGCCGGAGGTCAACAACATGTCCATCTCGCGCGCGGGTGGGGCCGGGCAGACCTGGTTGGCGAGGTCGAGCAGTTCGTCGGTGGTGTCACCCATGGCGGAGACCACGACGACGACGTCGTTACCCGCGCGTTTGGTCTCGACGATCCGTTCTGCGACGCGCCGGATGCGCTCGGCGGAGGCGACGGAACTGCCTCCGTACTTCTGGACGACGAGTGCCACTTGGGTACCTCTCCGTTCGTAGCTCGAGCAGTGTGCGTCGAGAGACGATCCTACCGACCTGGGCCTGTGGCCCCGAACACCCCGTGTTCCAAGCAGTGTGCAACCCACTGCCTAGCGGATCGCGGATAATCGCCTGTGAAGCCGAAACGAGGAGAACCCATGAACCCGTACGGAGACCAGAATTCCGGGCAGAACCCCCCGGGCGGTCAGTACCCGGGTGGCCGCTATCAGCAGGGCGGATACCAGCAGGGCGGGTACCCGCAGGGTGGCTACCAGCAGGGCGCTCCTCAGCCGCCCGGCGGCTACCCGGGCGGTCCGTACTCGGCCGGCGCCCCCACCCACATGTATCCGCAGCAGCCCGGCGGCTTCCCGCCCGGCCCCCCGGGCGGCGGCAACGGCGACGGTAATCGCAAGGGCCTCATCATCGGGCTGACCACGGTGGTCGTGATCCTCGCCGTGGCGGCGGCGGTCGGCATCGGTGTCGCCCTCCGCGGTGGCAACGAGCAGACGGCATCGCCGGTCCCGTTCTCCTCCGCGGCCCCCACGTCGGGCGTGCCCACCTCGGGGGCACCGAACACCGGCGGCACCCCCGGCACCGAAACCGACGGTTTCATCACCACCGCGCCGCCGTCGACCGGCTCCGGCAGCACCGTCTCGGTGCCACTCAAACTGACCGCCGGCGGATCCGGCGCGGGTGTCGTGCAGATCTCGGGACTGACCGGCTCGTCGGCGCCGCCGCCCGCCGCCGTGCTGCCCTGGGAGTGGCAGGGTCTAGCGGACGTCGGGGAGACCATGACGATGCGCGTGGTCGGAACCGGCCGGGTCACCTGCTCGATCTCGGTGGACGGTAAGGAGCTCAGCTCGCGCGATGGCGATAACACCGTGACGTGCGGAATCAAGCGCTCCGCTTCGTGACGGCAGCGGACGCGACCCGCCCGGACGCCCGTCCCACCGCCGGTACGATGCAATCCGTGTCGACCGCTCCCGCTGCCGCCGAGGCGCCGCCGCGCAGCATCGTCGAGCGGACCCGGTCGGTCTGGCTGCCGATCGCCTACTACCTCGCGATCCGCGGTATCGGCCTCGCGGTACTGGCCCGGTTCGCGCAGTTGCGCAATCAGAACCTCGCCGACCTCCTCACTGCCTGGGACGGCAAGTGGATGATCGGTCTGGCCACCTACGGCTACGACGACATGCCGTGGCGATTCGTGGACGCACGCGGCGAGCACACCGCCGACACCGCCTACGCCTTCTTCCCGGGCTTTCCGATGCTGGTGCGCGCCGTCGCTCAGCTGCCCGGATTCGACGCGTACCGGGCCGCGCTCACGGTGAACGTGATCGTCGGTTGCGCCGCCGCGGTCGCGGCCTACCGGCTGGGCAAACTGTGCGTCGAGCACATGCCGCAGGTTCCCGACCGGTACGCGCAGACCGCGGGTCTGCTCACCACGGTGCTGTTCGCGGCGGCGCCGATGGGCATCGTGCTGACCATGGCCTATACCGAGGCCCTCTATTGCGCGCTGGCCGGCTGGGCCCTGGTCGGAGTCATGGAAAGACGGTGGCTCGTCGCCGGGGTCTGCACGGCGCTGGCCGGGTTCTGCCGCCCCACATCGGTGGTGCTGATCGGTGTGGTCGCGCTCGCGGCGCTCCTGGCGGCGCTCTCATCGACGGGGCCCGAGCGACGACGCGCAGCACTGTGTGTCGTGCTCACCCCGCTCGGCTGGGTGACCTATCTGCTGATCGTCGCACGGCACACCGGCAGCCTCACGGGCTGGTTCCGCATCCAGACCGAGGGCTGGGGCACCACGTTCGATATGGGTGTGCAGACCTGGCAGTTCGTCAACTACACCCTGATCAACGGCTCGGACGTGGCCGACCTCTCGGTGGTCGCGCTGCTCGCCGCATCGATCGTGCTGATCGTGATCGCGGTGCGCTCGAAGATGCCCTGGCCGATCACCCTGTACGGCGCCCTCGTGGTGATCTCGCTGCTGGGCTCGGGCGGCCTGATGATGTCGCGGCCGCGCCTGTTGCTCCCCGCCTTCGTGCTCCTGATCCCCATCGCGATCGGCCTGGCGAAGCGCTCCCGGCCCGTGCGGCTGTGGACCTGCGCAGGAATCATCACGGTCACCTGTTGGTACGGCGCGCACATGGTGAGCGTGTACCCGCACGCCATGTGACCGACTGGGTTTCGAATCCGGGCCGATCACCGGCCGCGGGAAAGAGTCAGGCGCGCAAGCTGAGCGGGCGGATGTCCGTCCATGCCTGCTCGATGTAGCCCAGGCATTCGGCGCGCGACCGGCCGCCCTCGCCGAAGGCGATGCGCCATCCCTTCGGGGTCTCGCGGAAGGTCGGCCACAACGAGTGCTGGCCCTCGTCGTTGATGAGGACGACGAACTCGCCGGACTCGTTATCGAAGGGATTGTTCATGGTGTGACTCCTTCTTTCGGACGGATGGTGATGTCGGTCGGTGTGGTGCGGTCAGCGGCGCATGTACGCAATGGCCGCAAGGGGGACGAGGATCGCGATCATCGCCACGGAACTCAGCGCCGCGTACGCCGTGGCGTGCTCGGAGGCCCAGTTGATCGGATCGTTCAGCGCGGGCGTGGGACTGAGCGGATTGCCGAAGGCCTCGCGCAGCGAATGCGCCATGGCGGTCACGGGGTTCCACGCGGCGATCGTGCGCAACGGCTCGGGGAGCTCACCGGCCGAGATGAAGGCCGAGGAGATGAACGCGAACGGGAACATGACGATCATCAGGGCGGCCTGCGCCGACTCGGGAGTCGACACCAGCAAACCGATGAGCGCGCCCAGCCAGGACATCGCGAAACCGAAGAGCAGCAGGACCGCCAGCGAGAGCGCGGCATCGAGCCAGCTGCCCCGCATCCGCCACCCCACCAGCAACCCCACTCCCAGCATCACGGCCACGCTGATCACGTTGACCAGGAGATCGGACACGGTGCGGCCCACCAGGATCGATAGGCGCGACATGGGCAGCGAACAGAACCGATCGATGATGCCGTTCTTCATGTCCGAGGCCACGCCGATGGCGGTGGGCGCCGCACTGAAGGCCACCGTCTGCACCAGAATGCCGCCGAGCAGGAACTCGCGGTAGACACCGCTGCCCACGTCACCGCCGAGTGCGGAGCCGAAGACGTAGCTGAACAGCACCACGAACATGATCGGCTGCACGGTGGCCGAGAGCAGCAACTGCGGAATGCGCACCAGGGTGGTGAGATTGCGCCGCGTCATCACAGCGCAGTCGCTCAGGAAGCCCGGGAACGACGATGCCCGCTCCTGCGGGAAGGTGATCGTCGCGGTCATCAGTTCTTCTCCTCGATGGTCTGAGTCGCGTCCTCGCCGGTGAGCGCGAAGAAGACATCGTCCAAGGTCGCTTCGCGCACCATCGCGCTGTCCGCGATCACGCCCACGTCGCGGAGATCGCCGAGGACCGCCACGATCTTCTGCTGGCCATCGGCCACCCGGATCGCACACAGACCGGAGGCCTCGCGGACGGCGGTGCCGTCGATGGCGTGCCGGGCGAGGATGGGCCACGCCGTCGCGCGGTCGCGTTCGCGCAGGCCGATCTGGATGAGATCGGCGGCCGCGGCGGCCTTGAGCTCGGGCACCGTGCCGCTGCGGATGATCTTGCCCTGGTCGATGATGGTGACCAGGTCGGCGAGCAGTTCTGCCTCATCGAGGTACTGCGTGGTGAGGAGCACCGCGATTCCATCTTCCTTGCTCAGTCGCGCGATCACGTCCCAGACGTCCTTGCGGCTGCGCGGATCCAAACCCGTCGTCGGCTCGTCGAGCACCACCAGGCGGGGGCGCGCGATGATCGCGCCCGCCAAGTCGAGCCGGCGCCGCATGCCACCGGAGTAGGTACCCGAGCGCCGGTCCGCGGCCTGAGTGAGGCGGAACTGCGAGAGCAATTCATTCGCTCGTGCCTTCGCCGAGGCCTTGTCGAATCCGTAGAGCCGCGCGAACATCTCGAGGTTCTCGCGACCGGTCAGGTTCTCGTCGACCGCGGAGTACTGGCCCGACAGACCGATGATCGAGCGCGCTTTCCGCGGGTCGGCGAGTGCGTCGACGCCATCGATGGTGACCGAACCCGCGGTGGGCTCGAGCAGAGTCGCGATGATCTTCACGGTGGTGGTCTTACCGGCACCGTTCGGACCGAGAAGCGCGTGCACGCTGCCGGGCGCGATATCCAGGTCGACTCCGTCCAGCGCGTGCACCACGTTCTTCCCGCGGCCGTACGTGCGGGCCAGGCCGCGCACGCTGACCAGCGGCTCCAGATCGTCGAACGACGCGGCGTTCGCCTTCGCCGCCGGCGTGTAATTGCCGGTCAGGAAGACGTTCATGGTCCGCGCGACCTCGTCGATGGCGGGCGCCGAACCGAGCTGGTTGTGCGTGGCCTCGATGTCGTGGACCTGCACCAAACCGGTCACGTAAGGCCGCCACAACTGCGGAATCAGTCCGCCCGTGGGTTGGTGCGTGGCACGGAAGACGAGGATGTTGCCGTCGTATTCGCGCGGCACGTGCGAGTAGCCGAGCGAGACGTTGTGCCGGTAGTTCGAATACAGCCGTTCCATCTGGCCGCGGGACAGCTCCCGTGCCGGACCACCCGCGCCGGCCAGAAGGTCGAGCGCCTCGTCGGTGCTGATCTCGGTGCCGTCGTCGATATCGAGCCCGACGAACTCGCGCAGCAGGCTGGCGATCGTCATCTCCTCGCGCGGTCCGCGGTACTCGCTGAGCGGGTAGGCGTCCATCAGTGCGAGGTTGACCTTCTCACCCAGGCCCCGCAGCTCCACCGCCATCTCGTGCGCGATCAGGCCACCCAGGCTCCAGCCCAGCAGGTTGTAGGGACCGTGCGGGCGGGTGGCCCGGATCGACCGAACATAGTTGCGGGCCAGTTCCTTGATCGAATCGGCGGGCGGCATCGGATGCGAGATACCGGGTGCCTGCAGCCCGATGATCGGAATGCTCGGGTCGAGCTCGGCACTGAGTCCCAAGTAATTCCAGGCGAGCCCGACCGCCGGGTGCACGCAGTACAACGGGTCGATGCCCGGGGTTCCGGCGCGCAGCGGCAAGATCGGATCGGTGATGGCGGTATCGGAATCCGCTGCCACACCGGTGATCACGGCCGTGGTCGGGGCGGCTCCGGGGTTACCCGCGATCCGCGCTGCCAGCGCTCGCACGGTGGCATCCTCGAAGAACCAGCGGATACTGGCCTCCTCCGCCCCGAACCGCTCGCGCAGCCGGTCGACGGCGATCGCCGCCTGCAGGGAGGTGCCACCGACGGTGAAGAAGTCATCGTCGAGCCCGAGCGAGGGAACGCCGAGCACATCGGAGAGTACTTCTGCGACTGCGCTTTCCATATGGGCCGAAGCCGCCGGGAGGGAGGTGTCCGCCGAATCCTGACGCACCGGCGCGGTGATCCCACGCGGCGCCGTAGGTACTGCGGGCCGGGCGGGCGCCGTCACCCGCGGGGCCCGCGGCGGTTCCACCACCTGAGGCACCGTCGGCGCGACGAACTGCACCGGTCCGGCGGGCTCGACCGGCGTGTCGACCTCGGACTCGACGACCTTCACCGGTTCGGACACGACCGGAGGCAGGGCCTTGAGGTCGGTCTTACCGTGCGCCGTCACGGGTACCCGGTCGATCTGCACCAGCACGGACGGGATCATGTGCCGCGGGAGACGATCGGTGATGTGTGCGCGGACCTGCTCGGCCGGCAGCACGCCGTCGGCGACGTAATAGGCCACCAGTCTGGCCGCTGCCTGTGCGTGCAGCGAACCGTCGCCACGATCGACGACCACGACCGCCTGCCGGACCGACGGATGGCTCTCGACGGCGGTGGCGACCTCGCCCGGCTCCACGCGGAAGCCGCGCACCTTGAGCTGATCGTCGCTGCGGCCCACGAACTCCAGCACGGGCTCGCCCGAGTCCGACGCGCGCCAGCGCACCAAGTCGCCGGTGCGGTACATGCGCTTGTAGCCCTCGGCGTCGCTGTACGGGTTGGCCACGAACCGCGAGGCCGTCAACTCAGGGCGATCGAGGTACCCGTGTGCCACACCCGGTCCGGCGACGTACAGCTCGCCGACAGCGCCCGGGGGCACCAGGTTGAGCCGTTCGTCGCAGATCATCAGCTGGGCATCGGTGACGGCACTGCCGATGCTCACGTTCTCGGCGTCCACGGGGCCCATGGTCGCGGCGATCGTCACCTCGGTGGGGCCGTAGGCATTGATCAAGATGCGTCCGTCGGACCAGCGGCGGGCCAGTTCGGATTGCAGCACATCGCCGCCCACGCTGAGCGCTTCGAGGAGCGGCAGGTCCCGATCGGGAATCGTCGCCAGGGCCGCCGGGGTGATGAACGCGTGCGTCACCTCGTTCTCGGCCAGGAAATCGCCCAGATCGGAGCCGCCGTAGAGCGTCGTCGGCGCGATCACCAGTTCGGCGCGCGACCAGGTCGCGAGCAGGAGCTCGAGGATCGATGCGTCGAAGCTCGGGGAAGCGAAATGGAGTACCCGCGCACCGTTGCCCACGGCGTGCTGGCGCACCAGCGTATCGGCCATGGCGGCCAGGCCGCGGTGCGGCACCACGACGCCCTTGGGGCGGCCGGTCGAACCGGAGGTGTAGATGACGTAGGCGGGGTCATCGACGTGCACCGGGTCGACCTCGACGGGGGGACGCTGCACGCGGGAGGCACCGGGATCCACCAGCACCCAGTCGATCTCCTTCGGCAGCTCACCCACCACCTCACGGACGGTCAGTCCCATCGAAGGCTTCGCGTCGTCGAGGATGTACCTGATCCGCTCGGCCGGGTAGCTCGGGTCGATGGGCACGTACACCGCGCCGATACGCGCCACCGCCCAGAACGCGACGACGGAGGCGGCGGACCGCGGGATCGACACGGCCACGCGGGTTCCCGACCCCACGCCGAGCCCTGCCAGGCGGTTCGCCAGTGCGGTCACAGCGGAGTCGAGTTCGGAGTAGGTGTACCGGACGACCCCGTCGCGCAGGGCCGGATCTCCCGGACGCTGCCGCACGGCGCGGGCCAGGATGTCGGCCATGGTGTGCGGTTCGACGGAGCTGCTCGCCCGCAGGAAGGCCTCTTCCTCCTCCGGCAGGAGTACCGGCAGGTCGGCCACCGGGGTGCCCGGCGATGCGATGCCCTCGGTCATCAACCGGGCCAGTCGCTTGACGATGCCCTCGGCGGTGCCGTGGGTGTACAGGTCCGTGCGGTAGCGCAGGTTGAGCCGGAGGCCCTCCTCCACTTCGCGCACCTCGAAGGTGGCGTCGAAGGTGGTGGTGGCCGCCGCCAGATCGAGCGGCTCCAGGTCGAACATCCCCGCACCGTCGGTGCTGATCACGCTGAGCGGATCTCCGAGATTCTGGTGGCTCAGCACCACCTGGAACAGCGGATGCCGGTCACGGCTGCGAGGCGGCGCCACCGCCTCGATCACGCGCTCGAACGGCGCGGTGGCGTGGACCAGATCGTCCAGGTCGCCGCCGCGGATGCGGTCCACCAGTGCGCTGAACGGTTCCTCGCTCTTGACCGCGGTGCGCAGCGCCACGGTGTTGACGAACATGCCGACCACATCACGGAGCCGGCGGTCGGTGCGGCCGATCACCGGTGTGCCCACGACCACGTCGTCGGAGCCGTTGACTCGGTGCAGCAGCGCGACGAGTGCGGCGTGCAGCACCATGAACACCGATACGCCACGGCGTCCGGCGAACTCCGCCAGCGCATCCCGCTGCGCGGACGGGAGCACCACGGCGACCTCGCCGGCATCGGTCGATCCGACGGTCGGGCGTGGTCCGTCGGCGGGGAAGCTGGACTCCTCGGGAATGCCGCGCAGGCGCTCGGCGAAGTAGTCGACCGCTCCGGCGTCCTTATCGGCCTGCCCGCGCTGCCACACCGCATAATCGGCGTACTGCAGCGGGAGCTCCTCCCACTGTGGGGCTGTGCCCGCGGTGCGCGCGAGGTAGGCGGCCATCAGGTCGCGAGTCAGCGGCACGACGGACGCGCCGTCGGCGGCGATGTGGTGCACCGCGATCGACAGGATCGAACCGATACCGGTGGGCGCGGTGAGCAATCGGATCGGAAGATCGCGGTTGAGCACGAAGGGGCGCGCCACGAACTCGGCGATGGCATCGCGCTGATTACTCACGGTGGACGCGGCGGTGCCCTGCTCCGCCGAGAAGGAGCGGACCACGGGGTCGTCCGCGGCCAGGATCTCCTGATACGGGCCTTCGACGCCCGACGGGTAACGGGTGCGCAGGCTCTCGTGGCGCGCGAGTACATCGCGCAGCGCCTCGTCGAGAATCCGCTTGTCCACCGGGCGAGCCGCGAAGAAGGCCGCGCCGATGTTGTAGGTGGGGCCCGGATCGATCTTGTTCTGCAACCACATCCGCTCCTGGGCGGATGAGAGCGGCATACGGTCGCCGCGCTGCACGCGGCGCAGACCCTGGTCTTCCAGCGCGGATAGCTGGATGATCGAGTCCGGGTCGCCGGTCAGCGCCGCTGCGATGGCCGACGGGGTGCGCAGGTCGAAGACGGTCCGCACTTCGATCCCGTTGCCCAGCAGGCCGACCAGCTCGTTGGCGGACAGCGAGTTGCCGCCCAGGTCGAAGAAGTCGTCCTCGACCCCGATGTGCTCATTACTGAGCACCTTCCGGAAGGCCGCGACCACACGGCTCTCGCCCGGGGTGGTGGGCGTCGCCGCGGCATCGCCGGTTCCGCCGAACCGCGGCTCCGGCAGCGCGCTCTTGTCGAGCTTGCCGGTGCTGCCCATGGGCACCGCGTCGATCATCATCACTGCCGCAGGCACCATGAAGGCCGGCAGCCGAGTACGCACGTACGCTCGCACCGCGGCGGGGTCGATGTTCCCGCCCTTGACGTAGGCGACGAGGGCCGACTCGCCGTCGGGGCCGGGCAGCACCTGAGTCGTCACGAAGTCGACACCGGGCATCGTGCCGATGGTCGAATCGATTTCGCCCAGCTCGATCCGAATGCCGCGAATCTTGACCTGGAAATCGTTGCGGCCCACAAACTCCACGACCAGTTCTCCGGATTCCGAACGGGACCATCGAACCACGTCGCCGGTACGGTACATCCGGCTTCCGGGCGCGCCGTACGGATTGGCCACGAACCGCGATGCGGTGAGTTCGGGGCGGCGGTGGTAGCCGCGGGCCAATTGCGGGCCCGCGACGTACAGCTCTCCCGGCATGCCGACGGGCACGGGCCGCAGCAGCTCGTCGAGCACCAGCAGGCCCTGTCCACGCACGGGCGGCCCGATCGGAACGCGCCCGTCACCGGACAATGCGTCCGAGATGGCGGTCATGATGGTGGTCTCGGTGGGGCCGTATCCGTTGTGCAGGCGGCGGCCCGCACTCCACTTCGCGGCGAGGCCGGGGTTGATCGCCTCTCCGCCGGAGAGTACGTGGGTCCACTCGGGCACCGCCTCGGGTGCGAGTGTCGCCAGCGTGGAGGGCGTGAGGAAGCCGTGAGTCACGCCGTTGTCGGCGATGATCCGTTCCAGTTCCCGGCCGCCGGTGATAGCGGGCGGCACGATCACCAGCGGCGCACCCACACGCAGGGCCAGCAGGTGCTCGAGCACGGTGGCGTCGAAGGCGGTGGAGGCGAAGGCCATCACGCGGGTACCGGTGCCGGTCTGCAACCGCACGTGCAGTTCCTCGGCGAAGTTCTCCAGGCCGCGGTGGGTGACCACGGTGCCCTTGGGCTGCCCGGTGGAGCCGGACGTGTAGATCACGTAGGCGGCGTCGTCGAGGCCGGGCACGATCTGCGGGTCGTAGCCCGGGCCGTGCTCGTCCAGGCGATCCATCGCAACCCAGGACAGGCCCGGTGCGCCGCCGGAGGCGGTGACGCCGACCCGGGCGCGGATGTCGTCGGCGATGTAGTCGCGACGCTCCTTGGGGTACTTGGGATCCACCGGTGCCACCGCCGCACCGGCCAGGGCGATGCCCCAGAAGGCGATCACCGAATCGGCGGACCGCGGTAGGTCGGTGAGCACCGCCTCGCCCGGGCGTGACCCGGCAGCCACCACCGCCGCGGCCACGGTGCGGGCCTGCGAGTACAGCTCACGGTAGGTCAGGGTGCGATCGCCGTCGATCACCGCAGGACGATCGGAGAAGGTCCGCGCAGCCTCGCGCATGAGCTGCCCGAGCGGCGTGCGGAAGTCCGCCTCGACCCCGCGGACCGGGGTCAGCTCCGCGAGCCGGGACTCGGACATCACGGGCAACTCGGCGATGGTCAGCTCGGGGTCGCGGCCGACGGCGTGCAGCACCGAGACGAGCGCGTCGAGGATCGACTCGGCCTGCTCGGCCCGGTACAGCTCCGAGGCGTAGCGCAGCTCGATGGTGCCATCACCGGCGAGCGTGACCTCGAGGTCGAAGCGTGCGATCGGGACGTCGACCGGTGCCACCTCGACGTCGATACCGGCCATAGGGAAGTGCTGGGCGTCGAACGGCCGCTGGTTGAGCATCACCTGGAAGATCGGGTGTCGTCCGGCGGCGCGCGGCGGGTCGACCAGTTCGAGCACCGACTCGAACGGCAGGTCCGAATGATCCAACGCCGCAAGGTCGCCGCGGCTGACCTCCCCCAAGTGCTGGGAGAACGTGGCGTTCTGCGGGGTCCGAGTACGCAGCGGGATCGAGTTGACGAACATGCCGACGAGGCCGTCGAGTTCCGCCTCGCCGCGGCCCGCGACCGCAGTACCGATCACCAGGTCCTCCTGGCCGGACAGGCGCGTGATCGCGGCGGCGAGTGCCGCGTGGACCACGATGAACGGGGTGGTCACGTGCGCGCGGGCGAGTCCGGCGACACCGGCCCAGACCTCGGGCGCGACGCGGGTGCCGATCGACCTGGCGCCGGAGACCACGCCGCCGGAACGCGGCACCGCGGCGGGCGGGACCGATTCGGCGGGCAACCCGGCGAGGGTCTGCGCCCAGAAGGCGTCGAGGGTCTCGCGCGGGGCGCCGGTGAGCCGTCGTTTGTAGGAGCGAGCGTGCTCGGTGTAGGTGCGCGGGAGCGGTGCGAAGCGCGGTGTCTTGCCCTGCGTGCGCACCGCGTAGGCGGAAGCGAGATCGCCGGCGAGCGGCATCATCGACCAGCCGTCGGCGGCGATGTGGTGGATCACGAGCACCAGCACCTGATGCTTGGCGTCCACCTTGTAGAGGCGTGCACGAATCGGCACATCGGCGGCCAGATCGAAAGGCTCACCGGCGTATTTGACGGACGCCGCGGTGAGATCGGCCTCGGTCACCTCGCGCTCGGTGAAGGGCACCAGGTTGGGCCCGGCGGGCAGCACCTGGACCTCGGGTTCGCCGGCGGTAGGACCGTTGCGGTACACCGTCCGCAGCGGAGTGTGCCGGGCCACCACGTCGCCGAGTGCCGCGCGCATCGCTGAGACGTCGACATCGCCGCGCAGGTGCAGAGCGACCGGGATGTGGTACGAGCCATCGGGACTCACCCGGTTACGTACCCACATCTGATGCTGCGCCGGGAGCAGGTCGGCGGCCTCTTCGGCACGGTCCTCGGTGGTCGGATCGGCGTGGATGATGTCCTCGGGCTCCGGCGCGGGCGCGGGGGCGCCACCGATCGCAGCCGCGAGCCCCTCCACCGTCGGGTGCGCGAAGACGGTGGCCACGCTGACCCGATTGCCCGTGGCGGAGCCGATGCGCGCCGCGATGCGGGTGGCGGACAGCGAGTTGCCACCGAGGTCGAACAGTGTCGTGGTGACGTTGAGCTTGTCCTTGTCGACTCCGGGGATCACCTCGGCGAAGGCCTCGGCCACCAGCTTCTCGGCGTCGGTCTTCGGCACCCGGCCGGCCGTGACGGCGGCGATATTGCGCTCCGGCTGCGGCAGCCTCTTGTAGTCGACCTTGCCGTTCACGGTGAGCGGGAACTCGTCGAGCACGATGATGTGCGCCGGGACCATGTAGGCCGGGAGTTCATCCGAGATCGCCGCAGTGATGGTCGCCGCGGGTGC
This sequence comes from Tsukamurella paurometabola DSM 20162, assembly GCF_000092225.1. Taxonomy (NCBI): domain Bacteria; kingdom Bacillati; phylum Actinomycetota; class Actinomycetes; order Mycobacteriales; family Tsukamurellaceae; genus Tsukamurella; species Tsukamurella paurometabola. Next base: position 4,113,590 of record NC_014158.1, read on the forward strand.
GGTACCGGTGACATAGCTGACGAGTTCGGCGGTGGCGGTGTCGTCGCCGTGCACCACGGTGATCGCGCGCTCGGTGCCGCCCACCCGCATCACCGCGGCGTCGATCTCACCGAGTTCGATGCGGAAGCCGCGGAGCTTGACCTGGGAATCGATGCGGCCCAGGAATTCCAGCGTCCCGGATTCGGTCCAGCGCACCACGTCGCCGGTGCGGTACATGCGGACGCCGTCGCCCTCGAACGGATTCGCCACGAATCGTTCGGCGGTGAGCACCGGATTGCCATGGTAGCCGCGGGCTATGCCGGGGCCGGAGATGTACAGCTCGCCGGCGACGCCGGTCGCCGTCGGACGCAGGGAGGAATCCAGCACGTACAGCCGGGTCCCGGGAATCGGGCCGCCGAGTCGGACCGGTTCGCCGGCGGCCAGTTCGCCGAGGGTGACCGCGATGGTGGTCTCGGTCGGACCGTACACGTTGACCAGGGTGCGACCGGGCGCCCACGCGTCGACCAGGGCCTGCGGCACCGTATCGCCGCCCACTCCGAGCGACGTGAGCTCGGGCAGATCGGCCGGATCCAGAGTCGCGACCGCGGCGGGGGTGATGAAGCCACCGTTGACCTTCTCCCGTGCGAGCACCTCGGTGAGCTCGTCGCCGCCGTAGACGTCCGGCGGCACCACCACGAGGGTGGAGCGACTGTCCACGGCCATGAGCAGTTCGAGAACGGAGGCGTCGAAACCGGGAGAGACGAAGTGCATGACCCGCGCACCGTCGGGCAGGCCGTGCGAGCGGACCAGCTCGGCTGCCAGACTGGAGAGCCCGCTGTGGGTGACGCTGACGCCCTTGGGGCGGCCGGTGGAGCCGGAGGTGAAGATCACGTACGCCGGTGTGTCCAGCGCGATGTCGGGCCAGTCCGAGCCACCGGTGTCGGCATGGGCACCGGGCCCCCATACGCGCGCCAGATCGGCCGGCGTCAGGGTAGCGACCGGTGCCGCCGCCTCGCTGATGTGCTCGGCTCGCTCCGCGGGCAGCTTGGGATCGATCGGCACGAACGCCGCCCCGGTCTTGGTCACCGCCCACACCGCGATGACGGACTCCAGCGAGCGCGGGATACGCAGGGCCACGCGCTCTTCGGGTCTCGCGCCGATGGAGATCAGGTGGCGGGCGAGCCGGTCGCTGTACTGGTCGAGTTCGGCATAGGTGATGCTGCGGTCACCGTCCACGACCGCCACCCGGGCCGGCTCGGCCGCGGCGGCGCGGCGGAGCAACTCGGGCATCGGAACCGAGGGTCCGGCGGCTGCGGGGGCGCCGTCCACGGCACCGGCCAGCCGCATCCAGTCGGCGCGCTCGGCATCGGTCGCCACGTCGAGTTCGGACAGCGGGGTCTGGCCGGCCGCGGCGGCGAACCGGTCCAGGTACTCCATGAACCGGGCGTGGTGGGCGGCGAGCTCCTGCGCGGTGTAGGTCGCAGGGTTCGCCTCCATGTCGATCCGGACGGCGCCCTGCTCGGATTCGTAGACGGTGGCCGCGACATCCTCCGCGGGTCCGGAGGTGAGCAGATTGAGTTTGCCCTCGGTCTCGCCCAAGGTGATGGCGGTCGAGAACATCATGATGTTGATGGTGTCGCCGAACGTCGAACCGACCACGCCCTCACGGAGCGTGGGTGCCTCCATGCGGGCCGCCGGGTACAGCTGGTGGCGGAGGCCGTTGCGCAGGTCCAGACCGGTGCCATCGACCACGTCGGACACGGTGGCGCCCTTGCCGACCCGAACCGGGACCGGTAGCACGTTCGCGGTCATGCCCGTCGATCCGCGCAGCACGGCGGTGGTGCGGGCGGCGACCGGCACCGCGATCGACAGCTCGTCACGGCCCGCGATCGCGGCGACGTACGCGCCGAACGCGGCGATGACCAGACCCGACCGATTGGTCCCGAGCCGCTCGGCTCCGGCATCGAGGCGAGCGCCCATCTCGTGGCTGGACTCACCGTTATGACGCAGGTTCAGAGGCGATGGGCCCGAGATTCGGCGGCCGAGCCCGGCGGCCTCCGGGAGGGTGGGGACGATTCCGGACCAGTACTGGGCATCCCCCTCGGCGCGGGCGGACTGGAAGTACTTCTCCTCGGCGGCGACGAAGCCCTCGGGGGCCAGCGGCTTCGGCTTGAGTGCGGGTGCGTCCTCACCGGTGACCAGCGCGGTGTACAGCTCGGCGACGCGACGCTGCAGAGTGGAGGCTCCGTACCCGTCGATCACGGCGTGGTGGGCCCGGGCGTACCAGAACCAGCGATCCTCGGAGACTTCGATGAGCCGGTTGACGATCAGCGCGTCCGCGGCCAGATCGAGCGGCCGTGCGTATTCGGCACGCATCCACTCGACGGCGGCCGCGACCCGCTCCTCCTCGGGCAGGTCGGCGAGGCCGATGTCGATCACCTCGGCGCCGGCATCGATGCTGCGGTCGATGCGCTGTACCGGAGCGCCGGAGTCGTCGACGTCGATGCGGACGTAGGGCGAGACGAACTCGTCACTGGCGGCACGGGTGGCGGCACGCATCTTCTCGACGTCGAGCGCACCCTCGAAGTCCACGTACTGGGCGACGGCGTAGGAGACGTCCGGCGACATCTGCTGGCTCAGCCACATCCCGTATTGGGCCCCGGTCAGGGAGTGCACCGCGTGCTCCACCAAGCTCTCCTATTGTCGCGTCGCAAAACCTCAAGCTTGCAATCGCAAGCAGTGTAGGGAGCGGTGCGGCGGATTCGCAACATTCAAAACCGTGGTTACTTTCATCGCGCGTTGTGCGGAACCCGCCTGGTCACTAGGCGTGTAGTTTGACAAAGTTTAGTTCTAGATAAGTGGCCTGGCGTTTCTCCCGCAAATTCGGTCGATTCGGGCGCACCAATTGATTGAGATCGCGAATATCGCCGCCTCGAAATCGCGTACCGCCGGTAGATCATGTTCTAGATCACAGTCGTTGTCACCGACTCTTCATCGGCGCGTCATCGCCGCTTCGTACCTGCGATCCGAGCACCGGCACCACCCGCCGATCAACGGTGCGTTATGGTGACACCGTGCAGCGGACCCTCCTCCTCGGTTGCCGCGGCGGGGCCTGATCCAGACCGGCTCCCCGTCGCGGGTTGAGCCGTGCAGCGGCTGCGCCGGTCGAGTTCCTCCCGGCATCGCGCCGGACTCCTCCCCCTGATCCCCGGGGAGTCACCAGAAAGTAGCCTCGACCCATGAGCCCTGCAGCCGATTCCTACACCTCCGGCGTATCGAAGATCTCCACTCCGGCCGGCCCGCGCAACCCCGGGCAGCCCGCGTGGAACCCCCAGCGTTCCTCGGCCATGCCGAACCACCGGTACCGCCCGTTCGCCGACGAGGTCGAACAGATCTCCCTGCCTGATCGCACCTGGCCCGACAACGTCGCCGACACCGCGCCCCTGTGGTGCGCCGTGGACCTGCGCGACGGCAACCAGGCGCTGATCGATCCCATGAGTCCCGCCCGCAAGCGGCGCATGTTCGACCTCCTGGTTCGTATGGGCTACAAGGAGATCGAGGTCGGCTTCCCCTCTGCCAGCCAGACCGACTTCGACTTCGTCCGCGAGATCATCGAAGACGGTGCGATCCCCGACGACGTCACCATCCAGGTATTGGTGCAGTGCCGTGATGAACTGATCGAGCGCACCTTCGAGGCGTGCCAGGGCGCGAAGAACGTGATCGTGCACTTCTACAACTCCACCTCGGTGTTGCAACGCCGCGTGGTCTTCCGCGCCGATAAGGCTGCGATCAAGAAGATCGCCACCGACGCCGCCCACAAGGTGCTGGAGGAACAGAAGAAGTACCCCGACACCGCCTGGCGCTACCAGTACTCCCCCGAGTCGTACACCGGGACCGAGCTCTCCTTCGCCAAGGAGGTCTGCGACGCGGTCACCGAGATCATCGCTCCCACACCGGAGAACCCGATGATCCTGAACCTACCCGCCACCGTCGAGATGGCGACCCCGAACGTGTACGCCGATTCCATCGAGTGGATGAGCCGCAACCTGGATCGACGCGATTCGGTGATCCTGTCGCTGCACCCGCACAACGACCGCGGCGAGGGCGTGGCGGCTGCCGAGCTCGGCTACCTGGCCGGCGCCGACCGCATCGAGGGCTGTCTGTTCGGCAACGGTGAGCGCACCGGCAACGTCTGCCTGGTGACCCTGGGGCTGAACATGTTCAGCCGGGGCATCGATCCGCAGATCAATTTCGCCGACATCGACGAGATCCGCCGCACCGTCGAGTACTGCAATCAGTTGCCGGTACCCGAGCGGCACCCGTACGGCGGCGATCTGGTGTACACCGCGTTCTCCGGTAGCCATCAGGACGCGATCAACAAGGGCCTCGATCAGATGAAGATCGACGCCGACGAGGCCGACAAGGACGTCGACGACATCCTGTGGCAGGTCCCCTACCTGCCGATCGACCCGAAGGATGTGGGTCGCTCCTACGAAGCCGTGATCCGCGTCAACAGCCAGTCCGGCAAGGGCGGTGTCGCCTACATCATGAAGTCCGACCACGGCCTGGCGTTGCCCCGCCGCCTGCAGATCGAGTTCAGTCAGTCGGTGCAGAAGATCACCGATGGCGAGGGCGGCGAGGTGACGCCCAAGGAGATGTGGGATGTGTTCGCCGGCGAGTACATCGATCCGATCCTGCCGCTCGAGCGCATGCGCCAGAAGGTCACCGCCTCGGAGATCGACGGAGCTGTTGACCGTATCGAGGCAGTGGTCAAGGTCGAAGGCAAGGAGCAGGAGATCTCGGGCGAGGGCAACGGCCCGCTCGCGGCCTTCGTCGACGCCATCGGCACCGTGGGCTTCGATGTGCGGGTGCTCGACTACAGCGAGCACGCCCTGTCGGCCGGTGACGACGCGCAGGCCGCTGCCTATGTCGAGGCCATCGTGCGTGTGGGCGACGAGGATCGCACCGTGTGGGGCGTGGGCATCGCACCGTCGATCACCACGGCCTCTCTGCGCGCCGTGGTCTCCGCGGTCAACCGCGCGCACGGCAGCGTACGAGCGAGCCAGGAAGCCGTCGGAGAGGCGTCGACGCGGACCTGGGCTCCGTAAGGTGCTCCGCGATGGGTGAGGATGTCACTCTCACCCATCGCGGGTTGCCCGCGTTCGCGCCGACGTCGGGCGAACAGTACGGGTGCGGACAGCGAGGACGGCACAAGCGATCACGGCCAAGCCGCCGATGATCGTGGACCAGCCGATGTGCTCGCCTAGAAGCAGAGCCGCCCAGGCGATCCCGAAGACGGGTTGTGCCAGCTGGACCTGGCTGACGGTGGTCATGGGGCCGATCGCGAGGCCCCGATACCAGGCGAAGAAGCCGAGGTACATGCTCACTACGCCGAGGTAGACGAAGGCCAGCCAACCGTTCGCAGTCGAGTGCAGCCCGCCCCGGGCGCTGCATGCCGTGAGTACCAGCATCACCGGGAAAGCGACGATCAAGGCCCACGAAATCGTCTGCCAGGCACCGAGTTCCCGCGACAACAAGCCCCCTTCCGCGTAGCCGACGGCCGCGGCCACGACGGCACCGAAGAGCAGCAGGTCAGACAGTTGGAGCGAGCCGATCCCGCCGCCCTGTATCACCGCGAAGGCGACCGCGGCCAGCGCTCCTGCTACAGCCGCTAGCCAGAAGCGCAGAGGTGGGCGCTCACCGCCCCGCCGGACCGCGACCACGGCCGTCGCCACAGGGAGCAATGCGATCACCACGGCGCCGTGCGAGGCCGTGGCCGAGGTGAGGGCGAACGAGGTGAGCACCGGAAAGCCGATCACCACCCCCGAGGCCACCAGCGCGACCCTGATCCATTGCGTGCCGCGCGGCAGGGCCTGCCGGGTGATGATCAGGGCGAAGCCGGCGAGGGCCGCCGCCACCACGGCGCGACCGGCCCCGACGAACAGCGGCGGAAGCCCGCCGCCTGCGACCGCGACGCGGGTGAGCGGGATCGAGAAGGAGAAGGCGATCACGCCGACCAGGCCCCACAGCAGCCCGCCGGACGCTGGCGACGGCGGTATCGGTCGGTACCCGATGAGAGTAGCGCTATCCTGTTGACTCATGTCCAACGATAGCAGCGACGGCCGCTTGGCGACGACGCTTCGCACCTGGATCGAGTCGGCACCGCCCGGTGCACAGCTCCCGTCCACCCGAAGCCTGGTGACGGCACACCAGGTCAGTCCCGTCACGGTGCAGCGCGCCCTGCGTACACTCAGCGCGCAAGGACTGATCGAATCTCGACCCGGTGTAGGAACTTTCGTGCGCAGAGAGCGAGCTACCCGGCCTGTCGATTTCGGTTGGCAGACCGCGGCACTCGGCGTACAGGGGCGGCGCACACCTGGTACGCCCACCGCGCTCCGGCCGAACGACGGCGACGCCATCGCCCTTCAGTCGGGATACCCCGCTCGCGAACTGCTACCCGAACGACTCGTGCGTACTGCCTTCGCCCGAGCGGCGCGCAATGAGGCCTTGCTCGATCGCACGCCCAGCGCGGGGATCGACGGATTGCGCTCCTGGTTCGCCACCGAATTGCAGTCGCTCACACCCGCCCGAGCGGCGCCCGCGGTGGCCCGTGACGTGGTGGTGACTCCCGGCAGCCAGGGCGGCCTCCTCACAGCCTTCCGCGCCCTCGTCGGCGCGGGCCGGCCGCTCCTGATGGAGTCGCCCACCTATTGGGGCGCCATCTTGGCGGCCGAGAGCGCCGCTGTCGACGTGATTCCGGTTCCCAGCGGACCCGACGGCCCTGACCCCGACGTGGTCGAGCGCATCCTCGCCGAGACCGGGGCTCGCGCCTTCTACGCGCAGCCCGCCTTCGCCAGCCCGACCGGCGCGGTGTGGAGTACCGAACGGTCGGAACGCATCCTGGACGCGGTACGCGCCGCCGGGGCATTCCTCATCGAGGACGACTACGCCCGGGATTTCGGGATCGACGCGGAGCCGACGCCGCTGGCCGCCCGCGATGATTCCGGTCATGTCGTGTACATCCGGTCGCTGAGCAAATCGGTAGCGCCGGCGGTCAGGGTGGCGGCGATCATCGCGCGAGGCCCTGCCCGCGACCGGATCCTGGCCGATATCCAGGCCGACGCGATGTACACGAGCGGCGTTCTGCAAACCGTGGCACTCGATGTGATCACGCAGCCTGCGTGGCGCACTCATGTCCGGCGGCTAGGGCGACAACTCGGCGAGCGCCGAGACCTCTTGCTGCGCTCCCTCCGCGACCACGCACCGTCGGTCACGGTGAACCGGGTGCCACGCGGCGGGCTCGCCCTCTGGGCACGACTGCCCGACGACGTGGACCTGGCTGCTCTCGTGGACGAGTGCCGGCGGAACGGGCTCATCGTGGGTTCCGGCGACGAATGGTTCCCCGCCGAACCCACGGGGAATCATCTGCGGCTGGCGTACGCCGGACCTGAGCCCTCCCGGTTCGAGGAGGCGGCGAAGATCCTGGGGGCCGCCCTCACCCGGTGATCACACCGTGGGAGTGAACGCTTCGAACCACACCTGCTCGCGCGGTAATCCTCGTCGTTCCAACTGGTCTGCGAGCCCCGTCATGAACGGCATCGGACCGCACAGGTAGGCGTGGGTATCGGGCTCAACGGTCAGCGCCGAGACGTCGATGCGTCCGCGGTGCTCACCGTCAGAGAGCGGATACCGATCGGGAAGGCCGTCGTACCAGACGTGCAACGTGGCACCGGGAATCCGCTGCACCAGCTCGGACAGTTCGGTGCGGTGCGCGTGTGTCGCCCGCGTGCGGTCGGCGTGCGCCACCGTGACGCACCGCCCCTGCCCCTCCTCGGCGAGGTGGTACAGCATGCCGAGCACGGGCGTGATGCCGATTCCCGCGGAGGCGAGCACCAGCGGTACCGAAGGATCGCTGTCGAGCACGATGTCGCCGAAGGGAGGCGACACTGACAACCGCGTCCCCTCGAAGGCGTACTCGTGCAGGTGCGTCGAGACCTCTCCGTCTCGTCGAACCCCGATCCGCCAGCGACCGGTACCCGCCCCGGAAAGGCTGTACTGCCGAACCTGACGGGCTCCGTCCGGAAGTGGCACTGCTACCGAGATATATTGTCCGGGCGCGAATTCAGGGAGAGGAAAGCCGTCGGGGTCGGCCAGGACGAAGGCCACGGTATGCGGCGATTCCTGCCGGCGCTCGGCCACCTCGACCGTGCGCCACACCGACTCCGGCGCGACCCCGGCACGGCGATACAGTCCGGCTTCGAGGGCGATCAGTTCCTCGGCCAGCTGCCAGTACAACGCGGTCCACGCCTGAGCCACCTCCGCGGTCACGGCCTCGCCGAGCACCTCGGCGATGGCCGCGAACAGGTGCTCGTACACCACCGGATACTGCTCCGGTGCCACACCGAGCGAAGCATGCTTGTTCGCGACCCGTTCGAGCAACGACGATGCATCGACCGAGTCATCGATGACTGCGGTGGCGTACATGGCGATCGACGCCGCCAGTGAGCGTTGTTGCGCACCGACCGCCTGATTACCGCGATTGAACAGATCACGTTCCAGTTCCGGATGGGCGGTGAACAGGCGACGGTAGAAGTTCGGTGTGATCGTGTCGATCGCACCGCCCACGGCGGACAGGGTGTCGCGAATGACGGCGCGGTGCGCTGCGGTGAGCATGACGTTGGTCCTTCGGGCCGGGGACGATACGTCTACGACGCTACGTAGTAGACGAGCTGCGCACCAGGGTCACCTGTCCCGCCGCAACCGGGACGTGCCTACAGAAACTCCGGAGGCACCCGCGTCGCGGGGACCGATCCCGGATCCACCCACCGGTGGCCCGGTCCCATGAACGTATGGACAAAACCGCATGCGGCACAGATCGCACCGTCGGCGGACTTATTGGCCCAGTCGAATCCGAACATCGTGGCACCGGTTGTGTTCATCAGGATCTCGCGCTGCCGGAATCGAGTGCCGCGACATACGAGGCAGCTTAAGTACGCGCCTGACGACTCGATGAGGACCAGCACAGGACTACCGCTGCAATCCGTGCCGCTTGGCGACGATCTTCGAGACCACCTCGACCGGTACCAATCGCTTGAGCAGGAAGACCAACGGAGCGTTGCTGCCGACGGCGTAGAACTCACGGGGCGGATCGGCCTCGATCGCGTTGACGATCACCTCGGCCACCTGCTTCGGGGTGATGCCGGCCCGCTCATTACGGTCGAGATTGTCGATCATGGTGTCGAAATCGCTGCGATACACCGAATCGTCTGCAACGTACTTGGTGCGGCGCTCGCCGATACCGGTGGCGATCGATCCCGGCTCCACGGTGGTGACCCACACACCGAATGGGGACAGTTCTTGGCGTGCGGCGCAGGCGAAGCCCTTCAGCGCGGCCTTCGCGGCTACGTAGGAGCCGCGGAACGCGAGCGGAAAGCTTGCGAGCATGGAGCCCACCATGATCACCCTGCCGTAGCCGCGCTCACGCATTCCCGGGAGCAGCGGCTGAGTCAGCTGAACGGCGCCGAAGACATTGGTCTGGAACAGGCGATCGACCGCATCGGCGGGCAATTCCTCCAGCGGACCGGACTGACTCTCACCGGCGTTGTTCACCACGATGTCGACATCGCCCGCAGCCTGTGCGCAGGCGGCGACCGAATCGCGGTCGGCCAGATCGAGCGCCAAGTATTCGACACCCGGCAGTCGCTTGTCGGCGGCGATGGTGTCCGGGTTCCGACTGGTGCCGATGACTCGGTACCCCTTCTGCACCAGCAGTTTCGCTACCTCCAACCCGATACCCGACGATGCTCCGGTCACCAGTGCGGTGCGTGCGTTCATGCCTTCTGTCCTTCCGTCGGATCGCCGATCGCTGCGGCGGCGGCGCGTCCGGCCGTCATTCCCGAGAATATGCACCCGCCGAGGAAGGTGCCCTCCAAGGCGTTGTAGCCGTGCACTCCGCCGCCGCCGAAGCCCGCTACCTCCCCCGCGGCGTACAGGCCGGGGACGGGCGCACCGTCGGCACCGAGAACGCGGGCCGAAAGGTCCGTTTCAAGACCACCGAGGGTCTTGCGGGAGAGGATGTTCAGTCGCACGGCGATGAGCGGTCCATGCTCGGGATCGAGAATCCGATGCGGTTTGGCGACGCGCACCACCTTGTCGCCCAGGTAATTCCGCGCATTGTGCACGGCCTGCAGCTGGGCGTCCTTACTGAACCCGTTGGCCACCTCGCGATCGCGGGCCACGATCTGCTCGCGCAAGCGCCCCACGTCGATATGCCCGCCGCGACCGATCCGGTTCATTCCGGCGACCAGTTCGTCCAGCGTGTCGGCCACGATGAAGTCCTCGCCGTGCTGCTTGAAGGCTTCGACCGGGCCGGGTGCGCCCTTGGATTTCACCCGTCCCAGGGCGAGCTTGAGGTCCTTCTCGGTGATGTCGGGATTCTGCTCGGAACCGGAGAGCGCGAACTCCTTCTCGATGATGGTCTCGGTGAGCACGAACCACGAGTAGTCGAAGCCGGTCTCGAGGATCGCCTTCATCGTCGAGTTGGTATCGAAGCCGGGGAAGTTGGGCGCGGCGAAGCGGTTGCCGTTGGCGTCGAACCACAGCGACGAGGGTCCCGGGATGATCCGGATGGCGTGCTGCGGCCAGATCGGGTCCCAGTTGTGGATGCCCTCGGTGTAGGCCCAGACCCGGTCCCGATTGACGATGTTCGCGCCGGCCGCTTCCGAGATGTCCAGCATCCGGCCATCGACATGCGCTGGGACGCCGGCGATCATGTGCTGCGGGAAAGCGCCGAGACGCTCAGTGGGCCAGTACTTCTTCATCAGGTCGAAGTTGTGGCCGATGCCACCGGAGGTGACCAGCACCGCCGGGGCACGGTACTCGAAATCACCCACCACGTCCCGGTTCGAGGCGACGCCGCGCTCCAGATCGGTCTCGGCGAGGAGGGCACCGCGCACGCCGGTCACCGCACCGTCGTCCTCGCGCAGCAGCTCGTCCACCCGGTGCCGGAAGGCGAATCGGATGAGGCCGTGCGCTTCGGCCCGCTCGACGGGCTCGCGGAATACGCGGACCACCTCGGGCCCGGTGCCCCAGGTGAGGTGGAAGCGGGGCACCGAGTTGCCGTGGCCATCGGCCGCGCCGCCGCCCCGTTCGGCCCACCCGACCACGGGGGTGAAGCCGAGGCCCAGCCTGCGGAGGTAGTCCCGCTTGCGGTGGGTCGCGAAGTCGACGTACGCGCGGGCCCATTGCCTGGGCCAGTGGTCCTGATCGTCGCGATCGAATCCGGCGGAGCCGAACCAATCCTGCAGTGCCAGTTCCTTCGAGTCCTTGATGCCGAGGCGGCGCTGCTCGGGTGAATCGACCAGGAACAGGCCGCCGAGGCTCCAGAAGGCCTGGCCCCCGAGGTTGTTGCGGTTCTCCTGGTCGAGGATCAGCACTCGTCGGCCGGCCCGGGACAGCTCGTACGCGGCGACCAGGCCGGCGAGGCCGGCCCCCACCACGATCGCATCGGGATCGAATCCGTCGGGGCCGGTGTGCTGCGCCTCCATCATGGACCGCCTCTCGATCGATAAATAGACTATACGTTCTAGTTATCGGTATCATGGCACGCACCGATGCCGGGGTCAACGGATTGCGAGGTACCGATGGCGAAGGGCGACAGAACACGGGCGCGCAGCGTCGAGCGCTTCCTGGACGCGGGACTCGCCGTGTTCGCCGAGCGCGGCTTCCACGCCGCCTCGATGGACGAGATCTGCACCCGTGCCGGGCTCTCCCGCGGCGCCTTCTACTCCAACTTCCCGGGTAAGGAGGCCCTGTTCCTCGCACTGTTCGACCGCCACGCCGAACACCAGATCGGCCGCATCGCCGCTGCCATCGACGCGGCACCCACGCTCGACGAGGCGATCGCCAGCGCCGCGCTCGCCGCCGGCGCCGACGATCCGAACGAGCGCCGCTGGTCGCTACTCACCACCGAGTTCACCATCTACGCCGCGCGTGACGACGAGGCCGCGGCCAGGCTCACCGCGCACGACCGCGCCGTGCGAGCCCGGCTCGCCGACGCGATCGCCCGGTTCGATGTGCCACCCGCGGACGCGGAGGCGTTGGCCCGCTTTGCGATCGCGCTCTACGAAGGCGTGATGACGACTCGCCTGGTCGACGGCGATTCGGCCGCTGCACACGGGCTCCTCACCCGGTTCCTCCCGGCCGGCCTGAGCACACTGGCACGCGAACCGCGCTAGCGTGGAGACGGTGCCGAAGCTGTCGAACGATCAGATCATCGGATTCCGCCTGCGCACGCACGGCCTCGCGGAGCGCCTTGCCGAGCGCGAGTTCAGCCGCGCCGCAGGGCGGTGCGGCATCCAGGACAGCCCGCCCGGCTCGGCCCTCCTCGCGCTGCACGCCAGAGTGCGCGGCGTGGCCGTCGACACCCTCGATGAGGCTCTCGAATCGCGAGAGCTGCTGCGCACCTGGTGCATGCGTGGCGCACCGTTCCTCGTGCCCACCGCCGAGGCGGCGGTCTTCACCACCGGGGTCCTGCCGCCCACCGAAGACGCAGCGCGGCACCTGATCCAGGGCGTGGGCCCGGCGCTCGACGGGCTCGGCCTCACCCTCGACGAGGCCGTCGACCTCACCGCGAGGCACACCGCCGCGGTACTCAGCGGTCGCAGGCTCGCGATCGCGCAACTCGGCGTAGAGGTCGCCGCCGCGATCGCGCCCGAGCTCGGCGCGGACCAGCGCGAGCGCTGGGAGGCGGAGGGCCCGCACGCGGCCGGCCAACCGCTGGGCGAGGCCGTGGTGCACTTCTGCGTTCGCGTCCTCGCCCTGCGCGGCCAGGTCTGTTTCGCACCCCGCGACGGCAATACCGCGCCCTTCGCCCTCACCGACGACTGGCTCCCGGCTCCGATCCCCGCGCGCACACCCGAGGACGCGCGCGCCGGCCTCTTCCGCCGGTTCCTCCGCTGTTACGGTCCCACCACGCGTGCGGATTTCGCAGCGTGGATCGGCGTTCGTGCCGCCGACGTGGACCCGTGGTGGGACACACTCGCAGACCAGCTCGAACGCGTCGACACCGAGGGCGCTCGCGCCTGGGCACACGCCGACGACCTCACCGAGCTCCGCGAGACCTCGCTCCCCACGGGCGTGCGCCTCCTTCCGCCGCGGGACCCGTACACGCAGGCGCGCGACCGCGCGGTGATCCTCGCGCCGGAGCACCACCGCGCCGTCTGGAAGCCGGTCGGCGAGCCCGGAACGGTCCTGCTCGACGGGCGCATCGTCGGGCTCTGGCGCCCACGCAAGCGGAGCGATCATCTCACGCTCACCGTCACACCGTTCACGCCTCTCTCCGCGTCCGACCGCGCCTCCGTGAGCGTCGAAGCGGAGGCGGTCGGCGCACTCCGCGGCGCCACGTCCACGGTGGTCGCGTTCGACTCCTAACGTGCAGGTGCGCCGATCCCGATTCGGCGCGCGTAGTGAGACTTCGGCAGCCGCGGACCGTCGGACGTCCCGAGCCGCTCCCGCAGCGTCGACGGTCCCCGGACCGGATCGTCGAGCAGTCCGCGGCGCCGCAGCTCGGGCACGAGGTGTTCGGCGATATCGGCGAAAGTAGCGGGCATCGTGACGTACATGAAGTTGAAGCCGTCGACATCGGCCTCGTCCTGCCACCGCTGCAACTGATCCGCGACGGTCGCCGCCGACCCCGCCAGCACCGGACCGCGCCCTCCGATGCTCACGAAACGAGCGAGTTCACCGACCGTCCACTCGTGGTCAGCGTCGCGGGTGAAGGCATCGAGCGCGGACCGGTTGGCATCGGTACTCACGTGCACCAACGGCGCATCGGGGGGAATGCCCGCGAGATCGACGCCGGTCCAGCCGCCGAACAGAGCGAGCGCACCGGATTCACTGGCGGAGTGTCGATATTCGCTGAGCGCTTCCTCCGCTTCCTCGTCAGTGGCACGAACGACGGCGGTGAGGCCCGCGATGATCCGCACCGACCGCGGGTCGCGGCCCGCCGCCTCCGCCTCGGCGCGGACCGCGGCCACCGTCGACCGGACCGCGGCGGGTGTAGGGCCGATCACGAAGACGGCCTCGGCATGCCGACCTGCGAACCGTCTGCCTCGCGGCGAGGATCCGGCCTGGAAGATCACGGGTGTGCGCTGCGGCGACGGCTCGCACAGGAATGCGCCCGGAACGGTGAAATACTCTCCATGGTGATCGATATCGCGCACCTGATCAGGTCGGGCGTAGACACCGGTGGCGCGATCGGCGACCACGGCGGCGTCGGTCCACGAGTGCTCCCACAGCTTGTAGCAGACCTCGAGGTACTCGTCGGCGATGTCGTAGCGCTGATCGTGCGGGATCTGCGCCGTGAAACCCAGGTTCTTCGCCGCGGAGTCCAGATAGCCAGTGACCACGTTCCACCCGATCCGTCCCCGGGTGAGGTGGTCGAGCGTAGTCATTCGGCGCGCCAGGGCGTACGGCTGCTCGTACGTGGTCGAGACCGTGACGCCGAAGCCCAGGTTCCGAGTGGCGGCGGCCATGGCGGAGATCGCCAGGATCGGATCGTTCACCGGGACTTGCAGAGCGGAGCGCACCGCCTCGTCGCGGGTACCCCCGTACACGTCATAGGTGCCCAGGACATCGGCGAGGAAGAGCGCGTGAAATCCGGCGTCGTCGAGCAGCCGGGCAAGTGAGATCCAGTGATCGAGCTCGGTGTAGTGGGTGCTCCGGTCTTCGGGGCGGGTCCACAGGCCAGCGGACTGATGCCCGACGCAGGCCATGGCGAACGCGCTGAGCAGCAACGGCCGGCTCATGCGAGCGCCTCCGCCGCGGGACGCTGCGGCGCGACGGTCGGCCGCACCGGCCGGGTCTCCGGCGCGAGGTACACGCCGATACCCGAGACCACCGCGAGCGCGGAGACGAATCCTGCTACCAGCCATGGTGTCCCGCCCCCGGCAGTGAGCAACGCCGCCGCGACGAGCGGGGTGAGCCCGCCGCCGAGCACGGCGCCCACCGCGTACCCGATCGACGCACCGCTGTAGCGGACGTCGATGGGGAACAGCTCAGCGAAGAAGGCGCCCTGAGCGCCGTACTGACTGTCGTGACCGATGTTGATGCCGATCACGAAGGCCACCACGATCAGCACGGCGGAACCGGTCCCGATCAGCGCGAAGGCCGGGGCGGTGAACACCGCGGTGACGATCGCGCCGAACAGATACACGGGCCTACGCCCGAGGCGGTCGGAGAGTGCTCCCCATAGCGGGGTCGCCGCGAGCCCGGTCACCGAGGCGACGAGCGTGGCCACCAGACCGATCGGGGCACCGTCGGAGCGCACCTCGCCGACGATGTAGGTGAGCATGAACACGGTGTAGAGCGTGTACACCGAGTTCTGGCCGATGCGCATCAACACAGTCAGTCCCACGGTGCGTCGATGGCGCCGCAACACCTCGCGCACCGGCGATCGGTGAACCGCGCCGGTAGACCGCAGTTCCTCGAATTCTGCCGAATCCCGCACCGACAGTCGCACCACCAGACCGACGATCACAAGAACGGCACTGAGCAGGAAAGGGATCCGCCATCCCCACGCGGTGAACGCGGCGCCGCCGAGCACAGTGTGCACAACCGTGTAGATGGACGTGGCCAGGATCATCCCGGCGGCGGAGCCCGCCTGCGGTAGGGCGCCGAAGAGACCACGACGATCCGTGGGAGCGTGTTCGACGGCAAGGAGAACCGCTCCACCCCACTCGATTCCGGCCGACAACCCCTGAAGCAGCCGCAACGCAGTGAGCAGGATCGGGGCTGCGACTCCGATGGCGGCGTAGCCGGGTAGCAGACCGATCGCACTGGTAGCCAATCCCATCAGCACGAGGGAGGCGACCAGCACACGCTTGCGGCCGATCCGATCGCCGAGGTGTCCGGCGATCGCGCCTCCCAGTGGGCGGGCGAGGAATCCGACCGCGTACGTGGCGAAGGCGGCCAGGACTCCCCCCGCCGCTGATGCGGTGGGGAAGAACAGCGGCCCCAGGATCAACGCGGAAGCCGTTCCATAGAGATAGAAGTCGTACCATTCGACCGATGTCCCGACGAAGGAGGCGATTGCCACCCGTCGTCGTTCGGCCCTCGCCCCATGCGCAGTCACACCGGGACGATCCCAGCCCGTTCAGGTCCAGTCGAGCGTTGGAATCTGCCTGATGCCAGCACCGTCCGCATGGACCGCTGCCACCTCGTCATCGAGCGCACGGAGCACGGCGGCCACCGCGGGTCGCCGCTCGGCACCCGGCCGGGTCGCCACCTCGAGGATGCGGGCGGCGAGAACGCCCGCGATCTCCAATCCGCGCACGCCGGGATGGGTGACCGCATGCCGGGCCACAAGGGCTACTCCGAGACCCGCCGCGACCATCGCCTGAATGGTGTGGAAATCGTTGATCCGCTGCACGATCCGCGGCTGCACACCGGTGATCGTCGCCAAGGAGCGCAACACGTCGTCGACCGGGAAGCCGTCGCGCACACTGATCCAGTCGAGATCTTTGAGCTGTTCCGCGGCGACGCGCCCAGCCGCCGCGAGCGGATGGTCCATCGGCACGACGAGGTCGATCGGCTCGCGCATGAGAACGCGGGAGGCGATGCGGGGACCGCCCAGCGCGGGGGCGCGCTCGTCGCGGTGCGCCACCACGACATCGGCGTCCGCCAGCATCGCGGGCAACTCGGTGCCGGGGAGGTCGGCGTCGGCGGCGGTCACCTGCACGCCCGCCCCGGTGGTGCGGCGCAGCACGCCGGGGAGCAGCAGTTCGGCCGCCGACGGGAACAGGGTCAGGCGCACGACACCGGTGGGCGTGGAGCGGTAGCGGTCCATCTCGGCGCGAGCACGTTCGAGTTCGCCGAGCACGGATTCGGCCCGCACCACCAGAGCGAGCCCCGCATCGGTCAGGCGTACCCGCCGGCCGTCGGGTTCCAGCAAGTCGACGCCTGCCTCCCGGGCCAGCACCTTGAGCTGCTGCGAGACCGCAGACGGCGTCATATCCAGCGCTCGCGCGGTGGCCGCGACGGTGCCACGATCGGCGAGTTCGCGCAGGATCCGCAGGCGGTGGACGTCCATGCCGATCAGGCTACGTCAGTGAAGTGAAGCTACACACTTCATGCAGAAGTATTCGATTGTTCTGAGGATTCAATCCCGGAAGACTTTCCTGTCATGAGCCCCCGTCACCGCCTCGTCGCCCTCACCGTCGTCGTGCTCTGGGGACTGAACTTCCTGGCCATCCGGTACGGACTCGACTACTTCCCGCCGTTCTTCCTCGGCGCACTGCGGTTCCTGGTGATAGCGATCCCGGTCGTGCTGTTCGTACCCCGGCCGGACGTACCCACTCGCTGGTTGGTCCTGTACGGCGTGGGATTCGGGACGCTGCAGTTCGCATTCCTGTTCTTGGCCATGCACCTCGGGATGCCCACCGGTCTCGCCTCGCTGGTGCTGCAGTCCTCGGCACCGTTCACGGTGCTGCTCGGCGCGCTGCTGCTCCGGGAGAAGCTCAGTACCCGGCAGGTCGCCGGGATCGCCATCGCCGTCACCGGCATGGGCCTGATCGTGGCCGATCGGGCCGGACACGGCGCCGCTACCGGCGTGGTGCCCGTGCTGCTCACGCTGGCCGCGGGGCTCGGCTGGGCCTTCGGCAATCTGGGGAGCCGCCTCGCGCGCGCCGAGCAGCCGATGCGGCTGACACTCTGGATGGCCGTGGTGCCGCCGATCCCGATGCTGTTGCTCAGCGCCGTGATCGAGGGGCCCACCACCGGCTGGAACCTGCTGGCGCACAGCTTCGGCAGCGAGGCAGGCCTCAAGGCCCTCGGCGGGCTCGCCTACATCGTGCTGCTCGGCACCATCGCCGGTTCGGGTCTGTGGACCTGGCTCATGGCGCGCTACCCGTCGTCGACGGTCGCGCCGGTCTCGCTGATGGTGCCGGTGGTGGGCATCGCGGCCAGCTCGCTGTTCCTGGGCGAGCATCCTTCGGCCCTCGCCCTGGTGGGCGCCGCGGTGGTGATCACCGGCTGTCTCGCGGGGATGATGCAGCGTGCACCGAAACCGGCGCCATCGCCCGGTCGGGAGCCGGTCGTCGCCTGAACCCGCCTACCGCTGTGCGATGAGCGCGATGGTCGACGCGCCGAGCTCGACATCCCGGTCGCCGATCACGCCGGCGAGCGCCGACCGCAGTGCGGCCTTCCGATCGTCGGGCAGCGTGGAATGGGCCGAGTAGGTGAAGATCAGGTCCAGCCACCGCTCAGCGGTCTGAGTCTCGGTCCACGCGTCCTCGCGGGTTCGCACCGTGAAGCCCGCATCGGTGAACCGGTTCCCGAGCTCCGCAAGCGCGAATTCGGCCTGCGTCGGATCGGCGCTCACGGCGTCGACATTGATGTAGTCCGCGCTCGCCGCCCGGAGCTCGGCGTTCGACGGGGTGGTCGGCCGCAGCTTGTTCCACAGCAGCGCCACCCTGCCGCCGGGGTTCAGGAGGCCGGCCAGTCGGGGCACCGCGATGTCTGCGTCCACCCAATGCCAGGACTGGCCGAAGGTGACCAGATCGTACGTACGGCCGGCGGCGTCCCAGTCTTCGAAGGTCGCCACCTCCGCAGGCACCCCGGAACCGCGAGCCACCTCCGCCATCGCGGCGTCGGGCTCCACGACCAGCACGTCGAGGCCCCGGTCGCGCAGTTGCCGGGACAGAATGCCCGTACCAGCCCCCACGTCGACGGCGGTCGCGGCGCCCGCGCTGATCGCGTCGACCGTGACATCGGCGTAGCGCGGCCTCAATCGGTCGTAGGCGTCGGCGATGGCGCCGAACGACAGGGCGCGGTGACGATCCTCGTGGAGTTCAGCCATGAACCCAGCGTAGGGGCAGGTGGCCTATCCTGGACCGCATGCCCGGACTCCCCCTCCGCGCCCGCACGGCGCTGTTCGCCGCCCGTTCCGCAGCCTGGGCGTCGCAGCGCGCCGGCCGCGGCAAGGGCTCGATGATCGGCGGGCTCGTGGCCCTGAAGATCGAGCCCAACCTGATGACCAGCCTCGCGGCGGGCAAGCGCACGGCCGTGATCACCGGCACGAACGGCAAGTCGACCACCACCCGGATGACGGCGACCGCGCTCGGGACGCTCGGCGCCGAGGTCGCGACCCAGGCCGACGGCGCGAATATGGACGCCGGCATCGTCGCCGCGCTGACCGCCCACCTCACGGCACCGCTCGCGGCCCTGGAGGTGGACGAGCTGCACGTACCGCACGTCCTCGACGCGGTGCAGGCCGAGACGCTCGTGCTGTTGAACCTCTCGCGCGATCAGCTCGACCGGGTGGGTGAGATCAACGCCATCGAACGCAAGATCCGCGCCGCGGTCGATGCGCACCCCGCCTTGACCGTGGTCGCCAACTGCGACGACGTGCTGGTCGCCTCGGTGGCGTACGACGCGAAAGAGGTCGTGTGGGTCGCCGCCGGCGCCGGCTGGACCTCGGACTCCGTCTCCTGTCCGCGCTCGGGTGAGCCGATCGTGCGTGACGGCGAGCATTGGTATTCGACGGGCACCGACTTCTCGCGACCTGCCCCCGACTGGTGGGTCGATGACGAGAACATCTACGGCCCGGATGGTTTCGTCGCTCCGCTCACACTGAAGTTGCCCGGTCGGGCGAACCGCGGCAATGCCGCGCAGGCCGTCGCGGCCGCCGTCGCGATGGGTGCCGATCCCGCAGCCGCGGTCGCCGCGGTCGGTACGGTGGGCGAGGTGGCCGGCCGCTACTCGACGGTGACCGTGGGCGAGCACACCGTGCGGATGCTGTTGGCCAAGAATCCGGCCGGATGGCAGGAGGCGATGTCGATGATCGACGGCACCGCGGAGGGACTGGTGATCGCGGTGAACGGTCAGGTCCCCGACGGCGAGGACCTTTCCTGGCTTTGGGATGTGCAGTTCGAGCGGTTCGAGAACGGCAAGGTGGTCGCCTCGGGCGAACGCGGTGCCGATCTGGCGGTACGGCTCACCTACGCCGGGGCCGAGCACTCGCTGGTGGCCGATCCGGTGGCGGCGATCGCATCGTGCCCACCCGGACGAGTGGAGGTGCTGGCGAACTACACCGCCTTCCGTGATCTGAATACGGCACTGGAGGGCCGCGCCTGATGATCGACTTCTCCGGATCCGAGACCCGGATCACCGATTCCACTCTGGTGATCGGCCTGGTGCTGCCCGATGTGATGGGCACCTACGGCGACGGCGGCAACGCCCTGGTACTGCGGCAGCGCGCACGGCTGCGTGGCATCGAGGCCGAGGTCCTGCCGATCACGCTGGCCGATCCGGTGCCTGCATCGTGCGACATCTACACCCTCGGCGGCGCCGAGGATTACGCGCAGCGGTTGGCGACTCGACACCTGTCGAAGTACCCCGGCATGCAGGAGGCTGCATCGAAAGGTGCACCGGTACTGGCGATCTGCGCCGCCATCCAGGTGCTGGGCCACTGGTACGAGACCTCCGAGGGCGAGCGGGTTGACGGCATATCGCTGTTCGACCTGACCACGGCCCCGCAGGCCACCCGCTCGATCGGCGAGATCGAGGGGCGTCCGCTCATCGACGGACTGACGCAGCCCCTCACCGGATTCGAGAACCACCGCGGCGGTTCGACTCTCGGTCCGGCCGCCGCCCCCTTGATGCGGGTGACTCGAGGCGTGGGCAACGGCGCCGGCGAGCCGGTGGACGGGGTGATCCAGGGCAGCGTGCTCGGCACCTACATGCACGGCCCGGCCCTCGCCCGGAACCCGGAACTGGCGGATTACCTGCTGGCGAAGGCGACCGGTCGTGAGCTGGAGCCGCTGGACCTCCCCGATGTGGAGTTGCTACGCCGCGAGCGCCTGCGCCGATAGCCCTACCAGAGACCGAGAACGGCCTGTTCGATCGCGAGCAGGCGCATCTTGGTCTGCACGCCGCCGGTCGCGGAGAAGCCACCTGTCCTCCCGTTCGCGGCAGTCACCCGGTGACACGGCACCACCGGCGGAAAAGGGTTCTCTCCCAAGGCTCGGCCCACCGCACGAGCGGACCCGGGTAGCCCGATCTCGTGGGCGACCTCGCCGTAGGTTCGCGTGTGCCCAGGCGGGATCCGACGGGCGACCTCGTACACGGCACGCTGGAAGTCGGTGAGCCCGTTCATATCCAGCACGACCCAGGTGAGATCGTCCTGGAGGTTGGTGCCGTCCGTCAACGCCACGACGGCATCGATAACCCGCTGAATCGTTTCCGGCGGAACGGATTCGGCGGCTCCATGCGCGATGAACGCCCCCGTCTGTTCGTCGGACTCCTCCGGCAGTCGCACCGCGTTCACGACACCGTCGGCGCTCCAGCCGATACCGCACCGCCCGATGGCGGTGTCGAAGAGAGCGAAACCGGCTGCCACCGTCAGTCCAGACCGTCGGCCAACGCAGCCAGATTGGCTTCCATGGCCGTCCGCCACAGATCGAGCCGGTACTCGATGATCCTCGCCTCGCGTTCAGGGTGCGCCGCGACGAAGGCGCGGAACGGCGACGCACCGTCGCCGACGCGTCCCCACTGCCGCACCAGCGCACCGTCACGGGAGGGATCCACCTCGAACCCCCAGGAGGTCCACGCTTCTCCGCCACCCTCGGGCCCCACCGACCACACCCAGCGGCGCCCCTCCTCGACCTCGATGACTTCCGCGTCGGTAGCCCACTCGCCCAGCTGATCGTTGCGGTTGTAGCCGCGGAAGCGGGCTCCCAGAGCCACCCGTTCAGCACCGTCGAGCCACTCGACGCGCTGCAACTCACCATCGGTCCGGGTGGGAAGTGAGATGTCGGTGACCAGGGCCCATGCCTGCTCCGGCGTGCAGGCGAGCTTCCGGGTGACCTCGATGACGGGGTTGTCGCGCAGTCGCATGAGCCGATCCTATTGGGCGGCGCGGGCGGACGACTCGACCTGCGCGCAGTAGGCCGCCCAGTCGTAACCGTCCGGCAGGTTGGTGTTCTCGGCCAGCAGGCCGACGGCACCGTCGACCGATTCCCGCACGATATCCGCCTGACCCGCGTGCCGGCCGAGGTCGAGGAGCACGTGCAGGGCGAGGCGGTGCAGCGTCACGCCGCGTCCGTTCTCGCCCCACCACGCGACCGTGCCGGTGGCATCCAGGGGGAGTTCGGACAGGGTCGCAGTGGCGTGCGCCCGGGCAGCTGCGAACAGATCGCGGATCGCCACGCTCGATTCGTCGGCCCGGACCCACAGGTCGTCGTTGGGATCGGCCCCGGGAGCCAGCGGATCGGGCAGATTCGGATGCCGGAAGGGGCGGCCGAAACAGTCACCCAGATAACCGGCGTCGACCATTGCGCAGTGTTTGACCAGCCCCAGCAGATTGGTACCGGTGGGAGTGAGCGGACGGCGCAGGTCGTACTCGCCGAGACCGTCGAGCTTCCACAGCAGCGCGTCCCGCGCGTGATCGAGATAGCGCTGCAGATCGTCCTTCATGACACCACTGTGGCAGACCCCACCGACATGCTCCGTCGCGAAACTGTCGCTCACAGGCGAACCGAGGACATTATGTCCACGCCCCGCCTCAGACCGGCAGATTCGCGACGATCTCGCACCGCTCGCGCGTGCCGTCCACGGCGAACCAGCCGCGTTCGAACTCCTGCCAGCGCCGCAGGTTCTCCCGCTCGGCCTCGCCGTCGCGGGCGACCGCCCGCTCCAGTCGCTGCGCGGCGGTGCCACCGTCGATCCACAGTGCGAGCGAGAGTCTGTCGGCGAACGACCGCCGGGCGCTGGAGACCCCCTCGACCACGATGAGTGGCGCCCACGGCAACCGCACCTCAGGGCCGGGGCGCGGGGTGCCGTCACGCCAGATCAGCGGTCGGTAATGGGCGTCCCAGCCGCGGGAGAGCGGAACGAGGACCTCCTCGAGCATCCGCGGCCACCAGGACACCGGGTCGTCCCAGGTGGCGTAGTGATCGGTCCGCACCAGGGCGACGCGGGCACCGCCCGCGCGCAGCTCGTCGACCAGCCGTTGGGCGTAGGTCGATTTCCCGGCGCCCGAAGGGCCGTCGACGGCGACGATGCCCTCGGGGTGGCCGAGCCGGGCCAGCAGCTGCGCGGCGTCCACGGTCAGCTCGGCGGCGTCTCTTCGAGCACGCGGGGCGGTTCGGCGAGCGAGCGCCGGCCGCTCATGGCGCGGCCCAGGGTGAGCTCGTCGGCGAACTCCAGCTCGGCGCCCATGGGCAGTCCGGCTGCGGGCCGGGTCACCGTGAGGCCGGGGAAGTCCTTGAGCATCCGCACCAGGAAGGCGGCAGTGGCCTCGCCCTCGGTGTTCGGGTCGGTGGCGATGATCACCTCGTCGACCTCCACCCCGTCGACCGCGGCACCGAGCCGCACCAGCAGCTCGCGGATCCGCAGTTTGTCGGGGCCGATGGCCTTGATCGGGTTCAGGGCGCCGCCGAGCACGTGATAGAGCCCGCGGTACTCGCGGGTGCGTTCCACAGCCTGGACGTCCTTGGCCTCCTCGACCACGCAGATCTTGGAGGCGTCGCGCCGCGAATCCGAGCAGATCCGACAGCGCACGTCGGCGGAGACGTTGCCGCACACCTCGCAGTACCGCACGTCGTCGCGTACGCGGGTGAGGGCATGGGTGAGCCGGTCGATCTCGCTGGGCTGTGCTCCCAGGAGGTGGAAGGCGATGCGCTGGGCGCCGCGCGGTCCCACCCCCGGGAGCTTGGCGAGCTCGTCGATCAGCTCTTGAACGGGGCCTTCGTACACGGGGTCAGAACGGCAGGCCGCCGGCCAGCGGGCCCATCTTCTGCTGCGCCAGCTCGGCGGTGTTGTTCGACAGGTCGGTGAGCGCACCCAGGACCAGATCCTGCAACGTCTCGACATCCTCCGGGTCGACGACCTTGGGGTCGATCACCAGCGAGGTGACCTGGCCGTCACCGGTGCCGATGACCTTGACGAGGCCCCCGCCGGCCTGTCCCTCGATCGTGGTGGCCTGCAGTTCGGCCTGCGCGGCCATGAGCTGCTGCTGCATCGCGCCGACCTGGGCCATCAAGTCTTCCATCGAGCCTCCGGGCTGCATTGCCGTCTCCCTCCGCCGGTCCCACGACCGCTATGTCCGATTCTTGTTGCTTGTGTTACCACTGCGCCGCATGAGGCGGTACAGTCCGAGCTGTGAAGACCCGTTTCGCCCTGCTGGCTGCGAGCCTCGTCCCGGCCATGATCCTCACCGGTTGCTCCAGCCTATCGCCCTCGGAGCCGGCCCTGGTGAACAACGCGGCGCCGGCCGCGGGCTCGCTTGCGGGCAAGAAGGTGTTCATCGACCCGGGTCACAACGGCAGCAACGACGCGTCGATCGGCAAGCAGGTGCCCACCGGCCGCGGCGGCACCAAGGAATGCCAGACCACCGGCACCACGGGAGTCAACGGCCTCGCGGAGCACACGTTCAACTACGCCGTGGCGTACCAGGTGTACCAACTCCTCAAGGCGGCGGGCGCGCAGGTACTCATGTCGCGCAACGACGACACCTCGGTGGGGCCGTGCGTCGACGCCCGCGCGAACGCAGCGAACCAGTTCGGGGCCGACGCCGCGGTCTCGATCCACGCCGACGGTTCCGCCGCTGGTAACCGAGGGTTTCACGTGAATCTTTCCTCGCCGCCGCTCAACCCTGCCCAGCAGGCGTCGACCGGATACGCGCAGGTCATGCGGGATGCGCTCGTGGGCGGCGGGTTCACCCCGGCCACCTACCTGGGCTCGGGCGGGTTGTACCCGCGCTCCGATCTGGCGGGCCTGAACCTCGCCACGGTGCCCTCGATCATGGTGGAATCCGGCAACCTCAAGGACCCCACCGAGGCGGCGATGCTCGCCTCCGCCGACGGGCAGCAGCGGCTCGCCCAGGCCATCGCCACGGGCGTCGCGAACTACCTCGGTTCCCGCTAGGGCGTCAGCTCGCGGGAGCTGACGAACTCCCGCTCGGCGCCGTCGATCGGATCGACGAAGGCCAGCCGCCGGGCCAGCAGCCGGAGCGGATCGGTGAAGTCACCGTCGATCACCTCGCGCGGTTCGGGGTAGAGCGGATCTCCCAGGATCGGCACCCCCAGGCGACTCATATGCAACCGCAGCTGGTGTGTCTTGCCCGTCTCGGGCCGCAACCGATAGCGCGCGATGGTGCCCAGTTCCGCCTCCAGCTCGACGTGTGATCGGGCGTTCACCGGCCCGTTCACCTCGTAGGCGCGCATGATCCCCGGGGTCTTCTCGATCCGGGATTCGACGGTGGCCGGCAGCTCCAGGTCGCGTCGGAGCGGCGCGAGCGCGGCGTACTCCTTGCGCGCCAGCCCCTGGGCGAACAGCTGTTGATAGGGACCGCGGACGGCGGGATCGCGGGTGAACAGGAGCACGCCGGCGGTGAGCCGGTCCAGCCGGTGCGCGGGCGAGAGCGACGGTTCGCCCAGCTCACGCCGCAGTCGAACCAGCGCGCTCTGCACCACCCGCGCGCCGCGGGGCATGGTCGCCAGGAAGTGCGGCTTGTCGACCACCACGATCCGGTCGTCGGCATGAATGATCGGCATCGGGAAGGGCACCGGCACCTCGTGCGGCAGCTCGCGATAGAGCCAGACCGCCTGTCGCGCGGTGACCGGCGAGGCGGGGCCGAGTGGTGCACCGCCGGAGGTGACCACGGAACCCGACGCGTACTCCCCCGCCAGGTATGCGGCGGTGCCGGGGAATCGCGCCTGAAGGACGTCACCGAGCGCGTGACCGGCCTCTTCCTCGGCGATCACCAATCGGGTCGCATCCACCCCGTCCCGCAGCGGCAGCGGCGGGACGGGGGTACCACGATGGCGACGTCGTGCCACTACCCCTTCTCGACCTGAACCCGGAGGTTGGTCAGCAGCTCGCCGTAGATGCGGGCCAGGCCCTTGGGGGCGAAGGTCTTCTCGAAGAAGCCACCGATACCGCCGGCGCCCTGCCAGGTGGTGGTGATGGTGACCGTGCTCTGATCACCCGCGCTGTCGGCCGCGACCACCCGGTAGGTGGTGACCATGGAGGAGTTCGCATCCTTCTCGGTCACGGTGTCGCCGTCGACGGTGACAGTGGCGTGCACATTGCGCGAACGCTTCTCGGTGGCCTGCAGGATCCACTCGGCCACGGTGCCGGTGCCCTGACCGCCCTCGAGCACGCGGTAGTCGCGGTAGTTCGGCGGCAGGATCTCGCCGCGATGGGTGTAGTCGGTGACGGCCGCGAGCACGCGGTCCGGCGTGGCGGCGATCGTGATGGACTTGGTGGCGGTTACCTGGGCCAACGTAGCTCGTTCCTCTGCTCTCGGGTTCGACGTTGAGCGTAGCGAATGGGTGGGCGGACGCGCGCGGACCGGGCGACGGGTATAGCGTCCAAGAGGTGAGTGCTCGGATCAGAACGCAGGCCCGCACTACGACGCCGATCGCGATCGGGGGCGAGGCCGCGTATCGCGAGGGCCTCGACCGCCTCCTGACCAGCTACCGCGCGATCGACGTGAATTCCCGAGTGCGACTGGCGAAGAAGACTTCGAACCTGTTCCGCGCCCGCGCCGCGACCGACACCCCCGGCTTGGACGTCTCCGGCCTCGGCTCGGTGATCTCCATCGATCCGCAGGCCCGCACCGCCGACGTCGGCGGCGTTTGCACGTACGAAGACTTCGTTGCTGCCACACTGCCTTTCGGCCTCGCACCGACGGTGGTGCCCCAGCTCAAGACGATCACTCTCGGCGGTGCGGTAACCGGTATGGGCATCGAGTCCAGTTCCTTCCGGACCGGCCTTCCGCACGAGGTGGTGCGGTCGATGGACATCCTCACCGGCGCCGGCGAGATCGTGACCGCCACCCCGGACGGACCGAACGCCGACCTGTACTTCGGCTTCCCCAACTCCTACGGCACGCTCGGCTACTCGACGCGGCTCACCGTGGAACTCGACGAGGTGGGCCGGTTCGTGGAGCTGCGGCACGTGCGCTTGCACGACCTCCGCGAACTGCAGACCACGATGAACGCGATCGTGGATGCGGGTGAATTCGACGGCGAGCGCGTGGACTATCTCGACGGAGTGGTGTTCACCCGGGACGAGGCCTACCTGACCCTGGGTCGCAAGACCGACGAGGACGGGCCCGTCAGCGACTACACCGGGATGGACATCTACTACCGCTCACTCCAGCACGAGGACGGGATCCCGCGCGACCGGCTCACCACCCACGACTACCTGTGGCGCTGGGACACCGACTGGTTCTGGTGCTCGCGTGCGTTCGGTGCGCAGAACCCCAAGGTCCGCAGGCTGTGGCCGAAGCACCTGTTGCGCAGCAGTTTCTACTGGAAGCTGGTGGCACTCGACCGGCGCTACGATATCGGCGATCGCCTGGCCGCCCGCAAGGGCGAGCCACCCGGCGAGCGCGTGGTGCAGGACGTCGAGGTGCGGATCGAGGGACTCACCGATTTCCTCGATTGGTTCCTCGACGAGATCCCGATCGAACCGATCTGGCTGTGCCCCTTGCGTCTCCGCGATCCGGCGCCCACCGGAGCGGACCCGCACCGGCCGTGGCCGTTGTACCCACTCGAACCGCACCACACCTATGTGAACGTGGGCTTCTGGTCCGCAGTCCCCAAGCAACCCGGTCAGATCGAGGGTCGGGCGAACCGGTTGATCGAGAAGAAGGTCTCGGAACTGGGCGGTCACAAATCGCTCTATTCGGAGGCGTTCTACGGGCGCGAGGAGTTCGATGCGCTCTACGGCGGTCCGGTCCTGGAACAATTGAAGACTCGTTACGACCCCGCGGGCAGGTTGCTGGGGCTGTACGACAAGACAGTCAGGAGGCAGTGAAACATGACGCGCCACACCCACACCGAGCACCTTCCCAAGCTGAGCCTCGCCGAGATCATCGAGAAGGTGGCGGGCGGGAATCTCGCTATCCGGGTCAAGGCCTACGACGGCTCGTCGGCCGGCCCCGACGATGCGGAGTACGGTCTGGAGCTGCTGACGCCCCGCGGGACGACCTATCTCGCCACCGCGCCCGGCGATATGGGGCTCGCTCGCGCTTACATCGCGGGCGACCTCGAGCTCACCGGCGCGCCCGCCGGTGATCCCTACCCCGCGCTGCGCGCCCTCTCCGACGATCTGAAGTTCGCCAAACCCACGCCGCGGCTGCTCGCGCAGATCGCGCGATCGGTGGGTCCCGAGCGACTCATCCCGGTCGCGCCGCCGCCGCAGGAGGCGCTGCCGCGCTGGCGGAGGATCGCAGAGGGGTTCCGGCACAGCAAGTCCCGCGATGCGGAGGCCATCCATCACCACTACGACGTGTCGAACCGGTTCTACGAGCTGGTACTCGGTCCGTCGATGACCTACACCTGCGCCTGCTACCCCACCGCGGACGCCTCGCTCGAGGAAGCGCAGGAGAATAAGTACCGCCTGGTGTTCGAGAAGCTGCGCCTCAAGCCGGGTGACCGGCTGCTCGATGTGGGCTGCGGCTGGGGCGGCATGGTGCGATACGCTGCCCAGCGCGGTGTCTACGCCATCGGCGCCACACTGTCGAAGGAACAGGCGCAATGGGCGCAGGCCGCGATCGAGGCCGAGGGCCTCGGCGAGTTCGCCGAGGTGCGGCACAGCGACTACCGCGACGTCCCCGAGGGCGATTTCGATGCGATCAGCTCGATCGGTCTCACCGAGCACATCGGCGTGCAGAACTATCCGTCGTACTTCACCTCGCTGCGCGAGAAGCTCAAGACCGGCGGACTCCTGTTGAACCACACCATCACCCGGCACGACAACAAACTCTCGGGCAAGGGCGGCCAATTCATCGACCGGTACATCTTCCCCGACGGTGAGCTGACCGGATCCGGTCGCGTGATCGCCGCGATCCAGGACATCGGCGGTATGGAGGTGCGGCACGAGGAGAACCTCCGCGAGCATTACGCGAAGACCCTCGCCGCCTGGTGCCAGAACCTGGTGGACAACTGGGACGAGGCGGTGGCCGAGGTGGGACTGGGTACGGCCCGGGTGTGGGGCCTGTATATGGCCGGGTGCCGACTCGGATTCGAACGGAACGTGGTGCAGTTGCACCAGGTGCTCGCGGTGAAGCTGGATGCCAAGGGCGGCGCCGGCGATCTGCCTCTACGACCCTGGTGGAACGCCTAGTTCCCGCCGCGGTACTTGATCACGAGCACGCCGCGCTCCGGATACAGGTAGGCGCGCACGGTGCCGGGCTCGACGGCCACATAGGAATCGAGCCCGGCGCTGGTGATTCCGGGGTCCCCGCTGCGGTTGATCTCCGCCGGAACGTCGGGCACCTCGTGCGTGACGGGCTCACCCGCGGCGTCCCGCAGGCGGGCGGCCACCTCGTCATCGCGCAGGACGATGTTGGCGTCGATCCACCCACTACCGGTGCTCCGAGAGGTGGTCGGACCGGAGACGTCGCCCAGCCATTTGACGCGGTACGCCTCGCCGATGTTCGTGACGCGCTTCTGGATCGGTTCCCGGTCCTGCCGCACCGCCACAGCGTCCTGCTGCGGCGCACCGGACGATCCGCAGGACACGAGGCTGCCCGCCATCATCGCTGTCGCGACGACGCCGGCCACCCGGACTGCGAGCCGCATCAGATGGGCCGGGCCCCGAGCTCGTTCTTGAGGAGTTCGAGCGCGATCTCCTCGGGATCGCGCCGCGGCGCCGACGCGCCGCCGCCCGCAGCGTCCTCGCGGGCCGCCTCGGCCATCATCTCCTCCTCGGAGACCTCGGCGACGGGTTCCGGCTCAGGCTCCGGCTCGGGCGGGAGCGGGATGTCGTCGTGGTGTGCGGGTGCCCGGTTCTCCCGGCCCGCGGGTCGCGGATCGGACTGCTGGGCCTGCTGATCGCCCTGGCGGCTGCGTCGCTCGAAGGTGGGAGCCTTACGCGGCGGCTCGGCGGGCGGACGCTGGCGCGGCGCGGCCTGCGAGGCAGCGGCCTGGGGCGCGCCGGCACCGTCGCCGACCTCGACATCCCAGTGCGTGCCGAAGACCTCGCGCACGGCGTCGCGCAGGTTACCCACGTGCTGTTGATCGCTGAACCGGGCGAGCAGTGCGGGGATCGCCAGCGCGAGGTGCAAGGTGTCGCCGACGACCCCGACGACCTGCATATTGGTCATCAAAGTGGCGGTGACCTTGCTGCGCTCACCGACGGCGCGAAGCACCTTCGGCCACGCGGTACGGACCTCGTCGACCGAGGGCCCGGCCGCGGCGGCCGGTGCCGCAGCGGGCTCGGGCGCGACGGGTTCGGACGCGGGCTCGGGCGCGACGGGTTCGGGCGCCGCCGGTTCCGGGGCAGGCTCCGATTCCGGAGCTGGACGGTGCATCACGGGAACCGCCTCGGCGGGCGGTTCCGGGGCCCGCTCCGGTTCGGCCGGCGCCGACTCCCCCTGCGGGACCGCCGTCGGCTGTGCGGCCGGTTGCGTGTCCGGTTCCGGCCGGGGCGCGGGCGGTTGCGGTGCGGGCGCGGTGACGGAGGCAGCGGCCTCGGACGCCGGTGCGGCCGCGGGCTCGGACGGTGCCTCGGCCGCTCGCTGGCTGGGACGGACGAACCGCTGCTCGCCCGCGGACGGGCCGGCTGGAGCCGGCGTTCCGGGCTGCGACGCCGCGGGAACGGAGACGGCAGTGGGAACCGATCCCGCGGCCTGTGGTGCACCCGCGGGTCGGCGTTCGAGGGCCTCGACCCGCTGCAACAGCGCGGCCTGCGATTCGTCGGCCGCGGGCAGCAACATCCGGGCGCACATCACCTCGAGCAGCAGCCGCGGCGACGTGGCGCCGCGCATCTCGGCGAGCGACGCGTGCGTCACCTCGGCACACCGGGTGAGGGTGGCGAGCCCCAATTGCCCGGCCTCGGTGCGCATCGTCTCCAGCACGTCGACGGGCACGTCGATCAGGCCGCGATCGGCCGCATCGGGCACGGTGTGCAGCAGGATCAGATCGCGGAAGCGCTCCAAGAGGTCGGTGGCGAAGCGGCGGGGATCGTGACCGGCCTCCATCACCCGCTCGACGGCACCGAACAGCGCGGCACCGTCTCCGGTGCCGAGGGCCTCGACCGCGGCGTCGATGAGCGCGGCGTCGGTGACGCCGAGCAGGCCCAGGGCGCGCTGGTAGGTGACGCCCTCGGGCCCGGCGCCGGCCAGCAACTGATCCATGATCGACAGCGAGTCACGGGGCGAGCCGCCACCGGCACGGATCACCAGCGGATACACCTGCGGCTCGACCGCCACGTGTTCGGCGCCGGTGATCTTCTCCAGCAGCGGCCGCATCACGTTGGGCGCCAGCAGACGGAACGGGTAGTGGTGCGTACGCGAGCGGATGGTGGTGAGCACCTTCTCCGGCTCGGTGGTGGCGAAGATGAAGATGAGGTGCTCCGGTGGCTCCTCGACGATCTTCAGCAGCGCGTTGAAGCCCTGCGGGGTCACCATGTGCGCCTCGTCCACGATGAACACGCGATACCGCGATTCGGCGGGGGCGTAGAAGGCGCGGTCACGCAGTTCCCGGGCGTCGTCCACACCGCCGTGGCTGGCGGCGTCCATCTCGGTGACGTCGAGGTTTCCGGGGCCGCCGGGAGCGAGAGCAACGCAGGAGTTGCACACGCCGCAGGGCGTGGACGTGGGGCCCTGTTCGCAGTTGAGCGATCGGGCCAGGATGCGGGCCGACGAGGTCTTTCCGCAGCCACGCGGCCC
Source organism: Tsukamurella paurometabola DSM 20162 (assembly GCF_000092225.1). Lineage (NCBI taxonomy): Bacteria > Bacillati > Actinomycetota > Actinomycetes > Mycobacteriales > Tsukamurellaceae > Tsukamurella > Tsukamurella paurometabola. Next base: position 4,145,253 of record NC_014158.1, read on the forward strand.
GGAGAACAGGTAGGCGTGGTTGATCCGGCCGGAATCGAGCGCGACGCTCAGCGGTTCGGTGACGTGCTCCTGTCCCACGACCTCGGCGAACGTCGCGGGACGGTACTTCCGGTAGAGAGCCACGGTGTCAGGCTACCGGTGCCGTCCGACGGTCACTGCGGGCCGTTCGGATGCTGCGGGAACGATCCGGTGTCCGTCGTTCCCGGCGCGGGCGGCAGTACCGGGATCTGGCCCGTCTGGAACGGGGCCGGGGGCGCCGCGGGGACCGCCGCCGGCCCGGACCGGCCGGCCGCGAGACGATCGGCGAGCGCCAGCGCGAGCAGCATGCAGAGTGAGACGAACAGCACGAGGACGAACGCGGGGTGCACCTGGACGAGCACGAGCCCGGCGATCAGCAGCACGGCCCAGCCGCAGCAGCTCGCGACGCGAGCCGGGAGCGAGCCCTTCGCGAGGAACACGGCGAGACCAACGAAGGACACCAGCAGGCCCACGAGCATCACGGCCACCGGAGCCAGCAGGGTGACCGCGTACAGGCCGAGGTCGTAGGTATCGGCGCCGAGCCGTGTCGACGAGCCGGCATCTCCAGTGGAGGTCATCCAGTAGATCACCAGGCCGAGCAGGGTGAGAATCGCGATGAGCGCCTGGATCAGGGCCAGCGCGCGGTACAGACGCGGCACCGGGGCCGGATACGGGTACATGGTCTTCCCCCTCGTTTGCGAGTGCACCGTCCACGCTAGCGTCCCGCCGTCCGCTGCGCCGGAACGAAAGGGGAAGCCGCACCCACGGATCTCCACGGGTGCGGCTTCGGGCCGAGCGGTCTACTTCTTGGTGCGGTCCAGGCCCAGCACGTCGGTGATGTAGAAGAACGGGTCGGTCTGGTCGGTGAGGCCGACCACGTTGGCGGCGCCGGGACCGTATGCGGCGATCCGCACCTGACCGCCGGTGTGCTGCTCCTCGCCCGGATCGAGCGAGGTTCCGTAGTTCACGGTGAGCGTGCCGCCGTCCTTGGTGTTCAGCGTGCGCGTCAGGCCCGGAGTCACGCTGCCGGTCTCGATGATCTGGCTGGTGTGGGCGTGGTCGCCGGTCACGATGACCAGGGTGTCCTTGTCCTGCTTGGCGAATTCCAACGCGGTGCTCACGGCGTCGGAGAGCTGGACGGTCTCACCGATCTGGCCGCACGGGTCGGCGTCGTGGTTGGCCTTGTCGACCGATCCGGACTCGACCTGCAGGAAGAAGCCCTTGTCGCCCTTGAGCAGATCGATGGCCTTCTTGGTCAGCGACTGCAGCTTCGGCGTGGCACCGAAGGCCGGGTTCGGCGAGCAGGTCACCGCCGGCTCCTTGCCGCCTTCCTTGGTGGCGGTGGCCTTGTCCCACAGGCGCGGCAGGTTCCCGTCGGCGAACACGCCGAGCAGGGGCTTGTCCTGGTTCGCGTCCTTGATCCCGTCGAGCTCCTCACCCGAGCGGACGATCTGGTAACCGCGCTCCTTGGCCTGCACCTCGAGCGTCTTCCCGGTGTACTCGCCGGCATCGGCGGTCTGCTGGAAGGTCTTCCAGCCGCCGCCGAGGGTCACATCCGCCCGTGCGGTGAGCAGCTGCTCGGTGATCGAACCGCGGCCGCCGCTGGCGAGCGAATCCGAACCGCACTTCTCCTTGGTCTCGACGGGGCCGTAGCACTTGCGCTGCGCCACGTGCGCGACCTGCACGGCCGGGGTGGCGTCCTGCAGCTCTGTGGTGGTGACGTTGCCGGTCTTGCGGCCGTTGGCCTTCGCGATCTCCAGGATGGACGGCTGAGCCTTACCGTTGACGTCCACGCCGACGGCACCGTTGTAGGTCTTGGTGCCGGTCGACCAGGCGGTACCGGAGGCTGCGGAATCGGTGGTGTAGTCCGGCTTCTTGGTGTCCTTGTTGAGCGCGTACGTGGTGTAGTCGCCGGACAGTGGGAGCTGGTCGATACCGGGGATCTGGCCGCCGGCGCCCCACTGGTAGTCGCGGGCGAGGGTGAGTTCCTGGTTGGCGGTGCCGTCGCCAATGATCAGGATGACGTTCTTGGCCTTCGACTTCTGGATCGAATCGGCGATCGCCTGAGTCTGGTCGCCGTCCAGCCGCCGGGCGCCGCCGTTGATGGTGACATCGCCCGCGGCCTGGCGCGTGATGTCGACGCCTGCGGCCGTGTCGCCGGATGTGCCCGGGCCGTCGTTCGTGCCCTTGTTGCCACACGCGGCGGCCACCACCGCGACCGCGGCCACCGTGCTGACGGCCATCGCCGCGCGCACCTTCTTACCCTCGAATGTCATCATTCATGCATAGGACCATATGTATTTGAACGCTCGCCGTTCGCCGGGTGAACTCTCGGAACTCACCAGCTCAGCGCCGGGAATCACGCCGCCGGGCGAACGCCTGAGCCAGCGCGGAACCGAACAAAAGCCCCAAAGCGAGCGCGCAGATCACGGCGGCCACATCGACCGCGGTGCGTGCACCCTGCGCCGGATCGAGGCCCACCGAGGTCACCGACAACAAGCCCAGGCTGCCGGGCACCAGCACCCAGAACGCGGGCAGGAACACCACGAGCCGCGGTAGGTCGGGGCGGACGGATTCGGCGATCGAGGCGCCGAGGCTCCCCGCAACGGCACCCAGGAAGCCGCCGAGCACCGCACCCGAGAGCTCCTGCCCGGCGAGCTGGGCACCGAAGGCCGCGGCCACCACGCAGACGATCGGGGGCAGCAGCCGCATCGACGCGCCCTCGTTGAGACACACCCCGATGCAGATGAGCAGCAGACCCACCGGCGGCCCCCACCAGCCGAGTTCGTTGACGCGCAGGTTGATCATCAGTTCCGGCGCCACGTTCAGCATCGTGGTGGCGCTGAACACGCCGATCGAGAACAGCATCAGCGCGACGATGCCGAAGGTGAGCCGTGCGGTGCCGGCGACCATCGCGCCCGCGGCCAGTTCCGACATGCCGGTCACCATCAGCGCACCGGGGAGCAGCACCGCCAGCGGCGCGAGCAGGGTGCGCAGCGGACCGTCGAGCCAGCCGGCCTGGGCCGCGGCGAAGACGCCGGTCGAGACGGTGAAGGCCGCGATCGTGGGCAGCAGGGTGGATACGAACTGCACCCGCCCGGACAGTGTCACCAACAGCATCACCACCACTCCGCCGATCGCCGCCGCGGCGATGTTCGCCCAGCCGGGCTGCAGCAGCATCGCGATGCCGATCGCGATCACCGACCAGGAAGCGTCCTGCACCCACCGGGAGTAACGGTGCGGCAGCGAGCGCAGCGAGCCGAGCCGGCCGAAGGCCTCGTCGGGTGCGGTGGTGCCGGCGACGAGGCCCCGTCGGACATCGTCGACCACGGCGGATTGTTCCAGCCGGAGCGGACCGTCGATCGATTCGAAGGTGGCCGGCTCGCCGGGGGCCAGGCCCACGGTGAGTCCGGTGGGTGTAGCCCCGACCTGCGTCATCGGGTGCCCCAGTGCGGTGGCGACGGCGCGCAGTTCGTCCTCCACCTCGTGCACGGGTTGGCCGCCGGCGATCATGGCGGCGCCCAGATAAGCGAGGAGCCGGCGGTGCTCGGCCCCGGCATCGGGTACCCGGTCAGGCGTCACGACCCGACCGGTCCGCCCGGGCGAGATACGCCGCACTGCCGATCAGGGTGGCCAGGAACAGCCAGACGTAGACACCGCCCGCGAGGGCCTTGAGCACAGGATTGTCGAAGGGCCGCAAGAAGATACCGATGGCATAGGTGTCGTGCACGGTCTCGACCCCGGTGGGCTGCAGGTTCGGGAAATAGGTGACCCAGATGAACGTGGCCGCCACCAGCGCGAGCGGCGCCACCAGGTAGGCCAGGCGGTGCGGCCAGTCTGTCGCGAGCAACGCCGGGGTGAGCAGCACGATGAGCAGCGGCACGAACCACACCCAGTGGTGGCCCCACGAGAACGGCGAGACGGCGCACGCGGTGAGGCCGACGAGGGTGATCGCGAGCAGCACGTGACCGCGCCGGTACGCCCACGCGGCCACGGCGAGACCGGCGAGCGCGGCGGGCACGGCCGCGAGCAGCCAGTGCGCGGTCGACGGTTCGTCAGCATGGGAGAGGTAGGCGATCAGGCCGTTGATGGACTGGTTGCCCACCTGGTTGGGCTCGCCCACGCGGTTCGCGTCGAGGAACGTGCCCGACCAGTACTTCAGCGATTCCTGCGGGATCACCGCGAAGCCGATGGCCACGGTGCCGGCGAGGGTGATCAGCGCATTGCGGGCCTCGCGCCACTGCCGGGTGACCACGAGGTAGGCGAGGAAGAACAGCGGCGTGAGCTTGATGCCGGCGGCGATGCCGATGCTGAATCCCTTGCCGCGCGACCCCTTCGGGCGTCCGAGGTCCCACAGCAGGATCAGCATGAGGAAGACGTTGATCTGCCCGAACCAGATCGTGGTGCGCACCGGTTCGAGCACCGTGGCCACCAGGGTGAGGCAGATCGCGGCGAACCAGACCCGGCGGTCGCGGGCGAAGCCCAGCAGCCGGAAGGCGATCAGGATGCAGGCCAGCAGCGCGACCATGATCGCGATCGTCCACACCCAGCGCAGCACCTCGGTCGACATCCACGAGAGCGGAACGAAGATCACGCCCGCGAAGGGCGTGTACGTGAAGGGCAGGATGTCGTTGAGCAGCGGACCGTCGTAGAGGCCGGCCCCGCCGTGCGCCACGATCTCGCCACCCTTGCGGTAGACCTCGGCGTCAATCTGGTTGTGGAACAGGCCGAACATCGGCGTGGAGAACGGGATTCGCACGAACTGCTGCCACACCGCGATCCCGGCGGCCACGGCGAACAGCGCCATCACCCACCACTGGCGCGGGAACCGCCGGCTGATCTCGTTCGCCACCGGCGCGATCCTCCTGCTCAGACCCCTACTGCTGCTGCATCAATTTCTCAGCAGAAGCCAAGAGTACACAGGTCGCCACGCCGTCCATCGCGGTCTCCAGCTCCGCGATGGACGGGAAGGTAGGGGCGAGCCGGATGTTCCGATCGTGCGGGTCTTCCCCATGCGGGAAGGTGGCGCCGGCGGCGGTCAGGGCGATGCCCGCCTCCTTGGCCAGGGCGACGGTGCGCTTGGCGGTGCCGTCGAGCACGTCGAGGCTGATGAAGTAGCCGCCCGTGGGCTCGCTCCAGGATGCGACCTTCGCCGCGGCGAGCCGGTCCTCGAGGATCTCCAGGACGCGGGCGAACTTGGGCGCGATGAGGTCACGGTGGCGGCGCATGTGGGCGCGCACGCCTTCCGCGTCGCCGAAGAACCGGACGTGCCGCAGCTGGTTCACCTTGTCGGGCCCGATCGAGGTGAGGCCCGTGTACTTGCCGTACCAGGCCAGGTTCTCGGCGGAGGCGCCGAAGAAGCTCACACCGGCACCCGCGAAGGTGATCTTCGAGGTGCTGGCCAGCACGTACGGCCGGTTCGGGTGCCCGGCTTCGGCGGCCAGGCCCAGGATGTCGGGGTCCGACGGTGCATCCCCCACCAGGGCGTGCACGGCGTAGGCGTTGTCCCAGAAGATCCGGAAGTCGGGCGCGGCGGTCGGCATCGACGCCAACTCGCGGGTGACCTCCTCGGAGAACACGGAGCCCGTCGGGTTCGAGAACTTCGGGACCGCCCAGATGCCCTTGATCGAGGGATCCTTGGCCACCAGCTCCTTGACGACGGCCATATCGGGGCCGTCCGGGTTCAGTGGCACCACGATCATCTCGATGCCGAGCTCTTCGGTGATGGCGAAGTGCCGGTCGTATCCAGGGGCGGGGCAGAGGAATTTGACGGTCTCCTCGGCACCCCACGGCCGTTCGCCGTCGACCGTGCCATGGATCCACGCCAGGGTGATCAGGCGGTGCATGATCTCGAGGCTGGAGTTGTTCTGCGCATAGAGATTGGCGGTCGGGATGCCGAGCAGCTCGCCGAAGATGGCGCGGAGCTCGGGCAGACCGGCGAGGCCGCCGTAGTTGCGGGTGTCGGTGCCGTCGGCGGCGCGGTAGTCACCCTCGCCGGGCAGCGCGAGCAGCGCGTTCGACAGATCGAGCTGATCGGGGGCGGGCTTCCCGCGGGTGAGGTCCAGTGTCAGCCCCTGGGCCTTCAGTGTCTCGTACAGTCCCGTCAGCGTCGCATGGACGTCGGCGAGTTCGGACTGACTCAGGGACACGTACGTGGACATCGGGTGCGCCTCCGGCGGAATTCGGGCCCGGACATGAAGGGGACTCCGCGCACCCGCCAGAGCCCGTTGACCCTTGCTGCGTTCCCGCCCTGGGGGAGTTCACAGGATGGACGCCGCGCGGAGTCCATCGACCACTATACGTGGTCAGCCGATTTCGGGTCACAGGGACCCGTCGTCTAGGATGGTCGACGGAGGATTCGCCTAGTGGCCTATGGCGCTCGCCTGGAACGCGGGTTGGGTTAATAGCCCTCAGGGGTTCAAATCCCCTATCCTCCGCCGCGAGAATGCCCGCGATCAGCACATCTGGTCGCGGGCATTCTTCATGTCCCGACCTTCATCCTGCGAGATCGGCGACCACGGCGCCGAGCCGCGGGAACAGGGTGCGACTCCAGCCGCGTTCGACGGCGTTGCGGGCGAAGGCCTGCTGCCGGTCGTCGATATCGAAGCCGCTGAACACCAGGAGCACCCGGGTGCCGGTGCCCTCGGGCACCAGCGTGAAGTCCACCATCCACCGCATCGGTCGGGCTGCCCGCAGGTCGGTGTAGCTGTGGGTGAACCGCCTCGCCGGGTCGGCCGTGACCACCTCGCAGGAGACCTCGCCCGGCGGATCGGACGGGATCTCCAGAATGAATGTGCTCCCCACTTGGGCGCGTAATCCCACCGGGCGCGCGCACCAGCGCTCCATGAGGTCCGGCTCGGTGAGCGCCCGCCAGACCGTCTCGGGCGAAGCCGCCATGAACATGTCGAGTTCCACGGCGGTGCGATCACGCTCGATCTCGAACATTCTCCGAGAGTAGGCGAGACTGGACGCCTGGAGAGGGGGTCTCGGTGACGGATTCACGGTTCCGCAGCGCCGCGGGTGGTCAGCGAGTGCGTGCGGAGTACACGCGCTTGCTTGCGGAGTACCTGCCGGAGGTGACGCGCACCGTCGTCGACGGGACGCATGTGCTCAGTGCCGGACCGGCCGGGGCGCCTCCGGTGCTTCTCCTGCACGGTTCGGGCGGCACGTCGCTGAACTGGGCGGCGGAGATTCCCGCCCTCGCGGCGACGCGGCGGGTACACGCGATCGATCTCCCCGGCGAGCCGGGCGGCACCGTCGTCGAGCGGCTGCCGCTGGAACCCGGTACGCACGCCGCATGGCTGGCCGGAGTCGCGGACGCCCTCGATGTGCAGCGCGCGACGGTGATCGGGGAATCCCTGGGCGGCTGGGTGGCGCTCGACTACGCGTCGGCGCATCCATCCCGGGTCACGACGCTCGGCCTGCTGGTGCCGGGAGGGCTGGGGCCACGGCGGATCGCGCCGCTGTTCGTCGCGGGTCTGCTGAGCCTGCTGGGCGAACCGGGGCGGCGGCGCGCGATGAGCTACTTCACCGGCTGGCACCCGTCGGGGAGCCCCGGTCTGGAATCGGATCTCGCGGCGTTCAGCGGGCTCGTCTTCCGCGCCTTCGCACCGCGCACCGATGGTCTGCCCGAGTTCGACGATGCGACCCTCGCGGCCGTCACCGCACCGGTCACGGCCGTCTTCGGCGCGCGGGACCGGATGCTGGACGGCCGCAAGGGCGCCGCCCGGGCGCGAGCGGCGTTCGGCGATGCCTCCGTGACCGTGGAGCCCGACGGCGGACACCTGCTCCCCGACCGGCTGGCGCGGGTCATGGCCGCGGCGGGCGCCGACGACTAGCGGCTCCGCGCCCCGTTTGGGCGAACTGTCCGGTTAGTGTGGTCCCTCACAAAAGATCTCCTTCCGCTGCGCAACGCGGGTTCAGTGATTAGCCTCGGAGGTATCCGCACCGATGCCGCCGCCCCGGAGACAGTGATGCAGTGGACCGTGATCGACCTCGCCGACGCCATGCGACTGGCGCGCGGGCTGGGCGAGGAGTGGTCGACCGCACCGGAGTTGGTCCAGGTGGTGGCGGCCCGTCGGGACCGGCCCATCGATGTGACCGCCACCGACCTCACCGGCACCGGCATCACGGGCACCGTGCTCGCCGGCCGTGACCGGGACACCATCGTGCATGCCACCGGGCTTCCGCCGTTCTTCGCCGAGCACGTGATCTTCCACGAACTCGGGCACCTGGTGTGCGGACACCTGGACGACGCTGAGGCAGGCGAGCGGATCCGGTTCCGCAGCGCCCACTCGAATCCGGCACACGAACACGAGGCCGAGCTGGTGGCGACCGCCTTCGCCCAGGTCCGCTCGGAGCGTGGCCGTCACCGGCGTCGGGTCGCCGACGACGGCGGCTTCATCGCCACGCTGGCTCCGCACATGTTGTCGCGATGAGTCCGTCATGCCGCCTCCGCATACCGTTGTCGTCCTGAACGACGTCCTGTTCTCCGGGGCATCGCTCGCCTGCGCCCTCGTGGCGGTGTTGATCGCGGCCACCTGCCTCAAGCCCGGTCGCGCCGCGCAGGTTCGCCGCTGGCTGGCGCTGTCCTTCGGCCTCAAGGCACTCGGATTCGCCAGCGCCGCACCGTGGATCGTTCGGCGGGTGAATGCCGTCTTCGCCGACTCCGCCTCGCTGCTGATCACCTACTCCATATCACCGCTGTGGTGCGCATCGATGATCCTGGTGGCACGCTCGTGGCGGCTCGGATCGGTGTCCCGGGCCTTCGGATTCACCGTGGGCGGAGCAGCGATCGGCAGCACCGTCGCGATGATCGTGCTGTGGTGGCACACTCCCCGGACCGATCTCGTCGGCTCGGTCAGCGCGAAGCTCGCGGAGACAGCGACCGGGACGGCGCTGATCCTGACCTACGCCGGCTCGCTGTCGATCGGGCTGATCGTGCTGTTGGGCGCGTGCCGGTTCCACACCGACCGCCTGGGCGAGGTGGCCACCCGGGAGGTACGCACCGCGGTGGCGATCATCTCCGCCGGTGTCGCGCTCGATCTGGTCTTCGCGGCCAACCAAGCCGCCAAGGCATTGTCGAGCGCGCACGGAACCCCGCTCGTGGCATTGGAATACGTCACCGCACCATCGGCGATCCTGGCCGCCGTGCTGTTGGGAGCCGGCTTCGCGTACCCGGAAGCCCGGCACCGCTGGCGCGATGCCGCTCGCGACGCCCGAGCCCGCCGGACCTGCCGCGCACTCACCCCGCTGTGGACCGACCTGAACACCACCCGAGGCGCCGAACCCACGCCGTGGCTCGCCGCCGCGCACCCCGAGATCCGCGTGTACCGGATGATGGTCGACATCCACGACGGCCTGATCCATCTCGCCCCCCTGCTCCCCGGCGTCGGCGAGCGATCACACCCGCAGTCGAGCGCGGAGTTCGCCCGGGAGATCCGCGGCGCTGTGTTACAGATGCATAAATCGGACAGTCCGACGGAGGGACAGTACGGGTTCGGCGAGATCGCACGCCGCCCGGATCTACCGTTTGACCAGCAGATTTCTTGGGTCAGCTCAGTCTCGCGCGAGTACCGATCGTTAACGGATCGTAAACAAACCTAAAAGGTGATTCGGGTCACTACCGAATTCTACTGTCAGTAGATACTGTGGGTGTCAGACGTTCCGCCGACGCCGCCGGACGTTGCATCATATTCCTCCCCACGGGGACACCCACGACCGCAAGGTGCTCGCCATGAACGAGAATTCCGTAGTCGCAACCCGTACCGAGAGCTTCCGGCGGCCGAACGGCATCCGGATCTCCTACCGCTACACCCCCGCTGCGGCGCACGCAGCGAACCAGGCGCCGATCTTCCTCCTGCACGGAACGTTCCAGTCCGCGCGCATCTGGGAGTCCATCGGTGTCACCGACGCCCTGCGCGGCGATCGTCCGCTGATCGAGGTCGATATGCTCGGCCACGGCGCCAGCGACAAGCCGGTCGATCCGCAGGACTACCTGATCGAGGCGCTGGCCCACGACCTGCTCGGCATCGCCGACGAACTGGGCTTCGAGCGATTCCACACGGTCGGCTTCTCGCTGGGTGCACGCACCTCGCTGCGCATCCCGTTCATCGCACCGGGCCGGCTGGAATCGATGGTGTGCGTGGGCGGTTCGCACCGCCCACAGCCCTCGTTGGCGGACCGCGTCTTCTTCCCGGGCGCCCGGGCCGCGCTCGACAGCGGATCAATGGATGTCTTCATGGATCAGTGGGACGCGCAGCGCGAGCGGCCGCTCAGCGCTGCGTCACGCGATCGTCTGCGCACCAACGAGCCGGGGGCACTGGCCGCCTTCTTCGACTCGCAGGAACTCGATTCGGGTCGCGAGATCGACGACTATGCAGCGGTGTTCACCCCAGCGCTGTTCCTCGTCGGCGAGCACGACTCGGAGCGCCTGGCCGATTCCTGGCTGCTCGCGGGGACCATGCCGGCCGGCTACTTCTCCGTGCTCGAGGATGCAGACCACTCTGCGTCGATCCGCGCCGCGGCACCGGAGATCCTGCGGCACTTCGACGCACTGGAGTTGGCGTCCGCCGCCTGACCCCGCTCGTACTCCACCGGGACCCGGTCGACGATCTACTCGTCGGCCGGGTTCTGTGCTGAATGACCGGCAGCCGGAAGACCCTCCAGCTTCCGCGCGTTGTCGATGATCGCGACGATACTCGCCAGACTGGCCTCGCCGAGCCCTTCCGCCCGCAGTGCCAGCGCGCGAATCCCCGCCTCGCGCATCACCAACTCGGCGGCGAGCGCCGCCTCGTCGTCGGTGCCGGGTGCGGTCAGATGATCGACCGGAACCTCGAAGTACGCGGCGAGCGCCCGCAACAGCTCGATCGAGGGGTTGGCCCGGCCACCGTTGCGGAGCGCCGAGAGGTAACCCCCGGACACCCGCAACGCCGGATTGCGCTCGCGCAACTCCGCGGCGATCGCATTGTTCGTCCGGGGCCGGCCCGCGGGGAACATGTCGCGCTCCTTTCACCTCGGGCGGTACTGAGACCTCCGGCCGGGAATCATCGGAGATTCGATGATGAGCTGGTCAACCTGCATGTTCGGCACGCGCCGCACGCACCGTCCGGCGCCACCGGAGCACCTCGCGCACCGCGAGGAAGGCCATGAACGTTCCCAACACAGCCGCGAGCCCTCTCTCCGGAAGGGCGAGCGCAAGGCTGACGCCCACGAGCGATCCGGGCAGCGCGGCGAGAGCGAGTGGCTTGCCCACGCGCAGGTCGGCGCTGCCGTGCCGGATGTGGGTCACTGCGCCGACGATGGCATTGGGCAGCATCACCAACAGCGAGGTTCCTGCCGCCGTGTGCAGGTTGGCACCGAACAGGACGGCCATCACCGGCACCACGAGCAGACCTCCGCCGAGGCCCATCGCCGCGGAGTAGGCGCCCACGATCAGGCCGGTCACCGTGGCCACCGCCACGATCAGCGCGGTGCCCTCGAACAAGCCCGACGAGGAGCCGACCTGGATGCCGAAGGCCTGCAACAAGAACTTCGTCGCCGACAGGGTGAGCACCAGCACGAACAGTGAGCGCAGCACCGCCTCGGGGACTTTGGATACCCAGCGGGCGCCCACATAGGCGCCGACCACGCCACCGATCATCAGGCCGATTCCGGGAACGATGTCGACATGGCCGCCGCGGAGGGCGTAGACGATCGACCCGACCAGTGCCGCGGAGACGTTCGCCAGGGTCGACGTGCCGTGGATGACGTGCCGCGGCAACGTCGAGTGCCGATCGAGGGCCGGCACCGTCACCACGCCGGTGCCACCCCCGAGCAGACCGCCCGAGATGCCGCCGAGGAACCCGATCGAGGCCGACCGGCGCGGGCCGGGGATCTGCGGACCGCTGACCGACGATCCGGTCGCGGCGGGGGCTGCTGCCTGAGTCATGGCGGACCTTTCATTGCTCGGCTAACTATTACCCAGGCTATTCGTGTCGAATCGATATGAAAATCCCCTCTTTTGCATCGCTATGATGCAAATGTGCAGCAATCGATGGATCGGCAGCATGCCCTCGCCCCGGCGCTCACTGAGTTCCACGCCGTCATGCGCACCGGCAGCTTCGCCGGCGCAGCGACCGAGCTGCGGCTCACCCCGACCACGGTGAGCCGGTCGATCCACCGCCTGGAGCACCGGCTGCGCCTGCGCCTGTTCGTTCCCCAAGGGCGCGGCGTGGCCCCCACCGCTGCCGCGACCGAGCTGGCCCGGTACGCCGAACGTGCGCTCGACGAGCTCGCCGTCGGCCTCCAGCGCGCGGATCTCGAGGCCTCGCCCGCCCCACTGATCCGGCTCGGATTCATCCGCACGCTGGGAGCGTCCTTCGTTCCCCGGATCGTGGCCGCGTACCGCCGTCCACACCCGGACGTGCGGTTCGTCTTCGAACAGGGCGTCACCGACGATCTGCTCGACGCGGTCTCGGGGCGGCGCATCGATGCGGCGCTCGTCTCACCGCCCCCGGCCCGCGACGGACTCACGGTGACCGCGCTGTTCGATCAGCCACTGGTGGTGGTCCCGCCCCCGGATTCGCCGTTCGCGGGGCGGGGGGAGATCGCCCTCGCCGAGCTGGCCGACGAAGGATTCATTCTGGCCCAGGCCGGCCTCGGCACTCGGGCGGCCACCGATGCACTGTTCCTCGGCGCCGGCTTCGAACCCCGCATCGTGCTGGAGACGGAGGACATGGCGATGGCACGCGCCATGGCTCAGGAGGGGTTGGGGCTGGCACTGGTGCCCGGTCCGGCCCCGGGTGACCCACCGTTCCCGCAGGAACACGTGCGTTTGACCGACGCCGCTGCGGTCCGCTCAGTGGTCGTGGTGACCGCGTCGGACGCGGCCGAATCCTCCCCCGCGGTCGCCTTCGCCCGGTTCTTGGCCCCGGCCGCCGCACCCCGGGGATGACATCCGCGCAAGGGTCCGGTGAATTCTGTGAGATACGGTCACGATCGGGCGATGCGCTGGTCAATGCTGTGCAAGGCTGAGCGGCGTAGTCAGTCCGCCCTTGCCGAAAGCTGAGCGAACCATGCCGGAGTTCGTATCGACGTCCCGTTCCCGCCGTCTTGCCACCGGGTTGATCGCCCTGGTGAGCACGATCGCACTCGCCCTGGGCACCGCCGCCGTCGGTGCCGCGGTCTGGGCGACGACGGTGCTGGTCGTGCCCGGAACGGGAACGAAGAACCCCGCCGTGGTGCCGGGCTATCAGGAGAACGCCGTCGGCTATTACGTGGCACCGACGGGGGCCTGCGCGGACGGTTGCACCGCCGCCCCGGTGCCGTACATCGCCGAGTTCTGGCCGATCCCGCTCAAGGGGTGGGGCGGGCTCGAGGGCGCCAAGTGGGACGATTCCGTTGCCAGCGGGGTCACCAGCCTCAACACCGTGTACGCGGCCACCGACAAGACCGAGCCGATCGTGATCTTCGGCTACTCGCAGGGCGGGACGGTGGTCAGCGATGTGAAGCGGCAGTTCGCCGCGCAGCCGGGCGGCGTACCCGAGAACGTCTCGTTCGTCCTGATCGGCAATGCGAGCCGGCCCAATGGAGGCCTGTTCTCACGGCCGGCGTTCCTCGGCCATATCCCGATCCTCGACGTCACCTTCAAGCCGGGCACGCCCACCGACACCTCGACACAGGTCAACACGACCGACGTCGCGTTCCAATACGACGGTGTGACCGACTTCCCGCGCTACCCCGTGAATCTGCTCGCCACCGCGAATGCGCTCGCCGGTTTCTGGTTGGTGCACGGCAAATACCTCACGCCCAAGGGCGACGATCCGGCAACGGCGACCCCCATCGGGTACACCCCTGATGAGGTACGCACCGCAGTCGCCCGGGCCACCGAGAACTGCACCGCCGCGAACTACTGCCAGGTCAGCGGCGACACCCGATACGTGACGCTGCCAGCGAAGATCCTGCCGATCATGCTGCCGCTGCTCGACCTGGGCGCCGCCACCGGAACCACCGCTGTGGTGCGCCCGCTCGTCGACCTGATCTCCCCGGTTACCCGGGTTCTCATCGAAACCGGTTACACGCGTGATGATTACGGCCGCCAGACGCCGTTCGGTGTGGTGCCGCTGCTGAATCCGTTCACGCTGACCGCCGATCTCGCCAGCGGAGTGGTGGAGGGTGTGCGCGCCGCCGCCACCGGCACCGGTGACGCCTCGCGCTACCTCGCGCCGAAGCCCGCGCCGGCGACCGAATCCACGGGTACCCCGAGCGCCGCGGCTTCCTCGACCGCTGCACCGCAACCGGTCTCGCTCACCCTCGCGCAGACGCCGTCGAGCACCGCCGCGGCGGGATCGAGCGCAGCGGGATCGAGCGCAGCGGGATCGAGCGCGGCGGGATCGAGCGCGGCGGCGACCGGTGCCGAGTCCACGAGCGCAGCGACGAGCAGCACGGCATCGTCACAACCGACCGACACCGCCAAGGCCACCGGCACCGCGACCACGGAAGCCACACCGACCGGTTCCGCCGCGGGCGCGGCCTCGGGCACCGCGAAGGACACCTCGCCGGGCGCCTCGGAGGAGACCTCTTCGTCGGGCACCGCGAAGGCGGGCACGTCGAAGGAGTCCACCGGCGCCCCGGCCACGGACGCGGCATCGACCGGCTCCTCGGCGAGCGAGCCGGTCGGGGTGGCCGCGGCGGCCTAGCTGCCCGAGAAGAACGCGGCGGTGCGCTCGCCCTGTGCGCGGGCCTGCTCCTCGGGCACGCCGGCGGCGACGGTGGCGTCGGCCCACTTCGCGGCCGAGGCCTTGACGAAGGCCTGCGCCGTCGGGGTGGCGAAGAAGGCTTCGGCGTCCTCGGGCCGGTCCTGGCCGGTGATCAGGTAGGCGCCCAGACCCAACAGGCTCAGATCCCAGCCGACGCCGGTGGCACCGGGGCCGAACTGCTCGTAGAAGTCACGTGCGTTATCGCCGAAGTGGGTCAGCGTGAGGCGGGCACCGTCACCGTCGGGCGCGACGGTGACCTCGACCTTCGAGGCGCCGCCCATGATCTCCCAGCTCACCAGGTAGCGGTTCGGGGCGTCGCATTCGAGCACCGAGCCGGCGGCGTTGTCCTCCACCTGAAAGCGGCCGCCCAATTCGAGGTCGCCGTGCACGGCGGAGAACCACCGCGGCAGGCGCTCGGCATTGGTGACGGCATCCCACAGATCGGCGACGTCGGTCGGGTAGGTCTGGCTCAGCGATGCGGAGACGTACACATCGCCCTCTCCGCTGTCGCGGACTTCGGCGGTGCGGGTGACGGCCTCCGGGGCGGCCGCGGCGAGTGCGTCGATGTCGTAGGTCATGATTCCTCCAGCCTGCGCGTGCGTTTGCCGCGCGCGATCTCGGTACCCAGGGCCGCGAATTTCGGCTCCCAGAAGCGTCGAAAAGGGATCAGCCAGTCGTCCACCTCGCGCAGCGACTCGGACTGCACCGCGTAGAGGCGGCGCGTGCCTTGGGGGCGCACCGTGACGAATCCCGACTCCCGCAGCTGACGCAGATGCTGGGAGACGGCGGGCTGACTGATTCCGAAACGCGCACGCACCTCGTCGGTCAGCTCACCCGCCGACTTCTCGCCGTCGGCGAGGAGTTCGAGCAGGTGGCGGCGGACCGGATCACCGAGGATGTCGAAGGCGTGCACCCGATGAGTATTTCATTGATGGCTTATATAAGTCAAGAATAAAATATGGATCTAGCTGACGGTGACCTTGATCGTCCGGGTGGCGGTCGCCTCGTTCAACCGAGCCGTGTCGACGCGGAGCACTTCCAGGCTGTCCTGCAGGCCGTTCGCGAGCATCTTCGGCTTGAGCTGGAAGGGCACCTTCGGGCCGGCGATACCGGCCAGGCCGAAATCGCTGTCGTTGGCGATGTACAGGGTCTTTCCGCCATCGACGGTGGTCAGACCCTCGACCTTGTCATGGCCGAAGAAGGTACCTCGAGGATTGAGCTTGTCGACGAGCCCGCTCAGGTCGAGCGCCACCGACTTACGGACGGGCGTGATGCCCGCGGCTTTGAGGGCGCTCTCCGCCGCTGCGGTATTGCTGACCCCCACGATCGTTTCCAGATTCTGCTGCTCGGTGAGCGGCGTGGCACCGTCGAGACTGATCGTGTAGATCGTCTTATTGGCCTTGGGGGCGAGTTTGCCGTCGCGCTCGTCGACCAGGAACTCGGTGTTGGAGATCGCGGTGATCTCGGAAACCGCCTTCTTGGTGTCCTTGGGGTTGTCGAGCAGGTACGCGAACTGCTGTGTCGCCTTGGTCTTGAGGTCGACGGTCACGATCCGGGTGGCCGGTACCTCCTTGGCATTGCCGCTCAGCCCCGGCAGGTTGAGCGCCGACTGCATGATTCCGACCAGCTTGGAACCGTCGGGAGTGAGGGTCAGACCCTCCATGCCTTGGTTCGGGGTGCGGTTCTTGAGCACCTCGGGTAGGCCGCGCCCCGGCGCGAGCCGCTCGAGCTCCTGGCCGTTGGAGTCGAAGTGAATGAGGAACGGGCCGTATTCGTCGGACACCCAGAAGGATCCGTCCGGCATCGCGACCAGGCCCTCGGAGTCGATGCCGTGATCCGTGGGCGGGATCTCCCGGCCGTCCAGGTCGATGATCTTCTCGCCCGTGGGCGCCGCTGTGTCAGTGCGGCCGTTGAGCGGCCGGCCGTCGGGGCCCTTGAGGGTGATCACACTCAACAACCTGGCGACCCCGGATTCGAGCTTGAACCGGCCGATCTGCGGCGTGAAATCGGGTGTCACCGAGATCTTCTGATCCTTCTGCGGACCATCGACATTGGGGCCGCGATCGGTGAGGCCGTAGAACTCGTCCGGTGCGCCGGGAACGGGCACCCACGACGAGCCGTAGCCGCTCGCGTCCACGCTGACCCCGCCGACGGTGGTGAGCGGCGGGATGTCCGAGGAGAACAGCTGGACCGCAGGCGACACGGTGGCCTTGAGCTCCACCGTCCCCGTGTAGCCGCTGTTCGGCTTGAACACCAGGGCACCGCCCTTCCCTGCCTCGACGGTGCCGTTCGGCGACGATTCGACACCGACGACCGCACCGCCGTCAGCGAGCTTCGCGAGCTGTCCGGCGGAGATCGTGAGCGGCGTGTTCACGCCGGTGGTCAGGTCGAGCGTGGCGGCGTCGTCGCCACGACCGGAAGAGCATCCAGCGCTGACGATGACCAGTGTGGCACCGATCAGTGCGGCGGCGAGCGGGGTGACGATCAGGCGGCGATCAGACATGGCACTGTGCTTACCAGATCGACGTGAACCGCTCATGGCTCGATGTGATCCGCCCGGTGCGCGCGGCTACGCGGTGCGCAGATGCAGCAGGTGCACCCCACCCGCGGCCACGGATTCGGCCACCGCCGCGGTGAGGCCGGTGCGCTCGACCCTCCGGCCCCGGGCGCCGAACGCCTCGGCCAGCGCCGCCCAGTCCGGCTGGTGCAACTCGACACCGATGGGAGCGATGCCGCGCTCGACCTCGTTCTGCCGGATCTCAGCGTAACCGCCGTTATCCACGCAGACGATGGTGAGATCGATCCGCTGCTCCACGGCCGTGGCCAGTTCGTTGACGCTGAACATCAGCGCACCGTCGCCCAGGACGGCGACCACCGGCACATCCGGATCGGCGATCCGTGCACCGATGGCGGCGGGGAGTCCGTAACCGAGCGTGGCATAGGTCGGCATGTAGAGGAATCCGTGCGGTGCGGACTGGGTGAGGACATTGCTCAGTCCGAGGTAGACGACCTGCGACGAGTCGCCGGCCACGATCGCACCCGCGGGGATCGCGGTGGCGATGTCTTCGGCGAGGGCCACGGTGTCCGCGTCCACGGCGGACATCTCGGCCGCGATGGCGCGCCGCACGGGATCCAGGTCCGGCCTGGGCCGGTCCGCCGGTCGAAGCCGGTGAAGTAGTGCATCGAGAGCGGCCGCACTATCCCCGAGTAGACCGACATCGGCGGCGAGGTTCTTCTGCAACTGGTCCGCAGCGATGTCGACGCGGATGACGCTGCCGCGCGCCGCGACCGACGGCCACCACAGCTCGGCCTCGCCCAGTTTCGAGCCGACGACGAGCAGAACGTCGGCGTCCTCGGCGTACTCCCGCGCGGCGGGCAGGCGCAGATTGGCGCCGAGCGACAGGGCATGCCGCTCATCGAGCACCGCCTTGCCGTTCGTGGTGGTGAGCACGGGCGCGCAGAGCCGCTCGGCGAGCTCGGCGACGCGGGCCGCCGCGCGGGTCGCGCCGCCGCCGGCGATGATGACGGGCCGCTCGGCGCCGGACAGCAGCTGCGCCGCGCGCTCGACGTCCCCCGGATCCGGCTCGGCGGGCGCAGCGGCGGGCCGGGCGCAGCGCAGCACCGGATCGACACCCGCAGGTTCCTCCAGCAGGTCGAGCGGGATCTCGATGTGCACCGGCCTCGGCCGGCCGGACGTGAACAGCGCGAAGGCATCGTGGACCGCTTCGACGGCGGCCTCGGCGGTGAGCACCCGCCGCGACCACTGCGCCACCGCGTCGACCATGGCCGAGGCGTTCTTCGTCTCGTGCAGCGTCCCGACATCGGCGAACTCGGCTCCGCGCGGGGTGCCGGGCGAGATCACCAGCAGAGGCCGGGATTCACAGAAGGCCGTGCCGATGGCGCTGAGCGCGTTCTGCAGCCCGGGCCCCGATGTGGTGATGACGACGCCGGGAAGGCCCGTGCGCTGCGACCATCCGTCTGCGCCGTAGCCCGAGCCCTGCTCGTGCCGGTTGGTGACCGCGCGGATCCCCAGGTCGGCGAGCGGTCGGTACAGCTCCAGGTTGTGCGTGCCGGGGATCCCGAAGACAGTGGTGATGCCGTAGGAAGCAAGGCATTCCATGACGGCCCGACCCGTGGTGTCGGCGTAGCGATGAGCCGGGTCCGCGGTGTTCGGCTGGTTGTCCATGGTGCTCATGCCACACCGTACCGACGGCAGCCGTCGACCCAGGTCTGCTGTACCTCGATCTCGGCGATGCGTTCCGGCGGCACCGCGAGCGGATCCTCCGAGAGCACCACGAAGTCGGCGTATTTGCCCACGGTGAGCGAACCGAGATCGTCTTCGCGGCCGAGCGAGACCGCGCCCTCGTAGGTGTGCGCTCGAAGCGCGGTCCGGGCGTCGATCCGCAGCGTGTCGGCGCCGAGCCGGTGCCCGCGCCGGGTGACCCTGGTGACCGCGGTTCCGATGGCCTCCAGCGGGATCGGGTCGGCGACCGGCGCGTCGGAGGAGATGGTCGGCGCGACGCCCGCGGCCACGAATTCTCCGAGCGGATTGAATCGCTCACCGGGCGTGCCGATGGCCTGTTCCACCCCCTCGCCCCAGTTGTAGTAGTGCTGGGGCTGATTCACGGGCCGGATGCCGGACGCGGCCATCCGCGAGATCTGCTCCGGTGTGGGGAGTCCGCAGTGCTCGATCCGGTGGCGCGCATCGTCGTCGGGCCGATCCGCCAACGCGGATTCGATCGCCGAGACCACCATCTCGATGGCCGTGGGCGACTGCGCGTGCGTCGCCGTCTGCAGTCCGGCCAGATGGGCCTTGCGGATCAACGCCGCGTACTCGGCCGGCTCGTGATAGAGCTGACCGGTCCGGCACGGGTCACCGACATAGCCGTCGGGGAAGTACGCGGTCCACCCGCCCAGAGTGCCGTCGGCGTACAGCTTGATTCCCGCGAAGCTCAGGCGGGAGTTGCCGAACTGACCCACCAGGCCCATCTCGATGGCCTCATCGAGCAGGTGTGAGAGCAGGTACATGCTGACCCGGAGCGGCAACCGGCCGGCTTCGGCGAGCCGCAGGTACATGTCGAACTCGCGGCGCGAGACCTGGGCGTCGCCGATCGTGGTGACGCCCCCGGCGAGGAACCTCCCGGTGGCGGCATCGAGTTGGCGCAGGTGTTCCTCCGGTTCGTCCGCCAGGTGAAAGTTCGGCCCGTGGTGCCCCACCTTGACGCCTTGAACCCCGGTCAGGATGTTGCACGCGGCATCGGAGAGCTCTCCGGTCAGTTCGCCGTCCGCATCGCGGAAGAATCTCCCGCCCTGCGGGTCCGGCGTATCCCGGTCGACGCCGTGTGCCGTGAAGGTGAAGGAGTTGACGACGCCGCCGTGACCCGAGGCGTTCATCAGGTAGACCTCGCGGTCCGCCGCCACCTGATCGAGCTCGAACCGGGTGGGGTGTCGTCCCTCCACGAGGTTGCGGTGCTCGTACCCGTAGCCGCGAATGGGGCGTCCCGCGGGCAGGTCGGCGGCCGCGGACCTGAGAAGCGCGACGATCTCGGGGATCGTCGTCGCTCGCTCCGGGCCACAGTCCACCCATGTCATCATCTGGCCGTACATCAACGGGTGCGCATGGGCATCGACGAAACCGGGAACGATGACCGACGCACCGACGTCCACCGTGTCGGGGGACAGGTTGCGCCGACCGGCCTCGGTACGGCACTGCGCTGCGGTCCCCACCGCGACGATCCGGCCCGCGTGCACCAGCATCGCCGTGGCCTCGGGGGCGTCGTCGTCGACGGTGTGGATACGCCGCGCGAGGATCAGCAGGGGCGTGCTCTGTTCGGAACGGTCGAAGGGGGCGAGCTTCCTCATGCGGCGGTCCTCTCGGAGACGGTCCCGTCGGGTGCGGAATCCGGCTCGGCATCAACATATTGGGGTGCGAAGTACGTGCAGACCGTCGCAATGGCCGCCATCACGGTGAACATGGCGATCACCGACCAGATCGATCCCGTCCAGCCGAGCAGCATGGTCGCGAACCAGGGCGAGAATCCCGCCCAGATGGCCGCTCCCAGCCCGTAGGTGAGGGCGACCGAGGTGTAGCGCGCCCCAGGCGGAAACAGCTGGGACATGATCGCGGCGAGCGGTGCGTAGGTGGCGCTGAGCGCCACGCGGACGAGTGAAGCCAGCAGGAAGACCAGGGGTTCGACGTGCCCCGGCAGGATCAACAGGAACGGCGCGAAGGTGAGCACCGATGCCGCCAAGCCGATGTACATCACGTTCTTGCGACCCCATTTGTCGCCCAGCCAGGCCACCGGCAGGGTCACCAAGAATTCCACGAGGGACGCCACCGTCATGGCGTCGAGGATGACCCGTTCGGACATCCGGATCGTCTCGCCCGTGGCATAGGACGTGGCGAAAGTTGTTGCCAGGTAGTAGCCGCCGGTGGAGATCGGCAGGATGCCGATGCCCAGCACGATGGCGAGACGATTCGAGCGCAGCGCGGACCGCAGTGGCAGCTCCTGCTGCTTGCCCTGCACTTCGGCCTCGAAGACCGGCGATTCCTCGACGCGGTACCGGACCCAGAAGCCGACCGCGATCAGGACGATCGACAGCAAGAACGGGATGCGCCACCCACCATTGAGGATGAAGTCGTCACCGAGGCGCGACATCAGCGCGAAGATTCCCGAGGCGAGAAGCGCGCCTGCGGGATTCCCCAGCTGAGTGAAGCCCCCGTAGAAGGTCTTGGACTTCGCCGGTGCATGCTCGACACTCATCAGCACCGCGCCACCCCACTCACCTCCCACGGCCAGGCCCTGCATCGCCCGCAGCGCGATGAGCATGATCGGTGCCCAGATTCCCACCTGGGCGTGGGTGGGCAGCACGCCCACGAGCACCGTCGAGACGCCCATCAGCAGGAGAGTCAGCACGAGCGAGCGTCGTCGTCCGAGCCGATCACCGATGTGGCCGAACAGGATCGCGCCGACCGGCCGGACCACGAAGGCGATGGCGAAGGTCGCGAACGCCGCCGCCGTCTCCGCGACCGCATTGTCACTCGGGAAGAACAGCGGACCGAAGACCAGTGCGGCGGCGGTGGCGTAGACGTAGAAGTCGTACCACTCGATCGTGGTGCCGACGAACGCGGCGAGCCCCGCACGGCGGGACCGGTTGTGACTGCTGGACATGGACAGCTCCTCGCTGCGGGAAGTATGCGCATGATCGTAAGTTCGGTGGCATGTGACGGCAAGCACAGTACCGGCGCAAATGGAGGCCCTGAACTGCGAATATGCTCGCCGTTCGCCGCCTTTCCATGGCAGATCCGCTGCTTCGCGGCAGATGCGCCGCACATGTGTAGTTGAATTCGAGCGAATCCCGCGAGTCGGATGAACGTCAGGTGAACCATGGATATCGACGATGAGCTCGTCCACGCCCTGCAGGAGAACGGCCGGATCAGCGTGCAGGATCTGTCCCGGCGGTTCGGGGTGTCGCGGGCGACGGTCGCCGCCCGACTACAGACGCTGTTCGAGTCCGGCGCCGTGCGCGTGGTGGCCGCCGTCGATCCCGGCTTCCTCGGCCAGCATGTGATCGCCCACCTGATGATCAGCGCCGACGGACCGGTGGGGCCGATCGCCGAAGCCCTGGCCGAATACGAACAAGCGGTACTGGTCTCCGCGGTCGGGGGCGCGCCGGACCTGATCGCCGAGATCCGGGTGGGCTCGCACACCGAGTTGCACGATATGGTCCGCACCATCCGCGCGATCCCCACCGTGACCGCGGTGCAGACCCACGTCTACGCCTCGGTGATCAAAGGATTCCTCGTCTCAGGCCATCAGGGCGAGACCGCGATCGACGACATCGATGTCGCGATCATCGAGCAATTGCAGCGCGACGGCCGGACCAGCTTCCGGGCGCTCGGCGACCGCGTGCGCCTGTCGCCGTCGTCGGTGTCCGCGCGCGTCCGGCGACTGATCGATCACCGGGTGATCCGCATCAGCACCGTCGAGGCGCGCAGCGTCACGCAGCGGCAGCTTCCGCTCGGTATCGGAATCGTGTTGCGCGACGACGACGATGCGGTCGTCGAGTACCTGACCCAGCGCCGGGGCGTCGACTTCGCGGCCCGGGTGACGGGGCGATTCGATGTCCTCGCAACCCTGCTGGAACGCAGCAGCGCGGCGCTGCTGCAGATCGTCGAGGACCTACGGTCGATGGCGGGCGTCGGACACGTCGAGGCGTGGGTGCACCTGTCGATCGTCAAGGAGGACTATTCGCGGGCGATCGGCCGCACGGGCTGACGGCCGCTACTGGTCGATGCGGTTGCCGTCGGCATCCCAGTGCTCGGCCACCTTCTTGCTGGGCTGTACCCGCGGCGGCTCCCCCGGCATCTTCGGGTAATCAGGTGGGAAGTTCAGCTCCACGGGGTGTTCCTCCCACTTCTGCAGCAGCGGCGTGAGGTCGTGCGCCACCTCGTCCATCTCCGCCCACGGATTCCCGTCGGCCAGCCGTTCGGGCACGGTGAACAGGTTGAACATCCGCGGATCGGTGACCTCGGCCAGCTCTTCCCAGGTGAGCGGGGTGGAGACGGTGGCTCCCTGCACGGCGCGCAACGACCAGGCCGAGGCGATGGTGCGGTCGCGGCAGTTCTGGTTGTAGTCCACGAAGATCCGCTCGCCCCGTTCCTCCTTCCACCAGGCGGTGGTCACGCCGTCGTCGCGCTTCTCCAACTCGCGCCCGAAGGCGATGGCCGCGTGCCGGACGTCGGTGAACTCCCAGCGGGGTTCGATGCGGACGAAGACGTGCACGCCGCGATTGCCGGAGGTCTTGCAGAAGGCGCGCATTCCGAGGTCGGCGAACAGCTGCCTCGCGATGGCCGCCACACGCACGACATCACCGAAATCGGTGCCGGGCTGGGGATCCAGGTCGATCCGGAGCTCGTCGGGACGGTCCACATCGGCGCTGCGCACGGGCCAGGGATGGAAGGTGATGGTGCCCATCTGGGCACACCAGACCGGGATGGCGATCTCCGACGGGCACAGCTCGTCCGCCGGACGACCGGACGGGAAGGCGATGCGCACCGTCTGCGCGTACGGCGGGGCGCCCTTCATCATCCGCTTCTGATAGAAGCCGTCGGCGTCCTTGTCCTGCGGGCCCTGAGCCAGCCGGCCGCCGGGGTGCACACCGCCGGGCCACCGTTCGAGCGCCGTGGGGCGGTCGCCGATCGCGGCGAGAAGCGGCCCACCGACGGCAGCGAAGTACTGCGCCACCTGGAGTTTGGAGACCGCGGAGGTGAGATCGGTGGCGGGGTAGATGATCCGGTCGGGGCTCGAAACCCGAACCGCCCGGTCGGCTCCATCACCGCCCGGGACGATCACCTCGGCTGCCGGGGCCTTCGCCATTACACGCCCTCCTGGAGTACATCGTCGAGGTCGTAATTGACTGGGACGTCGAGCTGCTCGTATCCACAGCTCTCCGGCGTGCGGTCGGGACGCCAACGCTTGAATTTGGCGGTGTGCCGCAGGCGCATTCCCTCCATCTGGTCGTAGTCGAATTCGACGACCAGCTCGGGGCGCACGGGCACCCATTCCCCCGTCTTCTCCGGCGTGGCCCAGCGATTGGGCTCGCCCTGGACCGAGTCGGCGGTGCGCATGGGTTCGAGGAGTTGCAGGTACTCCTCGCGTTTGGCGGCGGTGAAGGCGCCGATGCCGCCGATCGGGAGGAGCTGATCGTCCTGGTACAGGCCGAGCAGCACCGATCCGACGGCGTTCGGCTGCGATTTGTGCGGGCGGTAACCGATCACCACGGCCTCGGCGGTGCGGGCGTGCTTGACCTTGATCATCTCCCGCTTGCCGGGCAGGTAGTGCCCGTCGATACGCTTCGAGATCACCCCGTCCAGGCCCGCTCCCTCGAATCGCTCGAACCAGTCGGCGGCCGCGGCGGCGTCGGTGGTGACGCGGCTGATCTTGCACGTACCGGTACCGGCATACGCGGAGACGAGCACGTGGCGGCGCGCGCTGAACGGCTTACCGGTGAGATCGACCTCGGCCATGGCGATCGCGTCGAAGCCGATGAAGATGGCCGGGGTCTCCTCGGCGAGCTTGGTGATCCGGGACTGCGCGGGGTGGATGCGGGCCGAGAGCGATTCCCAATCGAGGCGCTTGCGGCCCTCGCGGTGTACGGCGACGGCGATCTCCCCGTCGAGCACACACCGCTCGGGAAGCTCGGCCCGCGCGGCGGCGACCACCTCGGGGAAGTAGCGGCCGAGGTCTTTGCCGCTGCGCGAGCCGATGAACACCTCGTCGCCATCGCGGAAGATGAGGGCGCGGAAGCCGTCCCACTTCGGCTCGTGCGAGTACGCGGCGTCACCGGCCGAGCCCGGTATCGTCTTGGCGGCCTTGGCGAGCATCGGATCGAGCGGCGGGTTCACGGGGAGGTCCACGCGTCCGATCGTAGGCGGCACCGCCGCCAGGGGGACGGATCCCGGCGGGAATCCCCTCAGCCCATGCTCTTCTGACCGTCGATGGTCTCCCGGATGATGTCGGCGTGCCCCGAGTGGTGAGCCGTCTCTGCGGCGATGTGCAGGAACACCCGGCGCACGGTCCAGAAGACGCCGGCCGGCTGCCACGGCGCCTCCGGCAGCTCATACGCGGTGTCGAGATCGAGGGTGCGCACCAACTCATCGGTCTCGGCGGCCACCCGCTCGTACTCCGCGAGGGCGGACTGCACCGTCTGTCCGTCGGTGAGCCGGAAGGAATCCGCGAAGGCGGCGGCCTGTTCGGGGGTGATGTTCTCGAAATCGATGTCGTCCATCGCGTGGCCGTTGCCCAGCGCGAACCGCTGCCAACCCCGCTCGACTTCGGTGACGTGCTTGACGAGGCCACCCACGGTCAGCTCGCTGACGGTGCTGCGGGTGTTCGCCTGCTCGTCGGTCAGGCCCTGGGCTGCGAAGCGCAGGAAGTGTCGGCGCTCGGCCAAGAGGCTGAGGATGTCGGCGCGTTCTCCGGTGATGGTCTGCTGTGTTTCGGTCATGAACACACGCTAGAAGTCATTAGTGCCAGTTTCTGTCCTTAATCTGAGAAATACTCTGATTCATGGCGAACACGAGCTCTCGAACACTGCGACTGCTCTCCCTCCTGCAGACGCATCGCTACTGGCCGGGCACGGAACTGGCCGATCGGCTGGAGGTCTCGGTGCGCACCCTGCGCCGTGACATCGAGCGGCTCCGGGAACTGGGATACCCGGTGAACGCCTCCCGGGGCGTGGACGGGGGCTACCAGCTGGCCGCCGGCGCCGCACTCCCCCCGCTGGTCCTCGACGACGAAGAGGCCGTCGCGATCGCGGTCGGACTCCAGGCCGCGGCCCAGGGCGGGGTCACCGGTATCGCGGAGACGTCGGTGCGGGCTCTGGGCAAGGTGGCCGCGGTGATGCCGCCGCGACTGCGTAAACGGGTCGAGGCGTTCGGGGCCGTGACCCAGCCCGCAGGCTGGTCGGGCGGACCCGCGGTCGACCCGCGGATACTCACCGATCTCGCCGAGGCGTGCCGGGCGGAGGAGCGGATCGAGTTCGGTTACACCGCGGCCGACGGTGCCGTGACCGAGCGGCTGGCCGAGCCCCTGCGGCTGGTGTCCCTGGGGCGCCGCTGGTACCTCGTCGCGTACGACCTGCACCGGCACGACTGGCGCAGTTTCCGTCTGGACCGGATCAGCGGACCGTCGCGCACGGGGATGCGATTTCGACCCCGCGAATTGCCCGCCGAGGACGCCGCGGCCTACGTCCTCGCGTCGGTCGGCCAACGAGCGCCCGGATACTCGATCGAGTTCCGGGTGGAGGCACCGATGGAGACAGTGCGCTCGGCCATCGGCCGATACGCGCGACTCTCGGCCGACGGTGCGGTGACGGTGGTGCGCATGCAGGCCGACACGCTCGATTGGGCCGCGATGGCGATCGCGGTGCTCGGGGCGCCGGTCACCGTGGTGGAGCCGCCCGAATTGGTGGAGCATGTGGCGGGTTGGGCGCGCACGCTCGGTGCGGTGCGCTCGTAAGCTGGTGCGGTGACGGCCGGACGCTATGCACCGAGCCCCTCGGGCGATCTGCATGTGGGGAATCTGCGAACCGCACTGCTCGCGTGGCTGTTCGCCCGCTCGACGGGCCGCGAATTCCTCATGCGGGTCGAAGATCTCGATACCGGACGGACGGTCGACGGTGCCCAAGCACGTCAGTTGGCCGACCTCGCCTCGCTGGGACTCGATTGGGACGGTCCCGTCGTCCGGCAGTCCTCGAGAACCCGGATGTACGCGGATGCGCTGGAGCGACTCGATGTGTACGAGTGCTATTGCACCCGCCGCGAGATCCTCTCGGCACCTTCCGCCCCGCACACCCCCGACGGCGCCTATCCCGGCACCTGCCGTGACCTCACCGAGGCGGAGCGCGTGGAGCGGCGGGCGGCCCGCCCGGCGGCCCTGCGGCTGCGTTCGACGGTGCGCTCGTTCACCGTGCACGACGAGTTGCACGGTCAATACACCGGCGTGGTCGACGATTTCGTGCTGCGACGCGGAGACGGCACGTACGCCTACAACCTCGCCGTGGTGGTCGACGATGCCGCCCAGGGCATCGATCAGGTGGTGCGCGGCGACGATCTGCTCTCCTCCGCTCCGCGGCAGGCCTACCTCACCGAGTTGCTCGGCGGTACCGCACCCCGGTACGCGCATGTGCCGATGGTCTTGGGCCCCACCGGTGTCCGGCTCGCCAAACGGGACGGTGCCGTCACCCTCATCGAGCGCGGAGGGCCACAGGTGGTGCTGCCGGAGCTGGCCGCCAGCCTGGGACTGGCCGGGTCGACCCCGACCGACATGCTCGACGGCTTCGATCCGGCGCGGCTCCCCCGCGAGCCCTGGACGCTTCCGCTCTGAGTCCGGGCGCGGTGACCTGCATCCACCCGCCCGCCGTGCCGTACGGCATTCGCGGCAGCGATGCCCGCGAGGAAGTCCCCGAACCACGTCACGAGCTCTCTGGCACTTCGCGTCTCGCCTGTCCTGTTCGTCATGACCACGACGCTACGGGCGTGACTCTCGTGCGCCCAGTGGCCTATATGCCACATACCATCAAAATATGGCCTCGTCCCGCTGGGATCGGAACCGGTCGCGGTACGCGGTGGGATTGAGCCCGGTCTGCCGCTTAAAGTGATAGCGAAGGGTCTCCTCAGCATCGAAACCGGCGCGCGCGGCGACTGCAGTGACCGGCTCGTCGGTGGTCTCGAGCAGACCCATCGCGCGATACACCCGCTGTCGAACGAGCCACTCCAGCGGAGCCGAACCCGTGTGCCGTTTGAACTGGCGATGCAGGGTACGACGCGAGACGCCAGCCCGAGTCGCCATTTCGTCGACCCCCGCGACGGTGTCCAGACAGTGGGCGATCGACTCCAGGAAATCGGCGAACCGCGCATCCACATCCGGGCGGAGGGCATCGATCGTCACGAACTGCGATTGATCGCCGTCCCGGTGCGGTGCAACCACCATGCGTCGCGCGACCTCGTTAGCGGTCGCCGGCCCGTGATCTTCACGAATCAGCTTGAAGCACAAGTCGAGTCCAGCAGCAGACCCGGCCCCGGTCGTCACATTCCCATCACGCACGTAGAGGTCCGACGGTGTCACGTGAACACGTGGGAAGCGATGCTGCAGAAGGCTCGCGTAGCGCCAATGCGTCGTGGCGCGACGTCCGTCGAGTAGGCCCGCCTCGGCGAGAGCGAAAGCACCGCTGCAGATCGACACCATTCGCGCGCCGTTGCCCGCGGCGGCGCGCAGGTATTCGGTCCACTCGGGATTGGAGTTCCGGCGCGGATCGGTCACCGCAGTCACGATGACGGTATCGGCAGTCGCGATGTCGGCGAGGCCGAAGCCCGGGGTCAGTATTGCCCCTCCGACCGTGTGCACTCCTCCTGCCGGCCCACAGGCTCGGACGTCGTAGTCGAGCGTCACATCCCCCCAGGCGAACCCGAGGGCCTCGACCGCGATTCCGTACTCGAACAGCGTCATACCGTCGCAGACCGGCAGGGCGACGACGTGAGCCATGGCCTGATCCTACGCACGAGGAGTCTTCCGGCCAAGGCCGTGCGTGGGGCGGCCCCGGAGAGTTCCTCTCCTGCGGTTTCGGCCGACTAGTCCGACTTCGCGAGGTGCTGCTGGGTGCCCTTGTAGTAGCGGCCCAGGAACTCCTCCTTGAACTCCCAGTAGGTGCCGTCGACCATCGACTGCCGGATCTTGGCCACGAGCGAGACGATGAACTGCTCGTTGTGGATGGTCGCCAACGTCGCCGCCAGCCCCTCCTTGGCCTTGAACAGGTGGTGGATGTAGGCCCGGGAGAACTGCGAGGTGTAGTTCTGCGTCTCCGGGTCGAGCGGCTGGAAGTCGGTCTTGAACCGCGAGTTGGTCACGTTGTAGCGGCCGTCCACGGAGTAGATCGCGCCGTTGCGGGCCACCCGCGACGGCGACACGCAATCGAAGGTGTCGATGCCCTGCTCCACCGCGGCGAAGATGTCGTCCGGCTCGGAGATACCCAGCAGGTGCTTCGGCTTATCCTCCTCCAGCTCCTGGTTCACCCAGCGCACGATGGTCGCCAGGTTCGCCTTCTCCAGGGCACCGCCGATGCCGTAACCACCGAAACCGAGACCGCCGCCCTCGCGGTCCTCGTCGCTCAGCGCCCGCAGATCACGAGCGGCCTTGCGCCGCAGGTCCTCGTACTGCGCGCCCTGCACCACGCCCCACAACGAGATCGCGTCGTGGCGCTGCGCGGTGAGCCAGTTGTGCTCGGACAGCGAGCGCCGGGCCCACAGCCGAGTCCGCTCCAGCGACTCCACCTGGTACGCCCGGGTGTTGTGCAGGGTGGTCAGCTCATCGAAGGCGAAGATGATGTCGGCGCCCAGCTGGTGCTGGATCTGCATCGACCGCTCCGGCGTGAACCGGTGCTCCGTGCCATCGAGATGGCTCAGGAAGGTGACCCCGTCGTCATCGACGCGGGAGAGCCGGTCCTTGCCCTCGGCGATGGCATCGTCGCCCTGCAGCTCCTGATCACCGTTCATATCGATGACCTTCTTGAAGCCCGAACCCAACGACATCACCTGGAAGCCACCGGAATCGGTGAAGGTGGGGCCGTCCCAGTTCATGAACTTACCGAGGCCACCGGCCTGCTCCACGATCTCCGGGCCGGGCTGCAGGTACAGGTGGTAGGCGTTCGCCAGTACCGCCTGCGCACCCAGATCGGCCACTGCATCCGGCATCACCGTCTTCACGGTCGCCTTGGTGCCCACCGGGATGAACGCCGGTGTCAGGATCTCACCGTGCGGCGTGAGCAGGCGGCCGGCACGGCCCAGCGGACCGTCGGGCCCCTCGAGCCGCGCGTCGATGTCGAACCGGGTCGGATCGCTGATGTGCTCGTTCTGCAGCCGGGTACGGCTGGTCATCGAGCGGTAGTCGGACCGCAGCGCGGTGAGCTCCGCCGCGATCGCCTTGTTCTGCTCACGCAGCTGCGCCAGCTCGTCGCGAGTGCGATCCGCGCGGGTCCGCTCGGCCCGGCGGATGGGCCCCGTCGTGGTCTCGGCATCCGTCGGCTTGGCCGGGCGCGCGAGCGGGTACTCGCCGGTATCCGGGACGGAAACCGCTGCGGCGGCCTCGGTCTCGTCGGCGTCCGTCGATGCTGCGGCCGGAATCGGCGCGGTCGCCGCGGCAGCCGGTGTCGACTGCGCCGGGATCTGCTGCGTGGGCAGGCCCACCGGCGCGGTCGGGACGGCACCGTTGACGTAGCCGTTCACGCCGCCGGTCACCTTCACCTTCTCGGTGTCGGACGCGCCCGCACGGGCTGCCACCGGAACCTCGGTGGTGTCGTGCTCGGCCAGTGCGTCCGGGAGCGGCGCGGTATCGGTCGAGGTCTTGGCCAGCACGGAGGCGAGCGCTTCACCCTCGATATCGACGTTCGGCAGGATCCGGTCGAGCCACTTGGGCAGCCACCACGCGGCATCGCCGAGCAGCATCATGATCGAGGGGATGATCACCATGCGCACCACGAAGGCGTCGAACAGCACGGCGGCGGCCAGGCCGAAGCCGATCTCCTTGATGAACACCGCGTCGTTGAGGATGAACGAGGCGAACACCGAGATCATGATGATCGCGGCGGCGGTAACCACACGGGCGCCGTACTGCACACCGGTGACGACGGACTTGGTCGCATCGCCCGTGTGCGTGTACTCCTCACGCATCCGGGACACCAGGAACACCTGGTAGTCCATCGCGAGGCCGAAGACGATGCCGATCATGAAGATCGGGAGGAACGACACCAGTGGCTGCGTGTTGTCGATGAGGCCGAGCGCACCGTCGGTGAAGATCGCCGAGGTCACGCCGAAGGTGGCCACCACCGAGAGCAGGAAGCCGAGCACGGCCGTCAGCGGCACCAGGATCGACCGGAAGGCCACCAGCAGCAGCAGGAAGGCGAGGCCGACGACGATGGCGACGTAGATCGGCAGCGCCTCCTTCGACAGCTTCTCCGAGATGTCCATCTCGATGGCGGTGTTACCCGCCACGCCGAGGTCCATGTTGAAGGCCTGCTTGAGGCCGTTCGGTCCGTTCGGCAGCGCCCGCAGGTCCTCGACGAGGTCCTTGGTCAGCTGATCGGTCGGGCCGCCCTTGGGGGTGACGACGATCGTCGCGGCCTTGTTGTCCGGCGCGAGCTGCGCGATCTGGGCGTTCGCGACCTTGGTCTTCATCTCGGGATCGTTGTTGAGCCGGTCGACGATCTGCGCGTAGGCGCGCAGCCGCTGGCCCGGATCGGCTTTCGAACCGTCGACCGCCACCATGAGCTGGCCGTTGGAACCCTTACCCCACGCATCCGAGGTGAGGTCGTAGGCCTTGCGTTCGGACGTCGACTTCTCGCTCATGCCCGAGCTCGGTAGCGCGGTCTGCATGTCCTTCATCGGAATCGCGAGGATGCCGAGCACCGCGACACCGGCGAGCAGCGTCACGACCGGGACCTTCTTGATCACATTGGCCCAGCGCAGGCCGTTCGCGGTGCGGCCCTCGCCCTCGTCGGTGTCCGGCGGGTGCAGGCCCTTGACCCGGCCGGCGAAGACCTTGCTGCCGAACAGGCCCAGCAGGGCCGGCAGCAGGGTGAGCGCGACGATGACGGCGATGAGCACGCCCCACGCCGCCGCCACACCCATCTGGCCGAGGAAGTCCATCCCGATGAAGGCGAGCGCGGCCAGCGCGATGATCACGGTGAGGCCCGCGAAGATCACCGCGGAGCCGGCGGTGCCCACGGCGATACCCGCCGCCTCGGCGCGCTGCTCCTTGGTGGTGGCGCCCAGGCGCCGGAGTTCGTGCCGGAATCGGGACACGATGAACAGGGCGTAGTCGATGGTGACGGCGAGGCCGATCATCGAGGTGAGCACCGTGGGGAACGTGCCGAGCTCGATGAATCGGGTGGCGATCATGACGCCCGCGAGGGCGACGGGGACCGCGATGATCGCGTTCATCAGCGGCAGGCCCCATGCCACCAGCGAAGCGAACGTGATGATCAGGACGATCGCGGCCACCAGCATGCCGATCAGCTCGCTGGTCATGCCCATGTCTTCCATGCCCTTGGCGGCGGAACCGTCGGCCTCGACCTGCAGCGACCCCTGCGAGGCGTCCTGGCCCGCGATCCGGGCGTCCTTGATCTTCTCCGCGGTGTCCTTCGGCAGATCGGTGACCTTGCCGATGAAGTCGACCTTGAGCTTGGCGGTCTTCCCGTCCGGGCTCACCGTGGAGGTGACGGCGGCATCGGCCTTCTGCTGCTCGGGCGATTTGGTGGAGGCGATGTCCTTCTGCTGCGCCTGCATCGCGGCCAGGGTGTCGCGCTGCGCGGGAGTGAGGACACCGTCGTCGAGCTTGCCGGTGGGGTTGTGCAGGAGGTTCGGGTCCTTGACGATCGAGACCTGCGTGCCGTTCTCGTCCTTGGTGAGGCCCTTGATCTCCTCGATCGTCTTGTCGATGCCCGCCGTGTTCTTCGGATCGGTGAGCTTGCCGTCCTTGGCGTGGAAGACGATGGTCGCCGACGCGCTCGTGAACGGATCATCGGAGCCCTGTCCGCCGAACTGCGCGTTGACGATGTCCGTCGCCTTCTCGGACGGCAGCCCGGGAAGGTTGAAGTTGTCGACGGTGGGCTTGCTGAGCGTCGCGGCACCGACGCCCATGCCGATCAGCAGCAGCACCCAGACGGCGATGACCTTGAAACGGTTCAGGTAGGCGAACTTGCCCAACCGGTAGAGAAGCAGTGCCATGGGAGGTACTCCGGTTCGTCGGACGGCGCGTGGGACTGCCGCGGCCGCGGCTGCGGTTCTGCCGACAAGTGTACCGATGGTTTCACCCTGCAATAAAGTCGCTGACCGGGTCTTTTGTGAGTTCAATCACGGAATCATGGGTAGGGTGTGGCGCATGAGCACTTTGCGCAGGTCAGCAACACCAGTCACAGCAGTCGCAATTGCAACGTTCGGCGGCCTTCTGCTCGCCGGCTGCGGTGGTTCGACCACCGATCAGGACGGCGTGAGTGCCCCGGCGACCCCCGCATCGTCCAGCACCGCCCCGGTGACCCGCGGCGAGATGTGCGGCCAGACCAAGGGACCCGACGGTCCGCTCTACGTGCACGCCCTGGGCACCACGAAGGTCGACTGCGTGGAAGCGATGACCATCGCCGACACATTCAGCCCCCAGATCGCCGCCGGCAAACCCGTCACCGTCGACGGCTGGAACTGTTCGTTCCCCACCTCACCGGGCATGCTCGCGCGGTGCGACAGCACCAAGAGCACCCAAGCGATCGGCTTCTTCAGCTCGCACTGACCCGGTTCTCGACCAGGCGATCCACCTCGGCGGCGACCTCGTCGGACAGGTCGATCGCGAAGGCCTCGGCCAAGATCTCCCGACGGTCCGCGGCCGGGTACGGCGCGACCTCCCGGAAACCATCGGGGCGGGTGGTGATGATGCTGTCGCCGGTCAGCACGAGGCGCCGGTCAGGGTGATTCATCACCACCATGAGGCGGCCGCGGAAGGGCGAGAACGGCGAGGTGGCCACGTAGTAGTTGGTCATCCGCAGATCGGACCAGGTGCGCGCCGCGAGCGGGAACCGGTACTGCGGGCGCCATTGTCCGGAGCTGGGATCGAAGAAGTCGAGCTGCCACTCCTCGGCGAAGCCCGGTGTCGAGCGGGTGACCCGGTAGGTCCACCCACCCGCATCCTGCTCCAGCCCGTCGACCAGCCGCAGCGGCGCCAGCGGCACCGCCCCGAAGCCGACCTCGACGAGCCACCGCGCACCGTCGACCTGCACCACCAGCAGCGCATGCGTCGACGCAGACGTCTCCCCCTGCAGGAGCACCCGGCCGGCCACCGCACTGAACACGAACCCGTGCCGTTGCAGCACCGCGGCGAGCAGAGGCGTGTGGCCGGTGCAGCCGTAGCCGCGGCGCCCGTCGATCATCCGACGCTGGAGCGCGCCGATCGTCAGCTCGCCCGGGATACCCCGGACCGCGTCGATGTTCTCCCACGGCAGGGTCGTCGCGTGCGCCGCGACCAGTCGCGCAAGACCGTCGGGATCGGCGGCGACGGGGGCATCGAGCCCGACCCGCCTCAGATACCGGTCGAGATCCAGTTCGTCGGCGCCCCAGGCCTCGTCGTGGTTCATGTCTTCATCTCACTCCCGTGGGGGATACCGCGCCACTCCTGCGGGTGATCCGCGCGGCCGCGGCGGCAACCTACCGTCCCGGATATGAAGAAACTGCTGGTCGGATCGCTCATCGTCGCGGCATTCCTCGCCTACGCGCTCCCCGTGTACCTCACCGGTGGCAGCCGGGTACCGCTCGACGGTCAACCCTCCTGGTACTACCCACTCCTGGTGGGGCACATCATGCTCGGCGCCGTCGCGATGCTCGCCGGGCTGGTGCAACTCGGCCGACGCTGGTTCGCCCGCTATCACCGGATCGCCGGGCGGGTCTACGTGGCGTGCGCGATTCCGGTCGGGCTGGCGTCGATCACCGTGGGCGCGATGACGCCGTTCGGGCCGGCGAACGCCGTCTCCAACGTGACGCTGGGCTCGTTGATGCTGGTGTTCACCGTGCTCGGTGTGCGCTCGATCCTGGCCCGCGACGTGACGCAGCACCGGCGCTGGATGCTTCGCAGCGCGGCGCTGATGTACTCGGTGATCATCAACCGCATCCTGGGACCGGTGATGTTCCTGCTGCTCGACGGCCTGGGCCTGGAATCGCGCGTGGTGGACGGTCTGGGCGTGGCGCTCACCGCCTGGATGAGCTGGCTGCTCGCCCTGGGTGTCTGCGAGTGGTGGCTGCGCCGCACACCCCGTCGCGAAACCGGCACTCGGATCGGTCGGACGAAGACCATCGCCGCGTAAGCGGAGAGAACGCCGGTTCGGCGCAGAGACGACGAAGCCCTCCCCGATCGAATCGGGGAGGGCTGTGGCGGTGGCGGGGGGATTTGAACCCCCGGTACGGGGTTACCGCACACAACATTTCGAGTGTTGCACCTTCGGCCGCTCGGACACGCCACCGTCGGAGTACTTTACCGGAAGTCGACCACAGCTCTAAATCAGCAGGTCATCCCCGGTGCGGGGCGAAGAAGTCGGTGAGCAGGGCCCCGCACTCCCCGGCGCGGATGCCGCCGCGGACGCTCACCCGGTGCGTCACCCGGGGATCGCGCACCACATCCCACACCGAACCGACCGCACCGGTCTTGGGTTCGTACGCCCCGAACACCAGGCGCTCGATCCGTGCCGACACCAGCGCGCCCGCGCACATGGCGCACGGTTCCAGGGTGACGGCCAGCGTGCAGCCGCCGAGCCGCCAGCCGTCGCCGAATCGGGTGGCCGCCTCCCGGATCGCGAGCACCTCGGCGTGCGCGGTCGGATCTGCGAGGGCCTCGCGCCGGTTCCCGGCCCGCGCGAGCACGACACCGTCGGGATCGAGGATCACGGCGCCCACGGGCACATCGTCGGGACCGGAGAGCCCGGCGGCTTCCAGCGCGAGCCCCATGGCGGAGCGCTCGGCATCGAGATGCGACACGTCAGGTCAGGGCGTCGAGGATCTTCGCGAGCTCGGCCTCGAACTGCAGGCGCTCGGCGATCACCTGTACCTGCTCGTCGGCATAGAGATCGGGATCGGCCAGCAGCACGCTGAACTCCTGCTCGCCCAAGCCCAGGTCGCCGAGGATGTTCAGGTCTCCCTCGGGCCACGGATCGGTGTCGTCGACCTCATCGGGGTCGAGATCGGGCACGTCCACATTGAGCCTGCCCAGGGTCTGCTCGGCCAGATCGTCGAAGATCGCGGCGGTCGCATCGGAGAGCAGCAGCCGGGTGCCCGACGGGCCCGGGCGCACGATCACGAAGTACTCGTCGTCCACGTTGAGCAGCCCGAACGCGGCACCCGCGGCGCGCAGCGAGCGGAGTTCCTCCTCCGCGCGGGCCACGTTCCGCAGTACCGCGGGGTCGAGCAGCGACACCGTCCAGGACGTCTCGTCACGCACCACCGCCACGGCGTAACCGTCGATGTCGTCGTACCGATCCGGCGAGGTCTGTGCGGCCATGCATGAACCGTAGCCGCTATCACGTCGCAGCGGCAGCGTCGCGAGCGGTTTCTTGACGCTGCTGTGGAACGCTGGACCCCGTGTCCGTGCAGCGTGCTCCCCACTCCGACCTTCCCGTCTGCGTCCTCGGCCTCGGCCTGATCGGTGGCTCGATCCTGCGCGCCCTGCACCGAGCCGGCCGCACGGCGTACGGCTGGAACCGCTCGGCGGCCGCCGCCGACGACGCCTCCGCCGCCGGGTTCGACGCATCGTCGGACCTGGAAGCCACGCTGCGCCGCGCCGACGCCGGACAGCACGTGATCGTGCTGGCGGTGCCCGTCCCGGCTCTCGACCCGGTACTCGCCGCGATCGCCGAAAACGCTCCGAACGCCTGGCTCACCGACGCGGTGAGCGTCAAGGGCGACGTGGCCCGGCGGGTCGCCGACGCGGGACTCACCGCGCGCTACGCGGGCGGGCATCCGATGGCCGGGACGGCGTTCTCGGGGTGGGACGCCACCGACGCCACCCTGTTCGACGGTGCCACCTGGGTGGTGACCGCCGACGACGCGACACCGGCGCCGGCGTGGCGACTGGCGGCGTCGGTGGGCCTGGATTGCGGGGCGGTCGTGGTGCCGGCGGGGTCGGCGGAGCACGATGCGGCGGTCGCCCGGATCTCACATTCGGTGCATGTGGTGGCCGAGGCGGTGGCGATCACCGCCGAGTCGGACCCGGCCGCGAAGCAGCTCGCCCTGACCCTGGCAGCCAGCAGCTTCCGCGATGTGACCCGGGTGGCGGGCACGGCACCGTCGCTGGTGAACGCGATGTGCGAGGCCAACCGGGACGCGCTGCTGGACGCGCTCGACGACACGATCGCCGAGCTGATCGCGGCGCGCACCGAACTGGCCGACAGCGGCACCGTCCGGGACGTCACCGAACGTGGATACGCCGCGCGCCGGGCCTACGACAACGCCCGCCGCACCCCGGTCGTCCCCGTGCTCGACGGGGCGGGATGGCAGCGGGCGCTGCGGGAGGCCGGCCACGCGGGTGGCGTGGTCACCGAATTGCCGACGACCTAGTCGACCCTGCGGGCCAGGCCCGGGTAGTCGACGACGAAACCGTCCTCGTCGACCGAGAGTTTGGAGCTGGAGACCGGCGAGATCACGGTGATGCCGTCGGCCGCGGCGGCGTAGCTGATCACCGTCTCCTTCACCTGGAGCGTGGGCAACTCGACGTAGACGACCGGCACGTCGACGTCCTCCACGTGACTCTGCAGGTTGTACCGGCGGATGGTGAGCGCGTTGAAGAACGCGGACCTGAGCACGTCCACGCTGAGCGCACCGGAGAAGAAGCCGCGCTCGGCGCCCTGCGCACCCTGCACGAGCCAATGGCTCTCACCATCGCGGGCGATGGTCACCTGGGCCTCACCGGACGCGGTGAGCGCGTGCACGGACAGGCGCTTGGTGACGCCCTCATCGTCGGTCACCAGGTCGTAGGAGGCGTTGAAGGCGGGCCCGTCGGCAGAGGGCGCCGCGATGATCCGGCCGTACGCCTTGATCCGGTCGCCCGTCACCTGCACGCGCACGGACTCCAGGAGATTCCCGTCGTCCGATCGCCAGGTGAGCATCCGAGGCCAGCTGCCCCCGGTGATCACGGTGGCACCGGTGTCTGCGGAAGTAGCATTGGTCACGCCTATACGGTAGACCTTTGCAAAATGTGCCCTGAGCCACACCACGGCCGGGTAGCCGGGGCGTGCGTTGTCAGAGTGCGGCGATCGCCTCGATCTCGACCACCTGATCGTCGTAGCGCAGCCGGCTCACGCCCACGATGGATACCGGCGGCACCGTCTCGAACAGCCCGGTGAGGGCGTCCTCTGCGACCTGCAGGTCGACTTGCAGATGTTCCGAGACGAAGACGGTGAGCCGGGCGACGTCGGCCAGGCCGGCGCCGCGCTCGCCGAGGATCGTGGCGAGGTTGTCGATCGCCGAGGCGATCTGGCCCTGGACGTCGCCGGGGGCGACGGTGGTGCCGCCCACGTCACGTGCGGCGACGCCCGCCACGTGGAGCGTGGCGCCGGCGGGCACGGTCGCACTGTATGCGTGCGAGATCGCGGTGGTCAGCGTGTCCGAGCCATTGAGCTCCACTTTCGCCATGATCAGGCCGCGTTCTTCTGCACCACGGCGCCGACGCGCGGTAGGGCCGCGACCACGTTCTCCTTGGCCTTACCGCGGAGACTGCCGTACGCCTTGCGCAGCGCGGGCTGACTCGTGGACTCGGCGCGCTGATCGGTGACGGAGAGCAGGGCATCGCCCACCTCGTCGCCGCGCGAGGCGAGGTACTGACCGAAGTCGCCGGGACCCTGGGCCTGGAAGTCGGCCCAGAACAGATCGAGCGCCGACGCGAACTCGGGCAGCAGCTTGGTGAGAGCGGACTCGATCACCGACGGCGAGACCTTCTTCACGGCGCCGTAGGCGGCCTTGATCGCGGTGCCGGAGAGGCCACTCTTGTCCTTGACCTCGGCGTCGACCACGGAGGCGAAGTCGGCCACCACGGCGGGCTGCCGGGCGGGATCGAGAAGCGAGGTGGTCAGCGACGTCGACACGGTGGACCTCCGGGAACGAGACGATGTCGGACGGTGCCGGGCGGCACCGCAGTCGAGCTTATAGGCAGCCCGGAAGCCCCGCAGACGCCCCGGCGGGGAGCGACGAAAGACAACAAATCGGCCACAACCGGGTTCGTTTTTGTGAGGTGCGTCACCTGTGCTCTAGGTTGAGGATTGAAGGAAGGGGTTGCAATGACGAGCAGCCGATCCGGCAGGGCGAACGCCCGGCAGGTTTCCGGCCGGGGCCCGGTCCGGTTGGCGGATTCTAGGGATCGTCGCAACACCGAGCCTGGTAGGGCCCACCATACGGAAGTGCTCCGCTGAGTATTCCAGCGGAGCGCTTCTGGGATCCGCGGTGCTCGTTGCATTACGTGCACGCATTCGCATATAATCATGCCTATGACGATGACGCGCACTGAGCACCTGGCACACGACCACTCCGACCATGCCCATGGACCCGACTGCGGCCACGAGGCTATCCAGCACGGCGATCACGTGGACTACGTCCACGATGGGCACCGTCACGCTCCGCATGGTGACCACTACGACGAGCACTGATCCAAACGCCGCACGATGTCCTACGCTCGCGATACGAGCGCGGGGCATCGGTGCTAGCGAGCTGTAATGAGGTCACGCAAACGCTCGGCTGGTGTCTTCCAGCCGAGCGTTTTGCGTGGTCGGCGATTGAGTTTCTGGGCGACGAGTTCGAGGTCTTCGCGGCCGTAGGCGCTCAGGTCGGTGCCTTTCGGGAAGTACTGGCGCAGTAGTCCATTGGTGTTCTCGTTGCTTCCGCGCTGCCAGGGTGAGTGGGGATCGCAGAAGTAGACCGGAACCCCGGTGGCGACCGTGAATTGTTGGTGGGCGGCCATCTCGCAGCCCTGGTCCCAGGTCAGTGATCCCCGCAAATGTCCTGGGAGATTTCCGATCAACGAAACCAGCACGTCACGGACTTCTTCGGCGGAGTGGCCGCCAGGCAGGTGGCCGAGCATGACGTAGCGGGTGGAGCGTTCGACGAGTGTGACGATCGCGGACTCGCTGCGAGTACCGACGATCAGGTCACCTTCCCAGTGGCCTGGCACGGCTCGATCCTCGACCTCGGCGGGCCGGTCGGAGATCATCACCATCTTGTCGACGAATCGTCTGGTGCGATGTTCGGCGCGGCGGTGGGGCTTGCGGCGGGTGCGGCCCGTTCGCAAGGCCATCGCGACTTCACGGCGCAGGCCGCCCCGAGCCTGAACGTAGATCGACTGGTAGATCGTCTCGACGCTCACACGCATACTTTGCTCGTTGGGGAACTCGGTCACTAGAGAGTGACATATCTGCTCTGGGGACCACTGGTCCTGCAGTTTGTTCTCGACGTAGTCCCGCAGCGGACCGGCCTGGGCCAGTTTCGCTGGCTTCGGCCGTGACCGGCTCTTTTCCCACCTGCGGTGCGCCTGATGCGGGCGATAGGCACCGTTGACAACGCCAGCGTCGATCTCCCGTTTGATCGTCGATGCTGGCCGGCCGAGCTCCCTGCCGATGGCCCGCAGCGATGCCCCCTCGCGGCGCATGTCAGCGATAGTTTCCCGCTCGGTCAAGGTCAGAAACCGTGGATGCAGGCTCCGCTGCCTCGGTGCATCCGATTCCACTCCGACCCACGTGACCGCACCTGTCAGGTAATCGATCTTGCGTCCGTCGGGATGGATACGAGTATCGCCAATCTTGCGCACCCCTCGATCCCAGTCCCCAGCAGTGCGAACGCTGACACCGACACGCCGAGCAGCGTCCGGCCGCAGCACCCCCTCACGGCGAAGCCGGTCGTACTCGGCCCGGCCGGGATGACCACCATTGCTAGTGCTCCCACGTCCACGCAGGCCCGCCCTGCGCATCCATCCAAACGCCGTATTCACTGTCACCCCCGCCGCCCTAGCAGCGACCGACACATTGCCGTCAGACACGTCCAATTCCTTGAAGAACCTCTTCTTCACCATCGGTGAATGCACGATCCCCGCAACTCCTTGCTATCCGCGGTGTTGCGGGGATCGCTAGAACCCACGGTTCCCGCTGTGGGACCGCCGTCGTGCGCTTCCCGTCCCGAACCGGGAGCATCACGCCCGCGTCGACCACTCGCTCCCGCTCGGGGATCCGACCGGCGGCGCCGACGCCCTCGCGTGGCGCGAGGCGGTGGACGGCCGGCTCACCTACCCCCGTGTGCACATCGACCGCAACGTCGACATCACGATGTCCGACGGTGTGCGACTGCGCGCGACGGTCGTGCGGCCGGCGGAGCGCGACGGGCGCCCGGTCGAGACGGCCTACCCCGCGATCCTGAACCTGAATCCGTACAACCGCACCGTGGTCGACGCGATCGACGAGACCACGCACGCGGCCTTCGTCGGCCCGGTGATCACGCGCGCGGCCAAACCGCTGACGGCGGGCACCGTCGATCTGTCGGGCGGGCTGCTCGAAGGA
Organism: Tsukamurella paurometabola DSM 20162; assembly: GCF_000092225.1. NCBI lineage: Bacteria > Bacillati > Actinomycetota > Actinomycetes > Mycobacteriales > Tsukamurellaceae > Tsukamurella > Tsukamurella paurometabola. The sequence goes on from NC_014158.1 coordinate 4,186,628, forward strand.
TTCGGCATCAATCGACGGTTGGTGCGCAGCGGGTACGCACAGGTGATCGTGGACGTGCGCGGCACCGGCACCTCGCACGGGGTATGGCAGATCCTGGGCCCGCGGGAGCAACAGGACTCCGTCGAAGTGATGGCCTGGGCGCGCGAACAGTCCTGGTGCAATGGCAAGTTGGGCATGGGTGGCTGGTCGTACTCGGCGATCAACGCCTTGCAGGCGGCAGGCCACACCCCGGACGGCCTGGGCGCCGTCTTCGCGATCGAGGGCAGCGAGGACATCGTCCGCGACATCTACATCACCGGCGGTCTACCGTCGGTGTTCATCCCCCTCTGGCTGGGTGCGGTCAACACCCTCAAATGGCTGTACAACCCGCGCACGCTTCTCCGGGACACGGTGAACGGCAATGTGATCCGATGGCTGGTCAGCCGCATCGGCTCACCCGCCACCGAGATCGCCTCCGTGGTCCGCGGGGTAGTCACCGGGCGCGACCCACGCGTGAACGACAACCCCTACTTCACCGAGCGGCAGGCCCGGATCGGCGCGATCACCGCACCCACCTTCCTGTTCGGCGGTTGGCACGACCTGTTCGGGCGCAGCACGCCGCGGATCTACTCGCGCTTGAATCTGCCTGCGGGACAGAAACAAATGGTGATCACCGATGGCTATCACTTCGATATGGGCTCGGGTTTCGGCGGCACTCAGGCGCCACCGCGGATCGACGTGCTTGAACGAGCCTGGTACGACCGGTGGCTCAAGGACATCGATAACGGCGTCGACCGCTACGGTCCGGTGACCCTGGAACAGCAGGGCGGCGGCTGGACCGCGGGGGAATCCTTCCCCCGGCCCGGCGCCCGCACCCACCGGCTGTACGCGACGCCGGCACCGTCCGGCACGGCGGAGCACGCGCGCTACGACGGCGGCCTGGCCACCTACCCGGCGCGTCGGCGCGACCTGGCGTCCACGCGGATCGACCTGCGCGGCTTGACTTCACCGGATATGACGCATGTGCTGGCGGGGCTCACGAAAGCGCTGCCCTTCACCGACGATGCGGCAACACAGGAACGCGGCGCGATCTGCTTCACTTCTCCCCCGACGGCGTGGCCGGTGCAGCTGAGCGGCGCGATCAACGTGCACCTGGTCACGCGCTGCGCGGGCGAGGAGGCGATCTGGACCGTCACCGTCAACGATGTGTCGCCGGACGGCACGTCGACGGTGCTCAGCGGTGGGGCGCTGATGGCCTCGAATCGCGCCGTGGACGCCGAGCGCTCCGACTACGACGCCGACGGCGAGTTGCTCTCGGCGTTCCACCCGCTCACCTGGTCGGCGAAGCAGAAGGTGGTACCCGGCGAGACGATCGAGCTGGACATCGATGTGGTTCCCACGGACGCCCTCCTGGAGGAGGGGCACCGGTTGCGGATCGATGTGTACGCCGGCAGCGTGCCGCGCTACTTGGCCACCCTGCCCGATCTGGCGCGCACGCGGCTGGGCCGCCAGGACGTCCTGCTCAGCCCCGACCGCCCGACCTATGTGAGCGTGCAGCTCGTCGGCGATCCCGGGTGGTGACCGCGCGGGTTTCGCACCCGCGCAAACCGGCTCCGCGGTGGGCCCCGCGGCGCTATCTTCGGTGACAGGATGGTTGCTGGTACTCGGCCGGCCACGCGGACCTCGGCCGCGCGGCTGCACAGGATGTTCGTCGACGGTGCGGTCGACGAATCGGTGCTGCGCGGAACCGCATTGCGCCGCCTGATCGCCGAGAGCTGGCAGCGGAGCAAGGCTGTGGGCGTGAACCCGGACGGGGAGGCACCGTCGGGCGGCGGAATGCTCGACGAGTTGCGCGCCCGCAACCCCCTGAGCGGCGTGATGCCGGTGATCCGGCGCCTGCTGGTGGACGATTCCCCGGGCACGATGGTCGCCGTCGCGGACCGCGAGGGCACGCTGCTGTGGGTGGAGGGTGACGGCGCCTCGATGCGCCGGGCGGCGGCGATGAACTTCGCGCCGGGTGCGAACTGGAGCGAGTCGGCGGCGGGCACCAACGCTCCCGGCACCGCGCTCGCCCTCGACACCGAGGTACAGATCTCGGGATCCGAGCACTTCGCCCGGCTCGCGCACGGCTGGAACTGCACGGCGGTCCCGATCCACGATCCGCTCACCCGCGCGCCGATCGGCGTATTGGACGTGACGGGCGGACCACAGGCGGCCACGCCCCAGGCGTTGTCCCTGGTGCGGGCTGCCGCGATGGCGGTCGAGGGCCAGCTCGCGGTGATGCGGCTGACGGCGGCGCCCCCGGCACCGTCGGCCCGGCTCCGGTTGCTCGGCGGGCGGCCGAGGCTGGAGATGAACGGCCGGAACGTGCCGCTCACCGGACGGCACGCCGACATCTTGGCCCTGCTGCTGCGGCACCGCGAGGGCCTGACCGCCGATCACCTGGCGCTTCTGCTCGACGAACGCGACCTGGACGTGGTCACCGTGCGCGCCGAGATCTCCCGGCTGCGGAAGTCCATCGGCGCGGAGTTCCTGGGGTCGCGGCCGTACCGGCTGCTGGGGCCGATCGCATCCGACGCCGACGAGGTGGCGGTGGCGGTCCGCGAGGGCCGGGTGGCGGACGCCCTGGCCGCCTATCCGGGGCCGCTGCTGCCGCAGTCGGTGGCGCCGGGGGTGGCGCGGCTGCGCACCGAATTGTCGGAGGCGCTCCGGGCGGCGGTGCTGGCCACCCGCGATCTGGGCCTGTTACGACGCTGGCTCGACCTGCCGGAGGGACGCGATGACCGCGCCGCGTGGGAGGTGCTGCACCGAGGGTCGACCGGGATCGCGCGGGCCGAGGCGAACGGTCGCCTCGCCGGCCTCGACCTCGACCTCGCCTGAGGGATCCGGCCGGTCGGACTCCGCGGCTGCAACGTCGTTGCAACGATGCACGGCCTAGCGTGGGTTGTGACTTGAGTCACTCAACTCATCTGGAGGCACGTCATGACCGTTTACGCACGTCCCGGGGCCCCCGGCTCCCTCATGAGCTACCAGTCCCGGTACGACAACCTGATCGGCGGCCAGTGGGTGGCGCCGGTGCAGGGCCGGTACTTCGAGAACCCGTCGCCCGTGACCGGGCAGGTGTTCTGCGAGGTGGCCCGGTCGACCGCCGAGGACATCGAGCTGGCACTCGACGCCGCGCACGCGGCCGCCCCCGGCTGGGGCAAGACGGCGGCCACGGCCCGCGCGAACATCCTGCTGCAGATCGCCGACCGGATGGAGGCGAACCTGGAGGCGATCGCCGTCGCCGAATCGTGGGAGAACGGCAAGCCGGTCCGCGAGACGCTCAACGCCGACATCCCGCTCGCGATCGATCACTTCCGGTACTTCGCGTCGGTGCTGCGGGCCCAGGAGGGCAGCATCTCCGAGATCGACGAGAACACTGTGGCCTACCACTTCCATGAGCCGCTCGGCGTTGTGGGACAGATCATTCCGTGGAACTTCCCGATCCTCATGGCGGTGTGGAAGCTGGCCCCGGCGCTCGCCGCGGGCAACGCGATCGTGCTCAAGCCCGCCGAGCAGACGCCGGTCTCCGTGCTGTACCTGTTCTCGCTGATCGGCGATCTGCTGCCGCCGGGTGTGGTGAACATCGTCAACGGTTTCGGCCTGGAGGCGGGTAAGCCGCTGGCGTCGAGCAAGCGGATTCGCAAGATCGCCTTCACCGGTGAGACCACCACGGGCAAGCTGATCGCCGGTTACGCCGCCGACAACCTGATTCCGGTCACGCTGGAGTTGGGAGGCAAGAGCCCGAACGTCTTCTTCAAGGACGTCATGGCCGCGAACGACGATTACCAGGACAAGGCGCTCGAGGGCTTCACGATGTTCGCGCTGAACCAGGGCGAGGTGTGCACCTGCCCGTCGCGCGCGCTGCTGGAGAAGCCGATCTTCGACGAGTTCCTCGAACTCGGTTCGATCCGCACCAAGTCGATCATCCAGGGCGATCCGCTCGATACCGACACCATGATCGGCGCACAGGCGTCGAAGGAGCAGCACGAGAAGATCCTGTCGTACATCGACATCGGGCGCAGCGAGGGTGCCACCCTGGTCACCGGTGGTGAGGCGGCCGATCTCGGCGGCGACCTGTCGGGCGGCTACTACATCCAGCCGACCATCTTCTCGGGCTCGAACGACATGCGGATCTTCCAGGAGGAGATCTTCGGCCCCGTGCTCGCGGTGACCTCGTTCGACGGTTACGACAACGCGATGGAGATCGCCAACGACACCCGCTACGGCCTCGGCGCCGGCGTATGGTCGCGCAACGGCGACATCGCCTATCGCGCGGGCCGCGATATCCAGGCCGGGCGCGTGTGGACGAACACCTACCACCAGTACCCTGCGCATGCGGCGTTCGGCGGCTACAAGGATTCGGGTATCGGCCGGGAGAACCACAAGATGATGCTCGATCATTACCAGCAGACGAAGAACCTGCTGGTCTCGTACGCGCCCACCGCGCAGGGCTTCTTCTGAGTCTCTGATCGCCCCGGGTGAGGGTGTCTGCGGCGCCGCTCCGATTCGTCGGGGTGGCGCCGCCTTTCGCTTCACCTTCGGTGCGAAAGTGTGGCGAATCGGGTGTTCTCCCCGCAATTCGGCACCGAAGGTGCGAGGCCTCGATCTTTTGCACCCTTCTGCGGTTCTGATCGCTCATCCGCCGCACTTACCTGCACAAAGTCACCGTCGGCTTCACCGTCGGTGCGAAACTGCGGCGGATCTCCTCTGTTCACCGCAGTTCGGCACCGAAGGTTGCTCGCCGTGAGCGCCGGTCACGCCTACGTGCAGATATGGACTTCGCTCACCCGCCCGCCCGATCGCTCGCGGGCGGCTGGTTCGACCGCTGGAGTCCGCCGCCGCCCCGCACCGACGGCTACTCGACCTCGTACCGCCCCGGCTAGCTTTACCCGTTCATGGGTTGCGATCACGCACAGTCCACGGGCAATCTGGCGGGATGCCTTTCCCCTGGAAGTCTCTTCGCCTCGACGTGACGGCGCTGGTCGTCGCGGTCGCCCTCACCGTGGCGACGGTGCTGTGGGGGCTACTGCTGAACCGCCGGCCCATTTCCGAGGCCGACGGTCAGGTGTTGCATGAGATGGTGCTGCACCGCAGCGAAGGAGCCACCGCGGTGATGCGGGCGATCACCGACTTCTTTTCGCCCACGGTCACCCTCGTCCTCGCCGCGATGATCGCGGGGCTGCTGGCGTGGCGGCGTTCTCCCGCGGCGGCGGCATTCGTCCTGGGCTCGACAGCGGCAGCGGCGACGCTCGCCTACCTGCTCAAGGTGGTGTTCGCGCGGCAGCGTCCGCCTGTGGTCGATCACCTGGCCGACGAGCACGATTTCGGTTTCCCGTCGGGCCACGTCACGGGGACGACGGCGCTGCTGGTGGCGACGGCGATCGCGCTCACGGTCGGCTGGTCGGCGCGGCGGATCGCGTTCGCTCTGGTGGTCCCCGCTGTGGTGGTGGGTGCGGTCGCCGCGAGCCGCCTGTACCTGGGTGTGCATTGGTTCTCCGACACCGCAGCGGGAGTCGCCATCGGCCTCGCCGGGGTCGCGGCGGCGCTGACGGTACTGCCACCGACGTCATGGACGGCGGTGGACGCGTGGCTCTCCGCCCTGATCAGTCGGAGTCGCGCTCGGCGAACACCTCTCGCGCGACGAGCGTCGCGTTGATCGCGCGCGGGAAGCCCGCATAAGCAGCGGAGTGCAGGAACACCTCGTTGATCTCCTCGCGGGTGATACCCACGTTGAGTGAGGTGTTCACGTGCACGCGCAGTTGGTTCTCGGTGCCGCCCAGGGCGGTGAGGATTCCCAGCGTCACCAGCTGTCGGCTGCGCGGGTCCAGGCCCGGCCGGGCGTAGACGTCGCCGAATCCCCACGCGGCGATGTGGTGTGCGAGAGCAGGATTGGTCTCGGCGAGTGAATCGATCACCGCCCGTGCCTGTTCGCCGTCGATTCCGGCGAGTACCTCGAGGCCGGTCTCCCGCCGCGCCCGGCTCTCCGCGCTGGCGATGTCGTGCTGCTCGGTCATGACCCCTCCCGTCGGCACCCGCACCGTGCAGATGCTTCGATGCCGACACTAATACCGATCAGTGCTGCGGGGCGGGACAGGCGGCACCGTCGGTACCCGCGATCCGCACCCGCGAGACGAAACGGTGACCACTGGAACCCTCCAGCGAGAATCCGGCGGCCCGTCCGGGCTCGGCGTCCAGGATCAGGGTGCTGTTCTCCCACACCCGCGCCTCCCCCTCGGAGACCCAGACGGGCACGATGTCGCCGTCACCCAGGTCGACGGTGCCGAGCCGCACGTTGGCCTCGCCCACCCGGAATTCGTCGACGGTGAAGCACATCGGGGCGGAGCCGTCGCAGCAGCCGCCGCTCTGGTGGATCAGGAGGGGGCCGTGCTGCGCCCACAACTCGCGCAGGAGCGTGCGCGAGCAGTCCGTCGATTCCACCCGCTCACTCATGCCGCTCCTCACGCCGTCCCCTGACGGTAGTCCGCCCGCGGACGCACCGTCATGGGATCGTCACCAACGGTGACCACGAAAGCCACGTACCCTCGAATCAGGGTCGATGACTCCACCGGGATCCGCCCGGTGTTCCCAGCTCGAAGCACCGGGCGAGCACGATTCTCACCAGGAGCAGGAGTGCCATGACCACGAAAACGAAGAAGCCGCCGCTGCACCGCCGCCGCTGGCCGTGGATCGTGGGCGGACTGTTCGTCCTCATCACCATTCCCGGATTCCTCTGACGCTCCGCTCTCCGCTCGCGGCGTGAGTAGCTCCGCAACCGACGGCCCGGGTTCCGAGTCGGCGCGACACGAATCAGGTCCGGTTCCTCGCGGAACCGGACCTGATCGTCACTTGTGCGCCCGAAGGGATTCGAACCCCTGACCTTCTGATCCGTAGTCAGATGCTCTATCCACTGAGCTACGGGCGCATACCCATTTTCAGTTGTGCCGGTCCGAAGACCGACGTGGCGGAGGCGAGAGGATTTGAACCTCCGGTCCGGTGTTGGCCGGACAACTCATTAGCAGTGAGTCCCATTCGGCCGCTCTGGCACGCCTCCAAATCGGACGCGATGCGCGAGCGATCCTTACGGGTCACGCGCAACCGCCGAGCAGCTACTTTACACAACGCCCCCGGAACCCACAAAACCGCAGGCCACGCCGCTTCGGCCGTCAGTGCTCGTCGCGGGTGACGAGGTCCTCCCACGTGAGGTCGACACGCACCTCGACCGGACCGACGATGCCGGCGAGCAGACCCGCCGCGCGGTCCCGCAGTCGATCTCCGCCGGCGAGCATGGTCTGCGGCCGCCGCTCGGCGCCGACCGCGACGAGGTGGATGTGCACGGCGGTCACGGCGGCGCCATCGAAGGCGAACTCGACGTCGGCGATCGCTGCGGACTCGGCGGCCGCCTCCGCGGACAGCGCGAAGGTCAGTGCCCGTGTCAAGGCGAGCTGCGTGATCGTGGCGCCAGGAGTCGTGGTCGCAACTGGGCGCGACCGCCGCGGCAGCCCGGAAACCTGCTGCGCGATCGCCGAGCGCAGTCGCTCCATCGCCTCGCCGCTCCACCCGGACACCGGCGCACCGGAATCGGCCGCGGGGGCGTCGGAATCCGATTCGGCCTGGACCGCCAGCCGACGCGTCGCGTCGGCAATCCATTCGTTCGCCACCGCGGCTTCGTCAGCCGGGTCTTTTGCTCGAGTGAAACTCATAGCTCCCCCAGTGTGACCACGAATCGCCCACTTGTACAAGGCCGAAATCTCTCGCGCTGCATAGAACGGGTCATGGTCGGTATCCCTCCAGCGCCTCGGCGAGGCGGCGACGGGTGCGCTGGAGGTGCCCCCGAACGGACCCCTCCGTGGTGCGCAACACCGCCGCGATCTCGGTGGTCGAGAGCCCGTCCACCTCGCGCAACCACCAGGCCGCGCGCGCCGGATACGGCAGCCGTGCGAGCTCGCGGCTGAGCGCGTCCAGGAAGTCGCTATCGGCGACCTGTTCGACGGGGCCGGGCTCGGTGGTCGCGACCTCCTGGACCGCCTCTGACAGCACCATGCCCTTGCGCCGTCGCAGCACGTCGATGGTCTTGCGGGAGGCGATGGAGAACAGCCAGGTGCGGACAGTCGACCGGAATGCAAACGTCGGGAGCGCCTTCCACGCCGCGATGAGCGACTCCTGCACGACGTCATCGCAATCGGTGCGCTCAGAGAGGGTGCGAGCGACGAACCGGTACATCGCCGGCGCATGCCTTTGCACGAGCGCATCGAATGCGGCGGCGTCACCGCGCTGCGCCCGCCTGATCAAAGTCTCGTCGGAGAGCGACGACAACAGCCCCGGGTCGTTCAACCATCCTCCTTCGTGAGATAGGTCACAACCGCGTGCCGATCTCGCGTAGGAGCCGACTCACCCATAGTGCCGGAACGGATCCCGGTACATCAGTCGACACAAGGAGACGGAAGATGACCTCGACCACTACCAAGCCCACCGCTTCGACTGCAGCCGCCGATAAGACCCCCGGCTCGGAGCTCGCCACGGCCAACGGGCGCGGCTCGACCAGCATCGCCGATGTCGTGGTGTCGAAGATCGCGGGCATCGCTGCGCGCGAGGTGGACGGTGTGTACGACCTCGGCGGCCAGGCCGCCCGTGTGGTCGGCAAGATCCGCGAGACCCTTCCCGGCGCCCCGGACCTCACGCAGGGTGTCACCGTGGAGGTTGGCGAGAAGCAGGCGGCTGTCGACGTGGCCATCGTCGCCGAGTACGGCGTCGCCATCCACGACCTGGCCGCAGGCATCCGCAACAACGTGATCGACGCCGTCGAGTCGATGACCGGCCTCGAGGTGACCGAGGTCAATGTGACCGTGCACGACGTGCACTTCGCCGATGACGACGACACTGAGGCCGACTCCTCGGAGTCGCGGGTCCAGTGAGGCACGCGCACGCGGAGTTGGTCGACCGGATCGTCGCGGCCGTGACGGCCGTGGACGGTGTGGCCGGTCTGTACGCCGGCGCAGCCGGATCGGCCGCGACGTACCTGCCGGGCCGGACGGTGCCCGGGGTCCGCGTGGACGACGAGGCGGGACAGGTGAACCTGATCGTGGAGTTCGGCGAGGACACCGACATCGTCGCCGTCGCCGACCGGGCACGGCAGGCCGCGAGCGACGCGGCCGGGGTGCCGATCGACGTGACGGTGTCCGATATCCGGATGCCCACGAGTACTGATCGTTCGAAGGAGATGACCGCATGACGCAGAACTTCACCGTGTGGGGAGTAGTGATCGGACTACTGCTGGCCATCGCCGCGGTCTCCGGCGGGCTCGTCGGATTCCTGCTGGCGATCGTGCTCGGCGGCGCCGGGCTCGCGATCGGCGCGCACTTCGACGGTCTGATCGATCTGACCGCGCTGCGCCGCCGCGACCGGAGCTGACCATGACTGCCCCCGAGACCACACCCGCCGCCACCACCGATATCGCGGCGACTCCCACGGGGTCCGCTCCTGATCGTCTCGATCGCGGCACGACAGCGATCGACGATCGGGTCCGGCGACGCCTCGTCGAACACGCGGTCCTGTCGGTGTCCGGTACGAGTCGGCACCGTGGGCTGCCGGGGCGCAGCCTGCCGTCGGTGCGGTTCGCGGACGGCGACGTGCAGGTGCAGGTCGCCGCGCAGTGGCCGCTCGACGCGTCCCGGCTGGTCGATTCGGTCCGCGGGGCCGTCGATGACGAGCTCGCTCGCAGTTTGGGCTCGTCACCGTCGTCGGTGCAGGTGCACATCGCACGGGTGGACGGCGAATCGTCGGCACCGCGGCGGGCTCAGTTGTTGCACTCCGCCGCGGAATCCGAGGCGCAGCCGCACGCGACGATCGACGCGCGCCGCAACGCACCCCGGAAGACGGCGGGCTCGTCCATCGTGGCGGTGCCCGTGCTCCTGGCGTTCTTCGCGCTCGGCGTCCTCGCTCTGCGCGATAGCCTGGTATCGCTGGGCTGGCTGGGCGGCACTCGGTGGATCGACGCGGTCCCCCGGATCGCCGACGACCTCCGCTGGGCGTGGTGGACGTGGCCTGCCGCGATCGCTGCCATTGTGGTGGGCGTGGTCTTCGTGATCTCCGCGATCAAACCACGGCGGCGCAGCCACACGGCCGTGTCCGACGAACTCTGGCTGGGGCGCCGCGTCGCGCGCGCCCGACGACGGGAGGTTCGCTCATGAGGTCATCGACCCGGGTCATCGACCGCATCCTGACCGGCCTGCTCGGGCTGGGACTGATCGCCGGGGGCGGCTGGCTCCTGGCCTACCGGCAGGGCGTGCGGTTCACCACCGACGCCACGCACCGACTGGCACCGGATGTGATCGCACGGACCCCCGACCAGCCGTGGTGGCAAGCGGCGGTCGTCGCAGCGGGTGTGGTGCTCATCCTGCTCACCGCATGGCTGCTGGTGCGGCACCTGCGGGCGCCCGCGTCGAAGACGGTCGACACGGAGCACGGCGGCACCGTCGACCTGTCCCGGATCGCCGATGCGGTGGCCGACGATCTGGCGCGAAGCGACGTGATCCGGCGGGCGCGAGCGAGGACGCTGGTGGAGCGGGGTCACCCCGTGATCCGCGTGTCCGCGACGGTGGCGCCGGGCGCCGCCGACGACGAGCTCGCCACCCTCGCCCGGGCGGCTCAGCACGAGGTGACCCGGGCGACCAATCCGGATGTGCGACTTCAACTCCTCGTCAACGGCGAGGATGCATCCGAACGGCGGCGCGAACGCAGCGCCGCAACCACTGAGGCTTGAGGCGGGGACCCCGCCTCGGGAAATAGAGAGACACCAACCGAGAGGAAGTACGGCAATGGGAATCGCTGACGACGCGAAGAACAAGGCAGAAGACCTCAAGGGCCGTGCGAAGGAGGCGGCCGGCGCCGCCACCGGTGACGACGACCTCAAGGCCGAGGGTCAGGCCGATCAGGGCCTCGCCGAGGTCAAGGATAAGGTCGCCGAGGCCGCCGACAAGGTCAAGGAGGGCGTCGACGCCGTCAAGAACAAGCTGACGGGCAACTGACGCCGCCGCGGCTCCTCCTGCCGCACAACGATGCCGAGGCCGGCCCCGATCGGGGCCGGCCTCGCGCCGTCGGGTCAGAACGGTCGGGCCACGGCACGGACCGGCGCACCGTCGAGCGGCCCGACGGCGAGCGGGTGGATACCCACCTCGCATTCCGCGGGCAGCGCGGTGAGCCCGCGCAGGTTCTCGACGATGAGCCCGTCGCGACCCAGGACGAGCGCGTGCACGGGGAAGTCCGGTGAATCGATCGGATCGGGGCTGAACGCGTCGACACCCAGCACCCGCATCCCACGCGACCACAGCAGTTCGGCCGATTCGACGGTGAGCGCGGGGTGTTCCCGGTAGCCGCGCGTACCGAACCACCGATCCCATCCGGTGGCGATCAGCACGATCGGCGGTAGCCGCTCGGGCAGCTCTCCCAGGTCACCGACCTCGATCCTGCCGCTCGCGGCGGCGTCGACGGCGATCACCCGTGCGGGACCGAGCAATTCGCCGAGTCCGATCTGATCGACCGTGCGGCCACCGGCGACGGTATGACACGGCGCGTCCACGTGGGTGCCGCTGTGCGTGGACAGCTGTAGGCGGGAGACGGCCACCCCGTCGGCCTCGAGCGTGAGTGCGGGCTCGATCACGATCGGCGGATCACCGGGGTACTGCGTCCCCGGAGTCAGCGTGTGCGTCAAGTCGATCCAGGTCACACGGCCACGCTATCGGTATCGCGGTGATCGCGGTTCCGGACGGCGACGCTCGCGGCCCAGTACAGCCCCGCGCTCACCAGGAAGGTGGGCACGGTGGCTCCCACGGGGCTCACCCACAGGTAAGTGATCGCCGACGAGAATCCGACACCCACCAGCCATACGATGACCGCCACCGGATTCCAGCCGCCGCGGTACCAGTAATCCCGCGAACCCGCTTCCGCGAGCGACGCGGCGTAGCGGCCACGCCGGAGCACGTAGAAGTCCACGATGATGACGGCGAAAACCGGGATGAAGACGATTCCGATGGCGGTCAGGAACGCGGTGAACTTGTCCAGCAGCGCCAGCCATGCCGATCCGGCGATCGAGATCACGCCGAGTCCGAGGGCGGCGGGCAGGAACCGGATGCGTCCGGGCTCCGCGTTCACCAGCGAGGTGACCATCCCGTAGACGGCCATGGTGTTGGTGGCCATCACGGAGAAGAACACCACGATCGCCAGTGGCACGCCGAATTCGGCGACGATCACCGTCGGATCGAACGGCGGCGCTTCCTTGCCACCCGCGAGCAGCCACGCGATCGCGGTGGCGCCCAACGCCATCGCGGCCACCGTGGACGCCACATAACCGAGCCCGGATCCCACGACGCCGCCGCGAGAGGTGGCGGCGAAACGGTTGATATCGGCGGAGAGCACGGTCCAGGAGATGGCGGTGGCCACGACGATGTCGAAAATGCCGAGCCCGGTGAGTCCTTCGGGGTCGCGCGGCAGGGTGTCGAGGCGGGCGAATCCGTCACCGAACATATCGATGAACAGATAGGCCATGATGCCCAGGATCACCACAGCCAGAATAGGTTCCACTTTGGCGATACCGGTGTGCCCGAAGATCGCGAGAGAGACCACGATCACCTCGCACAGCACGGAGAACAGTGTCGGGTTCGAGTACCCGGTCTGCTGCGCCACCACGTAATTCACCGTGACACCGGCCAGCATGGCCTGCACCCAGCTCCAGCCCATGAGCACGGCGATGTTGGCGGCCACGGGAATCCGGCTGCCACGCACCCCGAACGAGGCGCGGGTGAGCGCCATCGTGGGAAGCCCGGTGCGGGTGCCCACGTTACCGACGGTCACCAGCACCAGGGCGCCGACCACCGTGCCGGCCAGGATCAACCACAGCGCACTGCTCAGCGACACCGAGGGGACGAACAGTGTGCCGGTGAGCATCGTGGTCACCACGAGGTTCGCCGCGAGCCAGATCGCGAAGATGCGGCGACCACTGAGGTCGCCGGTCACGGGGGTACCGTCGTCGGCTCCAGCGTGCAGGTGCGCGTCGAGGCGCCGGTAGTAGCGCAGCATCAGGCGGCCGAGAGGTGCTCGTGGACTGCGAGGAGCCCGCCATCGGTGGCCACGGCGAAGACGATCGACTCGCGTTCGCGGGTCTCGGTGCGGGTACCGTCGCCGTCCTGGGTCACGGTGCGCACGCGGTGGGTGAACACGGCGGTCCGGTCCACGATCGTGACGGTGCGTTCGGTGCTTTCGCAGGAGATCACCCGCCAGCCGGTATTCACCCAGCCGGACCACAGACGCTCGTACTCGGCTCGGTCGCCGAGCGTGCGCGGCTCGGTGTGGAAGACGAAGGTGGCCCGCGGGTGAAAGCCCGCGAAGTACCCGTCGGTGTCGGTGGCCGCGAAGGCCTCGATGATCTTCTCGGCCGCAGCGAGTACGGCGTCGTCGTCGATGGGCTGGTCCATTTCATCTCCTGACCTGCGGTTCCCCGCGCTGAGTCGGCCAACTGTAAGGCCGATCACAAGCTCTCGCAAGCAGTTCGAAACTACGCAATGCGCACTGACGGCGGATGTGTACGTACTGACCACGTTCTCGTCGCCATTGCGCACACCAGAGCAGGTCATGGTGCAGTATTGGCACACGCGACCGCGCCGAAAGTGCGGAGGGGAATTCGGGAGGTGCCTGTGGACGCGATCGACCGGACACTCCTCGATCTCCTTGTCCGGGACGGACGGATGAGCCACCGCGAGCTCGCCGCAGCAGCCGGAATCACCCGCGCCACCGTCGCGTCCCGACTACGCCGCCTCCTCGATTCCGGTGCCTTCACGGTGCAGGGCGTGGTGCATCCATCGGTGCTGGGACGCGGCACCATCTGCTACGTCCGGATCGAGGTCGACGGTCCCGCGGGCGCGATCGCCGAAGCGGTCGCATCACTGCCCGAGGTCGTCTACGTTTCCATCACCACCGGCCGTTTCGCGGTGGCCGCCGAGATCCGCGCGGGTTCCGCCGAGGCGGTCGACGGTGCGCTCGCCCGCCTTCGCGGACTCCCCGGGGTGGCGCGGGCGGAGACGCTGGCGTACCGGGAGGTGCATCGCGATGCGGTCGGACCCGTCGGGGATGCGGGGATGCAGCTCGACGCGACCGATATCGCGCTGCTGCGGGTCCTGGAGCGGGACGGCCGAGCGTCCTATGTGCACCTCGCGACGCAGGCCGGTCTGTCCGCCGCCGCCGCGCGGCGACGAGTGCTGCGCCTGGTGGAGGCATCGGTGGTCCGGATCGGCCCGATCGTGAGCCGCGGCTCGGAGCACGCGATGGGGATGGGGATCCACGTGCTCGGCGCCGCGCGGGACGCCGCCGGCGAGGTGGCGGATGTCGCCGGTGTCAGTTTCCTGGCCCGCACGCTGGGCACCTTCGATCTGCTCGCGACGGTCCGTGCCCCGTCGGCGGCCGGACTGGCGCAGGCGATGGATGCGGTGCGCGACGTGCGCTCGGTATCCGGGGTGGAGACGTGGTCGCACCTCCGGTTCGTCAAGGAGTCGTACGCCTCGCTCGGAGGTTGACGGGGTCCGGGGCGCTGCGGAGCGCCGGACTACCCTGGCGGGGTGGCCTCCGCGAACGAACCCCAGCCCGGACCGCTCGGCATCCGCGCCGACCTCGACACGCTGCCGGCGTACGTGCCGGGCAAGGCGCTGCCGTCGGCGATCAAACTCTCGTCCAACGAGGTGGTCGAGGGTCCGCTGCCCTCCGTGGCCACCGCCCTCGCGGAGGCGCTGGCGAGCGCCAACCGATACCCGGACAACGGCGCCGTTGCTCTGCGCGCAGAGCTGGCGAAGCTGACGGGCGCGACCGAAGAGCAGTTGCACGTGGGCTGCGGATCCGTGGCGCTGTGCCAGGACCTGGTACAGGTCACCTGCCGGCCCGGCGACGAGGTGATCTTCGCGTGGCGCAGCTTCGAGGCCTACCCGATCATCACCCGGGTGGTGGGTGCGGTTCCGATGCAGGTGCCGCTCACCCCGGATGCGGTGCACGATCTGGACGCGATGGCGGCGGCGATCACCGATCGCACGCGCCTGATCTTCGTCTGCAACCCGAACAACCCCACCGGCACGACGGTCTCCGAACAGCAGCTCGAGGAGTTCCTCGCGGCGGTGCCGCCGCACGTGATCGTCGCCCTTGATGAGGCGTACTACGAGTACCACCGCGGCAACGAGCAGTCGGGCGAGCGGATCGACGGCACGGCGGTGGCGGCGCGGCATCGCAATGTGATCGCACTGCGCACCTTCTCCAAGGCGTACGGACTCGCGGGCCTGCGGGTGGGTTACGCGATCGGCGATCCCGAGCTCATCGGCGCTTTGACCAAGGTGCATCTGCCGTTCTCGGTCAGCGTGGCCGCGCAGGCCGCCGCGATCGCGTCGCTGCGCGCGAACGACGAGCTGCTGGCCCGCACGGAGGCAGTGGTCACCGAGCGGATCCGAGTACGGGACGCACTGCGGAAGAACGGATTCGAGGTGCCGCACACCCAGGCCAATTTCGTGTGGCTGCCCCTCGGCGAGGATGCGGCCCGATTCACCGCCGATGCCGCCGAGGCCGGAATCCTGGTGCGCGGCTTCGCGGGCGACGGTGTGCGGGTCACCGTGACCACACCGGAGGAGAACGACGCTTTCCTCTCCTTCGCGAAGGAGTGGTCGAAATGAGCCTGGGTAAGCATGAATTCGCTTTCACCGCGCACGTTCGCGTGCGCTGGTCGGATATGGACGCGCTGGGCCACGTGAATCATGCTCGGATGGTGACGCTGCTGGAGGAAGCGCGGATCCAATGGCTGCTCTCGGCGGGTGAGAAGTACGCGCCGCTGATCAAGAGTGCGTTCATCGCCGATGTGGCGATCAAATACAAGGCGCAACTGTTCCATGAGGATTCGCCCGTCCAGGTGGGCATGTACATCGCCGGAAACCGCAGCGTCGATTTCACCATCGGCTACGAGGTGCGAGCGAACGGCGCAGCGCCCGAGTCGAAGCCCGCGATCGTGGCCACCACGCAGATGGCCGTGGTCGATATCGACAAGCGCGCCCTGCGCCGCCTCACCGACGAGGAGAAGTCCTACCTGGCGTCCTGGTCCCGCGCGTGATCGCCCGTCGGGGGCCGTCCCGGCGAATCGGGCCGACCCACTGACGGCGGCAGCGCTTGCCGACTCGCTCCGCCGAGTTCCCCACGCACCCCGACGATCTGGTTCGCGACGCGGTGGGCGCTCTGCGTCGAGATCTCGCGTTCGCCGGAACGCAACACCAGCTCGTGGATCTGCTGATCGATGGACTCGATCGACATGCGGCGCGGACGGCGGGAATCGGCGACGTCCACGAGGTCGCCCACCTTGGTCAGGGCGGTCACCCGTTCCACCAGCTCGTCCCACACCCGGTCGAGCTCGCTGGAGCGGGTACCGTCGGCCAATCCCGGGGCGTAGCGCAGTTGACCCCACACCCGCTTGAGTTGTGCCACATCCGCGGAGATCTGCACCAGGTCGGTGGGGAGGTCCAGCTGCATCAGTTGCTCGTCGAGGTCGCCCGAGCTTACGGAGCGGGAATAGGTGACCTTGTCGTACACCAGGCCGGCCAGGAACAGCAGCACGTCGTACCGGTCCTCGAAGATCAGCAATCGCGGATCCGGGGCTCCGTGCCCGTCGACCCAGTCCGCGACCTGCGGCGCCAGTCGCAGCACCGGACCGGCCACCCGGGACACGGTGCGGGCCGCGAGCGCCGCCGCCGACGGCGTCATCGGCAGCGGGGTCTGACAGAGCGCGTCGAACAGGGCGTCGCGCTCATCGAGATCGAGATGAACCGCATCCTTGCGGGCCTTGCGCACGGCGCGCACACCGGCGGCGAACGACACCCGATTGAGGGTGAAGGCATGCCGATATCCGGCCAGTTTGCGGCGGGCGTCCGCGGCGCGCAACGCCTCTGCAGCACTCTTCGCCTGGGCGAACGGGCTCGGCGGAGCATCGTCGAGCGATGTGGACGGTGCAGTCGGGGGATCGGCGATCCGGCCGAGCTTGCGCAGCTTGGCGTAGCCGCCGATATCGGGGAAGGCCCGCTCGGTGTCGAACCGATTGATCACCACGTCGCGGGCAGCGGGCTGGAGGTGGCCGGCGGCGATGAGTAGCGCAGCCTCGTCGGACAGCTCACGGCGAGGCATCGGAATGGCCCGGGCCTCGCACCAGCGGCGCACCGGCGCCTCGATGTGCACCTCGGGCTCGGGCACACCCTGCGGCTCCGATTCGGTCATCCGGTCACCCCCTCTCGTCGCCCGTGCGTTCGGTTCCCCCGATCATTGTCCCCGAACGGCAGCGCCGCGCGCAGCGCCCACGCGAGAGGGACGCTCACGATCGACGTCGTCACGAACGCGACCAGCACATTTCCGGTGAACATCGGCCAACCGAAGACGTCTAAGAGCAGAACGTCCATCACGATCAGGTGCACCAGGAAGTATTCGTAGGAGATCTCGCCGAGCCACACCATCGGGCGGCTGCCCAGGAAGCGGTGATAACGGTCCGTCGCCGCGGGTGCGAGCCCGAGGGGAGCGATCAGTGCCGTCGCCACGACGAGGTAGAGCGCGGATTTCACGATGGCCTCCACCACGCTCTTCGGCACCATCATCGGCGGGCCGCCGATCGCGGGCAGCGCGGAGACGACGAACGCGGTGACCGCGACCAGCAGGCACGCCGGGGTGGCCCAGCGCGGCCAGCCGCGCATCAGTTCGGCGCACACGGTGAGCGCCATACCGGCGACGAACCACCACAGGTACGCGGGCGGCCACATGCGCGCGGTGATCTGGATGTCCGGGGCGATCGCCATCCACGCCGGGCTGATCAGGGCCAGCGCCGCGAGAGAGCCCAGGAGCAGCCCCGGCCGCCACCGGTAGCGGCACACCACGGCGGTGAGTACCCAGCCGATGAACGGCAGCGCCACGTAGAAGGCCACTTCGACGGCCAAGCTCCATGCCTGGGTCAGGCCCACCCGCAGGTGCCCGAAACCGTAGATCTGGATGAATCCGAGGTTGCGCAGGTAGCCGTCGATACCCGCGCCCGACGGATTCGGCTCGGGCCGGACCAGCCCGAGGAGGTAGACGAACGTGACCACGACCCAGTACGCGGGGACGACGCGGCGGAACCGGTGCCAGGCGTACCGACGCAGATCTGGCTGTCGATGGGTTCCGTCCCGGAGCAACCGCACCCAGGGCCGGAACAGGAGGAAACCCGACAGCGCGAAGAAGATGGGAACGCCGATTTCGAACCGCGCCCAGAGGTGCCCGGCGAAGTCGTCGGTGTAGTGGCCCGTCGAGAATGCGGCATGGGTGAGGCAGACCGCGGCTGCGGCGATGGCACGCAGCCCGGTGAGCGGTGCTACCCGACCGTGCATTCCTCCATTGTGACCGGCCGGATAGTCAGGCCCCCGGGGCCTCCTGGAAGACGCGGCGGTAGCCGAGCGGAGTCATTCCGGTGTCGCGGCGCAGATGGGCACGAAGACTCGCGCCGGTGCCGAGCCCTGAGTCGCGGGCGACGGCGTCGACGGAGAGGTCGGAGGTCTCCAGCAGGAGGCGTGCTCGGTCGAGGCGACGGCGCAGGATCCACGCGCCCGGGGTCTCGCCGGTCTCCTCCCGGAAGCGCCGGTTGAAAGTGCGTACGGAGAGGCCGGCGCGGCGGGCGAGCTGGTCGACTGCCAGATTCTCGTCCAGATGCTGCTGCGCCCACTCCCGCACGGCGACGGTGCTTCCCGCACCGCTCGCGGGCACGGGCACGTCGACGAACTGCGCCTGGGTGCCCTCGCGACCGGGCGGGATCACGCAGTACCGGGCCACCTTGTTGGCCATGGCGGCACCGTGGTCCTTCCGGATCAGGTGCAGGCACAAGTCGAGTCCCGCGGCCAGGCCGGCGGAGGTGAGCACGTCACCGTCGTCGGTGAACAGCACGTGGTCGACGAGCCCGACGCGCGGGTACATCCTGTGTAAGTGCGCTCCGTACTTCCAATGCGTGGTGACCGACCGGCCGTCGAGCAGCCCGGCGGCGGCGAGGACGAAGGCACCGGTGCAGATGGAGACGATGCGGGTGCCGGGACGAATGCTGCGAAGCGCGGCGCGGACCTCGTCGGGCAGTGTGCCGTCGGTGCGCGGTCCCGGGATCTTGGTGCCGGGGATGATGACGGTATCGGCGAACGGGAGCACCTCGGGTCCGGCTTCGGGGGTCACCGCGTAGCCGCCGGTCGCGGCGACCGGGTTGCGGTCGAGCCCGCATGTGATCACTCGGTACAGCGGCTGTCCCGCTTCGGTTTTCGCCTCCGAAAAGCACAGCGGAGGGATTGCCGCATCGAATCCGACGATCGGTTCCAACAGCAGGACGGCCACGGTGTGCATGGCAGGATTCTTTCATATCTTGTCATTGATGCCACTGGAACCGGAGCGGCGTTCCGGGGATTCTCGACGAGTGAACTCGAAACTGAGGTTTCCGCACTACGCCTGGATCGTGGCCGGCGTCGCCTTCGTGACGATGCTCGGCGCGGCTGGATTCCGCTCCGTGCCGGGCGTGATGATGGACCCGCTGCACATGGAGTTCGGCTGGTCGCACGCCACGATCGGCGCCGCGATGTCGGTGAACATGGCCCTCTTCGGGCTCACCGCCCCCTTCTCCGCCGCACTCATGGACAAGCTCGGGGTGCGACCCGTCGTGATCGGCGCGCTGACGCTCGTCGCCGCCGGAACCGGTCTCGCAGTGTTCATGACAGACGCCTGGCAGTTGGTGCTGTTGTGGGGCGTGCTCGTCGGGCTCGGGACGGGCTCGCTGTCGACCGCCTTCGTCGCGACCATCGCGATGCGCTGGTTCGTGGCCCGACGGGGCCTGGTGACCGGCGTTCTCACCGCGGCCAGCGCCACCGGGCAGCTCATCTTCCTGCCGGTGGTGGCGGCGATGTCGGAGTCGTACGGCTGGCGGACGGCCACGCTGGTGGTGACCGCGGTGGCCGTGGCGGTGATCCCGCTCGCCGGCCTGCTACTGCGATCGTGGCCTTACGACAAGGGAATTCCGCCCTTCGGTGCCAACGAGGTGGTCGCGCCGCCCGCACCGACGCAGGGCGCCGTGCGGGCGGCGTTCGCGGGCCTGGCCCTCGGCGCCCGTAGCCGGGCGTTCTGGCTCCTGGCGGCGAGCTTCGCGATCTGCGGGGCCACGACGAACGGCTTGCTGCAGACCCACTTCATCCCTGCCGCAGGCGATCACGGCATGCCCGCGACGGCAGCGGCGTCGCTGCTCGCGATCATCGGGGTGTTCGACGTGGTGGGCACCATCGCGTCGGGCTGGCTCACCGACCGTGTGGATTCGCGGATCCTGCTGGTGATCTACTACCTGGGCCGCGGGACGGCGCTCGCCTTGTTGCCGTCCCTGCTCTCGCCCCACGTCGCGCCCGGGCTGCTGGTGTTCATCCTGTTCTACGGCCTCGACTGGGTGGCCACGGTACCGCCCACCATGGCGTTGGCGCGCGAGCACTTCGGCGAGAACACGCCCGTGGTGTTCGGCTGGATCTTCGCCTCGCACCAGCTCGGCGCCGCGGTGGCGGCGTTCGGCGCGGGCTACATCCGCGATTCGACCGGCGGCTACGACCCGGCGTTCTACACCGCCGGCGCCCTGTGTGTCGCTGCGGCGATCATGTGCTGGGCGGTACCGCGGGCTCGGCGGGCGGTTGCGGCGCCGGAGCCGGTGCCTGCCTGATCGGGCCCCAGGGAAGTCCGTTCAGCAGTAGCCGCAGACGCCGGTGGCGGCGAGCTCGGTGAAACAGTTGGGGCAGAGCTTGGCCTGGCGCGGTTCGGGTTTCGCCGGGGCGGAGGTCTTCGCGGGCTTGGCGGCGGCTCCGGCGCTCACCCGAGGCGGTGCGCTGGTGCGCGCCTTCACGACGCGACCGGTCGATTTCGCGGGACGGGTCCGCGCGGCCTTGGCCTCGGCCACCCGGTGCGCCTCGGCCAACTTCGGGGTCAGTTGTGGCCCGGCACCGGCCGGGATCGCCGCCCCGTAGTGCAGGTAGCAGGCGAATCGCGCCGCGGCGGCGTGCTCGTCGAGATTGGCCGGAACCGGAAGCCCGGCGGCCGCGACCGCATAGGCGTATCCCTCGCCGACCTTCTGATCGTGCCCCACGGTGAGCGCCACGAGCGGCGGTTCCCCCGCGGCCTGGCAGCGGTCGGTGATGCGACGCTGGAGTGCCGCGATCCACGTGCGGACCGGCGCACGGGTGGCGATGCCCACCTCCGCCTGAGCACGAGCCGCAAGCTCGGCGAAACTGATGTAAGCGCCGTAGCGGCCGGCGGTCTCGACCAGAGCGGTGTAGGCCGCGTCGGCCCAGCGATCGAGCGCCTCGTCGAACGGGACCGAGAGTTCGTTAGCGGTCCGCCACGCTTCGAGATCGATCGGGTCTTCAGGGGCAGCGCCGGGTTCGCTCACTGATTCATTTTACGTCCGGCCCCGGGGTGCAACGCAAACCGTTGCGCTCTACGTGAACTGGCGCACAACGTCGTACCCGATCTTGCAGATGAACGCGGAGACGACCACCAGGAAGACGATCTTGACGAAGCCACTGCCCTTGGCGACGGCGGTCCGCGCGCCGAGATACCCGCCCGCCACATTGGCGCACGCCATGGCGATGCCGAGCTTCCAGAACCCCGCGCCCTGAGGTAGGAAGACCACGAGCGAGGCGAGGTTGGTGGCGAGATTGGCCACCTTCGCCTTGGCCGAGGCCTCCAGAAACGCGTAGCCCATCAGGCCGACCATCGCGAAGACGAAGAAGGAGCCGGTCCCCGGACCGAGCGCACCGTCGTAGACGCCGATCGCGAACCCGGCGATCCCGGCCGCGACGAGGTGGCGGTGCCCGGCGAACCGGAGCGCGGTGCTGCCACCGAGGTCCGGCTGACGCAGCGTGTAGACGAACACCACGATCAACGCGGCGAGGATGATCGGGTTGAACGCCGCGCGCGGGATGTGCGAGGCGATGAGCGAGCCCGCGACGGCTCCCGCGAACGCGGGCAGCGCGAGGGCGATCGCGGTGCGCGCATCGGGCTTGACCCGCCGCCAGAACGTGATGCTGCTGGTGGTGGTGCCCGCGATGGAGGCCATCTTGTTGGTGGCGAGCAGGTGGATCGGCGCGGCCGTGGGAAAGGCGATCAGAAGCGCCGGGAGCTGGATCAGCCCGCCGCCGCCGACCACGGAGTCGACCCAGCCCGCGGCCAACGCGGCCAGCAGGAGAAGCAGCAGGGTCGTGGTTGCGATATCGGGCACCGGATCATCGTGCTGTAATGGCCTTGTGCATATCAACCCTTACGGCACGGATCCGGTGCTGCTCGCGGTCGACCTGGCGAACCACCCGCCTGCCGACCTCGCCGACCTGGTCCGACGGTGCGACGAGCACGCGATGTCGATCGAGTCCGTGGGCGATGGGGACTACGAGGGCTGCCGCGCGGTGATCGACGCGTGGCTCACCGTGGTAGATGCGGCCGAGGTGTCCGAGCGAGTGGACCGACTCAATGCCCTCCTCGCCACGCACGCCTCGTATCCACGGGTGACCGACCACACCGGTACCGGATGGCACATCCACTACCGCGAGTCCGGGGCCACCCTCGCAGGCCAGCTCGCGGTGCTGATTCTGACGGGGACAGCCCTGCACCTGACCGAGCGCGGGATGGGACGGCTGGGGCGATGCGCCTCCTCCGACTGCGAGCGCGTGTACGCCGACGTCTCGCGGAACGGTCGCCAGCGGTACTGCTCGCCGCGCTGCGGGAGCCGCGAAGCGGTGCGCAGACATCGGGCCGCGTGATCCAAGGTCTCCCGATCATCCTTGGAGGTCTGCACAAGACACGCACCGGCCGAGCACCGTACGGTCGTCACCATGCCCAACGACACCGCACTCGCCGACAGCCCCCTCACTCCCGAAGAGATCAGTGAGCGCGCGCAGGCGGCGGTGGGCTACCACTACGTGCACCCGGATACCTACGTGATCGGGCGCGAGAAGGTGCGCGAATACGCCCGCGCCTCCCAGTTCACCGACCCCCGCTACTTCGACGTGGCGGCGGCTGCCGAGGCCGGATACGACGATCTCGTCGCGCCGCCGATGCTCGTGAGCGTGGCGGGCATCGTCGCCAACCGGCATCTGTTCGACGATTCGGTGATCGGCTACGGCGCCAGCCAACTGCTGCAGGCCGACGAGTCGATGACCTACCACCACCCCGTGGTCGCCGGCCACGAGCTGACGATGCACGTCCACGTCGACAAGTACCGCCAGGTGGGCGGATTCGATATGGTCACCATCCGCAACGAGATGTACTCCCAGAGCGACGAGCACCTGGTCACGTTCTCCACCACTCTGATCGGCGGCTCCCCCGACGACGAGGCCGATTACGGCGACGTGGCCGAGAAGATCGTGATGCACGGGGTCATGAACGCCTGAGGCCTCATGGCCGTACGACGCGCACGCGGGTACCGAACCGCGGACCGTCGGGCTAGCGGCGGTTGCGGCGGCGCTCGGCCGGGGTCGCACCCTGTTCGCCCAGCGGCTCGTCGAGAATCTTCTCCTTACCGAGCACCGACCCCCGCAGACGCAACCGGATTCGCTGATCGAGCAGCATCATCCGCTGGTATTGATAGAGCGCCCAGGGGTTGACGACATCGGCGATGCGGAGCAGACGCAGCAACCGGTCGAACCACAGCTGCTCGGTATCACTCCAGCTCCAGCCGAGCATCTCCCGGAACTCGGGCGGCAGGTTGCCGCGCGTGAGGAAATGGTTGAGGGGACCGAACACCTTCGCCAGCACCCACCCGGGCGCGCCGAGCGCTTCGTTCAGAAACATGAAGTCCGACAGCGATTTCAGATCGTCGCGGACTTCGGGTGCGATGGACAGCGCAGGCCGCATCGATTCCCAGTAGGCCTCGAACTCGGCCCAACTCTGCGGCCACGCCGATGCCGGCACGTTCACACCCGTCGCGAGTGGCTCACCCGCCCGAGTGAGCACGTCGAGCGTGTCGCGGTCGAGTGGGCCGTAGAGGAACTCGTACTGGTCGATGTAGAAGCGGAACAGGCACACGGCCACCCAGAGCTTTTGCGACCGCGAGTTGCCGCTGTACTTCACCGGACTCGACGCGGTGGAGTGCACGTGCGCGTGTACCTTGGCGATCTCCTGGCGGAGCGCGGCGCGATCGTCGTCATTACCGGCGACAGCGACCACCAGGTACTGGCCTGTGGTACGCAATCGCTTGAACGGATGCCGTCGGGGGCTCCCCGATTCCACCCGGCTCTCGTGCACTCCGTGCCCGACGGCCGGCAGCGAGAGCTGCATGATGATGTTCGCGACACCGCTGGTGAGGCCGACGAGCGTGAGCAGGTCCGCAAGCGTCTGCGGCTGCCGGGCGCGGCGGGAGCGGGTGAGAGCCTGATCGACAACAGCCATATCCCTATCATGCATTCATCACCGCAAAGATGCACCCGTTTCGAGAACATCGAATAACTTCGTTGCTCAGTTGAGCCGTTCGGTGAGGTGCACCGTCACGTCGTCACCGTCGGTCTTGCCGATCTTCCTGCGGATCGCGGCGGAGACGGGGAGCTTGTGCGTGCCGTCGCCGAGCGCCATGAACGACGAGGTGAACGGCTCACCGTCGACGGTCCCCGCGACCTTCACCAGCCCGCGGGTGCCGAAGATCGTGGCGGAGTCGGGAAGCTGCACGCACGTCCACGTGTCTCCCTCCCGCACCTTGCCGAGTCTGGCCGTGAACGTGATGTCGAGCGGGCCTGCCGTGGCTTCCATGAAGCCTCCTTGGAAACGAAGTGCCGGTGGAGTCCAGTGTCCACCGGCGTGATCGCCGTGTCCGAGCTTCTGCTCTACGGAAGCGGAGGGACTTGAACCCCAGTGGTATCACGCACGCTCGCTTTGAGACCGCCGTGGGAGCCTCCGTTTGATGCGACAATTGAGCGCAAACAGATATCCGGACAGGGGGACGTCCGGGTGTCGGACTCCCTGTCCCGCTGTCCGGTACGCGTGTCTGCCTGTCCGATAGAACCACGTCTGGGTGTCGGATGGTGGCTGACGATATTCGCCGCCTGGCGGCCCCTTCCCACGGCGGTGAGGTGAGGTCAATCGAGATCCATGCCGCCTGCAACCGATCCCGCGCCGAGAGGAGCTCCGGTGGGAAGACGGAGTACACGCCGCGGTAGCCGGCCGGTTGGACGGTACCGCGCTTGCTCGCGCGGAAGAGCGCTTCGGGATGAATGGCCATGGAAGGCGAGCCGGCGGATCGCGGCGTCCGTCGCGGCAACGGCCTCCTTCGATCCGGTCACGGCTTCAACCCTGGCAGAACGCCTGGAGCCTCGGTTGACGACGCACTGGGGGAGAATCGGGATGCGTGGCCGGCGATGCGCGCGGGCCCGGGGATCTGGCAGCGGCGCTGTGACCGAGACATCACGATCCAGTATGAGCGTTTCGTCAACTGGAAGCGCTCGCAACGCACGTCAAGGGCGACGTCGGCCTCCTGACCTGCGAGTTTCCAATCCTGCGTCTCACGCGCAAGCGATTCAGGATCGAGAGCTCCGAATGTGTCAATTGCATAACGGTCGTTCGCGGGGCTTCCAAAAAGCCTGAACGTCTGCTTCAGTGTTACGAAAGTTGCGTATGAGACTGATGTGAATTCAGTGAGGGTGGGGACAACGTGATCGGTAATGGTGTGAATCAGGCTGCGCGACGGGGCAACCTCGAGCAGAGGCGCCGAAACCGCGATACCAAGTCGAACCTGCGGACCGCGGCTGCGATCACGGTCGTCAGCGGTGTTGCTCTCGCGGGTGGCGTCGTCGCGGCGGCACCGCCGGCGGCGGACAAGGCGCCGCGGCCCGGAGCTATCCGGACGGGCTTGTTCGCCGACACCTCCCGAGCGCTAGAGACCCGCGAGGGCTACGTGATTCGGGCGTGGAAGTACGGCGAGGAGCTGCGGTCGATCATCCCGCTCGGTCGTGCCTTGAACACGTACGAGGCGATAGTCTCGATAGCCGGTGAGGGGCTGATCGAGTTCAAGGATCCGAAGAATAAGCCGAAGGTGCCGATCCGGAGCGCGTCGATCACGGTGGGCCTGACCTTGGCGTGCGCGGCCACCCCGCAGAACCTGCAGATCGGCGGCACCCTGTCGAATGCGGTGAACGCGTCGGTGACGCCGTCGTTGTCGGGCACCGTCGGTGCCACTGCGGGCGGCCAGGGCGGGTCGAGCGGCGGACAGGGCAGCGGCTCAGTGAACGGATCGATCACCCCCAGCATCTCGGGGACGCTCGGCGACACGGTCACCACGTCCGGAACCATGACCGGCACCATCGCACCGGGAACGTCGAAGGACTTCCCGGTCGCCAAGAAGAGCCTCACTGGCCAGTCCGGGTATGTGGTGACTAAGGAGACGCGGATCGCGATGGACTCGTGCCTCGGCGGCGCGCAGGTCCGTGCGTACGCCACCGCGACGCTGTCGACCGATCAGGGCGATTCGGCGATCACGACGTACGGTAAGCCGCTGTTCATCGAGCGCGACAACCCCGGGCCCGCGAAGAACCCGCCGACGGTCACCGAGGATCCGAAGCCGGCCCCGGCTCCTGCTGCGTGGGTTCTAGCGATCCCCGCAACACCGCGGATAGCAAGGAGTTGCGGGGATCGTGCATTCACCGATGGTGAAGAAGAGGTTCTTCAAGGAATTGGACGTGTCTGACGGCAATGTGTCGGTCGCTGCTAGGGCGGCGGGGGTGACAGTGAATACGGCGTTTGGATGGATGCGCAGGGCGGGCCTGCGTGGACGTGGGAGCACTAGCAATGGTGGTCATCCCGGCCGGGCCGAGTACGACCGGCTTCGCCGTGAGGGGGTGCTGCGGCCGGACGCTGCTCGGCGTGTCGGTGTCAGCGTTCGCACTGCTGGGGACTGGGATCGAGGGGTGCGCAAGATTGGCGATACTCGTATCCATCCCGACGGACGCAAGATCGATTACCTGACAGGTGCGGTCACGTGGGTCGGAGTGGAATCGGATGCACCGAGGCAGCGGAGCCTGCATCCACGGTTTCTGACCTTGACCGAGCGGGAAACTATCGCTGACATGCGCCGCGAGGGGGCATCGCTGCGGGCCATCGGCAGGGAGCTCGGCCGGCCAGCATCGACGATCAAACGGGAGATCGACGCTGGCGTTGTCAACGGTGCCTATCGCCCGCATCAGGCGCACCGCAGGTGGGAAAAGAGCCGGTCACGGCCGAAGCCAGCGAAACTGGCCCAGGCCGGTCCGCTGCGGGACTACGTCGAGAACAAACTGCAGGACCAGTGGTCCCCAGAGCAGATATGTCACTCTCTAGTGACCGAGTTCCCCAACGAGCAAAGTATGCGTGTGAGCGTCGAGACGATCTACCAGTCGATCTACGTTCAGGCTCGGGGCGGCCTGCGCCGTGAAGTCGCGATGGCCTTGCGAACGGGCCGCACCCGCCGCAAGCCCCACCGCCGCGCCGAACATCGCACCAGACGATTCGTCGACAAGATGGTGATGATCTCCGACCGGCCCGCCGAGGTCGAGGATCGAGCCGTGCCAGGCCACTGGGAAGGTGACCTGATCGTCGGTACTCGCAGCGAGTCCGCGATCGTCACACTCGTCGAACGCTCCACCCGCTACGTCATGCTCGGCCACCTGCCTGGCGGCCACTCCGCCGAAGAAGTCCGTGACGTGCTGGTTTCGTTGATCGGAAATCTCCCAGGACATTTGCGGGGATCACTGACCTGGGACCAGGGCTGCGAGATGGCCGCCCACCAACAATTCACGGTCGCCACCGGGGTTCCGGTCTACTTCTGCGATCCCCACTCACCCTGGCAGCGCGGAAGCAACGAGAACACCAATGGACTACTGCGCCAGTACTTCCCGAAAGGCACCGACCTGAGCGCCTACGGCCGCGAAGACCTCGAACTCGTCGCCCAGAAACTCAATCGCCGACCACGCAAAACGCTCGGCTGGAAGACACCAGCCGAGCGTTTGCGTGACCTCATTACAGCTCGCTAGCACCGATGCCCCGCGCTCGTATCGCGAGCGTAGGACATCGTGCGGCGTTTGGATCAGTGCTCGTCGTAGTGGTCACCATGCGGAGCGTGACGGTGCCCATCGTGGACGTAGTCCACGTGATCGCCGTGCTGGATAGCCTCGTGGCCGCAGTCGGGTCCATGGGCATGGTCGGAGTGGTCGTGTGCCAGGTGCTCAGTGCGCGTCATCGTCATAGGCATGATTATATGCGAATGCGTGCACGTAATGCAACGAGCACCGCGGATCCCAGAAGCGCTCCGCTGGAATACTCAGCGGAGCACTTCCGTATGGTGGGCCCTACCAGGCTCGGTGTTGCGACGATCCCTAGAATCCGCCCTGTCGCGGGAACCGCGATCGCCGCCGCGAAGAAGGCCGAGCCGGTCAAGCCCGCCCCGAAGCCCGCAGCGCCGGCCGCGAAGCCCGCGGGCGTGACGCCGAAACCGGTCGCCGTGTCCCCGTCGAAGCCCGCACCGCGCCGTCGTCGGCCGCCGCACCGCCGGCGAAGCCCGCCCCGGTGAAGGCGGTCGGGTCTGAGCGACTGGTGCAGGTCCGGTGACCGCGCGCCGTCGAGCAGGAGAGCGGGCGCATGGCTGAACAGGGGCGCGGGAGCGTGCTCAAGGACGCGCTGGGTTTCGCCGCCGGTGCCGTGTTGATCGTGTGCTGCGCGGTGACGCTGCCGCAGCTCCCGAAGGCGGTCGACGCGATCGGCCCCTGGCCGGTATGGGGCGGGGTCTTCGTGGTCACGATTGTCGCGGGCTGGCTGTTCTGGTCGAACGTCCAGAAGCTGTACGAGGCAATGCGCCGGTGAGCGATCCTGTCGAGCTGAATCTGGCCCAGGCGCTGCAGCGGGCATTCATCGAGGCCGGCGAACCGAGCATCAGCTCAGTCGCCACCGGGTCCGGGGTCTCCCGCCAGCGCCTGTCGGCGTGGCGCTCGGGACGACACGTCCCCTCGCGATTCGAGGACCTCGAGCCCGTCGTCGCGTACCTGCACCTCGCCGGTGACAGCTCGAGCGACGCTACGGACGGTTCGCTGGGTGCCGAGCGGGTCACCCTCTGGGAGGCAGAGCACTGGAGGCAGGCATGGACTCGCTCGCTCACCGCCGAACCGGGCGGAGACGCCGTCGAGGGGGATCGAGGTGGCGAGAACGCCTTGACTCAACTGGCTGGGGATCCGCCGGACGAGTACGACCGCAAGCCGCTCGCTCTCGCTGTCATCACCCTCCTGGTCGTCCTTGTCGCGGCCCTCGCAGTCGGGGCGTTCTTCTTGAGCAAGGCCTACATCTGATGGTGCTGGAGGCCGCAAGACCGCAAGACCCGCGCCTCTTGCGGGTCCCCGGACACCCACCCAGAAGGTCACGGTTCGGTCACGGAAAATGCTGTGACCAGCGGTCCGGCACCGCAAGACCGCGCAAGACCCCGCAGGACCGTTGAACCCGCGCCCCCGGCCGTGCTCTGGTGAACTCACTTCCCGCTGATCGTGAACACCGCACCGATCGGCACCCCCTTCTCCTCACGAAACGAGGCACACGTGGCATCCCCATCCGATCCATCCACCGGCCGCGCCGGCGACACGGAGCAGTTTCCCGTCGCCCGCACCGGCGCGCATGCGGCTGTAGAACCCGCCGACGCCGCACCCACCGACGGGCCCGCACATGCGGTGGGATCCGACTCGGGTTCGGGCATCAGCCGCGCCGGGTGGTGGGCCATCACGATCGCCGCGGCCGTCCTGCTGATCCTCGGGTTCCTGCTGACCTTCGGACCGGCCCGGTACTGGACGCCGGTGCCGGTGGTTTTCCTCGGGTACTTCCTCATCTCCGGGCTGATCGGGCTGGTGTTCTGGAAGGGCGTCCGCGAGCTCCGGGACTCGAACCCGACCCTGCACTCCGGTGACGGCCCCGCCTCGCCCGGCGCCCGGATCGCCGCCGCGATCGGCGCCGTCGGCATCGCATCCGCACTCGTACTTCTCCCCGCTGGCCTGTCCGATGCGCCGGCCAACGCGGCGCCGTGCCCGGACGGGACGAACACCTGCGGGCCGCAGCCGACCATGGGCCCGCAGCCCACCCAGGGCAACGGCGGCAACACCACCGCCCCGCAGGCCCCGAACACGACCGTGCCCGGCTACACCGCCCCGGACACCCCGCCGCAGCAGGGCAGTGGCAGCACCCCGACCGTGCAGGGGCAGGTCCCGACCATGCCCACCGGCGACACACCGTCGAACGGCTGCATCTTCAACTGCGGCCCCACCCAGGCCCCGCAGACCGGGCAGCCGACGGCGCCGCAGAACGGCCAGAACCCCGTCACCACGGCACCGAACACACCCGCGACCACCCCGCAGGCACCGACCACAACGCCACGGCTGCGTACCCCGACGCCCGAGACCACCACCTCGACGACCTCGAGCAAGGCGCGCGACCGCGACGACGACCAGCAGCGCAGCAGCGACGAGGATCGCGACAAGAACTCCGGCATCCCCTACCAGGCCGCCGAGATCGCCGCGCTCGCGGGGACCTACCGGCGCAAGAAGACGTCGGACGCAGTCCGCGGCGGGCAGGTCGTCTCCGAGTACGCGACGCGGACGCTATACACGAACGCCACTGCGGTCAGCAAGCCCGTGCAGGGCACGCCGACCCCGACGCCAGGGCCTGACGACGGAGGCTGGACTGGAAATCCAGGCAAGGGCCCTGATTCGCGGTGGCGACTCACTGCTGAGCAGGTGCAGAAGATCATGCCGAATGCTTCCCGCAAGAACATTGACAAGTATCTGCCGTACCTGAACGAGCTGGTCACAGCCATTGACGGTTGGGAGAACAAGAAGCGCACCGCAGCTCTACTAGCGATGATCACGGTCGAGACTGGAAGCCTCGGCAGCATGAACGAGTTGGAGCCGCCCGCCGCTCTCGGAAACTACTTCGGTCGTGGGTTCATCCAGCTCACGGGTACGTGGAGTGGCGGTCCGGGCAACTACGCTTCTGCACAAGAGGCCCTTGGGCTTCCATTGGTCTCCAACCCCGCCTTAGCCGCCGATCCCCGCAACTCGGTCGCGATCACCGCTTGGTTCTGGCAGCACAATCCAACGCTGGGCGGCGTCAACCTGAATTCGTTCGCGGACAAAATGACCAACGCATCTGATCTGGCTTCGGTCACGCGCGGAATCTTCGGTAGCGTTGACTATTCGGAACTTGTTGCGAAGGCTGCAGAGACGCAGCGGGAAGCTGCATGGACACGAGCTATGGGGGTGCTCTAAATGAGGCTCAAGTACGTGACGCGTACGGTCACTGTGACGATCGGTGTAGTCCTGATGGCGCTCGTCGCCACAGGGTGCAGCCCTACCGAGACGGCGACTGCGAGCGCCGGCCCGGGCTACCAGTCAGCTACGGATTCGCCGTCGCCGTCTTCGCCAAAAGCCGGACCTACCTCCCGGCCCATCGCGTCGTCGTCTCCGCTCGCTGGCTCCTGGGGTGGTCACTGGAGGGGCATCACCATCCGCCCCGATGGCTCGGGCTCGGGCTCCTATCGGTCACTCTGTGACAAGACGGGTAACAACTGCGCGGACAACGTTTCGTACAGATTCACTACGAGGGTCCTATCCGATGGACCAGCCCTCGTCACAGCTGAGCTCATCGTCATCTCGGCAACACCAAGCGCTGCCATGGGCCTTCTCCCTAGACGCCAGGTGGCGTCACTTGATCGGCAACGCAGCATCATCACGCTTGACGGGGCGACCTTTTGCGGTCAGGGCGCTCAGCCCGCCGCTTGCGGGATCTAGGTACCCACCATGGCGGGACTGTAGACGCCGAAATCGTTGACGCGAACCCGGATGGCGATCGCTGGGCCGGTAGTCGGAGTCGAGGAAGTCGACGAATGCGCCATCGAAGGGGCGGGTGCGAATTGAGCAGCTGCACGAAGCTGCGAACCGTTCGATTCTGGTGGCCTCGGCGGGAGTTCTCGCCGGGGACGGTAGCTGACCTGCTCAACAGGTTCCTGGCCATCGGCGCCGAGGCCGAGGCGATCCCCGCTCGCTGGTTCTTCGGCGGTGACACCCGTGCGTCTGCACTCGAGTCGCGGACACAGTCAGCGACGGGACAGCAGCCGCAAGGTCGACCGAACTCCACCGCAGGCCGCCGACCTCCGCGCGACGGAGACCGAGCAGGGCAAGGTGCAGGAACAACTCCCGGTGCGCGGCGTGCGTGATCTCCGCTCGTTCGAGCCGGGTTGCCCCGGCCGGCACCTGCCGCGGAACGTGCGCGGCGACGAGCTGCTCGACCTCGGCTTCATTGAGGACCCCGTCGAGCTTGAGCTCCACCTGCCCATGCGGCTTGCGCAACGGCTCGACGAGCGCCACGACGTTGCGCGGAAGGACGCCCTGAGCGTGCAGGTCCTTCCACACACTGCGCCACCGCGCGAGCATCGGGTTGATCGACGTGCGCTTCCACACACCACGGGGCCCAGAGCCGGTACTCAGCTCAGTCACCAGCTTCTCGACGTCGGCCTTGGTGATCTTCTGCACGAGCTTGTCGCCGTACTTCTCGATCACCGGGGCCAGCGCGGCGGAGTACGCGTCGTGCGTCGTCGGCTTGATGCGCTTCCCCGCCAGCCACGCCTCGCAGGCGGCGCGCACCGTCAGCTCAGACGCGCGATGTGCGTGCCGGCGGACACCTCGGCGGTGATCTTGTTGTGCCAGGCGACCGTGGCCTCGACAGTCGCGAACTCCGCTTCTGCTGAGACCTGCGCCCGTTCGCGCGCAGGGTGTTGATGCGAAGCGGGTGCCCGCGCCAGTCTCGACGCGGGTCACGTAGTCAGGTCTTCTCGCCATGGCCGGGCACTTCACCTCAAGGAGAAGGGTGAGCCAAGCCGCAGAGGGCGACGCGCCGAGGGCATTCCCCTGGCGAATGTGTCAATCTGTGTCAACGGGCGGTTCCCGGGGCCACTACTGTGTTCCTGGAAACCGCCCCTGAGCTGCGGAAGCGGAGGGATTTGAACCCCCGGTGGTTTCACCCACGCTCGCTTTCAAGGCGAGTGCATTCGGCCGCTCTGCCACGCTTCCCTGCGCCGAATCGTACCGGACCGCAGACCGACCAACGGGCCGGGCGACCGGCTGGGCCCACCGTCACCCCGGGTGTGCTACCCATGAACCATGAAGGCGATCGGCGTCGACGAAACCACCCAAGACCTGCAGATCATCGACATCCCCACACCGGAGCCGGGGCCCGGCGAGGTGCGGATCAAAGTCGCCGCCGCCGCGGTGAACCGCGCCGACCTCATGCAGCGCCGCGGACTCTACCCACCGCCGCCCGGCGCCAGCCACATCCTGGGCCTGGAGGTCTCGGGCATCGTCGATTCCGTCGGCGAAGGCGTCACCGCGCTCAAACCCGGTGACGAAGTATGCGCCCTGCTCGCCGGTGGCGGGTACGCGGAGTACGCGGTGGTCGCGGCCACCCAATGCCTGCCCATACCGGCCGGCGTGAGCCTGGTGGACGCCGCCGCGCTCCCCGAGGTCTCGTGCACCGTGTACTCCAACGTGGTCACCGAGGCCGGCCTGAAGGCGGGCGAGACGCTCCTGCTGCATGGCGGCGGCAGCGGCATCGGCACCCACGGCATCCAGCTCGGCAAGGCACTCGGCGCAACGGTGGCCGTCACCGTCGGATCCGAGTACAAGGCGCAGCGCTGCCGCGAGCTGGGTGCCGACATCGTGATCAATTACCGGGAACAGGATTTCGCCGAGGTACTCGACGGCAAGGCCGATGTGATCCTCGACATCATGGGAGCGAAGTACCTACCCGGCAACGTGCGCGCACTCGCCCCGCACGGGCGCCTGGTGATCATCGGCATGCAGGGCGGCACCGAGGGAACGCTGAACATCGCTGCGCTCCTGGCCAAACGCGGCCGAGTGAGCGCGACCAACCTGCGTGGCCGCCCCGCCACCGGCCCGAACAGCAAGGCCGCAGTGGTCGATGGAGTGGTCGAGCACGTGTGGCCCCTGATCGCCGCCGGCAAGGTCAAGCCCGTCATCTCCGCCCGCCTCCCCTACACCGACGTCGAGCAGGCACACGCCCTGCTCGACTCACCGGAATCGATCGGCAAGGTACTGCTAGTCGCGGATCAACAGGCATGACAGACGATCTCGGCTCCCGGCTCCTCGACGCCCAGGTAGAGTTCGCGAAGAAGCAGCTCCGCGACACCGCCTATCACGCGCTCGTCATCGACGAGGTGGATCACGCACTCGCCGAAGCGTCGCGGCTCACCCTCGCCGAAGCCGTGACGCCCGACATGATCAAAGCCGTCGCCGCCAAGTACGCCGTGCAGGTGCCCGTGGAGGGCGCGATCCCGGAACTGGTGGGAGAGATCGCCGGTCGCCTCTACCGGCACTCCGCCAACGAGGACACCAGCCTCGCCGACGTCGTCGACAGCCGTCGCTTCGATGAGCTGCTCACCGCCGTCCTCGAGATGGAGGTCACGCAGCGAGTCCTCCAGCAGCTGTGGGAGAGCCCGGTCACCGCCGACACGGTGACCTCGGTGCTGCACGTCGCCGCCACCTCCGCCGCCGACGACGCCGCGCGTGCCCTGGAGCGGAATCCGCTCACGCGTACCGTGGCCGGTGCGGCGAACCGGGTGTTCGGGAAGGCGCTGCCGGTGATCGGCGAGCAGGCCGACGAGGCCGCACGGCGGGGCGTGCGGGCCGTGTTGCGGCGCGCCACCGTCGACGGTGACCGGTCCGTCGCCGAGGCGGTCCGCGACGTATGGCGGCGCAATCGCGAGAACCCGCTGGCCGCCTACCGCGACATGGTGACCGACGCCGATATCGAAGACGTGGTGGTGCTGATCTTCGAGTTCTGGCGCACGTTCCGCGACACCGAGTACTTCCGCGCCCTGCTCGACGAGGGCATCGATCACGTCTTCGACAAGTACGGCGACACTTCGCTGTACGAGCTACTCGCCGAACTGGGAGTGGGCCGCGAGGACATGATCGAGGAGGCCCTGCGGTTCGGGCCTCCGGTGATCGCCACCCTCGACGAGCGCGGCGTGCTCGACGCTCTATTGCGGCGCCGTCTCGCACCGTTCTTCGAGTCGGACGAGTATCGTGCCGCCATGGAGAATCGCTCGTGAACACCCGGATCGTCGCGGCCACCGTCGCCGTGGCGCTCCTCGGCACCGCCGCCTGCAGCAGCCAGAGCCCCACGCCCGCACCGTCACCGAGTTCGTCGCCGTCCGTCGCGGAGTCCTCCGCGGCATCACCGGCGACCGCATCCCCGCTGGCCGCCGCCAATCACGGTTACCTGCCCTCACTCACCTCGACGCCGGGCACGCCGGAGGGGAAGGCCGTGTCCATCCCGACGCTGCAGGGCGGCGATCCGGCAGTGACGAAGCGGTTCAACGACGCGATGCGATCCTCGCGCGCCGCAATGCCGCCGGCCGACGAGCAGACCAGCGTGAGCGACGGTGAACTCACCGGCGGATACCGCAGCGGCGTCACCCGAATCGGCGCGAACGCCGTAGCCGGGCGCATCGTCCTCTACTCGAACGGCAAGGGCGCCGCCCACCCGAACAACAGCGTCGGCACCGTGGTCATCGCGACCAAGACCGCCACGCCCGTCACCGTCGACGACGTCTACCGCGACAAGTCCGCCGCGCTCTCCCGGATGCGCACCCTCCTGCCGGAACTCGACACCAGTAAGCGCCTGCGTTCCGACAACGTGAGCGGCAACGACATCCTCGACACGTGGCTGCCCACCGCGACCGGCATCGAGCTCTACGTCCCGGTCGCGCACGTGATCGGCGATTACGTGCCCGTCGTGGTGCCGTACGTCCGGATCGCCGATCTGCTGCGGCCGGGCATGCTCGACGTGCTGCGCGCCGAGTAACGACCGCGCGACGGGCTACAGGAAGGCCGTGACCACTACGGCCACACCGCAGATCGCCACGATGATCCCGCCCGCCAGCGAGATCCGTCGCTGCGTGGCCTCGGTGGACCGGGAGCGCAATGCTGCGCCGACGGCCACGAGCACCTGGCACCAGCCCAGCGACGCGATCCCCACGCCGAGCGCGAACACCCCGGCCACCGCGGGCTCGTGTAGCCGGGATCCGAGACCGACCGCGATCGCCAGGAAGTACAGCAGCGGCATGGGGTTGATGATCGTGAGCCCGAAGAACAGCGCGAACCGGCGCAGCCCGGTGAGCGCGGGCCGGGCACCGTCGGGTTCCTCGCCCGGCGGACGCCCGCGATAGGCGTTGCGCAGCGTGAGCGCGGCGACCACCAGCAGCAGGACACCGCCCACCGCAGCGGGCCACCGGCCCCAGCGCTCCACGACGGGCGCGACCACCGTGCCGGCGGCGAGCGCCACCACGCAGTAGAGGAAGTCCGCGAGCCCCACCCCACAGGCGGCCGGTGCGCCGCGCCGCCAACCGCGATCATTGCCCTCCTTGAGCAATAGAACGCCGATGGCGCCGATGGGCACCGTAGCGCCGAGGCCGGCAAGGATCCCGGCGCCGAACGTCGAGATCAGCTGCGCCGCATTCACCGGGGCGCTGCCGCTATCCGAGGGAGGCGAGCGCGCGGATCAGCTGATCCACTTCGTACGGGGTGGAGTACTGCCCGAGCCCGACGGTGACCGCACCCCCGTACTCGGGTACGCCGAGTCCGGCGAAGTACCGGCTCGGCACGTTCGACAGGGCGCAGACGCCGTTGTCGGCGAGCCGCTTGGCCGCCTTCGCGGCGGGCACACCGGGAAGGGTGAACGAGACGATCGGCACGCGGCGTTCGGCGCGGCCGATGATCGCCACCTGCGGCGTGGAAGCCAGGGAGCTGAGCAAGTAATAGAGCAGGCGCTGCTGGTACTGCCGCAACCCGAACAGCGAGTGCTCGAGCCGGTCGCGACGGGCACCCACCGAAGCCTCGTCCAGGCCGGCGAGGTGGTCGATCGAAGCGATCAGGCCGGCGAGCATCGCGTACTGGTGCTCGCCCACCTCCAGCCGCTCGGGACCCACCAGAGTGCGATCGGGATTCACTGCTCGGATCCGGCCGATCATGGACGGATCGCGGAAGACCATCGCGGCCACCTGCGGGCCGCCCCAGCGGTTCGCGCTGACCACCAGGACATCGGCGCCGCGCCGTTCGATGTCGAGAAGTTCGTACGGTGCAGCGCTCGTGGCATCCACCACCAGCAACGCGCCGGCACGGCGTGCGGCAGCCGCGGCGGCCGCCACATCGAGCACGGACCCGATGGTCGACGAGGCCAGCGGCATCGCGATCACCGAAGTCGCGGAGGTCACCAGTTCGTCGTACTGCCACGCCGGTACCTCGCCGGTCTCGATATCGGCCTCGGCCCACGTGACCCGGGCACCGCCGCGATCGGCTACCCGCAGCCAGGGCGCCTGATTCGCCTCGTCGTCGAGACGGCACAGGACGGCTTCCGCGCCGAGCCCGAGACGGGCACTGAGGGACTCCGCGAGCGACGACAGCAGCTGCTCCCGGCTCGGTCCCAGCACCACGCCCTCGGGCTTGCCATTGGTCAGGTCCGCGACGGCCACCCGCGCCGCCTGGACGATGCCGCGGGTGTGTGCGGCCGCAGCATAAACACCATGGGGGTTACTGACGAATCCCCGAAAAGCATTCGCCACCGCGGATGCCACGGAACCCGGTATCTGGGCCCCCGCCTGGGGGTCGAAATGAATCCATCCGTCGCCCAGCGCAGGGAAAAGCCCCCGGATGCGGGCAACGTCGAACGCCGAGACAGCGACGGCGGACGAGGCCCGACCGGGAGAACCCTGGTCGCCTGAGAACGTGTTCACTGCGTCGCAGATTACACCCGGCGACCGACGAGTCGGCGGACTGCCCACGCTGTGCTGCCAGAATGGTGCTATGAGCGAGCGCAACGAAGTGGAGATCATCCCCGCCGAGAACACCACGCCGGCAGGCGCCGGCACCGAGGCCGCCGGCGACGCCCACGACGAGTTGTCGAACATGGTCGAGCAGCCCGCCAAGGTGATGCGGATCGGCACTATGATCAAGCAGCTCCTCGAGGAAGTGCGAGCCGCTCCCCTCGACGACGCGAGCCGGGCCCGCCTGAAGGAGATCCACCGCACGTCGATCAAGGAGCTCGAGGACGGGTTGTCCGACGATCTGCAGGCCGAGCTGGAGCGGCTCGCACTGCCCTTCACCGACGATTCGACTCCGTCGGACGCCGAGCTGCGGATCGCACAGGCCCAGCTCGTCGGCTGGCTCGAGGGCCTCTTCCACGGCATCCAGACGGCGCTGTTCGCGCAGCAGATGGCGGCGCGCCAGCAGTTGGAGCAGATGCGCCAGGGAGCGCTGCCGCCGGGGATGACGCCCGGTCCCGAGTCGCAGACGGGCCACGGCCAGTACCTGTGACACCGCCGACCTCGCCGGGCCTCGCGCTCGCGACGGGTACGCTTCGAACTCGTGCCAGTCGATAGTCCCGCCGAGCCGCAGCCGGCGCCCCTCGTCTCGGATTCGCGCACCTTCAAGCGCGCGATCCGCGACCTGGTCGACGGCGCCACCGTCCACCGCGAGTTGTGGCTGGAGCTGGGTTGGCAGGACATCAAACAGCGCTACCGCCGCTCGGTGATCGGCCCGTTCTGGATCACCATCGCCACCGGCGTCACCGCGGGCGCCCTGGCGCTGCTGTGGTCCGCCCTGCTCGCCGCCGATGTCAAGACGCTGCTGCCGCAGCTCACCGTCGGCTTCGTGATCTGGGCGTTCATCCAGACCTCGATCATCGACGGCTCCGAGGTGTTCATCGCCAACGAGGGGCTGATCAAACAGCTACCGGCACCGCTGTCGGTACACGTCTACCGGCTGGTCTGGCGGAACGTGCTGTTCCTCGCACACAACATGATCATCGTGGTGATCGTGCTGGCGATCTTCCCGCCGAAGCAGTGGTCGTGGACGCAACTCAGTGTGATCCCCGGTTTGGCCATGCTGGCACTGACCGGGGTGTGGGTGTCGATGTTCTTCGGCATCCTGGCCACCCGGTTCCGCGATATCTCGCCGCTGCTCACCGCGCTCACCCAGCTGCTGTTCTACGTGACCCCGGTGGTGTGGACGCTGGAGACGGTGCCGGGCGGCAACAGCGAGCGCGCACAGCTGGTGAAGCTGAACCCGCTGTATCACTACCTGGAGATGGTGCGCGGGCCGCTCACCGGCAAGCCCTTCGATCCCCAGCACTGGTACGTGGTGATCGGCTGCACGATCGTCGGCCTGGGGCTGACCCTGGTGCTGATGAAGCAGTTCCGTTCCCGAGTCGCGTATTGGGTGTGAGATGAGCGTTTCCATTCGGACGCAGGACGCCTGTGTCGACTTCCCCGTGTTCGACGCCAAATCGCGCTCGCTCAAGCGCGCGGTCATGGGATCGGCGGGCGGCAAGGTGATGGCCGACGACAACGTGGTCGTGGTCGAGGCGCTGCGCAACATCACCATGAACCTCGACGAGGGCGATCGCGTGGGCCTGGTGGGCCACAACGGCGCCGGCAAGTCGACGCTGCTGCGCCTGCTGGCCGGGATCTACGAGCCGACCCGCGGATCGGCCGTGGTGAAGGGACGCGTAGCGCCGGTCTTCGACCTGGGCGTGGGCATGGACCCCGAGATCTCCGGTATGGAGAACATCATCATTCGCGGGCTGTTCCTGGGGCAGACCCGCAAGTCGATGCTGCGCAAGGCCGACGAGATCGCCGAGTTCACCGAGTTGGGCGACTACCTGTCGATGCCGCTGCGCACCTACTCCACCGGTATGCGGGTGCGCATCGCTCTGGGCGTGGTGACCTCGATCGACCCCGAGATCCTGCTGCTCGATGAGGGCATCGGCGCCGTCGACGCCGAGTTCATGCGTAAGGCCCGCAAGCGACTGGCCGCGCTGGTCGAGCGCTCCGGCATCCTGGTCTTCGCCTCGCACTCCAACGAGTTCCTGGCCCAGCTCTGCGACCGGGCCATGTGGATCGACCACGGCCAGGTACGCCAGGAGGGCGGCATCGAGGAGGTCGTCACCGCGTACGAAGGCGCCGACGCCGGCGCCCAGGTGCGCAAGGTGCTCGACATGCTGGAAGCCGAGGATGACTGACGGGGTCGGGCGGCCGGACCGCATGTCCGACGGGGCCGGCACCATCGTCGCCGTCGTCGTCACCCACAACCGCCCCGGGCCCCTCGCCGAATCGCTGCGGGTGCTCAGCTCGCAGGACCACCCCGTGGACCACCTGATCGTGGTGGACAACGCGGCCCAGGACGAGGTGCGCGCGCTCGTGGATGCCCAGCCCGTGGCCACCACCTACCTGCCGTCGCAGTTCAACCTCGGCGGCGCCGGCGGCTTCGCGCTGGGCATGCTGCATGCACTCGCGCTGGGAGCGGACTGGATCTGGCTGGCCGACGACGACGGCCGTCCCGAGGGCCCGCAGGTGCTGTCCACGCTTCTGGAGTGCGCGCAGCGGCACGGCCTCGCCGAGGTCTCGCCGGTGGTCGCCACCATCGACGATCCGGAGACGCTGGCGTTCCCGCTGCGCCGCGGCCTGGTGTGGCGACGCAAGCGATCGGAGTTGATCGATCCCGAGAATCCCGGCGACGATCTGCTGCCCGGCATCGCCTCCCTGTTCAACGGCGCACTGTTCCGCAAGGACACCGTGGCCTCGGTCGGCGTGCCCGACCTGCGGCTGTTCATCCGCGGCGACGAGGTGGAGGTGCACCGCCGGCTGGTCCGCTCGGGCCTGCCCTTCGGCACGTGCCTGACCACCGCCTACCTCCACCCGAACGGTGCCGACGAGTTCCGACCGATCCTGGGCGGGCGCATGCACACCCAATATCCGGACAACGAGACCAAGCGCTACTTCACCTATCGCAATCGCGGCTACCTGCAGTCCCAGCCGGGCATGCGCAGGCTGATCCCTCAGGAGTGGGCGCGGTTCGGGTGGTTCTTCCTGGTGCAACAGCGCGACGTGGCGGGCTTCCGCGAATGGCTCCGACTGCGCAAGCTGGGCCGCGACGAGCGCTTCACCCGGCCCTGAACGGCCGCCGATCTTCGGCATTCATGACGGCTTATTGAAGGCCCCTCAACAGACCTCCGGCCGTGCGCATATCATCGTCGGCATGGGAACGAGCCTGGCCTCCGATCTGCTTCCTCAGGGTCACGCACTCTTGCGCATGATCCAGCGACGGGTCGTGGACCCCGCTCGCCCGGACGTCGCTCTGCGTGCCCTCGGCTACAACCGGCAGTACGGCCCGCAGGCCGCGCTGGTGATCAAGGGGGCCGCGGAGAACCCGGACCGGGCCGCGATCGTCGACGAGCACGGCACCCTCACCTACGCCCAGTACGAGGCGCAGTCGAATGCGCTGGCCCGCGGCCTGCGGTCGACCGGCCTCAAGGCGGGCGATGTGATCGCGGTGCTGGCGCGCGATCACCGCGGGCTCATGCTGATCATCAGCGCCGCGGCTCGGGCCGGGCTACGGCTGGCCATGATGAACACCGGCTTCGCCAAGCCCCAGTTCGCCGAGGTGTGTGCGCGCGAGAAGGTGCAGGCGGTGTTCCACGACAGCGAGTTCACCTCGCTGCTGGACGCGCTGCCCGACGATATGCCCCGTTACCTCACCTGGGTCGACGACACCGACACGATCCCCGAGGGCGCGCAGACCATCGACCAGCTCGCCGCGGGCCGCGAGACCAAGCGGGTGCCCCCGCCGGCGCAGCAGGGCGGCTTCATCATCCTCACCTCCGGCACCACCGGCCTGCCGAAGGGCGCCACCCGGAGCAAGGTGCCCTCGCTCGCGACCGCGATGCTGGTCGATCGCATTCCGTTCCAGCGCCGCGGCACCGTGGTGATCGCCTCGCCGATCTTCCACTCCACCGGCTTCGCGATGTGGTCGGCGGGAATGTCGGTGGGCTGCACCACCGTCACCATGCGCCGTTTCGATCCCGAGAACACGCTCAAGCTGATCGCCGACAACAAGGCCGACATGCTGGTCGCGGTACCCACGATGCTGACCCGCATGCTCTCGCTCCCCGCCGAGACCCTGGCGAAATACGACACCAGCTCGCTGAAGTCGGTAGTGGTCGCGGGTTCGGCTGTCTCACCGGAGCTTTCGGAGCGATTCCAGGACACGTTCGGTGACGTGCTCTACAACGTCTACGGTTCCACCGAGGTCGCCGTGGCCACCGTGGCGACGCCGCAGAACCTGCGGACCGCGCCGGGCACCGTCGGTAAGCCGCCGGTCCTGACCACGGTGCGGCTGTACGACGAGAACGATCGCCTGGTCGAGGGAGTCGGTGTGCGCGGCCGCGTGTTCGTCCGCGCCGGTGCGCCCTTCGAGGGCTACAGCGACGGCCGCACCAAGCAGATCATCGACGGCCATCTCTCGTCGGGCGATATGGGCCACTGGGACGGAAACGGCCTGCTGCACATCGACGGTCGTGATGACGACATGATCGTCTCCGGCGGCGAGAACGTGTATCCACTCGAGGTGGAGAACCTTCTGGTGACCCGCGACGACGTCGTCGAGGCTGCGGTGATCGGTGTGCCCGATGAGGAGTTCGGTCAGCGGCTGCGCGCCTTCGTGGTGCTGTCCGACGGTGCACCCGAGGGCGATGGCGAGGAGCTGACCAAAGACCTCAAGGACTTCGTCCGCGGGAATCTGGCGCGGTTCAAGGTGCCGCGCGACGTCGTCTTCCTCGACACGCTCCCCCGCAACCCCACCGGCAAGATCGTGCGCCGGGAACTCCCCAAGGACTGAGCCACAACGTGATGCGGCCCCGGACTCGTCGACGACGGGTCCGGGGCCGCTGTCATCGCAGCAGTATCACCAGGCGGGGAACAGCGGGCCGGTGAGGCCGAGCGGCACCGACTGGGTGACGTTGACGAAGTAGAACAGGATCAGCGCGCCGCCGATCAGCGCCATGTTCTTGTTGAACGAGATCATCTCGGTCTGCTTGATCTGCGGATCCACGGCCTTCCAGAAGTCGTGCATCATCACGGTGACGGGCAGCAGGAACAGGATCAGCAGCAGCGCGCCGAGGTCGATCCACACACCCAGCACCAGGGAGAGACCGCCCAGCAGGGCGATCACGCCACTGCCGACGACGGCGGCCTTCGCCGCGGGCACCTTCTTGGCGAGGGCGTACTGCGCCATCCCCTCGGCTGCGGTGAAATGGCCCACCGCCGAGAGCAGGAACAGGGCTGCGAACAGGATGCGGCCGATCAGGAATACGACGTCCACGGGAGTTCTCCTCGTCTGGTGGCGGCGCACCCTGCGCCGCACGTGAACCGTTCAACCGGACTGTGGTCCGTATAATTCCGTCGAAACTGTGGTGTGATCTAGATCACTGATGTCAGGATACGACCCCGCCCCGGTGTCACACCAGGGTGCGGCTCGTGGCGGATTCACCAGTAGGAGTGACGGGTGCGCGGTAGGGGTTGCGGATCGGGACCCACCGCGGGCTCCGGCCGCACGAGATGCACCACCTGAAGGATGTGGAACTGCTCCTGGTGCACCACCGCGAGGCCGCCGTAGTCGAGCGAGACCTGCATATCGGTACCCATGAATTGGAACGGCCGGAACGTCCACCACAGATTGCCGTTCTCTCGGCGATAGTCGGTGTCGGCGCGATCGGCATCGGCCAGAACCCAGGCGGCGGTGCAATTCTTGGCCGCCCACTCGGCCCACTGATTGACGCCCTTCTCCTTGTCCCAGAGCTTGTTCTGCTCGCGCCGGTCACCGTCGTTGCCCATATCGGTCAGCCCATCGAACATGCCGGGCAGTCCGTCGTACGCGATCCGCAGCGAGGGCCACGCCCAGCTCGGCTGCACCTGGAAGAAGACGCAGTCGCCGGGCCGGGCGTTGTCCCGGATGTATCGGGCCGCATAGGTGAAGTCGCTGCCGCCCGGCTTCGACAACGGACTGTGCTGCCACAGGTAGCCCGGAATCGCCGTCACCGCCAGCACCGCCACCAGCGCGGCGCCGCTCGCGCGCGATGCGGGCAGCACCCGAGCGACGGTGGCCGCCGCGACGGCGAGCACCAGCACCACCCCGGGCACGGTGAAGCTCACATAACGCCCCACGTACGACGGCACCACCGGCGAAACGAGCAGGATCACCGCGAGCGGCACGAGCGCCGCGGCCACGCCGCAGCGCAGCGGCACCAGCAGATCAGACGGTACGCCGCGCCGCCACCACAGCACGCCCGCCGCGATCACCAACGACCACGCTGCCGCCGCGAACAGGTAGGAGTGATCGAACCACTGGTCCACCGCCACATTCGGGAAGATCATCCACCCGGGCCAACGCAGCCACGACACCTGATCGCGCTGGGTGGCGGCGAGGATCACGACGGGGCTGACCACCGCGATGGCGATGACCGAGGTGATCGCTGCCTGCTTCAGCCGGACCCGGCGCAC
Organism: Tsukamurella paurometabola DSM 20162; assembly: GCF_000092225.1. Taxonomy (NCBI): domain Bacteria; kingdom Bacillati; phylum Actinomycetota; class Actinomycetes; order Mycobacteriales; family Tsukamurellaceae; genus Tsukamurella; species Tsukamurella paurometabola. The sequence continues at coordinate 4,231,125 of NC_014158.1, forward strand.
GCCCTCGGGGGCCGCCCACGCCACGGCGACGAGCATCGCGGCGGCCAAGGTCGCCGAATAGAGGAACAGCGCCGACGCCAGGGCCAGCGCGGCGCCGTATCCGATCCAGTCGCGCCGGGTACCGGAACGGGCGGCGCGATGCGCGCAGATCAGCGTGAGCGCGGCAGCGGCGATCACCCAGGAGTAGGACCGCGCCTCGACGCCGGCCCACGTGATCCGTGGCAGGATCAGCGCGATCGCGCCGGCGAACAACGCGAGCTGCGTCCCGCCGAGTCGGCGCGCAAGCACGTAACAGGCCGCCACCGCGGCCCCCACACCGAGCGCGGAGAAGGTCCGGAGTGCGGCGGGATCCATGCCGACGGGCCAGGCGAACAGCTTGAGCACGAAGTAGTACAAGCCGTGTACGGCATCGATAGTGCCGAGCATGCCCCACAGTTCGCCGGGTGAGCGGTCGATCGCCGACGCGGTGGCGAGCTCGTCGAACCAGACCGACGGGCGACCGCCGTGCCACAGCGAGAGCAGGATGCCCGCGAATACGAACGCGAGCGGTGGGCCGAACCGTCTCACATCAACCGGAAGATCACCGTGCGCTGGACGATGAAGTTGACCACGGTCGCGGTGCCCTGAGCGATCACGAACGCGAGGGCGCGAATCGCGTAGCTGCCCGCGCCGCCATCGTCCGACGGCGGGAACAGCGCGAGGATTCCCAGGTAGAGCCCGGTCTGGACGCCGTACATCGTCACATAGAGCGCCCACACCGCCGCCAAGCGCTTGGTGCTGGGTTCGGCCTTGAAGGTCCAGCGACGATTCAGCAGGTACGCGGTGGTCGTGCCACAGATGAAGCCGATGGTCTTCGCGGTGAAGTCGCTCGCACCGAAGCCCATGGTCAGGATCAGGGTGATGCCGAAGTCCACGACCGCCGAGAACGCGCCCGTGAGCACGAATCGGATGAGCTGCGTCTTCAGGTCGAGCTGCGCCCGATCAGCCGCGTCAGAGGTGGTCACGAAGGATCAGGGTACTCACTTCACTCGAAGACGTCGTCCTGCTCGCCCGCCGCCGCCTCGCGGCGGCGCTCCCGACGCGATGCCAGTACGGCCAGTGCGGCCGCGGCCGCGGCTCCCAGAAGGCCGCCGACCACAGCGCCCGCGATGGTCTCCGGATCGGAGTCGACCATCAGCGCACACCACAGGGCGAGGTACGGGATCAGGATCGCGGCCAGAACGGCCCGGCGCTTCGGTGTGAAGAAGCCACTGGTGATCTCGGCGAGCGGCACATCGTGCCGGACGCAGTACCGATAGGCCGCGAGCTGCGTGAGCGGAACCAGCCACAGCACCGCGAACGCGGTGATCCTCGCTCCCTCCGCCGCGGCGACGAGGGAGACCACCAGCGAGATCGGCGCCACCCAGTAGTAGCCGACGGTCATCGCGCGGTAGTACTCGTCACGATTGCGTTCATCGCCCCAGGTGGGGTCCGACGGGGCCAGGATGAAGTTCTCGACACGGCCTTCGACCGTGTGCGATGTGTCATTCGGCATGACTCGTCTCCTTCTCGAGCGGGAACAACTCTTCAACAGTGGCCTCGAGGGCACGCGCGATCCGCAGGGCGAGGTACACGCTGGGCGCGTAGTCCCCCTTCTCCACGGCCACCACGGTCTGCCGGCTCACGCCGATGGTGGCGGCCAGCTCGGCCTGGGTGACGCGCCTGGCGCGCCGCCGGGTCCGGACCGGGTTCTCGTCTTCCACACCTCGAAGTCAAGCATGCTTGACATTCAGCGTCAAGCATTCTTGACATCTCGTCGCGCGACTCACTCGGTCGGACCAATTGCGACACATTCCTGCCCGATTTCGGGCAGAAAATTGACAGGGGGCCCCGTAGGGCCGGAAGATCGACATCGTGCCGGACAGCGACCTCGTCGATCACATCGCGCGCACCACGGGGCTGACCGCCGCCGAGGCCGTGCGCGTCATCGACGATGTCACCGCGTACTACCGGGAGCCAGTCGAGGAGTTCGTCCGCCGCCGTCACCGCGCCCTCCAGGACCGCGGCGCGAAGAACGCGGAGATCTTCGAGACCCTCTCCGACGAGCTGAGCAGCCGACTCGTCGCCGCCCCCGAACTCACCGAGCGGCAACTGCGCCGCCTCGTCTACAGCTAGGAGCACCACCCCAGCATGTGCGGAATCGTCGGATACATCGGTGGCCAGACGGCCGTGGACATCCTCATCGACGGGCTCACCCAGCTCGAATACCGCGGCTACGACTCGGCCGGCATCGCCGTGCTGGGGCCGTCGGGTGCCCGGCGGGTCCGCAGTATGGGACGCGTCCGCGATCTGGAAGCGGCGCTACCCAAGCGCCTCGCCGGGAAGACCGGCATCGGCCACACCCGGTGGGCCACGCACGGCGCACCGTCCGAGGCGAACGCTCACCCGCATGCCGATGCGACCGAGCGGATCTTCGTGGTGCACAACGGCATCATCGACAACGCGCGAGACCTGCGCATCGAACTCGAAGCCGAGGGCGTCGAACTCAGCTCCGACACCGACACCGAGGCCGTAGCGCATCTCATCGCCCGCAGCGGCGCCGAGACCCTGGAGGATGCGGTCCGCCAGACCCTGCACCGGCTCAGCGGTACGTACGCCCTGGCCGTGCTCGATACCGAGCACCCGGATCGCATCGTGGTGGCCCGCAACGGTTCCCCGTTGATCATCGGCGTGGGCGATAAGGAGATGTTCGTCGCATCCGATATCTCCGCCGTGGTCCGGCACACCAGCCAGGTGGTACACCTCGACGACGGCGAGTGCGCCACCGTGACCGCCTCCGGATTCCGGATGTTCAGCGCCGACGACGCGCGCGCGGTCGCGAAGTCCGCTACCACCGTGGACATCTCGCCCGACGAGCTGGAGCTCGGCAACCACAGCCACTTCATGCTCAAGGAGATCGCGGAGCAGCCGCAGTCGTTGGAGCGGATGCTCTCCGGCCGCCTCGACGAGCGCTTCGCCACCGCCCGCCTCGACGGCCTGAACCTGGATGCGCAGGCCATGCGCCGGTTCAAGCGGGTCAAGATCCTGGGCTGCGGTAGTGCCTACTACATGGGTCAGTTGGGCGCCTCGCTCATCGAGGAACTGGCCCGTATCCCCGCGGATGCAGAGCCCGCCAGCGAGTTCCGCTACCGCAACCCGATCATCGAGCCCGACACGCTGTACGTGGCGGTGAGCCAGTCCGGCGAGACCGCCGATACCGCATTCGCCGTGCAGGAGGTCAAGCGCAAGGGCGGCACGATCGTCGGCCTGGTGAACGTGGTGGGCTCGACCATCGCACGCGAGGTATCGGGCGGCATCTATCTGCACGCCGGCCCCGAGGTCTCGGTCGCCTCCACCAAGGCGAACACGCACATGGCGGTCGGCTTCGCGCTGCTGGCGCTGGCCCTGGGCCGGGTGCGCGATCTGTCGATCACCGATGGCACCCGGATCGTGAAGGCGCTCAAGCAGTTGCCGGCGCAGATCGAGGAGATCATCGCCGTACCCGATGAGATCGAGAAGGCCGCCAAGCTGCTCGCGGAGGCGCCCAGCCTGTTCTTCATCGGCCGCGTACGGGGCTACCCCACCGCTCGCGAGGGCGCGCAGAAGTTCAAGGAGATCAGCTACCGGCACGCCGAGGCCTACCAGGCCTCCGAGCTCAAACACGGCCCGCTGGCGCTGATCAGCCCGGAGCTTCCCACCGTCGCGATCGTCCCCGACGACGAGCTGCTCGATCGCAATGTGGGTGCGCTGCACGAGATCGCAGCACGCGGCGGCGACATCGTGGCGATCACCAACCCGGGCGTCGACCTTCCCGAGTCGAAGGTGACGCTCACGGTCCCCAAGAGCGAGCCCGAGCTGGATCCGATCCTGCTCATGATCCCCACGCAGCTCCTGGCGTACTACGCCGCTCTGAGCCTGGGCCTGAACATCGACCGGCCGCGCAACCTGGCGAAATCGGTCACCGTCGAGTAGTCAGTCCCGCTTCGGCCCCACCCACACCTGCTGGGCGTTGACGAACTCGTGGATGCCGGCCCGGCCCAGCTCGCGGCCGTAGCCGGACCGTTTCACGCCGCCGCTGGGCAGCCGCGGATCGGTCTTGACGATGCCGTTCACACTGACCTGACCGGCCTCCAGTTCGGCGGCGATGGCCTCGCCCCGCTCGGTGGTGGTCCACACGCTCGCGGCGAGACCGTACGGCGTGGCGTTGGCGAGGTCGAGCGCGTGATCGGCATCGACGGCCGTCATCACCGCGGCGACCGGACCGAAGGTCTCCTCGGCGCACGCCGCCATACCGGGGCGCACGCCGATGAGCAGGGTCGGCGGGTAGAAATAGCCCGGCCCCTCGGGCAATTCGCCGCCGAGCACGCAGGTGGCGCCGGCGGCGATGGTCTCGCGGACCTGCCGGTGCAGGTTGTCCCGCAGGTCCTCCCGAGCGATAGGCCCCACCTGCGTGGTCTCCTCGCGCGGCTCTCCGACGCGCAGTGCGGCCAGCCGGACGCGCACCTTCTCGACCAGTTCGTCGTGGACGGGCCGTTCCACGATGATCCGCTTGGCGGCGATGCAGGACTGCCCGGCGTTGATGATGCGCGACAGCGCGATCACCTCGGCTGCGGCGTTCAGGTCGGCGTCTGCGAGCACGATGCACGGGTCCGAGCCGCCGAGCTCGAGAACCGCGGGTTTGATCTCACTCGCGGCGATCGCGGCCGCCGCGGCGCCGCCCCGGTCCGAACCGGTGAACGAAACGGCACGGATCCGGCGGTCCCGGATCACCGCCTCCACATCGGGGGTCGCGATGGGTAGGGAGGCGAAGACGCCGTCGGGCGCGCCGACGGCGCGGAACGCTCCCGCGATCGCCGCCGCACAACCGGGAACGTGCGGATCGTGCTTCATCACGCAGGTATTGCCCGCCATGAGCGCGGGCGCACAGAACCGGAAAGCCAGCCAGAAGGGCGCATTCCACGGCAGCACCCCGAGCACCGGGCCGATCGGCAGGTACTGCACGTAACTGCGCGTCGCGTCCGAGGCCACGGTCTCGGTGGCCAGGTACTCGGCGGCGTGGTCGGCGTAGTGCTCGGCGGCCCAGGCGGCCTTCTCCACCTCACCCCGCGCCTCGGTGATCGGCTTGCCCATCTCCTCGGTCATCATCATCGCGTAATCCGCGCTGCCGCGGCGCAGCTCGGCGGCCACCGCGCGGAGCAGCTTCGCGCGCTCCGTGAAGCCAATCCGGCGCCAGCCGTCGTACGCGGATTCGGCACGGGCCAAAGTAGTTTCGATCTGCTCCGGGCCGGCGGCCGGAACCTGTCGAAGTACCCGACCGGTAGCAGGATCGATCACGGTGAGCACGGCGGGTTCGGTCATTCGGTTACCTCCGTCGTCTCGCCCTGTTCCAGCTGCACCGCGCCGCCCGCCACCACGGCACCGGCGGGAGCCATCGCGGTATCGCGCGGGCTCTCGTGCACCGTGAAGTCCTGTTCCAGGGTGAAGAAGGACTCGCAGCCGGTTTCGGTGATCCGGATGGTGTCGGAGATGCCGACGGTCTTGTCGCCGTCCACACCCCACATCCACGGGATCACGTGGAAGGTCATACCCGGTTCCAGGGCGGTGAAGTCCCCCGGGTTCAGGCTGAGGATGTAACCCTCGTCCCACGACGGCGGAAAGGCGATACCGATCGAGTACCCGGAGCGAGTCACCAGCCGCGCACCCACCGAATTGTCGGAGATGATCCGGCGCACCACCGAATCGGCATCGGATACCGTGAGACCCGGTCCCATCACGGACTTCAGTTCGGCCAGTGCTTGTTTCATCGTCTCCTGGGCGATGGACAGCGACTCGGTGAGCTCGCCGTTCACGGCGGTCCGCATGAGCGCTGTGTGATATCGCCGATAGCAACCGCCCACCTCCAGGAAGACGTGTTCACCCGGTTCGATGACGCGGCCCTCCCAGGTGGCATGGCCGATCATGGACCGCGGACCGGATGCCACGTAGGGCATCACCGCGGGGAATTCGCCACCAGCGCTGAACATCGCGGCGCTGATCGCGGCGGCGACGTCGTTCTCGGTGTTGCCGGGGACCGCGGCCTCGAGCCCGGCCGCCATCCCCGCCTCGGCCGCTCGGGCCGCCTTGCGCATCACGTCGATCTCGACATCCGATTTGGTGGCGCGTCCGGCCTCGACGATGCCGAAACAATCCAGGAGCACTCCCTGCTGGAACGAGGTGTGCACCCGGTCCTGCTGGTAGGCGGGGAAGAAGTAGCTGTTGCGTTCGTAGCCCACCCGCTTCGTACCGAGGCCGCTCTGCTTGAGGGTGAGCACCAGCTCCTGGATGGCGTCCCCGGTATCGGGATAGGGCCGAGTCCGCTCCACCCAGGTGCGGGCGATGACGTTGGACTCCTCCATGGCGCGGGTGATCATCACCGGCTCGTCATCGAGCGGCACCACGAGCGCCTGGAAGAAGGAGTACCCCGTGGTCTGGTAATCGGTGAGGTACATCAGATTCTCGGGGTCGGTGATGACCACCGCATCGAGCTGTCGCTTCTGCATCCGTTCCCGGAGCTCGACGAGGCGACGCTCGTACTCCGCGGGCGGGAAGGTCATATCGTCGCGGGCCCTCATCGCGCGACCTCCGTGATCGCGCTCTCCAGGATGTCAAGCCCTTCCGCGAGATCGCCCTCCGGGATGGTGAGCGGCGGAATGAGTTTCAGCACGCGTCCGCCGCTACCGCAGGGACCGATGAGCAGACCGGCGTCGAAACAGGCCCGCTGCACGTCCTTGGCCAGGGCGCCGTCGCCCACGTCCAGGGCCTGCATCATGCCGCGGCCGCGCACCTCCCAGTCCCGATCGGTGTGGGCGGCGGCGATCGCAGCGAGCCGACCACGCATCGCCTCGCCGTTCTCGGCGACGGCGTTCATCAGGGTGTCGTCGGTGAAATAGTCCAGCGCCACGGCCCCGGCCACCAGCGAAAGCCCCTGGCCCCGGAAGGTGCCGGTGTGGGCTCCGGGTGACCAGTGCGCGTCGACCTCGGGCTTGTTCAGGTTCATGGCGATCGGAGTGCCGTAGCCGCCGAGTCCCTTGGCGAGCGTGATGATGTCCGGGTCGAGTCCGAAACCGTCGAAGCTGAAATAGCTTCCGGTGCGTCCGCATCCCGCCTGGATATCGTCGACGATGAACAATGCGCCGGTCTGCCTCGCCAGATCCTGCACCGCGCGAAGCCATTCCGCGCTGGCGACGTTCACACCGCCCTCCGCCTGCACGGCCTCCACCAGGAAGGCCGCGGGCGCCGTGACGCCGCTCGACGGGTCGGCGAGGGCGGCGGCGTAATCGGCCAGGGCGTTCTTGCCGCCGGGAGCCGTCTCGTAGGGCAGCCGCACCACATCGCGCAGCGGCACGCCCGCCCACTGCCGGAAGGCTTCGTTGGCGGTGGCGGCGAGCGCGCCGAGGGTCATGCCGTGGAAGCCGTGACTGAAGGCGACCACCTCGCGGCGGCCGGTCACCAGCCGCGCCAACTTGAGCGCGGCCTCCACGGCGTTGGTCCCGGTGGGACCGGTGAATTGCATACGGTGATCCATCCCGCGCGGCGCCAGGATCACGTCGTGGAACCGGGCGAGGAAGTCGCGCTTGGCCGTGGTGTAGGTGTCCAGACTGTGCACGACTCCATCGGATTCGAGGAATTCGATCAAGGCGCGCTTCATCTTCGGATTGTTGTGTCCGAAGTTGAGCACACCCGCTCCGGCGAAGAAGTCGATGTAGCTGCGTCCGGATTCGTCTACCTGACGGGCGCCGGAGGCCGAGGTGAAGACGGTGGGGAACGCACGGCAGTACGCGCGTACCTCCGATTCCCGTTGCTCGAATACTGCGGTGTCCATGCGAATTCCTCTCGTTCCGTGCGTCATCGGTTCCGTTGCGGTGGAGTCGGAGCGCCCGCCAGTCCGACCAGGAGCCGGGTAGCGGGGTCGAGCAGCTCATCGTCGAAGTCGTAATCGCCGCTGTGCAGCGGCGCTTCGGTGCCGGACCCGAGCAGCGCGAAGGCACCGGGGACCTCGCGCAGGTAGTAGCTGAAGTCCTCGGAGGCGAGCACGGGCACCGCGGCTCCGGCGCTCCACTCCTCGCCGAGGACGGCGGTGAGCCGGTCGCGATACTCGGCCGCGGCGCCGGGGTGGTTCACGGTGGCGCCGTACCGGGCTGTGGTGATCACCTCGGCGCGCACACCGTGGGCCACCGCGGTCCCCTCGGCCACTGCGGTGATCTGGGCGAACACGCGCGAGCGCGTGGCATCGTCGGCGGCGCGCACGCTACCCGCGAGGGTCGCCTCACCGGGGGTCACGGTGGCCGCGCTCTCGGCGGTCAGTGAGGTGACCGCCACGACCACCGCGTCGTGCGGTGCGGTGCGGCGCGCCACGATCTGTTGCAGGGCCACGGTGACCGCGGCAGCGGCGAGCACCGGATCGCTGGTCGCCTCGGGCTGGGAGGCGTGCCCACCGCGGCCGTGCAGCGTCACCTGGAAGGTGCCGTTCGCGGACATCACCGGGCCGTCCGGGCAGAGCGCTCGCCCGGCGGGCAGGCCCGGCCAGTTGTGCCAGCCGAACACCACGTCGACATCGTCGAGCGCACCGTCGTCGATCATGCCCCGCGCACCGTGCCCGCCCTCCTCGGCTGGCTGGAACAGCAGGATCACGGGCCCGGGCAGTTCGGTCTCGTGCAGATGCAACCATCGGGCGGCGGCGAGCAATACCGCGGTGTGCCCGTCGTGGCCGCACGCGTGCATGACGCCGGGCGTCGCGGAAGCGTAGGACAGGCCGGTGGTCTCCGTGATCGGCATGGCATCGAGATCGGCGCGCAGGGCCACGCGCCGGCCGCGCGCGGCGGGTGCGATCCGGGCTACGGTGCCGGTGTCCGCGCATGCGCGCCAATCGATCCCGATTGCATCGAGTTCTGCGCGCACCGTTGCGGCGGTGGCGTGTTCGGCCCAGGCCACTTCGGGGCGATGATGGAGTTGGTGTCGAATCGTGCGGGCTCGGGCCATGGTCTCGACCCACTGAGCGTTCATCGGACCTCCTCGGATTCGCGTCCGTCTCGGTCAGCCCCAACGTACCGCCGATTGCGGAGTGGGGCCCGTCGAACGCGCGGAAAGCCGTTCCGCCCTAGCGGCGCCGATCAGACGAACGGCGGGTGGGATATCCGCCGTTCGGCCGATGTGCGATTGCGAGAACGCTCCATAGATTCGATCCATGGAGAACCCGACTCTCCGCGGATCGTCCGTGGACTCGCGGCTGCGGGCGGCTCCGACGCCCGAGCTGTACCGGGTTCTTCAGCTCCGAGTAGTGCAGGGATACACGGTCGATGAGGTGTCCCGGCTGCTCCGCGTGTCGCCGAACACCGTGCTGTTGCGACAGCATCGCGCGGTGCAGGCACTGCGCCGGAGCCTTGATCCGGGGGAGGAGCAGCGGAGTACCCGGCACTGATCGCGCCGGGTACTCCGTCTGATCGATCCGCTCAGCGCGGCGCCATGCGAATCGCGCCGTCGAGCCGGATCGTCTCGCCGTTGAGCATCGGGTTGGTGATGATCGCCGCCACCAGCTGCGCGTACTCCGACGGGTCGCCGAGCCGGCTGGGATGAGGCACCTGGGCGCCGAGCGAACGCTGAGCCTCCTCGGGGAGGCTGCCGAGCAGCGGGGTCTTGAATAGGCCGGGTGCGATGGTGTTCACCCGGATCAGCAGCGAGGCGAGATCGCGCGCGATCGGCAGCGTGGAGCCCACGACGCCGCCCTTGGACGCGGAGTAGGCCGCCTGCCCGATCTGTCCGTCGAAGGCCGCCACGGAGGCGGTGTTGATGATGACCCCGCGTTCCTCGCCCACCGGCTCGTTCTTCGAGATGGCGTAGGCCGCCAGGCGAGTCACGTTGAAGGTGCCGATCAGGTTCACCTTCACCACCCGCTCGAAGTCGGCCAGTGGGAACGGGCCGTTCTTGCCGACGGTCTTGATGGCATTGCCGATACCGGCGCAGTTGACCGCGATCCGCAGCGTGCCTTCGGCGTTCGCTTGCTCGACGGCGGCGGTGATCGCGTCCTCATCGGTCACATCGGCGGGGGCGAAGCGCACGGCGGCACCGAGCGCATCGAGTGCCTCGGTGTTCGCCGAGGGCAGGTCGACGGCGACCACCGAGGCCCCCGCGCCGGCGAGGGCGGTGACGGTGGCGAGCCCGAGGCCCGACGCGCCGCCGGTGACCAGCGCTGTGCTACCTGCGATTTCCATGGATTCTCCTGTGGGGTGAGGGGTGTTGCGACGAGGTGGTCAGAGGCCGCGGGCGATGAGTTCCTTCATGATCTCGTTGGTCCCGCCGTAGATCTTCTGCACGCGCGCGCCCGCATAGAGCTGGGCGATGGGGTACTCCATCATGTAGCCGTAGCCGCCGAAGAGTTGGAGCACGCTGTCGATGACGCGACACTGCATATCGGTGGCCCAGAGCTTGGCCATCGATGCGGTCGCGGCGTCGAGGGTGCCGTCGATCGCACGGCCGATGCAGTGGTCGATCAGGGTGCGCCCCGCGAAGACCTCGGTCTTGGCGTCGGCGAGGACGAACTTGGTGTTCTGGAAGTCGGCGATCGGATGGCCGAAGGCCTTGCGCTCCTTGGTGTAGGCGATGGCCTCCAGTACCGCCTTCTCGGCCGCATCGACGCCGCCGATGGCGATGCTGAGCCGCTCACGCGGGAGCTGGCGCATCAGCTGGTAGAAGCCCTGCCCCTCGACGCCGCCGAGCAGATTCGCCACAGGGACCCGCATATCCGTGAAGGAGAGCTCGCGGGTGTCCTGCCCGTGCTGACCGATCTTCTGGAGCACCCGGCCTCGCTCGAAGCCGGGGAGGTTGTCGGTCTCGGCGACGATCAGGGAGATGCCCTTGGCGCCCTGGCTGGTGTCGGTCTTCGCCACGATGATCAGTAGGTCGCACAGGCTGCCGTTGGAGATGAAGGTCTTCGAGCCGTTGATCACGTACTCATCGCCCTCGCGAACGGCGGTGGTGCGGACGGCCTGGAGATCGGACCCGGTGCCGGGCTCGGTCATCGCGATGGCGAGAACGGCCTCGCCCGAGGCGGCTTTGGGCAGCCAGCGGGCCTTCTGCTCCTCGGTGCCGCAGTCGTCGATGTAGTGCGCGCAGATGGTGGAGTGCACGCCGTAGCCGAAGGCCCCGTCGCCGGCGCCGACCAGTTCCTCCAGCACCACGGTGTCGTGGCCGAAGTCCCCGCCAGCACCACCGAGGGCCTCCGGGAGTTCGGTACACAGCAGGCCCGCGGCGCCGGCCTTGTTCCAGAATTCGCGGTCCACCTGGTGCTGCTGTGCCCAGCGCTCCTGGTTGGGCGTGGCCTCGCGACGGAAGAACTCGGCGGCGTGCTTGCGCAGCTCCGTGTGCTCCGGGCTCTCCCAGGCGGGGCGGTAGTCGGGGAACAGTGCGGTCATCGGCGACCTCTTCTCTGGCACGAGCGGACGAACAATACAACTGTATAGTTCACTATGTGTTTGTATAGCACATGCGGCCGGCCGCTAGGCTCGCGCAGGTAGAAGGGATGCCCGTGACCGATCTGCCCGCGACCGATACCGATCTGACCGCCAAGGCCCGGATCCGCAACGCCGCGCTCGAACTGTTCGCCGCCCACGGCGAGAGCGGCGTCTCGCTCCGTGCGGTCGCCGCACATGCCGGGGTCGCGGTCGGACTGGTGCAGCACCACTTCAAGACCAAAGAGGGCCTGCGCGCCGCCGTCGAGCAACAGATCGTCGAGTACCACGCCCAGGCGATCGCCGGCGTCCCCGACGACGGCCCGCCTCCCGAGGTGGCCTCGGCGCGGGACGCCGCGGTCCGACAGATGCTGGCGCGACACCCCGCGGTCGTGGATTATCTGCGCCGATCGTTCCTGGACCCGGGCGGATCGGATCTCCTGATCCGGCTCACCGAGCTGGGCCGAAGCGAGGTGGTGCGGCTGCGGGCCGCGCAGCTCGCCTCCACCGAGCGTGCGGAATCCGACCAGGTGATCGGCCTGATGGTGCGACAGATGGGCACCCTGTTCCTGCAACCCCTCATCGACGCGATGTGGGAGCACCTGCGCGGGCCGGACGCACCGTCGGACGAGAAGCCGCAGCTGTCCGTGACCACCGCGCCGGGCCGCGCACGCTGATCCGACGCTGTGATCAAGACGGAGGTCACAGCGTCCGCAAGCTCAGCATCGACTCAGGTTGGGCGCGGTAATCTGATGAGCGATGTCCGAGACAACTCTTCCCTATCTGCCCATCTCGACGCGCAAGCTGGTGGGCTGGTCGCGCACCACGCCGATCGAGGGCCACGTGCTGTCCACGCCCGATGTGGACCAGATCGCCCGAGCGGTGGCGGTCGTCGCCGATCAGGAGGCCGATAAGCCCGCCTACCTGCGACGCGGCGTGATCGCGCGCGGCCTGGGCCGCTCGTATAACGAGTCCGCGCAGAACACCGGCGGCCTCACCATCGATATGACGCCGCTGAGCGCCATCCACGAGATCGACGCCGAGAGCGCGATCGTCGACGTGGACGCCGGCGTCGACCTCGACACCCTGATGCAGGCGGCGCTGCCGTACGGCCTGTGGGTCCCGGTCCTTCCGGGCACGCGCCAGGTGACGATCGGCGGCGCCATCGCGCACGACATCCACGGCAAGAATCACCACAGCCAGGGCTCGTTCGGCAATCACGTCACGGAGATGACCCTGCTCACCGCCGACGGCTCGGTGCTCACGCTCACCCCGAAGGGTTCGTCCGACGATCCCGACGGTGAGCTGTTCTGGGCCACCATCGCGGGCGTCGGTATGACCGGCATCATCCTGCGCGCGAAGATCCAGATGAAGCGCACCGAGAGCGCCTACTTCATCGCCGATACCGAGCGCACCAACTCGCTGCAGGAGACCATCGACCTGCACCTGCAGGACGGCTTCGAGGACGGGTACGAGTACGCCTCCGGCTGGTTCGACGCGATCAGCGCGCCGCCGAAGCTGGGCCGCGGCACGTTCTCGCGCGGCAACCTGGCCACGCTCGACGAGCTGCCGGAGAAGTACCGCAAGGACCCGCTGAGCTTCAATAACAAGCCGCTGATCAGCTTCCCCAACATCTTCCCCAACGGGCTGGCGAACAAGTTCGACTTCTCGCTGGTGGGCGAGGCGTACTGGCGCGCCGGGCCGCCGAGTCAGGGCAAGGTGAAGAACCTCGCCGGCTTCTACCACATGCTCGACGTCTTCGGCGGTTGGAACAACGCCTACGGCCGCACCGGCGGCTTCTGCCAGTACCAGTTCATCGTGCCCACCGGCAACGAGCCCGAATTCATCAAGCTCATCGAGGACATCCAGGCCTCGGGGCACGTCAGCTTCCTCAACGTGATCAAGCTGTTCGGCGACGGCAACCAGGCGCCGCTGAGCTTCCCCTTCAAGGGCTGGAACGTGTGCCTGGACTTCCCCGTCAAACGGGGCCTGGCCGAGTTCCTCAATGAGCTGGACGTGCGCATCATGGCCATGGGCGGCCGCCTGTACACGGCGAAGGATTCGCGGACCACCGCGGAGCGCTTCCACGCCATGTACCCGCGGATCGACGAGTGGATCGCCACCCGCCGCCGGATCGATCCGACCGGGGTCTTCATCTCCGACCTGGGCCGCCGCCTCGAACTCGCCTAAGAACCGGCCTCACAGACACTAGGAAGCAATCACATGATCAACGCCGTCGGCGTTCCCCAGTCCATCCTGCTGCTCGGCGGCACCTCGGAGATCGGCCTCGCCATCGTCGAGGAGTACCTCGCCAAGGGCACCCAGCACGTGGTGCTCGCGGCGCTGCCGAACGATCCCCTTCGTGAGCAGTCCGTGGCCCAGGTCAAGGCCGCCGGCGCCGCCACCGTGAAGGTCGTCGATTTCGACGCCACCGCCTTCGACACCCACGCCGCCGCCATCGATGAGGCCTTCGCCGACGGTGACATCGACGTGGCCGTCGTGGCCTTCGCCCTCGACGGCGATCCCGAGGAGCTGTGGCAGAACCAGCAGAAGGCCGCGCTGGTGGCGCAGGTGAACTTCTCGGGGTCGGTCTCCGTCGGCGTTCTACTCGGCCAGAAGTTCAAGGCCCAGGGCCACGGTCAGATCATCGCCATGAGCTCGGTCGCCGGTGAGCGCGTGCGCCGCAGCAACTTCGTCTACGGCGCCACCAAGGCCGGCTTCGACGGCTTCTACCTCAACCTCGGCGAGGCCCTCGAGCCCTACGGCGCGTCGGTCACCGTGGTCCGTCCGGGTATGGCGCGCACGAGGTTCTCGGCGCACGTCGCCAAGGAGGCGCCGCTCACGCTCGACAAGGAGCAGGTCGCGAAGATCGCCGTGGACGCCGCCATCGCCGGCAAGCCGCTGGTGTGGGCGCCCGCCCCCTTCCGGTTCGTGATGATGGGGCTCAAGGCCGTGCCGCGGCCGCTGTTCAAGAAGCTGCCCATCTAGTGCGGGCCGCCCGCACCGAACGTGACCAATTAGTCTGACCGCGTGACTGACACGCACATCGGAACCGGCACCGTCGCCCCCGCCGGAACCGTCCGGGCCCGCGATCTGGTGCTCGACCTGGCCGCCGCCGCGATCCTCGCGGCGGCGGTTTCGGTGATCGGGTGGTTCGCGATCCAGTCGGTGGAATGGCCCGCGTACAACAGCTCCAACGTGACCCGCTCGCTCGCGACCGTTGCGCAGGTCGCAGCGGTGGTGATCCTCACCGGATCCGCCTGGGTATTGAGCCTGGGCCGTTCCGCCCGGCCGCTGCGAATGCTCTCCTTCGCGACGATCTCCGGCTTCGTGACGGCGACCTTGGCGCTGCCGCTGGGCGGCACCACGCTGTATCTCGGCGGCATCTCGGTCGATCAGCAGTTCCGCACCGAGTTCCTCACCCGGTTCACCTCCTCGCCGCGGCTGGCCGATATGACCTACGTCGATATGCCGCCGCTGTACTCACCCGGGTGGTTCTGGCTGGGCGGTCGCTTCGCGAGGATCTTCGGCTTCGACGGCTGGGAGGCCTTCCAGCCCTGGTCGGTGCTCTCGTTGTCCGTCGCAGCCGCCCTCGCGGCGGCACTGTGGTTCGCGATCGTCAGCCCTGCCAAGGCGGTCGCCGCGACCTTGGCGACCACCATCGCGATGCTGCTCTACGGTTCCGCCGAACCCTACGGCGCCGTCGTGACCATCCTGCTGCCACCGGTGCTGATCTTCGCCTGGCGCGCGGTGACCCGCGGCGACCGGCTGGCGCTCGCGATCACCGCGATCTATCTCGGTGGCGCGCTGTGGTTCTACACGCTCTACCTCGGCGTCGCCGCGTTCGTCGTCGTCCTGATGGGCGTGCTCGCGCTGGTCGCATCGTGGGTGCGCGAGCGCCGCATCGACTGGCAGATCCCCGGCCGGGTGGCGGTCATCGGCGTGATCACGATCGCCCTCGGGCTGCCCGCGTACGGTCCGTTCCTGCTCCGAATGGCCAAGGAACCCTCGGAATCGCGCGGTTCCGCGTTCCACTACCTACCCGAACAGGGAGCGGTGCTGCCGATGCCGATGCTGCACTTCTCGCTGCTCGGGGCGCTCGCCCTGATCGGTGTGGTGTGGGTGCTGGTGCGGTTCCGGTCGACTCCCGAGGCGCAGGCTCTCGGCATCGGCATCGTCGGGGTGTACCTGTGGGCACTGCTGTCGATGGTGGCCACCGTCGCGCAGACCACGCTGCTGGGCTTCCGCACCGAGCCGGTGCTGCATGTGCTGCTGGCGGCTGCCGGTGCGCTCGGCGCGGTGGCCATCGCGGGCTCACTCGGAGACGGATATCCCCGGTACCGGCAGGCCGGTGTGATCCTCGCCGGGGTGGCGGCGATCGGTGTGGCGCAGACGATCCCCGCGCAGCTGGCCGGGGAGATCGCGGTCGCCTATTCGGATACGGACGGAAACGGCAACCGCGGCGATCGCCGGCCGGCGGGCGCGGAATCGTCGTATCGCGACGTGGACGCGGCCATCCTGGCGGCCACCGGTCGACCCCGTACCGACACCGTGGTGCTCACCGCGGACTACGGCTTCCTCGCGATCTACCCGTACTGGGGCTTCCAGAACCTGACCTCGAATTACGCGAACCCCTTGGCGCAGTTCACTGCCCGGTCGGAGGCGATCGAGGCGTGGTCGAAGATGACCTCGACGGACGAATTCCTCGGTGCGCTCGGCACCGCACCGTGGCGCCCGCCGAACGCCTTCGTGTTCCGCAAGTCCTCCGACGGGCTCGCGCTGCGGCTCGCCGAAGATGTCTACCCGAATGATCCCAACGTGCGCCGGTACACCGTGACGTTCCCCGAGAAGCTGTTCGCGGACCCACGATTCAGCTCCACCGAGGTGGGTCCTTTCGTCGTGATCGTGAGGAAGTGACCGTGTCGGTTCGCCGTTCCGTCCAAGAATTCCTACAACGCCGGAGCCTGCTGCCCGGCGCGATCGACGCGGCACTGTCCGGCCCCGGCCGAAGCCTGCGGGGGCTGCGGATCGTGGTGACGGGCGCTTCGTCGGGCATAGGTCGCGAGGCCGCCATCCAGCTGGCCGAGCGCGGCGCCCACGTGATCGCGGTGGCCCGGCGCGAGCCGGAACTCGAGCAGCTGTGCGCGATCACCGGTGGCGAGTACCGAGTATGCGATCTGACGGATACCGCATCGATCGACGGCCTGCTCGCCGAGCTCGGCGACGTGGATGTGCTGATCAATAACGCCGGGCACTCGATCCGCCGGTCGATCGCCGATTCCACGGATCGGCTGCACGATTTCCAGCGCACCATGAACCTCAACTACTTCGCAGCCGTTCACCTCGCATTGGGCGTGCTGCCGGGGATGATCGAGCGCGGTCGCGGGCAGATCGTGAACGTGTGCACCTGGGGGCTGCTGGCCAACACGTTTCCGCGATTCTCCGCGTACGGGGCGTCGAAGAGTGCGCTAGCGATCTTCGGGCGCAGCCTGAATGCGGAGCGGCCGCACCCCGGTGTGCACGCCACCAACGTGTACTTCCCGCTGGTGCGCACCGAGATGATCGCCCCCACCGAGGAATACGAGGCCGTCGGCGCACTGGAGCCCGACGAGGCCGGCCGGTGGATCGTCCGCGCGGTGACGCACCAGCCGATCGAGGTCTCCCCCGCCGCGCTGCGTGCGGTGCTGCCGGTGGTCGACCTGCTGTCGCCGTCGGCCTCGGATCGCACCATCTCGTCGCTTACCTGATCCGGGTCCGCGAATCCCTTACCCCGAGAAACTTAGATATGCCTCGCCTTACTCGTGGCGTACGCTACCCCGGTGATGCATAGAACTCTCGCCCGCCGACTCGCGCCCGCAGTCGTCCTCCTGGCCGCCGCCGTCGGTGTGACCGCCTGCTCGAACTCGTCCGACTCCCAGGGCTCCGGCAACACCGACGTGGCCGCCGGCGGTGAGCGTTTCGGCACCGCCGACGCCGAGACCGCCAAACTCGGCACCGATGCCAAACCCGGGGTCTTCCCGCGCACCGTCCGACACGCAGCGGGCGTCACCGAGATTCCGAAGAAGCCGGAGCGCATCGTCGTGCTCGACACCGGCGAGTTGGATTCCGTTCTCAGCCTGGGGCTCAAGCCCGTCGGCATGGTCGAGACCGAAGGTAGTAGTTCGGTGCCGACGTACCTCGCCGACAAGGTGCAGGGCGTCGAGCGGGTCGGCAAGATCCAGAACGTGAACGTCGAGGCGATCGCCAGACTCAAGCCCGACCTGATCCTGGGAAGCAAACTGCGTGTGGACAAGCTGTACCCGCAGCTCTCCGCGATCGCGCCGACCGTCTTCTCGATCCGGCCCGGATTCCCGTGGAAGGAGAACTTCCGCCTGATCGGAGCCGCTACGGGCGAGGAGACGAAGACCGTCGAGCAGTTGAACCGGTACGCCGACAATGCACGAGCCCTGTCCGCACGATTCACCGGCACCAAACCCACCATCTCCCTGCTGCGATTCATGCCCGGGAAGATGCGCGTGTACGCCGACAAGTCGCTGATCGGTGTGATCCTTCAGGACGCCGGCCTACCCCGCCCGGCCGGACAGAACGTGGACGAGCTGGCCGTCGAGATCTCGATGGAGAACCTCTCGAAGGCCGACGGCGATTACCTGTTCTACTCCAGTTACGGCAAGCCCGAGAACACCGGTGAAACCGCGGCGATCACTGGCCCCGCGTGGTCACAGCTGGGCGCGGTGCAGCGAGGCAAGGCCTTCCGAGTGGACGACGATGTGTGGTACCTGGGCCTCGGTCCCACCGGCGCCAGCCTCATCGTGCAGCAGCTGGGCGAGTTCCTGGCGAAGTAACCCACTCACCGCCCCCCGAGGGAGCTGGGAACTGGCACGCTGTGACAATAGTTACATCTGTGTCTCATGTTGTTCATGTGGTTTTTGGGATTCGGACAGTGGAGCTGTTCTAAGGTTCCCCCATGACGACCCGCCGGAGTTTCCTGCGCGCCGGTGCGGCCACTCTCGCCGTAGCCGCAACGAGTGCCGTGACCACCCGTTACGCCCACGCCGTGCCGGGGATCGCCACCGCCACCGGTACCGTCGGCACCACGCTCGACCGCGTCTGCGTGCCCGGCACTGCGCGGGCCGGCGGCTACCGCCCGCTGGTGCCCGGCGCCGGCTGGCCCCTGTACGTACGCCAGGAGCTAGCCACCGCCGGCGCCGCGCGCGAGACCACGCGCGCGCCACTCGCCTCCTTCGTACAGATCACCGACATGCACATCGTCGACGCGCAGAGCCCCGCCCGGTTCGAATTCATCCACCCGTTCCAGGGCCCGGCCTTCCGGCCGCAGGAGACACTGACCACGCAGGGCGCAGTGGCGCTGGTACAGCGGATCAATGCCCTGCCCGGCGGCCCGTTCACCGGGCGCCCGTTCGACTGCGTGATCACCACCGGTGACAACACGGACAATCGGGAGTTGGCCGAGCTCAACTGGTTCCAGACGGTGCTCTCGGGCGGAACCATCGTGCCCAACACCGGAGCCCCCGACCGATTCGAGGGGCTGCAGGCCAAGGGCGCGGCACTGTACTGGCAGCCCGAATCCCCGTACTGGGACATGTATAAGGACAAGGGCTTCCAACAGATTCCGGGTTTCCTCAACGCGGCGATCGGCGCGCACACCAGTCCCGGCCTGCGCACCCCGTGGTACGCGGTGGTCGGCAATCACGATGACAGCCTGCTCGGCACCCTGCCCAACGGCGTCGCCGACTGGCTGTACCTGTCCCCCGTCAAGTTCGACATTCCGCACACCGACCCGGCCGCTTTGGCGATCGCCCGCGCGCTTACCAGCGACCCGTCCCAGCTGGGCCCGATGCTCACGCAGCTCAAACTGTCCGGCCCGGTCATCCCGGTCACCCCGGACCCGAAGCGGGCACCGTTCAGCCCCCGCGAATTCGTGCGCCGGCACTTCGATCCCGCGCTCACCGGCCCCGGCCCCGTCGGACACGGGTTCTCCAGCCCGGACGGCCCCACCTGGTACACCTTCCAGCTCGCGCCCGGGGTCGTGGGCATCGCGCTCGATACGACCAACAACCTCGGGCTCGCGGAGGGCACGATCGGTGAGAAGCAACTGGCATGGCTGGTCGGTCAACTCGCGGCACATCCGGATCAATTGGTGATCGTGTTCAGCCACCACACATCTCGGTCGATGACGGCCAAGCTGCCCGATCCCGAGGAACCGGGTGAGAAGCAGTACGACGGCAACGTCCTCGTGTCGACGCTCGCGCAACACCCGAACGTGATCGCCTGGGTGAACGGCCACACCCACAAGAACGAGATGATCGCGCACGCCGGTGCCACCCCGAAGCAGAGCTTCTGGGAGATCAATACCGCCAGCCACGTTGACTTCCCGCAGCTCGCCCGCATCATCGAGATCACGGATAACCGGGACGGCACGCTGAGCCTGTTCACCCCGCTGATCGAGGCGGACAGCCCCGTGACCGCGAATCCGTCGGATCTCAGCTCGCAGGGCCTGGCCAGCCTGTACCGCGAGCTGTCGTACAACGACGTGCACCGCGACGATAAGCTGCTCGGCGCCGAGGCCGACCGCAACTGCGAACTGCTCCTCACCCACCCGCTGCGCTGACCGATTACGCGGTGTGCGAAACCGCACCTCCACTGCGAGCTTCTGCGCAGGCGGCCGGGCAGACTCGGGGGCGACGTCGCACCGCGACGAGAAGGAGGCACCGAGGTGACCACCGCAGAAGCCCTCGCCGCCATCGACCGCAGTGAGGTAGTGCAGCTGACCACTATGACCCGCGACGGGCGCGCGATCTCTACTCCGGTGGGCGCCACCGTGACCGACGGTGTGGTGTACATCCGTAGCCAGCGCCGGGCGAAAGGCCTGTGGTACCGCCGGGCCCTGAACACACCGCGTGGAACCATCGAGGTGGGCCCTGTCGCACTGCCCGTGACATTCGCGCACGTCGACGATGTGGCCGAGCTGCGTCGGCTCCGCGACGCAACCCTCGCCAAGTACGGCGGCGCACTCCGTTCACTGCTGCTGCGGCCGGCGCTGTGGTGGACCCGCGACGTGGTGATCCGGGCGACGCCCGCCTGAGTATGACGGCGCGGTTGCGTCCCGCCGTGCCGGCCACGCAGACTGGATCTGTGATGACGACCGTTCGCGAGATCCGGATCGCGGGCGCGGGTCCCGCGGGGCTGACCACCGCTGCTGCGCTGATCGCCGCCTCCGAGGCGCCGGAGCGGGTCGTCGTGCATGAGGCCGTCGACGAAGCCGCCGCCGTCGGTACCGGCGCGTTTCTGGGCTTGTCGCCGTCGGTGTTCGGCGCGTTGGGCCGGTTCGGCTCGCTCGAAGTACTGTTCCGGGAGGCGCCTACGATCGGCGCGATCCGTCTGGTCCAGCCCGACGGTGCCGATGTCACCCGGCCGTTGCCCGGTCCGCTGTGCATGGTCACGCGGCGAGGGCTGGTCGCTGCACTGCTCGATGGCGTACGCGAATCCGGCGTCGAAGTGCGATTCGGATCCGCCGTCACACAGGATGATTCGTTCGATGGATGGACCGTTGGCGCCGACGGCGTGCATTCAGCGGTTCGCCGATTCGCCGGGTTCGAGCACCTGCCCGCCCCCATCGCCCCGGGGATCAGTGCCCGGTTCGCGCCTCGGTTCACCGGTACCGCACCAGATCTGGATCGGGATGTGCTCACATTCTTCCGTGGCGATCGCGGGGCCGCTGCCGGATTCCTCGCCGGTGATCACGGAGTGCTGGCCTTCACCCGCACCCCCGACGGTGCAACGCTCGGGGAGCTGGGATTCCGGCTCAACGATGCCGTGCTCGACGCCCTGGACGGTGGGTGCGACGCCCCCATCCGGGTGTGGGAGACCCCGGTACCCGAGTCCGTCGGCGACGGCGGCAACCCCTGGCGAGCCGGACGGTCGTTGCTGATCGGCGACGCGGCGCACGCGAAATCGCCAGCCTCCGGGAGCGGCGCCGCCGATGCCATCACCGATGCCCTGCACCTCGCACCGGCACTTCACTCCAGGTCCGACGATGCGGTGACAGCGGCAATGGACGAACTCCTCGCCCGCGAGCGTGCCCGCCGCATACCCGGCCCGCCCCGCTGATCGGCGGCGGCTGGCCAGGAGGACGTCACCCAATTGAACTAGGCTGCGTCAGGAATGTTTGCGGGCACGCTTGCGCGCCAGGTGTTGTCGGTGTCGTGTTCGTGCAGAAGTGCTTCGAGTACGGGTGGGCCGTGCGGGCCATCGAGGATCGCGTCGATATCGGTGTAGGTGGTATCGATGCGGTCCTGGTACTGGACGCGTAGATCCTCTGCTCGCCATTGCCTGCGGAGTTGTTCGCGGGTGCGGTGCCAGCGTTCGAGGGCCTGGTAATACAGCTCGGCGGCGTGGTGGTTGTGGTTGATGCGGTGCTTGCCGGTGGGGTCGGCGTTGCGGCGCCATCCGATCCGCCCGGCGTAGTCGCCGATGGGGACGACGATGGTCTCCATCCCACTGGGTGTGGGATTGACTTTGGCGTGGTGGGCATCGCACGCAAGGGTGAGGCCGGTGATGTCGGTGCGCCCGCCACGCTGCCATTCGGTGACGTGATGCACCTGCGTCCGCGTCGCGGGGGCATCGCAGCCCGGTGCGCTACAGCCCCGTTCGCTGCCGTAGAGCGCGATCCGCTGATCCGCGGTGGCGAGACGCTTCTCTCGACCGAGGAACAGGGGTCGTTGGTGGAGGTCGAGGAGGAGGACGTATTTCGGGTTGGTGCCCGCCATGCGGATGGCGTCTGTGATGGACAGCCTGCCGCCGGTGGCGGTGGTCGCGATCCCGACCTCGGATTCGAGCTGATCGATGCCCATGGTGATGATCGGAACGCATGACAGTCCGCGGTGCTGGCCGAGTTCACCCGACGAGACCGCGAGCCGCAGGGCGTGCGTCAACGCGTCGTGTTGGCGTTGGGCGAGGCTGCGGTGATCCCGCTCCGCCGCCTCGTGCAACTGGTCGGCGGTGGCGCCCTCAGCCGGGCTGTCGGGATCGTCCGGGTTGTGCACCCCGGGGCGGGCGTATTTCGCGAATACCGCTTCCATCAACGCCCGGCATTCGGCGGACATCGTGCCGCCGAAGTCCGAGATCAGATTCTTATCCTGGCGCCCGATTTCCAGTCCGCGGGCGCGGCGTGCTTTCTCCGGGTTCGGCTCCACTCCATCGGGGTCCAGCAACTCGATCGCCCGCTGGCCGACCTTGGCTACGTCTTCGGGGGTGACCTCCCGCGCCGCCGTCACCAGAATGTCTTCCAACACGTCGGGCTGATCCACACTGGGTGGGCAGGACCGGAACACCTGCTCGATCACCAACGCATGCCGTTCACTGATCGCCCCCTGCCGCTGCGCCGCCAACGTCAACGCGAACCGCGGCTGCGCAACACCACAGGGCAGGTGCTCGATCGCCCGGCCCCGCGCACCGGCAACCCGGTCGCGGGCTTCGGCGCCGGCGAGCCGTAACCGATCCACCAACATTTCCTTGAGGCCGGTGTAGCCGAGGCTGCCGGGCAGGCCCTGCTCGTGCGCGACCTGCACCAGCGCGTGCTGCGCCACCGGCACCTTCCGCGCCGCAACTTCCAGCCGCGACAACGCCTCCAACACTTCGGGGGAGGACAGCAGCACCGGATCCGTGGAGGCCAGGATTTCAGTGGCGTGTTCGAAGGCGGCGAGCGCATCCAAATACTGCGCTGACGTGCACACCGTCTCGGTCATCGCCGCCTCCCTCCCGCTTCCTATTCTACTCGAAAGTTTCGAGACTGCAACAGGTTTCGAACATGATTTCTATGTTGTCGCTGAGGTTGTCGAGGCGCAGGTGAAGCACGAACTCGGCCACACATGCGCCCTCTCTTGAGCGCGGGTGCCGCCTGTCCTGTGCTGCGACCGGGCACACGTGGACGGGCACGGCCACTGCGTCCCCTCGCACGAACCTCCGCCCCGGCAGCCTCCAGGCATCGACGGTCACCGATCACACGGCAGCGTTCCGAGCCGCAGTTGTAAGGAGTTGTCAGCCGCCGGCTGTACCGGCGCAGGAGCGCTACAGTCCCCGCGCAGCGAGGGCCTCACCCAGGAGATCGGCATCCCGGATGAGGCGGACCAGCACCGTCGGAAGAACGCGGACCAGAGAGGCGCGCTGTCCCCGTGCCCAGGCGGCCTCGCGGGTTTGCCGGACGATGGCGATCACGGTCGGGATCGACCGAATAGTCAAGGCCACCAAGAGTTCCACCCGCCACCCCAATACTCTGCCGGCGAGCGAGGCGAGATCGGCGACCCGGGTGGTGAACACCAGCAGATTGCCTGCCAGCACGCCCACGATCAGTTGCCCCACCGGACCGACGGCATCGCGCGCCCCGCCGGGCCATCCCCGGCTGAGGAGGTAGAACCCCGTCAGTATCACGGCGAACAGCAGCGCCGGTGCAACCGCGCGCCAGAGGTACACCGGTCGCAACCGTGCGATCGGAAATAGCAGCGCCACAACGCCTGCCGCCGCGGCGAGCGGCACCGGTCGCGGTACGATCGCGAGCAGGGTGACCAGCACCAGCATCGTCGCCAGTTTCGACCAGGCGGGGAGTCGGTGGACCGGCGAATCACGCGAGACGTACTGGCCGATCACTGTTCCGCCAGCTCCCGGTATGCGGAAATCGCTGCGGCAGGGGCACCGTCGAAGACCACCGCGCCCTCGTCCATCACCAGCACCCGATCGAAATCGTCGAGCAATTCCAGGTGATGCGTCAACAGGATCACCTGCTGTTCCAGCGCGGCGATCCGGGTTCGCACCGTGAGCACATTCCGCAGATCCAACAGCGTGGTCGGCTCGTCGCACACCAGGATCTTGGGCTCGGTCACCAACACCGACGCGAAGGCCAACATCTGCTTCTGCCCCGAACTGAGCAGCTGCGCCGGTGCGTCCGCGTGGTCGGCGAGACCGAACTCGGTGAGAACCTGCACCACCCGCTCCCGGATCCGCGCCGTCTGCGCAGCATCGAGCCGACCGCGGCGCCGGCCCCGCGGCCGCAGCGACAACGCGACGTCCTCTGCGGGCGTGGGCATCACGATCTGCGCCGACGCATCGGCGAACATGAACCCGACCTGCGCGCGGACTTCGGCCCGGTGCTTGCGCACGTCCAGGCCGAGCGTGTGGACGGATCCGCGGTCCGGGACGACGAGCCCGTTCACGGTGCGCGCCAAGGTCGATTTCCCCGAACCGTTCGCACCGATGATCCCGACCCGGCGTTCTGTCAGCTCCGCCGAGACACCGCGCAACACGGTGCGCTCGTCGTAGGCGTGCCAGACGTCGTCGAGAACGATCACGCCGGGCGCTGCGCGATCCTGGGATAGGCCCGCACCACGGTCACCGTCACCAGCGCGGTGATGGCCACCTTGATCAGATCTCCGGGAAGGAACTGCACGGCGTTCGAGGCGAGCGCGAACAGGCCGCTCCCGGTGCGCCACGCCGACCATGGGATGCCCACCGCGTAGACGATCACCATCAGGCCGATCACGTTGGCCAGGGCCACCTTCCACACGCTAGTGCGACCCCACCGGTCCACCAGGTAGCCGGTCACCAGGGCGCCGATGATCGCGCCCACCAGGTATCCGCCGGTGGGCCCGGTGAGTACCGCCGGTCCGCCACGGCCACCCGCGGCGATCGGCAGGCCGATCACGATGAGCAGTACGTACAGCGCTACCGAGGCGCCGCCCCAGGGGAACCCGAGCAGGGTGGCCGCCAGCATGAACCCCAGGGTCTGCAGGGTGATCGGCGTGATGCCGCCGAAGCTGATACCGGGCGGCATCGCGAGCACCGCCATGAGCGCGGTGAACATGGCGATGAGAGCCAGGTCGCGCGGGGTGGCGCGGTAGGTCGAAGCGTTGAACACGGTTCAAGAAGTAATCCGGTGCTCGGCTAGAGTCAAGTCCGTGGCCATCAACCGACAGGACGTGCTGACCTCCGCGATCGGCGTCCTCGATCAGGTGGGGCTCCCCGATCTCACGATGCGCCGCGTGGCCGGCGAGCTGGGGGTGGCTCCCGGCGCCCTCTACTGGCATATCCCCAATAAACAATCCCTGCTCGCGGCGATCGCCGACACCATCCTCGCCGACCCCGCCCTCGCGGCAGCCGCATCGAAGTCCCGGATGCGCTGGGACCGCCAGCTCACCGGGTACGCGCACGCCCTGCGCACCGTGCTGCGCCGGCACCGGGACGGCGCCGAGGTGGTCTCCGCATCACTGGCCTCGCAGTTGGGCACCAAGAATCTGCACGCCCAGATCGCCGAGATCGCGACCTCCGCAGGCGCGAAACCCGCCGATGCGTCCGCCGTCGCCCTCACGCTGGCCCACTTCGTCGTGGGCTTCACCTTCGAGGAACAGACCCGCGAGGCCATGAGCCGCGCCGGCGCGGCGGCGGGCGAGCTGGACGAACCCGGCACCGACCGGGCCTTCGCCGGCGGCGTCGACCTCATCATCGACGGCCTCCGCAGCCGCCTACCCGGCTTGTAGCGAAGCCGGTCAGCGCCCGATCAGCGCCGCCGCCCGATCCACCGCGTAGCCGTAACCCGCGATGCCGCACCCTGCGATCACCGCAGCGGCGACCGGCGAAACGAAGGAGTGCTGCCGGAAGGCCTCGCGCGCGTGCACGTTGGAGATGTGTACCTCGATCACCGGGAGCTCGGGAATGACCAAGGCATCGGCCAGGGCCACCGAGGTGTGCGTCCACCCCGCCGGATTGATCACGATCGCCGAGAATTCCTTGGACCGCGCCGCATGATGGATCCACTCGATCATTTCGGCCTCGTCGTTGGTCTGCCGCACATCGACGGAGACTCCGGCCGCGGTACCCGCGCGCTCGCATTCGGCGACGACGTCGGCGTACGAACTCGTCCCGTAGACCTCGGGCTGCCGCACCCCGAGCATGTTGAGATTCGGTCCGTTCAGCACCAGGATGACAGAGGCCATAGGCCCGTAGCCTAGCCTTCTTCACAGCACGACTCCGAGATCGAAATCCCACGGCGTGCGCATCCGGGCTTCGGCCATGTAGGGTGCTATGTATTCGTAAACACTGAAGGGAGGGCCTGATGACCACGTTCGCGGCCAAGCTGAACCGACTTTTCGAGGTGGTGCATCCTGCCGACCGCGGCCCCTACACCTCGTCCGAGTTCTGCCGGATGGTGGAGGAGAGCGGCGGCAAGCTGTCCGTTCCCTATCTCTCGCAGCTCCGGTCGGGCCGTAGCTCGCGCCCCGCGTACGACATGGTCGCGTCCATCGCGCAGACCTTCGGCGTGCGGGCCGAGTACTTCTCCGATCCGCTGTACGAGCGCGAGGTGCTCGCCGACCTCGAGCTGACCCGCGAGCTCCGCGAGTCCGGCATGCTCGAAATGGCCCGTCGTTCGGTGAAGCTGTCGGCGGATCGTCGCGCCGCACTCGCCGGCCTCCTGGCCGAGTTCGAGGCCGAGGAGAACGGCGAGAAGCCCGCCTCCTAGGCGACCCGCTCAACCCGACAGGGCTCAGCGCACCCGCTCCATCAGGGGCGACGTGGTGTGCTGGGCCCTGCTCGTTACGGCGGACACCCACCGCGCGGTGCGCCACCCCGCCGGCGGCGCCAGATCGGCCGCGGTGATCGAACCATAGGGCGTGATCTGGTCGAGCCAGGTAGCCACGGCGCGCGCCCGCTCGCCGGCCGCGGCATCGCTGTGCAAGGAATCCCCCGGACGGGCCAGCAGCGCCCACCCGTCGAGAACGACACCGGCACGCGCATCCACGAGCTCGACCCACCCTCCACCGGGCCGGACCACGGCCTCCAGGTCGGGGAAGAGTTCGCGCACCTGCTCGTACGCCGGTCGATAACGGAACCACTCACGAGTGGCGACGAGCGCCGTCACCAGCCAGGACGCCATCAGCACCAGGGCCCAGCTCGCGAACCCGGCGTCCAGCATCAGCCGGTTCAGGCGCAGTGCCCAGACACCGACTCGCAGGTGCTGAAGCAGAAATCCACCGGCGATCACGTTCGCGACCGCGACCACCGCGAGAACCGCGCCACCGCCCGCGAGGATGAGCAACTGCGGCCGGTGCATCCGCGTGCGCTGCGAGGCCCGCCACGACGAGAGTGCGACCACCAGCGCCGTCACCATCAGGCAGCCGTAAACGAGTGCGGTCTCCAATGCCAGGCCCACCACGTTGCTGTTCCTGAGCAGTGTCGGATCGGCGTGCCGCACCAGCACGGCATTGCCCACCACGAGCGCCATCGCGACGAACACCGGCACTATCCGCACCACGATGCGCGGTCGCGAGGCGCTCCCGTCGAGGGCGAGCGCGAAGACGAGCGCACCTACGCACGCCACCAGGAGCAGGAGCCGCTGCACCGTGATGACCTCGGATTCGACGAGCCCGGCATGCACCAGAGCATCGGTCGCAGCAGGCGTGTCGACGGTGACCATCACGGCCAGCGCGACGGCGGTGAGCAGTGCGGCACCGGCCGGAGTGTTCCGGTTGTTCTGCCAGCGGCTGAACCGTTCCAAAGCGCCGAGCCACAGGATCGGCGCAACGAGAGAAGCGATCATCCCAGCAGCTCGTCGACCACCGCGTCCACGGAACCTGCCGTACCGCCCGATGTGACACGCCGGACCAGCAGGGTGGCGAACGATTCCGCCTCCCGCTCGGCCTTGGCCGCCCGGGCACCGTCGGGGTCCGAGGAACACCCCTGCGGATGGTCGAGCACCAGATGTCCCAGTTCGTGCGCCAGCGTCTGCTCCGGGGTCGCGATGCCGGTCGAGACCATGAGCAGGTCCCGCTCGTCATTGCGCAACCACATACCGAAAACCCCCACGGGCAGCGTCTGGCGGCGCACGTCGATCGGGCGCCCCCGGTGCTCGGCGTAGGCCGCGACCACCTCGGCGACCGTCCTCGGCCCCGCGCCAGAGGCCGGAGTCACGGCACGCACGACCGCCCGCACTGCGCGGGTCGCTCGATCGATGCCTGCCATAGAGAAGACGATACGTCCGATCACCATGTTTCAGTGCAGAGAGCGTCCGCTGAGGGCAATTCGCCTGCAAAGGTCCGCTATTTCCCCAGGTCGGGATCCCAAGGGGTGGCGCAGCTGACACCGTGACCGGTAATGGCGAGCCCCTCGGTAGCGACGATTAGAATCGCTGAGTGCCCGAACCGTCCACGGCCCTGCGAGCCGCCCGTCGCACCGCATGGACGGCCGCCGTCACCGGTGTGCTGGGCGTTCTGTTCGCGGTGCTCACCCCGTTCATGCCGGTCAACCAGAGCACCGCCGCGCTCGACTGGCCGCAGCGCGGCAGCCTCGAATCGGTCACTGCACCCCTGGTCTCGTACGTTCCCGACCGGATCGACATCGCCGTGCCGTGCACCGCCGTCGATCGCCTCCCCGGCGGCGTCGGCACCCTGGTGGCCACGGGACCGTCGGACTCCCCCGACACCATCCGGCGCGGCATGTCCATCGGTGTGCTCGGCACCGCCGGCGCACCACCCGAACAGCGGCGACTCGAGGTGATCGTCCGCAATACGCCGCTGCTCAGCGTTCCCGTGTCCGAGCTCGCCCGGACCGGCTGCGGTCAGATCACCTTCACCGGTGACACCAAGCGGGTGCAGGCCACGGTCTCCGGTCTCACCGGGCCCGACGGTGCACCGCTCACCGGCGGCAAGGACAACGGCTTCGATTACCGCCCGCAGACAGTGGGCGTCTTCACCCAGCTCACCGGCCCGGTCACCGCGGACACCGCGATCGAGTTCCACGCCGCGATCGACACCCGCTACACCACCACACCGTCGGTCCTGCGCTGGTTCGTGATCGTGCTGGCCGTGCTCATGATCCTGGCCAGCCTGGTGACGCTGCACCGGCTGGACGTGGCGGCCGACGGACGCCGGCACCGCCGGGTGCTGCCCGAGGGCTGGTGGCGGCCGAGCAAGCTCGACAGCACCGTGCTCTCGATCCTGGTCGCCTGGCACTTCATCGGCGCCAATACCTCCGATGACGGCTACATCCTCACGATGGCCCGCGCCGCCAGCGAGGCGGGGTACACCGCCAACTACTACCGCTGGTACGGCGCACCGGAGACCCCGTTCGGCTGGTACTACCAGGCCTTCGCCTGGCTCGGCCAGATCAGCTCGGCGAGCCCGTGGGTGCGGCTCCCGGCGCTGATGTGCGGGATCGCGACCTGGCTGATCATCAGCCGTGAGGTGGTGCCCCGGCTGGGCCGGGCGGCCCGGTCGTCGCTGGCCCTGTGGGCCGCCGGCGGCGTTTTCCTGATCTTCTGGATGGCCTTCAACAACGGCCTGCGCCCCGAGCCCGTGATCGCGCTCGGCGCACTCCTGACCTGGTGTTCGGTCGAGCGCGCCATCGCGACCGGACGGATACTGCCCTTCGCCGCCGCCGCGATCATCGCGGGCTGGACGGTGGCGGCCGGACCGACCGGGATCATGACCGTGGCGGCGCTCCTCGCCGGCGTGCGGCCGGTGGGCCGACGCATCCTGCGCCGCGCGCGCACCGGCACCGTCTCCTTCCGCCTCGGGCTGGTCGCGAATGCGGCTCCGGTGTTCGCGGGCGGGGTGCTCCTGGTACCCATCATCTTCTCCAAGCTGACCGCGTCGGCGTTCCTCGCCAAGACGCTGATGCAGTCGTCGGTGGGCACCGTCGTCGACACGAAGAAGTGGTACAACGAGATCGACCGGTACTCGGCGCTGTTCACCTTCACCGCCGACGGGGGTGTGGCCCGACGGTTCGCGGTCCTGATCACACTGCTGTGTCTGCTGTTGGCAGGCGCGGTCCTGCTCCGCAAGGGACGGGTGCCCGGCACCAGTCTGGGGCCGGGCCGACGCGTGGTGGCCGTGACCTTCGGCGGACTACTGCTGCTCATGTTCACCCCGACCAAATGGACGCACCAGTTCGGTGCGTTCGCCGGTCTCGCCGGAGCACTGGCGGCGCTCACCGCGGTGGCGATCGCGCCGGTCGCGATGCGCAGCGCCCGTAACCGGGCGCTCACCGCGGCCTCGGTGTTCTTCGTGCTCGGCCTCTCGTTCAGCGGTCCCAACGGATGGTGGTACGCCAGCAATTACGGCGTCCCGTGGGGCGAGTCGACGGTGCTCGCGCTCGGCACGGTCTTCTTCGTTGCAGCCGCCCTCTCGGTGTGCGCGGCGGGGTGGCTGCACTTCCACGAGCCGCAACCGGCGCCGGTCCCCGTGTTCGTGACGCGGATCGTCGCCTTCTTCGGTCGCCAGTCGCCGATCGCCTGGGCCTCCGGGTTCGTCGTGCTGATGTGTGTCGGCACGCTCACTGCGACCACGGTGCTCACCCAGTACTCCTCGTATTCGGTCGGCAAGGGCAACCTGCGCGCGCTGGTCGGGAAGGAGTGCAACATGGCCGATTTCGTGCTCACCGAACCGGACGCCACCGGCGGCCTGCTCACCCCGCTCGGCGGGGACGTGCGAAACGGCCTGGCCGGTCCGGGCACCGTCGGCGTCTCGCCCGACGGGGTCCCGCCGATCATCAATGCCACCACCTCGTCGGCCACCGACGATTCGTCGACCTCGCTGGACGCGATGGTGCGACTGCCGCAGGAGACCACGTCGGGACGCACGGACAGCGCCGGGATCAACGGCTCGCACATGAAGCTGCCGTACGGCCTGGACCCCGCTCGCACTCCGGTGCTCGGCTCCTACTCGGCGGAGCAGCAGAACCGCGCGAAGGTCGTGACCCAGTGGTATCCGTTGCCCGCGCCCTCGGCCGACCGATCGCTGCTGACGCTGTCCGCGGCCGGGCGGTTCACCGACGACGAGCTGTACCTGGAATACACCACCGCACCGGTGACCGGCCCCGACCTGCCGGTCGCCGGGAAGAAGGGGTTCATCGACATCGGACCCAAACCCGCCTGGCGGAACCTGCGGCTGCCGCGTACCGACCTCCCCGACGGGGTGACTGCGGTGCGCGTGGTCGCGATCGACGACGATCTCGCGATCGATCACTGGCTGGCCATCACGCCGCCGCGGATGCCGGCCTTGCAGACCGCGCAGCAACTCATCGGTTCCACCGACCCGGTGCTGGTGGACTGGACGTCGGGTTTGACCTTCACGTGCCAGCGGCCCTTCCTGCACCGCGACGGGGTCGCGGAGGTGCCGCTGTGGCGGATCACGCCCGACCAGAACCTGGCGCCGGTGACCACCGAGTGGGAGGGCACATTGGGCGGCGGCCCCGTCGGCTGGACGCAGATGCTGCTGCGCCAGGAGAAGGTGCCCGCGTATCTCAAGGGCGATCTGGGCCAGGACTTCGGCGAGGTGATGCGGTTGGTGCCGTACAGCCCGGCGCGGCCGGCCGATCTCACGCTGGGTAGCCGCACCGTGTGGGGCACCCATGTGGAGGCGCCTATCCGCAAGGACAAGTCGGATTCCTGACCCTGTTCCTGACCGCGCCGACCCCGCGGGCTGAGAATCCCCTGAACGAATCCGCACGTAGGCGGGCCGGAGGGCGGAGTTCGAGGCCCTCTCGAATACCATGAGCACCCGTGCCCGTGCCTACGTCAAGCTCCGACCGGGAGCTCGATCCGCAGCCCGACCCACAGCCCGACGCCCCGCCCGTCGCGCAGCGGCGGGTCACGGTGGCCCGCCTCATCGCGGTGGCCGCCGGTGTGCTGGGGCTGCTGCTGTGCCTGCTGACCCCGCTGCTTCCGGTGAAGCAGAGCACTGCGGGCCTCGACTGGCCGCAGGCGGGGCCGGGGGCCACCAGCGTGGATATCACCGCTTCCCTGGTGACGCAGTCTCCCGCGACCCTCACCGTCACGGTGCCGTGCCGGGTCTTGACCGATCTGGCGCAGAAGGGCGGCGTCGCACTGTCGACGCTGCCTATCGGCACCTCGCAGGCCCGTGAACTGGGATTGAGCGTGTCGGTCGGCGCCCCCGGCCCGGCGCAGTCGGTCACGGTGGCCTCACGCAACACCGTCCTTGCGTCCGCCCCGATCGACCGTCTGCGGGGCTGCACCCAACTGCAGGTCTGGTCGAACCCGGCCGAGGTGGGCGCTCGGTTCGAGGGCACCGGCGTGGCAGGGACGACGTCGACCGACAACCGCCCGGTCATGGGCGGTGTCTTCACCGATCTCACCCCCGCACAGATCGCGGCGGGCGGTCCGGGACTGCGGGCGCACGCCGAGATCGATACGCGGTTCGAGCTCTCTCCCTCGCCGATCAAGACAGCGGCCATCGCACTGGGCCTGCTGAGCGTGCTGGCGTCCCTCGTCGCGCTGTGGCTGCTGGACCGGACCTATGGCTACCACCGGCGAGCGCCGGGACGGAGTTGGGCGCAGGTGCTGCGGCCGAAGCCGGTGGACGCCGCAGTGGTCGGCGGACTGGTGTTGTGGACGTTCCTGGGCGGCGGCAGCTCCGACGACGGCTACATCCTGTCGATGGGCAAGGTCGCATCGGAGGCCGGGTACACACCGAACTACTACCGCTTCTTCGGTGCGCCCGAGGCACCCTTCGACTGGTACTACAGCTTCCTCGCACAGTGGGGTTCGATCAGCGCGAACGCGCTGTGGATGCGTATCCCGGCCCTGGTCGCGGGCATCGTCGTGTGGCTGCTGCTCTCCCGGGTGCTGCTGCCCCGGCTCGGCCCGGGCATCCGCCGCTACCCCGTGGCGGTCTGGACCGCCGGAGCGATGCTGCTGGCCTTCTGGTTCCCGATGAACTCGGGCCTGCGGTCGGAACCGATCATCGTGCTGGGGACGATGATCACTTGGGCGGCGGTGGAGCGGGCGGTTGCGACCCGCCGCGCACTGCCGGCCGCCGTCGCCGCCCTCGCCGCGGGGATGACGCTGGGCCTGGCGCCGCAAGGCGTGGTCGCTTTCGCGCTCCTGCTGGCCTCGTCGGCCGCGGTGATTCGGGTGCTGGTCGCACGCCGGACCGAGGCCGGTATCGCCGCACTGGTCCTCCCGATCCTGGCCGCGGGCGCGGTGATCGTGCCGATCGCCTTCCGCGACCAGTCACTCGCCTCCGTGGCTGAGGCGATCCGGATCCGTCTGGAGGTGGGCCCGGCCGCACCGTGGACGCAGGAGTACCTGCGCTTCTTCTTCCTCACCGTGGAGACCACCGATGGCTCCCTGGTGCGTCGAGTCCCGGTGTACCTGTTCATCATGTGCTTGTTCGTGGCGTTGTTCGTGATGCTGCGCAGCAAGCGGATTCCGCGGATCGATCCGAGTCCGGTGTGGCGCCTCGTGGGGGCGGTCTTCATCGGTGCGGCCCTGCTGTCCCTGACGCCCACCAAGTGGACCATCCACTTCGGCGTGTACGCCGGGCTCGCCGCCGCGCTCGCCGCGGTGACCACGGTGGCGGTGGTCGAGGCCGCGCGTACCTCGGTGCGCAACTTCACGTTCTTCCTGTGCGGCATGCTGTTCGCCCTGGCCGCCGCGTTCGCCGGGTTCAACCTGTGGCCGTGGCCGTACGCCTGGGGGGTGCCGTGGTTCGATCGGCAGCCCGAGGTCGCGGGCATCACGTTCAGCACCGTGTTCCGCGATCTCGCCTTCGTGGCGGGCGCGCTGGCCGCGTGGCAGCACTTCCGCATGGACTTCCGTCGACGCGGCGAAGGGGGCCTGGCCGACGGTGCGCTGGTGAACGCCGACGACGCCGAGCTCGCCACGCACACCCAGGCCGAGCAGGACGATGCCCACCGGGCCCGGCGGCGGCTCCAGCTGGCCTCACTGCCGCTGGTAGTGGTGCTCGGCCTTCTGGTGTTGGGTGAGGGTGCGATCTTCGCCAAGGCGACGGTCTCGAATCCGGCCACGTACACGGTGGCCAAGGGCAACCTGGACACCCTGCGCGGCGACAGTTGCGGCATGGCCGAGAAGGTGCTGGTCGAAACCGACCCCAGCGACGATCTGCTGCAATCGGCGGATGGACGTCCCGCGGCGCAGGCCCTCACCGGGACCGCGAGCCACGGTTTCCTCCCCGACGGCCTGCCCGACGAGCTCAAGCCGCTGGCGATCAGCTCGGCACCCGGGCAGATCAACATGGCCTCACCGATCACCCAGCCGTTCACCTCGACCGCCGCGACGGCAGGGACGGGTGGCGGCCGTGGCCCGCGCACCGTCAACGGCAGTACCGCGGCGCTTCCGTTCGGCCTGGACCCGGCGCGCACCCCGGTGGTGGGCTCCTACGGCCAGAACACCGTGCCCGCGGAACTGTTCAGCGACTGGTACTCGCTGCCGCCCCGGTCGGCGGACCGTCCGCTGGTGGCCTTCGCCGCCTCGGGTGCGATCGCCTCGGTGGGCCCCACCGGAAAGAAGGAGTACGGCCAGCCGGTGACCCTGGAGTGGGCGGAGCGCCGCGCAGACGGCTCACTGGGCGCGCAAGGCGTGCTCGATCCGATCGATCCGGGCCCGAACAAGCCCTGGCGCAACCTGCGGGTGCCGATGGATGCGATCCCGCCGTCAGCCAACGTGATTCGCATTCACGTCCGCGATCCGAACCTCGGCGAGCAGCAGTGGGTCGGCGTGACGCCACCGCGTGCGCCGCGCCTGCGCACGCTGCAGGACGTGGTGGGCACGCAGGACCCGGTACTGCTGGATCTGCTGGTGGGGCAGCAGTTCCCGTGCCAGCGGCCGATGGCGATCCGCAACGGCACCTATGAGGTGCCGAAGTGGCGCATCCTCCCGACCCGCAAGGACGCCTTGTCGACCTCGTCGACCTGGCAGGCCCGCGAGGCCGGTGGCCTGCTGACGGTGCCGGACACGCTGCTCAAGACCACGACACTGCCGACCTTCATGACCGGTGACCTGACCCGGGACTGGGGCGAGTTGCAGCGGTACGAACCCATCGCCGGCGACGCGCCGCAAGCCGCGCTCACCGTCGGAACGCAGACGCGATCCGGGTGGTGGCGCGAGGGCCCGATCCGCGCCCTGACGAACCAGACGGTGAGGAACTGATGACCAGCGAGAACTCGACTCCCTCGCCATCGGGCAAGGACGCGGCCGCAGCTCCGGCGGCATCGAAGCCGACGGCGGCGGTGCCGCCGGAACAGCGGTACGGAAAGTGGCGGATCGTGGCCGCGGTGGCCGGCCTGCTCGGCTTCGTGCTGGCGATCCTCACGCCCTTCCTGCCGGTCAAGGAGACCACCGCCTCGGTGAATTGGCCGCAGAACGGCAAGGTCGCCAACGTCGATGCGCCGCTGGTGTCCTATGTGCCGATCCGGCTCGATGTGACTCTGCCGTGTTCGCTGGTGGGCGCGCTTCCCCCTGAGGGCGGGACGCTGCTGCGCACGCTCCCCAGTGACGGTCCGCGTCCCGGCCTGCAGGGCCTGGTGATCCGCGCCGACGCACAGAACGTGATCATCGCCGATCGTGATGTGGCACTGGCCACCGCGAATCGCGCGGATGTGGCGCGCGCCGGATCCGGATGCGCGATCCGGTTCGTCTCGACTCCCGAGAAGACGACGGCCGAGTTCACCGGCATGCCGGCGGGAGCGCAGACCTCGAACCAGTTGGCCAACACCGTCGCCGATCCGAATCTGCGTCCCCAGATCACCGGGTTCTACACCGACCTGCCCGAGTCGACGCCCATCACGGGGATCGACGTCTCCACCCAGGTGGACACCCGGTTCAACACCTCGCCGTCCACCCTGAAGCTGCTCGCGATCATCGTCGGCATCGCGTCGACCATCCTCGCGCTCGTCGCCCTGGGCTTCGTGGACATGCGCGACGGTCGCGGCCACATCCGGTTCATGCCTCAGGGCTGGCTACGCCCCCGCCCGGTGGACTTCACCGTGATCGGCGTGCTCGGGATCTGGTGGTTGATCGGCCCGAACACCTCGGACGACGGCTACCAGATCACGATGGCCACGCAGGCGAAGTACAGCGGCTACCTGATCAACTACTTCCGCAGCTTCGGCGTGCCGGAGAACCCCGTCGGGTGGAACGATTACCTGTTCACCGCCATCTCATACGTCACCACCGCGGCACCGGCGATGCGCCTGCCGGGGTTGGTATTCGGTCTCCTGACCTGGCTGGTGATCTCCCGCGAGATGATCCCGCGGCTTGGCCGCGCGGTGCGCAACAATCCGGCTGCGCTCTGGGCCGGCGCAGGCGGCTTCCTGCTGATCTGGCTGCCGCTCAACAACGGCCTGCGTCCCGAGCCCGCGGTGGTCTTCTTCTCGCTGCTCACCTGGGTGTCGGTGGAACGAGCGATCGCCACGGGCCGCTTGCTGCCGGTGGCCATCGCGGTTCCGTCGGCCGCGCTGTGCGTAGGTGCCGCACCGGGCGGCCTCATCGCCGTGGCCGCCCTGCTCGCGGCGTCGCGGCAGATCGTCACGCGGATCGTCAAGCGCCGCAAGCGTGACGGTCTGCTGCCACTGATCGCGCCGATCCTCGCCTCGGGCATGGCGTACCTGTTCTACGCCTTCTTCACTCCCACGTACGCCGCGATCCGCGAGGCGATCGACGTCAAGAAGGTCACCGGCCCCACGCTGGAGTGGTACGAGGAGGGCGTCCGCTACTACTACCTGATGCTCGAGACCGAGGACGGCTCGCTGATCCGGCGGATCGGCGTGCTCACCGCTTTCCTCTGCTTGTTCACGGTGCTCACCTTCATGCTGCGTCGCAAGCGTCCGGCGGGGATCTCGTCGGGCCCGGTGTCGCGGCTGATGGCGGTCTTCTTCGCGACCATCGTGATGCTGGCGTTCACCCCGACGAAATGGACGCATCACCTGGGCCTGTACGCGGGCTACGCCGCCGGCATCGCTGCGGTGGCAGCGACGGTGACGATGACGCCGATGATGCGGTCCAAGCGCAATCGCGTCTTCTTCGCCGCTGCCGCCCTCTTCGTAGCGGCCATCTCCTTCTCCTCCCGCAACGGCTACTATTGGGCCGGTACCTACGGGATCCCCTGGAACAACATGCCGCCCGAGTTGTTCGGGGTGCAGCTGTCCTGGGTGCTGTTCGTGATCTCGGTGGCCACCGCGCTGTACGGCCTGTGGTTGCACTACCGACGGGACTATCTGCCCGAGCCGACGCGGGCGAATGCCAAGACGATTCCTACGCTGGCGATCCTCACCATGCTGGTGGTTCTGTTCGACGTGACCACGGTGGCCAAGGGCGTCTACGCGCAGCGCGGGAGCTTCTCGTGGGGCGCCTCGAACACCCGTGCACTGCAGGGGGATACCTGCTCGATGGCGAACTACGTGCTGATGGAGGCCGACCCCAATTCCGGCCAGCTTCGTCCCGCTCCGCGCCCCGATGGCTCCGTTCCGTCGGCGGCCCAAGCGATCTCGGGCCGTTCCACCGGGTTCACCCTCAACGGCGTCCCGGGGTGGGCCTCGCCGGTGAAGTCGAACCCGGGCCACAACACCGATGTCACCAACCAAGATGTGCCGGAAGTGCCCGGCGGCAAACGCAATCCCGACTTCAAGACCGATGGTGTGCCGCTCCCCTTCGGCCTGAATCCCGCGACCACCCCGGTGATCGGCAGCTCGGGGGCGCAGGGCCTGGCGAACGTGACCACCGATTGGTACGGCCTCGGCCAGATCACTGACAGGACTCCGCTGGTCACCCTCTCCGTGGTCGGACCGATCGCCGCGACGGGCCTCAACGGCGTCAAACGCGATGGCCGCACGCTGTTCCTGGAGGCCGGCCGCCGAGCCCCCGACGGTGCCGTACAGCCGCTCGGCCGGTTGGTGCCGATCGATGCGTGGTCCAACAACAACTGGCGCAACCTGCGGTTCCCCACCGCCGACCTGCCGGCCGGCACGAACACGGTGCGCGTGGTAGTCGATGATCCGGTTCCGACTGCGGATTCGATCGCCTTCACTCCCCCGCGGATGACCACGATGCGCACGGCGCAGGAGGTCCTCGGACGGGACACCGTGGTCGCGCTGGACTTCATGGTGGCCTTCGCGTTCCCGTGCCAGCACCAGGTGCGGGCGGTGAACGGTGTCTTCGAGCGGCCCGAGTACCGAGTGTCCCCCGATATGGGTGCGACGATGTCGACCTCGAACACCTGGCAGGGCTGGAAGACCGGTGGGCCGCTCGGCGTGACGGACGCGATGTACCACGAGC
This sequence comes from Tsukamurella paurometabola DSM 20162, assembly GCF_000092225.1. Classification (NCBI taxonomy): domain Bacteria; kingdom Bacillati; phylum Actinomycetota; class Actinomycetes; order Mycobacteriales; family Tsukamurellaceae; genus Tsukamurella; species Tsukamurella paurometabola. The sequence goes on from NC_014158.1 coordinate 4,269,720, forward strand.
AGATCGTCCCGAGCTACCTCACCGGCAAGTGGGCGATGGACTGGGGCACGATCACCAAGTTCACACCGTGGACGCAGGCCGAGCCCGCGAAGCTGGAGTTGGGGTCGACGACCCGGAGCGGCTGGTACACCCCCGGCCCGATGCGCTCGGCCAACTACTGACCGGGAACCCGCGCCCTCGTCCGCTGCCGGCGGCAGGGCGCGGGCGTAGCGTCGTGTCATGACGCAGACCGCCGGCCGCCGCATCGACGAGCTGACCTCGCGCACCGTGCTGCCTTCCCTCGATGTGATGGCGCGTGCCTTCGCCGACGATCCGGTGCTGCGCTGGGTGCAGCCGCGCCGGTTCGGCGATCGGATCACCTTCGCCGGCATGTACTTGTCCTCGCACGGCGCACCGGGCTCCGGGGATGTGCTCTACGACGACGGGGTGATGGTGGGCGCGGCCTATTGGGACCCGCCCGGCTACGAACCCTCGACGGTGCGTCAGATCGCGTCTCTTCCCGTCCTGGCGGCGGGTGTCACGACGGGACTGCGGCGCGGAGGCCGCCTGGTGAGCGCGATCCTGGAGCGGCGTCCGAAGGAACCGCACTGGTACCTGTCGAGCCTCGGTGCGGTCACGCCGGGCCGCGGTATCGGCTCCGCGCTCCTCGGGCGCGGGATCGCCCGCGTCACCGGACCCGCGTATCTGGAGTCCAGCAACCCGCGGAACGTCCCGCTGTATCAGCGTTTCGGTTTCGAACCGCTGCAACCGATCCGCATCCCCGGCGCCCCGGAGCTGATTCCTATGTATCGCCCTGCCGAGGCCTAGCGCACACCGTCCCACAGCACGCGGGTGGTGGCGTCGGGGTCGGTGACCACCCCGTCGGCGGGGCCGCCGAAGACCCGGACGGTGCGCTCGGGACCGTACGGCGCCCAACCGGGATTCTCACCGTGGACGAACCGCACCCACGCACCGTGTGCCGCATCGGCAACGGCCTGCGAGGGATCGGGGCCGGTGAGGTTCGTGACACCCTCCGCACGCAGGTTGTCGAAGACGAAGGCCAATTCCACTGCATGGCATGCCCCGAGGCGTCCGTCCAACGCGGTCGAGGGCTCGTCGAATCGGTAGACGAAGGTCTCCGACGGGCCGCCGTCGCGGGCCTCGGCGATCCGGATCGTGGGAATGCCGAAGAACCAGTCCGCCATGATCCGGGCGAACAGGAACCCGGGTGCCGCATCGGCTTCGGCGGCGCGGTACGCGGCCACGGCGCCGGCGGGATCGGGTAGGCCGTACTTCGCGGCGGTGGGCACGAGGGCGACCTCGGGGAGGTGGTCGATGAGCCCGCCGGGCACCAGGAAGAACAGGGCCTCGTCGGCGTTGCACCCCACCAGTACCCGCACCGCGGATCCCGCACCCGCGCGGATCGATTCGATCGGCAGACGCGGAACGACGTCACCGTCGATCACGGGCTCGAAGATCATCACGTTGGTGGTGATCTCACCCCAGGTGGACGGGTCGGTGCTCGATTGGATCTCGACGTCGAGTGCCGTGGATGCGGCGATCAATTCATTGTCAGCGACCCCGGCGAAGGCTTCCCGGGTCGGCTCGATCCCCAGCTTCTGTGCCAGCGCCGCGGTGACTTTCTGCGCGGTCTCCCGGGTGAGAGCGTGGTGGGCGGCGCCGCTCTGCAGCACCGCCTGGGCGAACAGGCCCTCGGCGTGCGGCGAGGCGAGCAGGGAGCCGACGCTCATACCGCCTGCGGATTCGCCGGCGACGGTGACGCGTGACGGATCACCGCCGAAGGCCGCGATGTTCTCCTGTACCCAGCGGAGCGCGGCGATCTGATCCCGCAGGCCGAGGTTGGTGTGCTCATCGCCGGTGTCCAGGAATCCGAGAGCACCGAGTCGGTAGTTGATCGTGACGGTGACGACACCGTCCCGGGCGAACGCGGCTCCGTCGTAATACGGGCTGCGGCCGGTGCCGTTGCGGAAGGCGCCGCCGTGGATCCACACGAACACCGGGGCACTGCCGGCGGTATCGGGCGTCCACACGTTCAGGTTGAGGCATTCCGGGCCCGGGAAGTCGGGCTCGGCGGTGAGGATCTCGGCCACCGGGCCCTGATAGCCGGGTTTGGGCACCGTCGGGCCCAGAACGACGGCATCCCGTACGCCCGACCACGGTGCCGGGGGTTCCGCGGGGAGGAACCACCCGGCACCGTCGAACGGTGCGGCGTACGGGATGCCGAGGAAGCGAGTGACGCCCTCGTGGGTTTCACCGCGCAGGCGGCCGGAACGGGTATCGACGACGACGTCCATACCCCTATCGTGCCCGGAGACTACGGCTTCTGGTCGTTCTTGGTGATAACCACACGGACATCGCCGCTCGCCTCGACCGTCTTGCGCGCGGTCGACGCCTCGTTGTTCTCGGCATCGGCCTCGAAGACCTCGACGGCGACCATCTCGCCGGTGTGCGCGGGATGGTAGAGGTCCTCCGGGACCTCGCCGTCCACGTACACCGGGACGTCCTCGGAGGGGAGCACGTCGGTGGAATCATCCGTCACGGCAAGGGTGTTCGCGTGCACCCGGACACGAAGACCGAGATCGTCACGGCGCTGCCGCTCGGCGACGATCAGCGGATCGTGCCAGAGGTCCATCATCAGCGCCACGCACATGCCGAGCATCACCACCAGGAACGGTGCCGCGGCGATGATGGCCATCTGTTTGATGCCCTCCAGCGCGTTGTTACCGCTCACCCAGAGCAACAGCGCCGCCACGCCGCCGGTGAGCACACCCCAGAAGATGGTGATCAGGCGATTCGGTTCCTCTTCGCCCTTCTGCGACAGCGTTCCCATCACGATCGATGCCGAATCAGCACCGGAGACGAAGAAGATCCCCACCAGCAACACCACCAGGAAGGCCGTGATCGTGGGCCACGGCAGGTTCCCGAGCACGTCGAAGAGCATCTTCTCCTCGTTCTCGGCCGAACTCACCCCGAGCCCGCTCTGCTCCTGGTTGATCGCGGTCCCGCCGAAGATGACGAACCACACCAACGACACCAGGGTGGGCACTGCCATGACGCCGATCACGAACTCGCGGATGGTGCGGCCCTTCGAGATCTTCGCCAGGAACAGGCCCACGAACGGGGTCCAACTGACCCACCAGGCCCAATAGAAGATGGTCCACTTCGCGAGCCAGGCACCGGCCTCGGGTTCGTTGGCCGCCGACCGGGCCGACATGTCCATGAAGTCCGCCGCATAGGCGCCCATGGTGGTGGGCAGCAGGTTGAGGATGAACACCGTGGGCCCCACCACGAAGACGAAGACCGCGAGTACCAGTGCCAGCACCATGTTGGTGTTGGAGAGCCACTGGATGCCCTTGGCGATACCGGAGACCGCGGAGGCCACGAAGGCGAGCGTCAGGAGGGCGATGATCGCCACCAGCAGGAGCTTGCTCGAACCGTCACCCACCCAGCCCAGCCGCTCCAGACCGGCGCCCACCTGCGCGGCGCCGAGGCCCAGCGAGGCGGTGGTACCGAACAGGGTGGCGAAGATGGCCAGGATGTCGATGATCCGCCCACCCGCGCCCTGACCACCGGTGCGGTTGAAGATGGGCGCGAAAACCGAGCTGATCAGCTGGCTGCGGCCGCACCGGAAGGTGCTGTAGGCGATCGCCAGGCCGACAACGGCGTAGATGGCCCACGGGTGGAAGCCCCAGTGGAACATCGTGGTGGCCATCGCCACCGCCACATCGTGGCTGGAGGTGCCCGGAGGCGCACCGACGAAGTGGTAGATCGGCTCCGCGGCGCCGAAGAACATCAGGCCGATGCCCATTCCGGCGCTGAACATCATGGCGATCCAGGAGACCGTCTTGTACTCGGGCTTCTCGCCGTCCCGGCCGAGCGGGATGCGACCGAAGCGGGAAACGGCCAGGAAGATCGCGAAAAGAACGAAGAGCGTGGCTGAGATCAGGAACAGCCAGCCCAAATCGGTAATGATCCAGTCAAGGACATCGGAGGTCGTCTGCTTCAACCCGTCCGAATCAAGGAAACCCCATATGACGAACGCCAGAACGCTGACGGCCGCTACACCGAACACGACCCAGTCGGTCCGCTGATGGTTTCCTGTCTCGTTAGTAACAGTAGCCATGGGCCCACTAGATCACAGGTCGTAGGGGCATCACCAAATCCCGCGCAAAGCCGTACCCTGCGAAGATGCCCGAACTAGACTGCGGGGCTTCCGAGTTCGAAGGATTTTCGGGTCAGGCGGAGGGGACCACCGAGCGGACCCATCCTTCGAGTCCACGGGGGTTGCGGGTTTGCAGCAGCACTCGGCCCGGTCCGGTGAATTCGAAGACCATCCCCTCGCCCGACTTCGCCGACTGCATCCATTTCCCCTGAACCGCCCGGCGCATGCTGAACCTGATGCTCAGGTCGTAGGCGACGACATGGCCGGTGTCGATGACCACCTGTTCGCCGGGCTGCAGGTCGATCACGTCGATCGCGCCGTAGCAGGCCACCAGCACCTCACCCTGGCCCGACGCCTGCAGGCCGAAGGCACCCTCACCGCCGAAGAACGTCTTCGCGCCACCGAACTGGGCACTGGTCTGCACGCCGTGCGCGCTGGCGAGCCACCCTCCGCGGGTGATGTAGAAGGGGCGGTCGGGCCGGATCTGCACCAGCGCGATGTCACCCGGCAGGGTGCCCGCGACATCGACCCAGCCGCCCGACGCCGGTGCCGTGAAGGTGGAGACGAAGAAGGACTCTCCCGAGAGCAGGCTGCGCTTGAGGCCCTGCATGATTCCGCCCTGTGCCTGGGACTGGAGGTTCATCCCGGCGGAGTGCGCCACCATCGCACCCGACTCCACCGTCATCGGCTCGTTCGGTGCCAGGTGGCAGCGGGCCATCGTGAACGAGGGATTGTGTCGGAGCTGTACCTGCATGGGAGGAATCTAACGCACGGCGGTCCCCGCGACCGCGCGTTCGCGGCGGGCGGCATCGCGCGCCAGCGCGCGGTCGCGGGACTCCTCGAAACGAATCGCCTTCGCATCGAGCTCGTCGGCGAAACTGCAGATGAGATCCCGCATTCGGGCGGCCTCACCCCCGAGATCGGTGCGGTCGAAGAGCTTCCATGTGCGCAGTACGGGCAGCACCACCGCGTCGCGGTGCTGCCGCAGGTCGTATATGCCGTGTTTGGCCATGAGCACCGCGTCACGACGGAAATGCGGCAGCGCCGATCCGGGCATCGCGAAGTTGGTCAGCACGGTGTACACCGCCGCCAGGGCCTGCTCGGGCGCCAGCTCGATCGCCGCCGACAGGATGTTCCGGTAGAAGAGCATGTGCAGGTTCTCGTCGGCGGCGACGCGGCCCAGCATCCGCTCGGCGATCGGATCGTCGCAGACCGCGGCGGTGTTGCGGTGACTGATCCGGGTGGCGAGCTCCTGGAAGGTCACGTAGCTCACCGAGAGCAGCATCGAGTTCATCCCGGGCGCGAAGCCGTGCTGCATCTGCGTCATCCGCAGGTCCTCCAGCTCCACCGGATCGACGCCGCGGGTCACGGTCAGATAGTCCCGGAGCACGATCGAGTGCCGCGCCTCCTCGGCGGTCCACCGATGCACCCAGTAGCCCCAGGCTCCGTCGAGGGAGAAGTTCTCGGCGATCTCGCGGTGGTAGCTGGGCAGGTTGTCCTCGGTGAGCAGGTTCATCACCAGCGCGGCCCGGGCAACCGGCGATAGGTCGGAGTCGGACTCCTCGAAGTCGCGGCCGCCGAGCGCGGCGAAGTCCTGGCCGCGGCTCCACGGCACGTAGTCGTGGGGGTGCCAGTCGACCGCATGCCGCAAGTGCCGGTCGACCTCCGTCTCCGCGGTCCCCGCGAGCTCGTGCAACAGTTCCAGGTCGGTCAGGTCGGTCATGGCTCCGATGGTTCCGTCCGGCGCGGCCTTCGGATAGGGCACCGAGTCCCGCAGCCCGTCCCGAAGTCCTTCGGGGCGCGGCGATACCGTGGCCGGGGACGTGGGTCATCGGCTCCCGGTACATATGTCCCGGTGGACGGTCCGACGGTGCCGAGCGGGCCTATCCTGGGAGTCATGGCCACCGTCTTCCTCGTCGACGATCATGAGATCGTGCGCAGGGGCCTGGCTGATCTGCTGACCTCGGACGGGCGGCATCGTGTGGTCGGGGAGGCGGCGACGGTGCGCGAGGCCCTGGCACGGATCCCGGCGGTCGCTCCTCAGGTCGCGGTGGTGGACGTGCGGCTGCCCGACGGGTCCGGAATCGATCTGATCCGCACCCTGCGTGATCAGCACCCGCGGCTGCCCTGTCTGGTACTCACCTCGTACTCGGACGACGAGGCATTGCTCGACGCGATCACGGCGGGCGCGCAGGGCTACGTGCTCAAACAGATCCGCGGCACCGAGTTGGTCTCGGCGATCGCCACCGTCGCCGCCGGCGGATCGCTTCTCGATTCCGCGAGCACCGCCCGTGTGCTGCAACGCATCCGCGATGCGGATCGGGTGCCATCGCTGGCCCAGGCGGGGCTGACCGGACAGGAGGAAGCGGTCCTGGAACTGCTCGGCGAGGGGCTGACCAATAAGCAGATCGCCGAGCGGATGTTCCTGGCGGAGAAAACCGTCCGCAACCACGTGACCGGCGTACTGGCGAAGCTGGGCGTGGAGAACCGGGTGCAGGCCGCGCTGCGCGCAGTGCAGTGGCGCGAGGCCCGCAGGACTCGGCCGTGACGGCGTCATACCAGCGAAGCCCGGGCGTGCGACCAGGCGTCGACAGCGGGCGCTCCGCGGTGCGCCGCACGTTCGGCGAGCAGGCGCCCGAGCAATCGGCATACCAGGTATTCGAGGTCCATGCCGTGCACCGCGGCCGTGGTACGCACCTCGTTCCATCGGCTCACCCGGCCGGTGTACGCAGCTTCGGCGAGATCCACCAGGAGGGCCCGCAGTTCCGGCCGGTCGAGGGGATCGATATCGCATCCGTTCATATCCACCAGGTTTCCGCTGCCGGACGGCACCCGAAAGGGGCGTACGTCCCGATCCCGATCCCGATCCGGACGCGCGAGGGTATGCCGTGACCGGGCAGTCCGACCGCGCCGGCCTGCAGGACATCCTCAGCGCCGTTCTCGCGGTGGCGCAGGGACTCGATCTACCGAGCACGCTGCGCCGCATCGTGACCTCGGCGATGGCGCTGGTGGACGCCCGGTACGGCGCAGTGGGCGTGAGCAACGACGACGGTTCGCTGCAGGAGTTCATCTACGTGGGAGTCGACGCCGAGACGGCCGCCCGAATCGGCGATCCGCCGTGCGGCCGAGGCGTTCTGGGATATCTGCTGCGCGTCAACGAGCCGTTGCGGCTCGATGAGTTGTCCGCTCATCCCGCGTCGGTGGGCTTCCCGCCGAACCATCCGCCCATGCACACCTTCCTGGGCGCGCCGATCATCGTCAACGACGACCTGTTCGGCTGCATCTACCTCTCGGAGAAGGCCGACGGTCGTGCGTTCACGGCGGACGATGCGCAAGCGATCGAGGTGTTCGCAGCCGCCTCCGCGGTGGCGATCGACAACGCGCAGATGCATACCGCCGCGCTGGCGCAGCAGGAGCGGGTGGGCGAACTGCAGGTGATCGAGGAGCGTGAGCGGATCGGCCGTGACCTGCACGATCACGTGATCCAGCGGATCTTCGCGGCCGGTCTCGGGCTGCAGGTAGCACGCTCCGCGGCGGCCGACGAACCGGTGCGCGAGCGGCTCGATGCCGCGATCGGCGAGCTGGACCGCACCATCGCCGATATCCGCTCCACCATCTTCGAGTTGTCCGATCACGGAACCGAACTGCGCGCACGGCTGGTGCGGGCCACCCGGTCGGTGGCGCACGGTGGCGAGCTCGCGATGGACATCGGATTCTCCGGCCCGGTGGAGAGCGCCGTCTCCGACGATCTGGGGCGCGATCTGGAGGCCGTGATCAGTGAGAGCGTCTCCAATGCCGTGCGGCACAGCGGCGGAAGCCGGGTTGCGGTCACGGTGGTGGCGGGCGGGGAGTCCGTTGCCGTCGAGGTGGCCGACGACGGTGTCGGCACGCCCGTCGATGGTCGGCGCAGCGGTCTGCGGAATCTGGCGACCCGGGCCGAGCTGCGGGGCGGATGGTTCGAGGTGCGACCCGCCGATCCCGGTGCCGAACGCCCGGGGACGGTGCTGCGGTGGGAGGTACCGCGGTCGGGTTAGCCGACCAGTGCGGCGGTGAGCGCGTGATAACCGCCGGCCACATCGGCGGCGCGGTGCAGGCCGATATCGCGCAGTGCGGCCGCGGCGAGCGAACTGGTGTAGCCCTCGGAGCAGATCACCAGCCAGCGCACGTCCCAGTCGACTGCCTGATCGATGCGGGCCGTGGAGGTGGGGTCCAGGCGCCACTCCAACACATTGCGCTCGATCACCAGGGCGCCGGGCACCTCACCCTCGCTGGCCCGCTGCGCCGCGGGCCGGATGTCCACGAGGTGTGCGCCGGCGGCCAACTCGTCGGCGACCTCGGCGGCGCTGACCCGCTCGATCCGGTCCCGGGCGGCGGCGAGCAATGCGTTGATTCCCTTGGCGGCAGGGGTCTTCGGCGGTGCCTCCGGCTCGTCGGTGAGCTCGCTGCGCACGCGACGCAGCCGTCCGTTCGGGCTCACTTCGTAGTACGACATGGCGGTCAGCGGAGGCGAGTACGCGTGTACCGAGAGGGTGGGTGAGGAGGCCTCGCCGGAAGCGGCGTCGTGCGCGTCGGGGTGCCGGGTCACATCGTGCACCCATCCGCGGTCGAACGCTGCCTGCCCGCCCGGATCGATGCGCCGCTCACGCAGTCCCTCACCGTCCCAACTGCGTTCGGCGAGCGCACCGTCGACCACCGTGAGGGCGCCGAGCGAGCCCGCGTGATCGTGCAGCTCCGTGGAGCGTTCGGGTACCCAACTGATCAGCCAGACGTCGACGTCGTCGTCACCCCACAGTCGCGCGGCCCAGCGTTCACCGGCCGGCCACGCGGAGGGGAGGAGATGGTCGTAGTCACCCGCGTGCACCTTGGCCGCCTCGGCGGCCGTGAGCGCCAACAGGTCCGGTACATGCTCGGTCATGCACCTCAGTGTCGGCCGGGCCCGCGATCCGGTGAACCCTTCCACTCACCGCGACCGCAACTGCGAACGCGCCGGTCAGCGCACCAGGCCGACCTTCTTGAGCCAGGTGGCCGCCACATCGGCCGGGTCGCGTCCTTCGATGTCGATCTGGCCGTTGAGCTCCTGCATGGTCTCGTTGGTGAGCAGCCTGCTCACCTTCCCGAGTACCTCGGTGAGTGCGGGGTACTTGGCGAGGGCGTCAGTGCGTACCTCGGGCACGCCGTCGTAGGGCAGGAAGAACTTCCGGTCGTCCTCCAGAAGTTCCAGGCCCATCTTCCGAATCCGCCCGTCGGTGGCGTAGACATCGCCGGCGAGGCAGGTGCCGCCGGAGATCGCCGAGTAGACCACTCCGGCGTCCATGGTGTTCACGGTGTTCGCCGGGGTCGCGGTGCCGAGCCGCACCTCGTACTTCTGCAGCAGGCGGGGCAGTCCGTCAGGGCGGGACTGAAATTCGGGGTCCACGCACAGGCTGCGCTGCTGCGGCGGCAGCCGGAACAGATCGCTCAGCGTACGCAGGTTCAACTGGGCCTTCTGCTGCGGTGTGACGGCGAAGGCGTACGTATTGTTGAACGGTGCCGGAGTGAGCACCTCGATGCCGTTGCGGCGCTCCGCGTCACGGACGCGGGTGAACAGCTCGGTGGAATCACTGATGGTCTCGGTCTGCTTCAGGTAGCTCACCCAGATGGTGCCGGTGTACTCCCACGAGACATCGGCTGCGCCACTGACCATGGCCTGCCGGGACGACATCGAACCGGGGGCATTGGTGATGTCGGTGATGTCGGCGCCGGAGGCCTGCAGCATCGTCGTGGTGATCTTGCCGAGCAGGACACCCTCGGAGAAGGACTTCGAGGTCACCGAGATCGTGGCCCCGGCCAGCGGCTTCTGTCCGTCGGCCGATTCGGCGCTCACGAAGTGACCGGAGGAGCTCTCCAAGCCGCAGGCGCCGAGGGCCATCACCAGCGCCGCACCCAGCGCCGCGATCAGAGGACGGCGGGTCATGCCGGCACCCCCCGCAGTCCGCGGGGCGAGAGCAGGTACTCGGCGAGTCGGGCCACCCAGTCGATGGCCAGCGCGAGCAGCGCCACGAGGAGGGCACCGGAGAACAGCAGCGGAGGCAGGTACAGGGTGACGCCGGTGGTGATGAGCACGCCGAGGCCGCCGGCGCCGATGAACGTGCCGAGTGTCGCGGTGCCCACCAGGATCACCAGCGCGGTGCGCACACCGTGCAGGATCACCGGTACGGACAGCGGAAGCTCCACTTTGATCAGGGTTTGGAATCCGGAGAAGCCCTGCCCGCGCGCGGCTTCGATCACGCGATCGTCCACCTGGCGCAGTCCCACGATGGTGTTCTGCAGGATGGGCAGCACCGCGTACACCACGAGGGCGGCGACGGCCGTCCAGCGCCCGGTACCGAGCCACATGGCGAACAACACCACCATGCCCAGCACGGGGGCGGCCTGCCCGATATTGGCCAGGCCCACGATGATCGGCGAGATCCGGGCGAACCTCTTGCGGGTGACCAGGATCCCGAGCGGGATCGCGATGATCACCACAAGCACCGCCGAAACCACGGTGAGCCAGATGTGCTCCCCCACCGACCTACCGAGCTGCGACCATTGCAGCTGCACAGCCTCGGTCTCGGAGAAGGTCTGCGTGGCATGCCAGATCAGGTAGCCCACGAAACCCACGACTACCAGGAGGGGTTCGAGGATCAGGTCGAAGGGCGGGCCGCCGGCGAATCGGTTACGCGCCTCGGTGTCGACGGTCGCGGTCATGGCGCCGCCCGATAGGTGTCGGCCGCCTGCTCCGGATTGGCGATGGCCTGACGCTCGCGGATGCGGGCGGCCACCTGCTCGATGGTCAGCGAACCGATCACCCGGTCGCGATGGGTCACCAGGACGCCGCCCTGGCTGGCGGCCAGCATCACATCGAGGGCATCGGCCAGGGTCGCGGTGCGTTCGACCACGGGCAGCCGCTGGTCGATGTAGTCGGAGATGATGGGCTTGCTCAATACTTCGGAGACCGAGGGCCAGGCGCGCGGACGGCCGTCCGCATCGGTGACCACCACCCAGCTCAGCTTCGCCTCCTTGGCACGGGCGGCCACCTCCTCGGAATCCTCGCCGGGCTGGGTGAGAACTACCGGGGCACTGGGAATTTCGCTCACCGTCGTGAGGGTGAGGTGACGCAGCGTGGCACCCGAGCCCACGAATTCCTCCACGAACTCGTTGGCGGGCGCCGCCAGGATCTCCTCGGGCGGGGCGAACTGCTCGATCTGGCCACCCTCGGACAGAATCAGCACTCGATCTCCGAGCTTGATCGCCTCGTCGACGTCGTGGGTCACGATGACGATGGTCTTGTGCAGGTCTTCCTGGATCGCGAGCAACTGGTCCTGCAGCCGCACGCGGGTGATCGGGTCGACGGCGCCGAAGGGCTCGTCCATCAACAGCACCGGCGGATCGGCGGCGAGCGCGCGGGCCACGCCCACGCGTTGCTGCTGCCCGCCCGACATCTCCTTGGGGAAGCGTCGGCGGAATTCGGCGGGATCGAGCCCGACGAGGTCGAGCAGTTCGGTGACCCGGGCGTCGGTGCGGGACTTGTCCCAGCCCAGCAGCTTCGGTACCGCGGCGATGTTCTTCTCCACCGTCCAGTGCGGGAACAAACCGCCGGCCTGCACCACGTAGCCGATACCCTGCCGCAGCTCGTCGGGGTCGACGCCGGTCGCGTCGGTGCCACCGATGATCACCTTGCCGGACGTGGGCTCGATGAGCCGATTGATCATCTTCAGCGTGGTGGTCTTACCGCAGCCGGACGGGCCGACGATGGCCACGGTCTCGCCCGCCGCGATCTCCAGGGTGAGCTCCTTGACCGCGGGCTTGTCCTGCCCGCGATAGCTCTTGACCACCTTGTCCAGCGTGATCGATACGCCCGTGGTCTCGGTCATGCGGGGATCCATTCGGTAGGGGACACGGGACTGGGAAGGACCGTCATACCAGCCCCTTCGAGACGGTGAACCGGCCCAACAGCACCAGCAGGCCGTCGAGCACGAGCGCGACGATCACCACGAGAACCGTGCCGGTGAGGGCGGATTCGAGGGCGCCGGCGCCGCCGAGGCGGGCGAGGCCGGAGAAGATGAGCGAGCCCAGGCCGGGCCCCAACACGTACGCCACCACGGTGGCGACGCCCACCACGAGCTGGGTGCTCACCCGGATACCGGTGAGGATCACGGGCCAGGCGTGCGGCAGTTCGACGGTGGCGAGCACCCGCCAGCGCGGCATGCCGATGCCCCGGGCCGCCTCCACGATGTTCGGCGGCACCGCACGCAACCCGACGATGGCGCTGGTGAGGATCGGGAGGGTGGCGTAGAAGCCGAGCATCGTCACCGACGGGGCCACCCCGAGGCCGAAGACGAGCAGCAGCAGTGCGAGCAGGGCGAGCGAGGGGATCGTCATTCCCACCGAGGCGATCGCCGTGGCGATCGCGGCCCCGGCGCGGGACCGGTACACCGCGGCGGCCAGAACCAGCGCGATCACCACCGCGGCCAGGACGCACTGGATCACCAGCGAGGCGTGCTGGTAGGTGAGAAAAGCGAGCTGCTCCCCGCGACCGTCGAGAAATCTGCGGAGGTCCACCCGGACGAACCTACAGTCGATCGGCGGTTCGCGTGTGGTTGGCGATCAGACTGGTTCGAATCCGCGGGGACGATCAGCCCTTGATCCAATCCAGCGCGATGGCCACCACCGCGGCGTTGAAGAAGAAGCTCAGCACGCTGTGGACGATGAGCCGGCGGCGCATCGGCGTGCTCGTGACGGTGACGTCGGAGACGGCGAACGAGGTGCCGACCGTGAACGAGAAGTAAAGAAACTCGGTGGCCTGCGGGCTCTCGCAGTGCGGGAAGTCCAGGCCGCCCTCGGTGTAGAAGGAGCGGGCGTAGATCTGCGCGAAGGCCATGTGCAGGAGCACCCACGACAGAAGGACGGTCGCGGCCGCGGCGGGCTGGAGCCACGGATCCGCGGCGTCGTCGTCGCGCCAGACGATCATCAGCATGCCGCCGACCAGTCCGGATCCGGAGGCGACCACCGCGAACAGGGTGGCCTGCCAGGCCGGGGCACGGACATCGCCCTCGACGGACTCCTCGTCGGGAATGTTGCGCCGCAGCGCGATCCAGTTGAGCATGATGTAACCGAGTGCCGCGAGGTCCCAGGCGATGAGCAGCCCGATCGCAGGCCGACCGGAGACCAGGACGTACGCCAGCCAGATCAGCCCCAGCCCGGTGAGCGCGTACTCCAACAGCGGAACCACGTTGCGGCGCATCATTCGTCGGAAAGTACCAGGTGATCATCGGTACGCATCCGTCCGACCAACATATGCGTGATTCCGCATGTATTGTGAAGAGCGTGATGGTCTACCGCGTCATCGCCGTCGTCCTGTACCTACTCGTGCGACTCCTCCTCACGGGGTGCCGCCGGATCGGGCGCGTCTTCCACGTGGGCGCCCTGCCGATCGCGGCCGCCCTCACCGTGGCCACGATCGCCGCGACCGCAGCGATCCACCTCACCCTGCTTCGCGAGCAGGGTGCGCAGCCGCTGGTCATCCTGTCCCTCACCGTGCCGGCCCTCATCGTCACCTGCGTCGCCCTTGCCTGGAGACGGCGCACCTATGACCCCGTCAAAGCCGCGCATCGCTACGACGGGTGGATCGACAACTGAGCGCCGATTAGGCGTTGAGCGACCAGACGGAATAGTTCAGCGCCGTCGCGAACAGGATCCACGCCAGATACGGCACGAGAAGACCCGCCGCGAGCCGATCGCGCGAGCGGAAGGCCAACAGGGTGGCGATCACGAGAACATCGAGCAGCACGATGTCCACCAGCGCCCAGCCTCGCTGCTCCATAGCGAAGAACAGCGGCGACCACGCCAGATTCAGCAGCAACTGCACGCCGTACACCGTGATCGCGCGATTGCCGGGCCGCGGGTCGGCGCGCCAGACCCGCCACGCCGCGATGGCCATCAGCACGTACAGCACACCCCATACCGGGCCGAACACCCAGCTCGGGGGCGCCCACGAGGGCTGTTGCAACCGTCCGTAGGCCGATGCGGCATCAGCCGATGCGGCTCCACCGACGCCGGCGACGATCGCGACAGAGATCAGCGAGACCGCGAGGGCGACCGGCCGGAACTCGCGGCGGCGAGCGGGAACCTCGGGGGTGGGGGTATCGGTGACCATACGAATCCTGCCTCCATCGCTACGTCGGGACGGCTGCACATGCCGTCGTGATGTATTCGGCGCAGGGCTCGATTCGGATGGGACAGGTCAGGGGACGATGACACCCCCGGAACCGGTACGCCGGTCCCGATCGGCCGCGGCGCCGCGCTGATCGCGCGCGCGGAAGTCGAGGTCGTTGCGGTCGTGGGTGAGCCATGCCAGACCGACGACGAACGCGATGAGGGCGAGGACGGTGATCATGTCCACTTCCTTCCCGTGAGGCCTGCACCCGAGGCAGGCGATAGATCAATGCCTTAAATCTATCGCCGAGGAGGGAGGCTTCCAAGGTGATGGTGAACACGGCTGTGGAGATCGAACGGCATCGGCCATGGGGGCGCGTGATCGGCATGAGGGCGCCACGGTGGCGGAAACGTTTCGCGCGGAGGCGATCCAACGAATCGCTCACCATTCCCGTCACACTCGATTTCTCTAGCACTCGCGTCGAAGGAGTGCTAAAACAGATAGCGCACAGTTGAAGAGTTGCCCGTCAGGGTGACGGGCAGCCTGGAGTTCACGGGAGGTGTTTGCTGTGCTTCGGTTTGACCCATTTTCTGAGTTCGACCAGCTTTCTCAGGGACTTGCCGCTGCTGGGCGACAGACGGGATCAGCGCGATCTCCGCGGTTCATGCCGATCGATCTCTACCAGGTCGACGACCACTACGTCCTGACTGCCGACCTGCCCGGCGCAGACCCCGGCTCGATCGATGTGAACGTCGAGAACGGTGTTCTCACCCTCACGGGGCGCCGGTCGACGATGTCCGATTCCGGGGTCACCTGGCTCGCCAGTGAGCGATTCTCCGGCATCTATCGCCGACAGCTCACCCTCAGCGACAACATCGATACCGCCGGCATCACGGCGCGTTACGACAACGGGGTACTCACCGTGACGATCCCGATCGCTGAACGCGCCAAACCGCGGCACATCGTCGTCGAGCAGGGTGCCGATGAGCCGCAGTGCGAGCAGCTCGCGGTCGAATCCTGAGCCGACTCCACGGAGGTACGAGCGTGCGGAACGTCCAGCAATCCGATCTACCGGCAACCGATATCACGCTGTCGCAGGCTGACCCGGCGGATGTCGCCGAGCAGTCCCGCGCCGTCGAGGTCGAGTCCGGGCTCGACGAGTACCCGTGGGTCCGTCGCGACGAGGTGCTACTCATCGACGGGCACCGCTTCGTCATCTAGGTGACACGCGACATCCGACCCCGATTGCGAGGCTCGGGGGCCCCTGACGGCTGGTCGGGGCCCCCGAGCCGATCCCCACTTCGTTCGGCCGGCCGCATCGAGTTCATGAGGAACACCACATTGAGAACGCCACACCAGCTCACCGTGACGATCGAGACCGTCCACCCCCTGCCTACGGAGGACGGTGCCCCCGTATCGGGGACAGTGGAAGTGATCACCGAGTGCGATAGCGCGGGCCGGGCGAGCATGCGGTGCAGAGTAATCGGCGATGACACCTGGCACCGGGTCGCGGGCGGAAGCGTTGTGCTGTCGGATCCCTCGGACCTTCCCTTCCACCACTGCGCGACCCTGTCCCGCTTGCTCGCTCGGCGGACGCCGCGCACCGGGGCCACGCCCGAATCGGTCGCCTTCTACTTCTGCGACGATCTCGACTCGCCGCCACCGCGCGCCGCCTGATCGACGAACGACCCGATCCGATCGAGATCCCGGACGCAGTAGCGGTGGTGCTCGAAGAGCTCGGTGAGCACGGTTACGAGGCACTGCCGCACCGAACGACCCCGTGCGTACGGAGGCCAGACATCGTCGTCGGGCACGGGAGCGGCCGCCGCGAGTCGTCCCGGGGTGACGGTGCCGAGCCAGTCCTCCAATTCCGCGGCCTGGGCCGCACGCACGGCCACCACGTCCTCGAAGGCAGGGTCGAGCGTGAGGTCCAGCCCGTTGGCCCCACGGTAGGGCCCAGCGTCCGGACCGAGCCCCCACGGCGTGAACGACTCCCGCGCGCCCAGGCAGCACCGGCGAAACCACGAGTCGTGCACGAAGACGAGGTGCCGCAGGGTTTGTGTGGCGGACCATTCCCCGTTCACGGTGCGGCTCTCGATGCCCGGGGCGCGACGGATCCGCTCGATCGTAGCCGCCCAGTCGGCGTGGAGCATCGCCGTGGCCCGGCGCAGTTCGACGGGGTCCTCGGAGCGGATCAGCGGCCGCACCGGGTACCGCCGGTCGAGCTCCGCCTCGACGTACCCGGTCACCTCGACACCGTTCACGAGGAGACCGGAGACCAGTCCGTCGATCACGGCATCACGCATCACCGCCCCGATGAATCGCGCCTGAGACAGATCGCACTCGCGGAACTCCGCCCCGCGCAGATCCTCATCGACATACCGGACCATGCTTCGCATCGTAGAACCGACCTCGGCCTCGCCGAGGTTCACTCGTCCATTGTCCTGGCGCTGACCCGCCCCGCGAATGCGGTCCTGACCACCCGTCAGATGGGAAAATCTGCACTGCGCGAGAGTGTTTCATTCTTCCGGAGATCCGCCAGAGCCTTCTCCAGCGAGGTGATCACGGCATCGTAACCACTGTTTCCCAGGACCAGTTTGCGCGGCGGTGGGTCCTGAGCCATCGCGGCGATCACGGCCCGGGCACCGCGGCACGGATCTCCGGGTTGCACCCCGTCCATCCCGACGAAGACGGCACGGACTTGCTCGAGCATGTCGTGGTAGTCCAGGATCGGCTCGTTGATGGGCTCGCTGGAGAATCCCGTGTAGGCGTTGGTTCGGAACGCGCCCGGTTCGACGGTCAATACGGAAATGCCATGTGGGGCCACTTCGTCGTACAGCGCGTCGGTGATGGCTTCGATGGCGAACTTCGTCGCACTGTAGTAGCCGAATCCGGGCGCTGAGACCAAGCCTGCCACGGAGGACACGTTGACGATCCATCCGCTGCCGCGGGCGCGCATCCCCGGCAGCACGGCGCGGGTCACCGACAGTACAGCGAAGAAGTTCAGTTCGAACATCGCCCGCATGGCGGACTCATCCATGCCTTCGATCGATCCGTACCAGCCGCGGCCAGCGCAATTGACCAGCACGTCGATGCCGCCGAAATGCTCCTCGGCGGCACGCACCGCATCCTGTACCTGATCCGCATCGGTAAGTTCTACCGGCACAACGAGAACGCGGTCGCCGTACTGCGCGGCCCATATCGTCAGTTCCTGCGGACGCCGGGAGGTGAGAACCACGCGGTCGCCGGTCTCCAGCGCCGCCTCGGCGAACGCCATTCCGAAGTTGCCGGGGGTTCCCCCGGTGATGAACCACCTTCTGCTCATGGTTCGATCACCAACCGGCTGATCGACGCACCGGAGAGGGCGAAACGATAGTGCAGATCGGCGACACCGCCCGGGAAGTCGCCTTCCAGGTGCTGACCGACATCGACGCCCACGTCGGTCACGGTCGCACCGGTGAACTCGGCGGCGTAGGTGTACTCGGCGGCCGCGGTGGCCACCCATGCACCGATCTCGTCGTGCCCTGTGTAGTCGTGTCCGTCGTCGGTCACCACGGCGCCGGGAGTGAGGGTGGCAAGCGCTCGGTCCACCTCGCGGGCATCGAGCGCTGTCATGAACGTTCGTACGGTCTCCGGGAGTGCATCCCAGTCTGTGTTGTTGGTCATGGCGCCACGATGGAGGTTGCCGTAGGGGGAAGGTCAATCCCCGATCCGACCGCGCCGCGATGTTGACCTTGCCCTAGGGGGAGGCTCGAGGATGGAGGCAACGCCCATCAGGTGGGTGCCGCGACGCAGAGGAGAACACCGTGGGCGCACAGGTCTCGATCGGAGACTTCGCAGTGATGACGGGGCTGAGTAGGAAGGCACTACGCCACTACCACGACATCGGCATTCTCGAGCCCGCCCATATCGATCCCTCCAGCGGCTATCGCATCTACGACACCCGCCAGGTCGATCACGCCCACATCATCCGCCGATTCCGGTCGCTGGGAATGTCCATCCCCGATATCAAGGCGCTACTGAGTACGGAGGACGCGGCGGCTCGCACCGACATCATCACCAGCCATCTCGAACAGATGCAGACGCAGTTGCAGCGGACCCAGGAGACCGTGGCCGCGCTGCGCGAACTGCTGTCCCCCGTACGCATTCCGACCGACGTCAGCTCGCGCCACGAACCCGCGCTCGATGTGTGGTCCGTGAGCGCCACGATCGATATCACTGGGATCGACGACTGGTTCACGGAATCTGTGCGGACACTGCACCGCGCCGTCGCCGCGGCTACAGGCGAGCCGGCCGCCGTGGTGCCGGGCGGCCTCTACGATCGCGCGTTGTTTCTCGAACAACGCGGAAGAGCCACCATGTTCGTCGCGGCGCCGTCCACCGCCGATCCCCCGGACGGCATCCACGCCGAGGTCCTGCCCGGAGCCGCATTCGCGGTGCTCACCCACCCGGGTGGTCATGACGGTATCGACCGCAGCTACGCGGCCTTGGGCACGTACGTCAACGAGCATCTGATCAGCGGCCAGGGGCCCATCCGCGAGCACTACCTCGGCGGCACTCCAGCGGATCCGGCGCGGTTCACCGCGACCGAGATCTGCTGGCCGATCTTCAGCACCACGCCACCAGCGGTATGAACCGGCGCTGGCGGTCAGCCCTTGGCCATGTCCACGAAGCGGGAGTAGTGCAGCTGGTGCGCGACGGTGACGGTCGCGGTGGGGCCGGCACGGTGCTTACCCAGGATGAAATCGGCCTCGCCGGCACGGGGATCGTCGCGTTCGTAGGCGTCGGGGCGGTGCACCAGGACCACCATGTCGGCGTCCTGCTCCAGTGAGCCGGACTCACGGAGGTCGGCGACCTGGGGCTTCTTATCGGTGCGCTGTTCGGGACCACGGTTGAGCTGTGCGACGGCGATCAGCGGCACTTCCAGCTCCTTGGCCAGCAGCTTGAGCTGGCGGGAGAATTCCGAGACCTCCTGCTGACGGGATTCGACCTTCTTACCGGATGTCATCAGCTGCAGGTAGTCGATCACGATGAGCTTGAGATCGTGCCGCTGCTTGAGGCGGCGGGCCTTGGCCCGAATCTCCATCATCGTCAGGTTCGGCGAATCGTCGACGAACAACGGTGCCTCGGAGATCTCCGACATGCGGCGTGCGAGTCGAGTCCAGTCGTCGTCGGTCATCTTGCCCGAGCGCATATCGGCCAGCTTGATCCGGGCCTCGGCGGAGAGCAGGCGCATCACCACCTCGGTCTTGCTCATCTCAAGGCTGAACAGCGCACCGGCCATACCGTTGGCGATCGAGCAGGACCGCAGGATATCGAGTGCCACCGTGGACTTACCCGCGCCGGGGCGGCCGGCGATGATGATCATCTGGCCGGCGTGCAGGCCGTTGGTGAGCGCGTCGAAATCGGTGAATCCGGTGGGCACCCCCATGCTGACGCCGCCGCGCGAGGCGATCGCGTCGATCTCGTCCATGGTCGGCTGCAGCAGCTCTTCGAGGACCACGTAATCCTCGGACGCCTTGCGCTCGGTCACGTCGTAGACGGCCGCCTGCGCCCGGTCGACCACCTCGGCCACGTCGGCGCCCTCGGATCCGGAGTAGCCGTACTGGACGATTCGGGTCCCCGCCTCGACGAGCCTGCGCAGGATCGCCTTCTCGGCCACGATCTCGGCGTAGTAGCCCGCGTTCGCCGCCGTGGGCACCGTGGAGATCAGGGTGTGCAGGTAGGGCGCCCCACCCACGCGCTTGAGTTCGCCCTTGCGATCGAGCGTCGCCGACACGGTGACGGCGTCGGCCGGCTCGCCCGCACCGTAAAGATCGAGGATCGCATCGTAGACGGACTGGTGGGCGGGCCGATAGAAGTCACCCGGGCGCACCACCTCGAGAACGTCGGCGATCGCGTCCTTCGACAGCATCATCGCGCCGAGCACCGACTGTTCCGCGGCGATGTCCTGGGGCGGCTGGCGGCCGAAGTCCTCGGCGGGCGGAGCATCGGAGGCCGGGACGTCCGTGCGATTGGCCGGCCCAGGGGTGAACTCCTGCTCGTCCGTCACCGACATCGGATACCCGCTCTCGCTCACGTCCGCCCGTCCCTTGTGGGGCCGCCGGACTGCACCTGCACCTGCTCGCCTTCGGTCTACCGCACACCACCCACAGAAACGGGGAGGCGCCACGCGGGCGCGCGCTCGAGACCGACGCCCGTGAACGCTAGGCGCTGCCCCGGGGGACGCAAAGCCCGGCTGTGGATGAACCTGGGGATGGGGTGTGGAGGACGCGCGCTCCGCGTGTGAGCGCCAGTGTGGACCGATGGGGAAAACCTGTGGAGACTACATGCGTTGTATCTTGTTGTCGCAGGTCACCACCATCGAAAATCATCCACCGGCTGTGGAACGAGAACACTCAGCGTGTCGTACCGATCCGACATTCGGGCGTGTCGTGAGTGCATCGTTGGCGCTTGCGCGGTCAAAACCACCCCCGGTTGTTACCCGCCGGTCATCTTGCGGTGCCTCCTACCTGCGGGTACTCGGAACTGCTCGGCAATCGGACTTCTGCCCGTCACCGTTCCCGCGTACCCTGAACCGAGTCATATGAGATGGAAGGACCACCCGATGAACCCCCAGCAGATCACGACGCGCACGGCAGGCGTCGCGGTCGCGGTCGCGGCCATCGCCACGTGCGCCATCGGGCCCGCGGGCGCCGAACCCGCCCCCGCACCGGCGCCCGCCAAGCCGGTCACCGCCACGGCCACCTGCTCCAGCGCGAACCCGATGTTCGTGGTGGGCGGCGACATGGTCAATTGGAAGGTCAACGCCAAGGTTCTGCGGCCGGGCCAGATCGAATTCGCCGGTACCGGCAACGCCGGCGCCCGCGATCTCGTCCTCAGCCAGTTCGCCTCGAACGCCACCCTGTCGTGGAACAACACCACCACCGGCAAGTACGGCAGCGTCCGGCTCAACGGGGTGGGTGGCCTGCCCACCCTGAATCGCATCGTGGTCAACACCGGCAAGGGCGCGGTCACCTACAACGTGGTGATCCGCACCGGCGCCGGTACCGAGTGGATCGGCACTCAGGTCAGCACCCCCTGCGTGGGCACCATCGTCGCCTGACCCACTCGCTCGAACGACGAGAAGGCCCCCACCTCGCGGTGGGGGCCTTCTGCGTGGAGCGTCTTAGTTCGCCGCGACGGTGAGCGAGAACTTCGCGCGCACCTCGGGGTGCAGCACCACGACCACGGGGAAGACACCCGTGGACTTGATGTGACCCTGCGGCAGCTCGATGCTGCGCTTGTCGACGACGGGACCGCCGGCGGCCTTGAGGGCGCCGGCCACGTCGGCCGCGGTGACCGAGCCGAACAGCTTGCCGGACTCGGCCGTCTTCACGGCGAGGTTCACGGCCTCGAGGCCCTCGATGGCCTGCTTGAGCTCGTTCGCGTGGTCGAGGCCGCGCACACGCTTGGCCTCCTGGCTGCGACGAATGCCCTCGACCTGCTTCTCGGCGCCACGGCTGGCGACGATCGCCAGACCGCGGGGCAGCAGGAAGTTACGGCCGTAGCCGTCCTTGACCTCGACGGTGTCGCCGGGCGCACCCAGGTTGTCGACGTCGGCGGTGAGAATCAGCTTCATGACTTCTCTCCCCTTATCGAGTGGTCGACGTGAACGGCAGCAGGGCCACCTCACGCGAGTTCTTGACGGCGATCGCGACGTCGCGCTGGTGCTGGACGCAGTTGCCCGTCACGCGACGGCTGCGGATCTTGCCCCGCTCCGACAGGAAACGACGCAGCAGCGTGGTGTCCTTGTAGTCGATCTTGATGTTCTTTTCCTTGCAGAACGTGCACGCCTTGGCCTTGACGGCCTTCTCGACGCGCACCTTCCGGCCATTGCCCTTACCGGCCATGGTGTTGGTACTCCTTGAATAGGTATCTCCGGACCGCTGACGGTCCGGCACAGTTCTCGATCCCGGGGATCAGAACGGCGGGTCGTCCGAACCGCCGCCGAAGCTCCCGGCCGCGGGGGCGCTGCCCCACGGATCTTCCTGCGGCTGGTTCTGCCGCGGCGCCGACTGGGCTGCGGGCTGGCTGTAACCGCCACCGCCGCCCTGACCGCCACCGGAGAATCCGCCGCCACCGCCGCCGCGCTGAGTGCGCACCGGCTTCGCCGTGGCGTACCGAAGGGAGGGGCCGATCTCATCGACCTCGAGTTCGACCACCGTGCGCCGCTGGCCCTCGCGATCGTCGTACGACCGCTGCTTGAGCCGGCCGGAGACGATGACGCGCGTGCCCTTCGTGAGCGACTCGGCGACGTTCTCGGCCGCCTCACGCCAGATGTTGCAGCGCAGGAACAGCGCCTCGCCGTCCTTCCACTCGTTGGTGTTCCGGTCGAAGGTGCGGGGCGTGGAGGCGACGGTGAAGTTGGCCACGGCTGCACCCGACGGGGTGAAGCGCAGCTCCGGGTCCGCCGTCAGGTTGCCGATGACCGTGATGACCGTGTCGCCTGCCATGGTGTCTCTCCCTGTAATTCGGTACGGGTTCGGTGAGCTAGCTCTGCCGCAGCACCTTAGTGCGGAGCACCGACTCGTTCAGCTTGAGCTGACGATCGAGCTCGTTCACGGTGGCCGGCTCAGCGGTCAGATCGATCACCGCGTAGATGCCCTCGGAGTTCTTGGTGATCTCGTAGGCCAGCCGACGCTTGCCCCAGATATCGATGTTCGAGACCGTTCCGCCGTCCTTACGGACCACGTTCAGGAAGGTCTCCAGCGAGGGTGCGACGGTGCGCTCATCCAGGCTCGGATCCAGGATCACCATCAGTTCGTACTTACGCATGGGCTTTTCGCCTCCTCCTATGGACTATGCGGCCGCGGACTCTCCGCGGCAGGAGTGCTGCCGTGTCGGCAACCGCCATAGGCTACCGCACAGCCTGCCGACCTGCGAAATCTTGAATCCGCGATGACGCGGCAGTGATTTGTGCGTAAAGTCACATCACGACCGAGAACGATGCCTAACATCGGTGGCGATCAGCGACCAGAGGGGAGACGTCGATGGGGGTGGATACCGCACCGACCGAGGCGCCGGCGCGGCGACCCAGCGACCTGCGGATCTTCCTCGACAACATCGACCGGAATGCGCTCGGCCCGCTCCGCACCCTCGGCCGTACGGCCCAGCTCGCCACCACCACCGTGATGGCCGCGATCAGCGACACCATCCGGGGTCGGCTGGCGGTGAAGGAGACCGTGATCCAGGCGTGGTTCCTGGTCTCCGTCACCGCGGTGCCCGCCTTCCTCATGGCGATCCCGTTCGGCGTGATCGTCACCATCCAGGTCGGCGGCGTCGTCCAGCAGATCGGCGCCGAGTCGCTACTGGGCGCGGCCAGCGGACTCGCGGTCATCCAGCAGGCCGCGCCGCTGGCCGCCGGACTCCTCCTCGGTGGTGCCGGCGCGTCCGCGATCGCCGCCGATCTGGGTGCCCGCACCATCCGCGACGAGGTGGACGCGTTGCGCACCATGGGTATCGATCCGGTGCACCGGCTGGTGGCGCCACGACTGATCGCCGCGGTCGTGGTCGCCCCGCTGCTGAATCTGTTCATCGTGGTGGTCGGCATCCTCGCGGCGTTCTACGTCGCCGTGCTCGGCCAGGACGTCACGCCCGGCAGTTACTGGCTCAGTTTCGGTGCGTACGCGACGGTGCGCGACCTGGGGTTCTCGATGGTCAAGGCCGCTCTGTTCGGCGCCATCATCGCGATCGTCGGCTGCCAGCACGGACTCGAGGCCAAGGGCGGCGCGCGCGGCGTGGCCGACGCGGTGAACGCCACCGTCGTGGTGTCCACGGTGGCGATCATCGTGCTCAATTTCGCTCTCACGCAGGCGTATACGGTGTTCTTCCCGATGAGGGTGGGTTAGCGCACGTGACCGTCGCAACGTATCGCCCCAGGGGCACACGCACGCTCGGCCGCGTTTACACGTGGCTGCGCGGCGTGCTGGCACGGCTCGGCCACATGATGGGCTTCTGCGTCCAGGCCGTGATCATGATTCCGCATGCCGCCCGGCACTACAGCCGGCAGACGATCAGCACCGTCACCGATCTCACCTGGGGCCGGGGCGCGGTGATCGTGGGCGGCGGCACCTCGCTGATGATGGTGGTGCTGGGCCTGGCGGTGGGCGGAACCGTAGCGGTCCAGGCGTTCTCCACGCTGGACCTGCTCGGCATGGGCCCGCTCACCGGATCGATCAGCGCACTGGCCAACATCCGTGAGTTCGCACCGATCTTGGCGGCCGCGGGGTTCGCCGTCCAGGCGGGTTGCCGCATGACCGCCGAGATCGGCGCCATGCGCATCAACGAGGAGATCGACGCGCTGGAATCGCTGGGCCTGCGGTCCATCTCGTTCGTCGTGAGCACCCGGGTGCTCGCCGGGCTCATCGCGGTCATCCCCACCTTCCTGATCGCGATCGTCGTCAGCTTCTTCGCCTGCAGCGTGATCGTCACCGTGGTGCAGGGCGAGTCGGCGGGCGCCTACACCCACTACTTCCGTCAGTTCCTCTCCGGCCCCGACCTGCTCGCGTCCACGGTGAAGGTGATCGTCTTCCTCATCGTGGTCATCCTGATCCATTGCTACCAGGGCTTCTTCGCCGCCGGCGGGCCCGAGGGTGTGGGCGTGGCATCGGGTCGGGCGGTGCGCGCGTCCCTGGTCTCGATCGTGGTGTTGGACATGCTCCTGACCACCGCCATCTGGGGCTTCAATCCGGTCCTGGTGTTCCGGGGGTAGCCATGGCATCGATCTCCTCCGTACCCGGCATGACCGTCGAACCCAAGCAACTGGTTCGACGGGGAGCCCTCACCGTCGCGATCGTCGTCGTGGTCGCACTACTCGCGTGGGGCATCACCGCCCTCGCGCGACCCGCCCCGATGCGGATCACCCTGCTCACCTCGGAGGTGGCCCCGGGAGTGAACAACGGCACGGTGATCGAGATGAACGGGATCCGGATCGGGACCGTTTCGGGCATCACGCAGGAGGGATCGGGACGCCTCGGCATCGACATGGATCTCGACAAGGACAAGGCGGCGGGACTCACCGACGCGCTGCTCGCGGACTTCGCCCCCAACAACCTGTTCGGCATCACCTCCGTGCAGATCATTCCGTCGCCCGCGGGCTCGCCGCTGCAGGACGGCGCGCGGGTGCGCCCGGCCACCGCACCCAGTGATTCGACGATGTCCGGCCTACTGCGCACCCTCGCCGATGTGGAATCGACGGCCCTGCGGCCCTACATGTCCGATCTGCTGCGTCAGTCCGACACCGCGACGAAGGGCTTCCTGCCCATGGTGCGCGCGCTCGGTGCGGTCGCCCAGGCCAATGCCGAGACGCAGACCGTGCCCACCTCGTACACGCTCCCGATCCTGTCCAGCGCCCTGCAGGGCATCGGCGCCTCGACCGACGACCTCCTCGCGGCGATCAAACTCCTCTGGGACTGGCCCGGACCCGATACACCCGGCTACCCGAAGGCCCAGACCGCGACGGTCGACACGCTGGTCAACGTGACATCACCCGATATCGCCAATCTCGTCAAATCCCTGCAGCCGCTGGCTCCGACGCTCTCGGTGCTGGCCGATGCGGAGCGGCGGGGCGTCGCCTCGATGCCCGGTGCCGCCCGGAACGGACAGCAGATCTCCGATCTCATCGAGGCGATCCGCCGCGCCATCAAGGACACCCCGAACGGCAAGGTTCTCAATCTCGATGTGCAGGCGCGGCCCGTCCCGATCCCGCCGCAGGGCGGTGGTGGACGATGAGCCGCTTCCGGACCTCCCTGATCAGCTTCCTGGTGTTCGCCGTGGTGGTGGCGGTGGGGACCACCTTCACGGTGCGGGCGTTGCAGCGGCCCGCGCCGGGCACGCAGGTCGGGTACACCGCACAATTCACCAACGCCTCCGGACTGCGCACCGGCGACGACGTGCGCGTCCTCGGCGTGCAGGTGGGCAAGGTCACCTCGGTGTCGCTCCAGCGCGGCGAGGGCGGCCGCGGTTCGTTCGCCGACGTGGCCTTCTCGCTGGACCGGGACCAGCGGATCTTCCGGAATTCGAAGCTGGCCATCCGTTTCCAGAATCTCACGGGCCAGCGGTACATCGATCTGCAGCGCGCCGCCGCACCCGGCGACGAGGTGGCCGAGAACGCGAGCATCACCACCGAGCAGACGGTGCCGTCCTTCGACATCACCACGGTCTTCAACGGCCTCCAGCCCGTCCTCGCCACCATGCGCCCGGAGGACATCGATCATTTCGCGCAGTCGGTCGCGGTGGTGATGAACGGTGACGGGTCCGGCCTGGGGCCGATGCTCGACTCCATCGACAAACTCGCCACCTTCACCGATAACCGCGCGGCGCTGTTCGAGACGCTGATCCGGAACTTCTCCGACTTATCGGAGTCGATCGGCGGCAAGTCCGGTTCGGTCACCACACTCGTCGGCCTGCTCCAGCGGCTCGCCGGCATCATGGCCAAATCCGCTCCGGCCTACCGAGTCCTGTCCGATCAGGGGGCACAGGTGATGACGGCGGCGGGCTCCCTCCTCGCCGGCCTCGGGATGACACCGAACACCAATCCGTGGCTCGACGACCTGCTCTCGCCCGAGGCGAAGAAGCTCGGCCCGCTGGTCGACCTCGCCGCGATGCTTCCCGGACTCTTCGCCCTTCTCACCGGCCAGGGATTGCCGAAGGCCAAGGGCGACAGTCGCTGCAGCAAGGGCGTCGCCTCGCTGCCCGCCGACGTCCAGATGTTCATCCGGGGGACGAGGGTCGTGCTGTGCAATCCGTGACGACCGGCGATCCCAACGATCCCAACGACCCGGGCAACCAGGACCTCGCCCGGCGCGCCGTCGCCGGGGCACTGCGGCGCCGGCCGCCGCGCCGCGTGTGGCGCCGCACCTGGTTCCGGTTCAGCTCCGATTCCGACCGCCAATTGGGCTGGGGCATCGCCTCGGCGATGCTCGCGGCGGTGATCATCATCGCGGCCGGGTACCTCTCGCTGGCCCCTCCGGGCAGCACCTCGTACTCGGTCGATATGGCCGAGACCGGCCAGTTGCGCAAGGGCGACGATGTCCGCGTGGCGGGTGTCCCCGTGGGATCGGTCAGCGGTGTAGCGCTGCGCCGCAACGATGTCCGGGTCACCATCCGGGTGGATAAGAGCGCCTTCATCGGCAATCAGTCCACCGCGGCGGTGAAGATGCTGACGGCGGTCGGAGGCTACTACCTCGATATCGACTCCCTGGGAGCCACATCCCTCGGCGACGGGTCGATTCCGGCGAACCGGGTGCGCCTGCCCTACACCCTGACCGAGACCTTCCAGACCGCCGGTCCCAAACTCGGTGCGGTCGACGGTCAGCCGCTGCGCGAATCCCTGGTTCAGATCCAGCAGGCGACCTCCGGGCAGCCGGGGCAACTGCGGCACGCGATCACCACGCTGTCCGGAATGGTCGATGCCCTGGGCCGGCAGAAGGACCAGATCGGCAGGTTCATCACGGTGGTCTCCGAATACACCACGGCGGTGAACGAGAACGGTGACCGGCTCACGGCGATCATGCAGGATATGAGCCTGTTCCTCTCGACCGCATCGCTCAACGTGGCCGGATACAAGGCGTTCATGCGGGCGCTCGAGCTGACGCTGCTGCGCATCAAACCCCTCGCCGATCTCTACCTGCGCGATATCGACGGCTTCGAGAGGCAGCTCCGGGTGATCTCCGGGCAGATGCAGGAACTGCTCCAGAAATTCGAGCCGATGATCGACGAGGGTAAGAAGGCCCTGGCCCGGGTCAACGAGGCCATTCAGCCCGACGGCAGCGTCAAGATCGGTGGGAAGACGGTGCTCTCGTCCGCGTTCTGCATTCCGATTCAGGGGGTGAATTGCTGATGGTCCGTTCGGCTCTGGGATCGAAGTGGTTGATCAGCGGCATCGCGGTCGCGATCGTGATCGTCCTCGGACTGGGCGGCGCCTGGTACCTGCGCGGCGGCACCGAACGCAGCGTGACCTACTGCGCGCAGATGCCCGATGCGATCGGTCTCTACGAGGGCAATCCCGTGACGCGACGCGGAGTCACCGTGGGCAAGGTGACCGCGGTGAGCGCGGAGGGCGCGAAGGCTCGGGTCGAGATGTCGGTCTCCGCGAACGAGCGGATCCCCGCCTCGGCGAGCGCCGTCACCGTGGCCAAATCCCTGATCGCATCCCGCCAACTCGCCCTCATCGGCGACGACAACGGCGGCCCCACTCTGCAACCCGGCAAGTGCATCGTGGATACCAAGACTCCCCTCTCCCTGACCAAGTCGATGGAGGGCGTCTACCGCCTCACCTCGCAGGTCACCACCGGGGGCGGGCCGGAACAGACCAAGCAGGCACAGCAGGCGCTCGGTGCGCTGGCGCGCGAGACCAACGGCACCGGACCGCAGATCAACGGCATCCTCAACCAACTGTCCTCGGTACTCGACAATCCCGGCCCCGGTATGGACGATCTGGCGCGCGCCTTCGATGCCCTGGCTCCGCTGACCTACGGCATGACCTCGAACTGGGGCGATATCAAGTCGCTGTTCAGCAATCTGCCCGCGTACCTGGTCAACGTGATGCTGCCGCTCGGATCGACGGTCGATGCACTCGCCACCACCCTGCTGCCGCTGGGCAAGATGCTGTTCAACCTCGTCGGACAGTACGGCCACATGATCTTCCCGGTACTCGATCTCGCGGTGCCGGTCACCCGCCTGGCCGCCGCGGGCATCCGCAACTACGGCGACCTGATGGGGATCCTCCCACCGCTGATCTCCGCCTTCAACGTCAACTACGACCAGGCCAACGCCCGGATCAAGATCAACTACACACCGCTACCCGATACCGCTTTCGCGGCGGCGAACCCCGAACTGACGTGCACCAACGTCAATCGGATCGCACCGGGACAGTGCCAAGTCGTCGGTGACGGCAAGATCCGGGTCGACGTGATGTCGGTCGTCCTGCGGGCGACGGGGGCGGCGCGATGACCACGCGGATACGCACGATCTGGCCCGCACTACTCGCTGCGGTCCTCGTGATCACCGGGCTGTGGAGCCTCCGGGACATCGGACCCGCCACCCTGCCGACGCCGGGCTCCGCAGCCTCCGGCTGGCGCCTGAAAATCCAGTTCCCCGACGTCCTGAATCTTCCCGATCAGGCGAAGGTTCGTCTTCTCGGCCGCGATGTCGGTTCGCTGGAAGGGGTTCGACTGACGGACAAGAACGCGGAGGCGACCTTGCGGATCCAGTCGGATACCCGGGTGCCGCGCGCCGCCGTCGCGGAGCTGCGCCAGGACACGCCGCTCGGAGACATCTACGTCGCGCTCACTCCGCCGAACACCACCCAGAGCACCGCCTTCTTCGCCGACGGAGATCTGGTGCCGCAGTCACAGACCCGGGCACCGGTCCAGATGGAGCAGATGCTCACCAGCCTCGCCGATTTCCTCGGCAGCGGCAGCCTGAGCCAGTTGGGCAACACCTTCGACCGGCTCAACAGCAGCTTCCCCGAAGACCCCGCGCTGACCAAGAAGATCATCGGCAACCTGACGACGACGGTTGACGCCTGGTCCAACGACACCAAGAGCCTCGACACCGCGGTGGTCTCCCTGGTCGAGCTCACGACCAAGCTCGCAGCGCAGCGTGATCTCGTGGGCGCCTATCTCGCGCCGGAGGCGGCGCCCCGATGGAAGACGGTGATCGAGACCGGCGATATCGTCGCCGTCTTCGCCGCCCTAGCCCCGACGTTCAACAACGCCGCCTTCCTGGTCCCGACGCTGCGGGAGACGAACACCCTGGTTCGGGCCGTTCTGCGACCCCTGCTGTACTTCGACCGCCCGGCGGGATCGACCCGGCCGGACAACATCGTCAACCTGCGGAATCTGCTACGCGACACCGTCATCCCGTACCTCAGTGAGGGCGCGAAGGTGAACGTGGTCCGGCTCGGTCTCGGCGATCAGATGCCCAGTGGCGAGCAGGCCGATCAAGCGATCAAGACACTGCGCATGCTGGGGGTGGTCCGATGAAACGCGAGCTGATCGCCAACATCGTCACCTTCGTGGTGGTCCTCGCGGTGGGGGTGAGCGCGCTGGTCTTCGGCTACATGGGGGTGCGGCCCGGCACGCAGTACACCACGATCACCCTGCAACTGCCCCGATCCGCGCAGCTGGTGACGGGTTCCTCGGTACTGTTGCGCGGCACCCGGATCGGCGAAGTGGAGCGCGTCGACGGCAGCACGCGTGGAGTATCGGTGCGGCTGAAGTATCCGGATACGAACCGGGTCCCCGTGGACTCGGAGGTCTCGATCGAGCAGCTGACCGCACTGGGCGAGCCCTACGTGGAGTTCGCCCCCAGCGGCACGGACGGACCGTACTTCACCGACGGGGCGATGATCGACCCGAAGCGGGTCTCGATCCCGACCTCGATTCCCGATATCTTCCGTTCGCTGTCCGAGGTGAGCAAGATCGCCGATGTCGGCCCGCTCGCCGACATCGTGAAGACGATGTGGCAGGCGACCACGGGAACCGATGCGGCGATGCCCCGGCTGACGCAGGCCGGCGAGTTGCTGACCTCGACGCTCGTGTCCCGGATGCCTCAGATCCGCAGCATGTTCGAGCAGACCCAGGTGTACTCGGCCGATCTCGAGTGGATGGGACCGGCGATCACCGACTTCGGCCCGGCCTTCCGCAGCACGATCGGAGTGATCCGGCCCGCGGTCGACAAGGTGCTGACACTGGTCACCGAGCTCGGCCTGCCGGGGCCCTTCAACGATGTCCTGCACCCGTTCGCGACCCGTCTGCAGCCCTACCTGACCGAATTGATTCCGAAGGTCGCCGAGATCCTGGGGCCGAGCCTGCCTATTCTCAAGGCCGTGAACGGAACCGTGCCTCCGATCGATCTGAGCGCCTTCCTCACATCGGCCCTGGCCATGGTCGGCGACGACGGAACGCCGCGGCTCTCGATCACCGTCCCGATCCCGGGTGGTCCGGACGCCGCGGTACCGTCGGCCCGGCCCGGCCCGGCGGCACCGTCCGCGACCACGCCGCCGCGCAGTGCGGCGCCCGCACCGAGCACGTCCCCGACCCCGAGGTGAGAATGCCCAACGACGACGCCCCCGACGACGCGACGACCGCCGAGGAGCCGGAATCGGCTCCGGTGCAGAGCACCCCGCCGGACGAGGCTCCCCGTCCGTCGACCGCTCCCCCGCGGAACCGGACATCCCGCACGTCCGCGTCGCTGCCCGCGGAACCGGCGGTCGCCGCTCCCGGCACCACCCGCGCCGTCGCCCTCACCCTGGTGATCACGCTGCTCGCCGTGGCGGCCGGGGTGGCGACCTTCTTCGCGCTGCACTATCGCGGCCAGGTCAACGATATGGAGCAGGCGGCGGCCGACCGTGCTCGCGCGGAGGACATCGCCGGCAAGTACGGGGTGAACGCGGCGACGGTGGACTTCAACGACATCGCGCCCTGGCTGCAGAACCTCAAGTCCGGCGTGACGGATCAGGTGGCCAAGCGAGTCGACGGCGCCGCCGAGGTGATGCGAATGGTGGTGGTCCCGGTGCGCCTGCAATCGAAGGGCAAGCTCGTGGGCACCAAGGTCTCCGACGAGGCGAACGGCGTGTACAAGGTGATGGTCGTCATCGATACCGACGCCACCAGCCTGCAGGCACCCCAGGGGACGACCACGACCACGGCCTACACGATCACCGTCGATAGCAACCAGAACTGGTTGATGAGCGATATCGGCAATGCCCTGTCGGGCGGCTCCGGACAGGGCAGTGGCACATCGGCTCCGACGGGCGCTCCGACTCCCCCGGCCGAGGCGCCGGCGCCGAACCCCTAGGAATCGAAGAGCACCGCGCACACCATCGCGAAGACCTCGGCCTGGAAGTGCGGGTCGGCGTCGAAGCGGCGGGTGCGTCCGACGTCGAAGACCACGGCGAAGGCCGCGTGGACGAGGAACGTGGCCTCGGCCGCACCCAGATCCGGACGCACGGCCATCACGGCATCGGCGAACGCGGCGATGTTGGCGCGCTGCACGCTCGCGAGACGGCTGCGGTCGGAGTCCGGCACGTTGCCGATCTCGCGGAAGTAGACCGTCATCAACTTCGACTGCCCGAAGGACAGTTGGACGTAGGCCTGCGCGAGGGCGGCGAGCCGGGCCCGGGGTTCGGGGTTCGCCTCGACCACCGCGGCGATCGCATCGACCATCGCCGCGCCGGATCGTTCGAGCGCGCGCACGAGGATCCCGGCCTTGTTCGGGAAGTACCGGTACATCCCGGACGGAACGATGCCGGCCGCCTGACCGATCTGCCCCATGCTCACGTTGTGGAATCCGTGGCTGAAGATCAGCTCCACGGCCTCGTCGAGGACCTGCTCCTGACGGCCCGCGTCCGTCCCCGCCACGGAGGACGGCGGCGGAGCGAGGACGTACTCGGTGGGCGGGGCGGGCAGCGCCAGCAACCTCCGGCCCGCGGTCCTGAGCACTGCTTCGGCGCGCCTCTGCGCGAGCACCGTGCGGTGTGCGGTCACGCTTCCGGTGACACTGATGACACCGACGCAACGGAGCTCGCGCTCCGCACGGCCCACCCCCGGAAGGGCGGGTTCAGCGGCATCCGCGAAGGTGCCGATCATCTGCGTCAACTGGTCCCGGATCCGATTCCGATCCTGCCGCTCCAGGAGTCGCTGCTCCCAGCGGAACAGGCCACCGGTGTTGCGACGCTCGAAGGCCACTCGCAGCGCCGCGTCCTCGATGGCATCGATGCGTGCTTCCGCGTCCTGTCCCTCCGTCTCCTGCGCCGCCTGTGCGACAGCCGCGCTCAGGGCGTCCGACGCCGAGGTGATCGCGTGTTCGAGCAGTGCGTACTTGTTCGGGAAGTGCCGGTACACAGCCGGACCCGAGATGTCGAGGGATGCCGCGATCTGCTCGATGCCCACACCGTGGTAGCCGCGCCGGGAGAAGTCCTCTGCAGCCACCCGCGCGATCTGCTCGCGCCGGTCCTTGGGCCGCTTCCTCCGCGCCTGGGTCACGTCAACTCCTCATTCGCCGTCCGCATAGAAGACTACTCACTGACGTGAGCCTGTTCGCGGTGTACCGTCAAGGCTATAAGTAAGTGAACATTCACACACCGATTCGGTGTGATCACATGAAGGAGGCGCTCATGACCGCGAGCGCAGGGCGCATCGCACCCGCACCTGTCGAGCCGGCGACGGCATCGGCGGCGGTGGCGAACGCCCCACGGGTCGATCCGGTGGCCGCGGGATACCGCATACCGATCGCCACGCCGGCTCGTCCGGGGCACGTGCTCACCACACTCCGGGACGCCATGGTCGCCCCCTCGTCCGCCGCCGGGCCCGCCAACGTGGTGATGCAGTTGATCGACCCGCCGGTCGCCTACGGCGTGATGGAGTCGCCGGTGGAATCCGGTGCGCTCTATAAGCATCCGATCAAGCGCACCCGCACCACCTTCACCTACCTCGCCGTGGCCGTGCTCGGCACCCAGGACGACAAGGAGCGCTATCGCGAGGCGGTCAACACTGCGCACCGGCAGGTGCGCAGCACCGAGAAGAGCCCGGTGAAGTACAACGCGATGGACCGCAACCTGCAGCTGTGGGTGGCGATGTGCCTGTACGTGGGATTCGAGGACACCCACAAGCTGCTGCGCGGCCCGATGTCCCCGGAGCAACGGGCCCTGTTCTACCGCGACGCGGCGCCGCTGGGCACCACGCTGCAGGTGCATCCCGATCAATGGCCCGCGACACCCGAGGAGTTCGACGCCGCGTGGGTCGAACTGTGCGATACCAAGATCGCGCCGACGCCGGAGACCCGGGACTATCTCCGCCAGCTCGTCGATCTCACCTTCGTCGGCACGGTACCCGGACCGTTCAAGGCCTTCTCCCGCTTCCAGACCGCGGGCTTCCTCGCGCCGAAGTTCCGTGAGGCGATGGAGATCACCTGGACGCCGCGGCATCAGCGCGCGTTCGACGCCTTCTGGCGTCTGGTGGGAACGGTCAATCGGTTCCTCCCGGTGGCCCTCACCCGGTTGCCGTACGAGCTCCTGCTCGTGGACATGCGCACCCGGGCCAAGCTCGGCCGTCCCCTGGTCTGACCGCGCACACGAAAGCCGGGGCCCTACTCGGGTCCCGGCTTTCGTGTCGCTCGACCAGCCGCCGGCTCAGCCGAACTGCTGGCGCAGAGTGGGTTTGGTGACCTTGCCCGTGGGGTTGCGGGGCAGGGCGTCGATCACCACCACATGCCGCGGATGCTTGTACCGGGCGATGTGATCGGTGAGGAAGGCGGACAGGGTGTCCACCGTCAGCTCAGCACCCTCGCGCAGCTGCACCACCGCGACCACGGCCTCACCCCATTTCTCGTCGGGCTTGCCGATGACGGCGACCTCGGTGACATCGGGGTGCGCGGCGACGGCGTTCTCCACCTCCTGGGAGTAGATGTTCTCGCCGCCGGAGATGATCATGTCCTTGGCGCGGTCGACCACGTAGACGAACCCCTCCTCGTCCATCCGCACGAGATCGCCCGAGTGGAACCAGCCGCCCGCGAAGGCCTCGCGCGTGGCTTCGAGGTTGTTCCAGTAGCCCGACATCATATTGGGTCCGCGGTAGACGATCTCGCCGATCTGGCCCCGCGGCACGTCGTTGCCGTCCGGGTCGATCACGCGCGCGGCCACCGTCCGGACCACCTTGCCCACGGACCCGAACTTGCGCAGCGTGTCAGCGCCCGAGAGTGCACAGGTGACCGGCGACATCTCGGTCTGGCCGAAGACGGCGCAGATCTCGGCGTCGGGGAAGGTGGCGGTCAGCTCCCGCAGCAGAGTCTCGCTCGCGGGAGCGGCGCCCCACCAGACATAGCGCAGCTTGAGGTTGCGCGGCCGGGCCTTCTGCTCGGCGACAGCGAGCTGCCACTGCATGGGCACCATGAACATGCTGGTGATGCCCTCGCGCTCCAGCGCATCGAGCGTCTGCGCCGGGTCGAACGCTCCGAGCGGGAAGATCACCGAGGTCAGGCCCTGCAGGAAGGCGGTGGCGAGCACGCCGAAGCCGGCGATGTGGAACATCGGGACCGCGATCGCGCCCACCGCTTCGGGATCGACGGAGCCGGGCGCGACCAGATTGGTCCAGCCCTGGGCCGTCATGTTGATGTGGGTGAGCACCGCGCCCTTCGGCCGGCCGGTGGTCCCCGAGGTGTACATGATGAGCGCCGGTGAATCCTCGGGCACGTCGACGTGGGGATCGGGGTTGCCTTCGGCGATCAGGTCCTCGAAACCGACCGCCCCCGCGGCCTCGTCCGCACCGTCGAACCGGATGCGGAGGCCGAAGTCGGCCCCGGCTCCCGCCACTCCCGCCACCAGGGGGTCGAACGGCGCCTCGTAGATGACCGCGCTGCACTTCGTGTCCTGGACGAGATACGCGACCTCGGGCGGCGCCATGCGGAAGTTGACCGGGACCGCGATGCCGCCGAGCGCCGTCACACCGAGCGCCGCCTCGACGTACTCGATCCGGTTTAGGCCGAGAATCAGCACCCGGTCGCCCGCCGTGATCCCGCGCTTGGCTAGCGCTCCGGCGAAGGCGCCGACCCGCTCGGCGAACCGTCCCCAGGAGACCTCCTTGTCGAGGTACCGCAGCGCGGTCTGATCGCCTCGCATGACGGCGTGATTGCGGATTTGATTGTTCCAGGTATTGCGCTGGGAGCTGCGGGGCTCCTCGGTACGGGGATACCAGGCGATGTTCTCTTCGGCGGTCATGTATGCGATTGTGTTCTAGAACATGTTCGATCGGGGCCGAATCACCGAAAGTTAGAGAATAGTGATTCACTTGTGACGGTCCAGACGGACAGCACACCAGGAAGGAACACCGTGTCCGACGCTTTCATCTACGAGGCCATCCGCACACCGCGCGGTAAGCAGCGCGGCGGCTCGCTCCACGCGACCAAGCCGATCGACCTGGTCGTCGGCCTGATCGACGAGGTCAAGACCCGTTTCCCCGCCCTCGATCCGGCCGATATCGACGACATCGTGCTGGGCGTCGTGGCGCCCGTGGGCGAGCAGGGCGGCGTCATCCCGCGCGCCGCCGCGATGGCCGGCGGTCTGCCGGACACCGTGGCCGGCGTACAGATCAACCGGTTCTGCGGATCCGGCCTGGAAGCCACCAACACCGCCGCGCAGAAGGTGCGAGCCGGCTGGGACCAGCTCGTACTCGCGGGTGGCGTCGAGTCGATGTCGCGTGTCCCGATGGGCTCCGACGGCGGCGCGATGTTCCAGGACGTCACCACCAACTACGACACCTACTTCGTGCCGCAGGGCATCGGTGCCGATCTGATCGCCACCATCGAGGGCTTCACCCGAGACGATGTCGACGAGTTCGCCGCCCAGAGCCAGGCCAACGCCGCCAAGGCGTGGGACGAGGGCCGGTTCGCCAAGTCCGTCGTACCGGTCAAGGACATCAACGGCCTGACCGTGCTGGACACCGATGAGCACCGCCGTCCGGGCACCACCCCGGCAGACCTCGGCAAGCTCAAGCCGGCCTTCGAGGGCATCGGCGCGATGGGCGGCTTCGACGCCGTGGCGCTGCAGAAGTACTACACCGTGGAGCGGATCAACCACGTGCACACGGGCGGTAACAGCTCGGGCATCGTCGACGGTGCAGCCCTGGTGCTGGTCGGCAGCGAGGCAGCGGGCGCGAAGGCGGGCCTGACCCCGCGCGGGCGCATCGTGTCGACCGCGATCACCGGTTCCGATCCGACGATCATGCTGACCGGTCCCACGCCGGCCACCGAGAAGGCTCTCAAGCAGGCCGGGCTGACCAAGGACGACATCGACGTCTGGGAGCTCAACGAGGCCTTCGCCTCGGTGGTCCTGAAGTGGATGAAGGACTTCAAGCTCGACCGCGAGCAGGTCAACGTCAACGGCGGCGCGATCGCGCTGGGGCACCCGCTGGGCGCCACCGGCGCGATGCTGGTGGGCACCGTGCTCGACGAGCTCGAGCGCTCCGGCGGCCGCTACGGCCTGATCACCCTGTGCATCGGCGGCGGTATGGGCATCGCCACCATCATCGAGCGCCTCTGACCGGCCGGAAAGACTACGGAGACAACAACAGACATGGCTGAGAACATGATCCGCTGGGACCAGGACGCCGACGGCATCGTCACCCTGACGATGGACGATCCCACCAGCTCCGCGAACACCATGAACGACCTGTACCGGGAGTCGATGGGTGCCACCATCGATCGCCTGGAGGCCGAGAAGGACGCCATCACCGGCGTCGTCCTGACGTCGGCGAAGAAGACCTTCTTCGCCGGTGGCAATCTCAATCTGATCCGCCAGTCCACCAAGGAGCAGGCGCAGCAGGTCTTCGACAACGTCGAGAACCTGAAGAAGGACCTGCGCCGCCTCGAGACCCTGGGCAAGCCCGTCGTGGCTGCCATCAACGGCGCCGCTCTGGGCGGTGGCCTGGAGATCGCGCTCGCCACGCACCACCGCATCGCGGCCGACGCGCGCGGTTCGCAGATCGGCCTGCCCGAGGTCACCCTGGGCCTGCTCCCCGGTGGTGGCGGCGTGACCCGCACCGTGCGGCTCCTCGGCCTGCAGGGCGCACTCATGGGTGTCCTGCTCCAG
This sequence comes from Tsukamurella paurometabola DSM 20162, assembly GCF_000092225.1. NCBI lineage: Bacteria > Bacillati > Actinomycetota > Actinomycetes > Mycobacteriales > Tsukamurellaceae > Tsukamurella > Tsukamurella paurometabola. The sequence continues at coordinate 4,307,688 of NC_014158.1, forward strand.
GGCCCGCGTCTCAAGCCGGCCAAGGCAAAGGAGGTGGGGCTGGTCCACGAGGTCGTCGGCACCGTCGAGGAACTCATCCCCGCCGCCAAGGCGTGGATCAAGGCCAATCCCGAGGGCGGCGTGCAACCGTGGGACGTCAAGGGCTTTCGTATCCCCGGCGGTTCCCCGAACTCGCCGGCGATCGCCGCGAACCTGCCCGCCTTCCCGGCCAACCTTCGTAAGCAGCTCAAAGGCGCACCGATGCCCGCGCCGCGCGCGATCATGGCTGCCGCGGTCGAGGGTGCGCTGGTGGACTTCGATACCGCCAGCGTGATCGAGGGGCGCTACTTCACCTCGTTGGCCACCGGTCAGGTGTCGAAGAACATGATCAAGGCGTTCTTCTTCGATCTGCAGCACATCAACGGTGGCGGTAGCCGTCCCGATGGGTACGAGAAGTACCAGGCCAAGAAGGTCGGCGTGATCGGCGCCGGCATGATGGGCGCGGCCATCGCGTACGTCTCGGCGAAGGCCGGTATCGAGGTGGTGCTCAAGGACATCGACATCGAGGCCGCGAAGAAGGGCAAGGCATACTCCGAGAAGCTGGAGGAGAAGGCGCTGGCCAAGGGCCGCACCACCGCCGAGAAGTCGGCCGAGCTCCTGGCCCGGATCACGCCCACGGTGGACGCCGCCGATTTCGCGGGTGTCGATCTCGTCATCGAGGCCGCGTTCGAGTCCGTCGAGGTCAAGAACAAGGTCTTCCAGGAGATCGAGGACATCGTCGAACCCGACGCCATCCTGGGCTCGAACACCTCGACCCTGCCGATCACCATCCTCGCCGAGGGCGTCAAGCGCTCCGAGGACTTCATCGGCATCCACTTCTTCTCCCCCGTGGACAAGATGCCCCTGGTCGAGATCATCAAGGGCGAGAAGACCTCCGACGCCGTCCTGGCCAAGGTGATCGACTACACCCTGCAGATCAAGAAGACCCCGATCGTGGTCAACGACTCGCGCGGCTTCTTCACCTCCCGTGTGATCGGCACCTTCGTCAACGAGGCGATCGCCGCGGTGGGCGAGGGAGTGAACCCCGTGCTGATCGAGCAGGCGGGCCAGCAGGCCGGCTACCCGGCCGCGCCGCTGCAGCTGATGGACGAGCTCACGCTCACCCTGCCCCAGAAGATCCGCAAGGAGACCCGCGCTGCCGCCGAGGCCGCCGGTAAGCCACTGCCCCCGCACGGCAGCGACGCGGTGGTGGACGCGATGATCGACAACGGCCGCACCGGCCGCAAGGACGGCGCCGGCTTCTACGACTACGTGGACGGTAAGCGCACCGGCTTGTGGCCGGGCCTGAAGGATCTGTTCCCGGCGGGCAAGGACATTCCGCTGCAGGACATGATCGACCGGATGCTGTTCATCGAGTCGATCGAGACCGTGCGCTGCTTCGACGAGGGCGTACTGGAGTCCGTCGCGGACGCCAACATCGGCTCCATCTTCGGCATCGGTTACCCCGCGTGGACCGGTGGCGTGATGCAGTTCATCAACGGCTACGAGGGAACCGAGGGGACGGCAGCCGCGGGTCTGCAGGGCCCGAAGGCCTTCGTCGCTCGCGCGAACGAGCTGGCCACGAAGTACGGCGAGCAGTTCACCCCGCCGGCCTCGCTGGTCGCCAAGGCGGAATCCGGCGAGACCTACGAGTAGGCCTGCGCCGCATCAATTCACAGAAAGGGCCCGGCACCGTCTCCTCGACGGTGCCGGGCCTCTTCGTGCTCGGCCGAGACTTCTCGTTCTACGGGAACACGTGGTCGGTCGGCGCCGCTTGCGCGCCGCGGTCGAACCGGCAACCCGCCCGACTGCTGCTCAGGACGCCGACGATGATCGGGCCCGCCACACCCAGCAACGGGATCAAGCCGCCGACGACCACCAGGAGATACCACCATCCGGAGGCGTTCGCATCGTGCAGGCGCCGCACACTCAACGCGATGTAACCGATCCCCATCACCACCACCGCGAAGAAGAAGCCGGTGAACGACACAATCATGATCGCCGTCGAGACGGCACCCATGTTGTCCGGGTCGGAGGCGGTGGCGAAGCTGAGGAACATCAGCACGTACGAGACGACCACGACGATGGCGTTTGCGAGGAACGGCCACCAGTACTCACTCTGCGATGCCCGGCCGCGGTACCGGAAGTAGCTGCGGAAGAAGCGCTTGATCGCCTCGCCGAACGAGGCGCCGTACAGCGGCAGGTCCAGATTGTTCGGGTCCCGCGCAGGCGCCGGCGGCGCGTAGTCGTACTGTTGATATGTCATCGAAATCTCCCCCTCGCAATGAATGATGTGCGAAGGGAAAGCTACCGATACCTCGGACAAACAACAACGTGGGTTGAATCACGACCACCCGTCGACGCACGAACCCCGCGACGTGCAGGTGTCGTCGCGGGGTTCGATTCGTACCCGAGGGGTGGGTACGGGTCAGCGGGCGAATTCGGGGCGGCGCTTACCGAGCATGGCGGCCACCCCCTCGCGGTAGTCATCGGATTGCAGCAGATCCACTTGCACTGCCGTCTCGCGATCCAGCGCATCCTCGAGCTGCGCCAGCGTGGTGGCGTTGATCGCGCGCTTGGTCTGGGCGATCGCGTCTTTCGGGCCGTGTGCCAGCTGCGTCGCCGCGGCGGCCACGGCATCGTCGAGGGCCTGCGCCGGGAGGACCGCCGTGACCATGCCGCTCGCCAACGCTTCAGGCCCGTAGACACGGTTGCCGAGCAGGGCCATACCCATGGCGCGGGTGCGTCCGACCACCCCGGGCACGAGCGCCGAGGTGCCGGCATCGGGAATCAGGCCGATCCCCACGAAGGGCAGCAGGAAGTACGCGGTATCGGCCATGAAGATCAGGTCCGAGGCCAGGGCGAGCCCCACGGCCATGCCCGCACACGGGCCGTTCACCTTGGCGATCACCGGGATCGACGCCGCGGCGATAGCGCGGATGTACGAGTTCACCGCGTCCATCGCCTCCTGCGGTGACGCGGGCTCGCCCGCCAGATCGGCACCGGTGCAGAAGGCCTTGCCCTCCCCGGTGATGACCACGACGCGGACGTCTGGGTCGGCGTCGGCGTCGTTGATGACCCCCGCCAGCTCACGCGAGGCCCCCACCCCGAACGCGTTCATCCGCTGGGGCCGGTTGATGGTGACCGTGAGGACACCTCCGTCCACGCTCCGCAGCAGATCCTCGCTCATGCCACCGTCTCCCGCGCCCCGACCATGCCCGCGAGCCGACCGGTGATGATCTGCTGGGCCTCGGACACCATGCGGTCGATGAGCTCGGCCACGGAGGGCACGTCGCGGATGATGCCCTGGCACAGGCCCACGCTCCAGATACCTGCCTCGACATCGCCGTCCTCGAAGACCTTGCGGCCGCGGGCCCCCGCCACCAGGTGCCGGATGTCCTCGAACTCGCAGCCCTGCGCCTCGGTCTCGACCACCTCGACCGACACGGAGTTCTTCGCGACGCGCGCCGTGTTGCCCAGAGTTCGGAAGATGAGCGTGGTATCGAGTTCCGAATTCGCCACGATCTGCTTCTTCACCTCGGCCGCGATCGGCGACTCCTCGGTGCACAGGAAGCGGCTGCCCATGTTGATGCCGTCGGCACCCAATGCCAATGCGGCCACCATGCCACGGGCGTCCGCGATGCCGCCCGAGGCCAGGATCGGGATCTCCAGCGCGTCTGCCGCCGCAGGGATCAGCACGAGGCCGGGGATGTCGTCCTCACCCGGATGGCCCGCGCACTCGAACCCGTCGATCGACACCGCGTCCACACCGATCGCCTGCGCCTTGAGCGCGTGCCGCACGCTGGTGCACTTGTGAATCACCTTGACGCCGTTGTCTTTGAGGTAGGGCAGGAACGTGGCGGGGTTCGATCCGGCGGTCTCGATGATGGTGATGCCCGACTCGACGGCGGCCCGAAGGTACTCCTCATAGGGCGGCGGATCGATGGTGGGCAGCACGGTGAGGTTCACGCCGAAGGGCTTGCTCGTGAGGGTGCGGGCCCGGGCGATCTCCTGGCGCAGCGCGTCGGGGCTCGGCTGGGTGAGCGCGGTGATGATCCCCAGGCCCCCGGCCTCGGAGACGGAGGCCGCGAGTTCGGCACGGCCGACCCACATCATGCCGCCTTGGACGATCGGATACTGCACCCCGAAGGCCTCGGTGAATCGTGTCGAGAACATGTTCCGGAATGTAACACAATTGAGAGAACACTCTCTAACTTTTCTGACTTCCTCAATTCTGCTCCCCCCTGCGTGGGCCGCGCTACCATGCGGGAGAACAGGAACTAACTTCCGTGGAGGACGATCATGACCGCAGCTCCCGAGACCTCGACCGGAGAGCTCATCTCCACCAACCCCCGTACCGGCGCCGAGGTGGCCCGCTTCGCCATCGCCGATGCCGCAGCGGTGGACGCCGCCGTCGCCACCGCGCACACCGCTGCGCAGTGGTGGGGCGGCCTGGAGCCGAAAGCCCGCCGCAGTTGGCTGCTCCGCTTCCGCGCCGAGCTCTCGCGTCGCGCTGAGGACCTCGCCGCGGTGGTCGCCGCCGAGACCGGCAAGCCCGTCGACGACGCGCTCCTCGAGGTGATGCTCGCGGTGGTGCACCTCGATTGGGCCGCCAAGAACGCCGAGAAGGTGCTGGGCCGGCGCAGCGTCGGCACCGGCATGCTGGGCGCGAACCTCGCCGCCACCGTCGAGTACCGCCCGTTCGGTGTGGTCGGGGTGATCGGCCCGTGGAATTATCCCGTCTACACCCCGATGGGGTCGATCTCGTATGCCCTCGCCGCCGGTAACGCCATCGTCTTCAAGCCCAGCGAACTGACCCCCGCCGTGGGCCAGTTCCTGGCCGATACCTGGGCCGCCGCCTGCCCCGGCCAGCCCGTGCTGCAGGCCATCCACGGCGCCGGCGAGACCGGCGCCGCGCTGTGCCGCTCCGCCGTGGACAAGCTGGCGTTCACCGGTTCTGCCGCGACCGCCCGCCGGGTCATGGCCACCTGCGCGGAGAACCTCACCCCCGTCGCCATCGAGGGCGGCGGCAAGGACGCCTTCATCGTGGACTCCGATGCGAACATCGATAGCGCGGTCGATGCCGCGGTCTTCGGCGCCTTCGGCAACGCCGGCCAGACCTGCGCCGGCGTCGAGCGCGTCTACGTGGTCGGCGACAAGTACGACGAATTCGTCGACAAACTCGCCGCGAAATCTCGTGAGATCCACGGAGGGTCCGAGGATTCCGCCGACTACGGCCCGGCCACCATGCACAAGCAACTCACGGTGATCGCCAGCCACATCGATGACGCCCTCAACCGCGGCGGCCGCGCCATCGTCGGCGGCCGGGAATCCGTGGGCGAGAACACCGTCCAGCCGGTCGTCCTGGTCGACGTGCCGGAGGACTCCACGGCCGTCACCGAGGAGACCTTCGGGCCCACCGTGGTGGTGAACCGCGTCAAGGACATCGACGAGGCGATCGACCGCGCCAACAACAGCACCTACGGACTGTCCGCCGCGATCATGACCAAGGACCTGAACAGGGGCCGAGAGCTGGCGCGCAAGCTGCGCACCGGTGCGGTGGCCGTCAATTCCTTCCTCTCCTTCGCCTCGGTACCCGCACTGCCTTTCGGCGGCATCGGCGACTCCGGCTTCGGCCGCATCCACGGCGCCGACGGCCTGCGCGAGTTCAGTCGCCCGCAGTCCGTTGCGGCGCAGAAGTTCGCGCTGCCGATGAACCTGCTCACCTTCAATCGCAAGGCGCGCGATATGAAGACCGTGCGGATGATGCTCAGCAAGGTCTACTCGCGGTGACCCGGCGCAGCCACCTCGACCGGATCGGCGCCCTCGACCCGGTTCGCGATCACCAGGAGATCCACCGGATCACCGCGATGTACGAGTTCCCCTGGGATTACGTGCGCGCGTTGGAGTTCGCACTGTTCCGCACCTACTGCGTCCCGACGATCAGTGCGCTGCTATCGAAGACCGGTGAGTTCCGCGACCGGCCGCAGAAGCGCTACGACGACACAGCGATGCTGATGGCGGAGCTCATCGAATACGGCTACGACTCGCCGCGCGGGAAGGCCGCACTGCGCCGGGTGAACCAGATGCACCATCGCTACGACATCAGCAACGACGACCTGATGTACGTGCTCACCACGTTCATCTACGACCCGCTGGACTGGATCGACGCCTACGGCTACCGGCCGCTGCACCCGCACGAGAAGATCGCGGCCTTCGAGTTCTACCGCGAAGTGGGCAAGCGAATGGGCATCCGCGATATCCCGGAGGACTTCCACGAGCTGCTGCGATTCAAACAGGACTACGAGCGGCGCACCTTCGTCTACACCGATACCAACGCCGAGATCGGTAGGTACACGGTGGATCTGCTCGCGTCCTGGTATCCGGCACCGAGGGCTCTGGTGGCCACCGCGGTGGAGGCGCTGATCGACGGCCGGATGACGGAGGCCTTCGGCTTCCCCGCTCCGCGGCGCGGCCTGGGACCGCTGCTGCGCGCAGCACTGCGACTACGCGGACGGTTCGCCGGAACCCTGCCGCAACGCACCGTCTCGGCGTTCCAGACCACCGACGCTCGTTCCTATCCCGAGTACACCGGACGCCGTTCCGCGATCGACCCGGCCACGCTCGGCACCTTCGCCTGAGCGCACCCGGGTGCGCTCAGGCGTTAGAAGGACGTGGTGTTCGCGACGTCCACACTGACGCCGTGCCCGTCGCGGGTGAACACGGTCTTCTCGGCATCGGCTCGGATCGTCCACCCGTAGGCCGTGTACGTGCTTCCGTACCGCATCGTCGTGGCCGGTGCCGTGACCGCCATGTTGCCGTAGTACCAGCGGATCTCGCTGCCGCGGTAGACGAAGCCGGTGGCCGGTTCCCCGGTCTCCGCCCGATAGGTCTTACCGAACTCCGTCGACTGGCATTCCACGAGCTCGGCGCGCACATTGCACGTGGTCTTCCCTGATTGGGTGAGCACGCGGCTAGCCGCTCCCGGTCCGCCCGGCAGTGCCGTGGGCGGCGACTCCGCCGCGCGGGTCGGCCCCGATTCGGGAGCGTTCGTGGCCGCACCGGCGGATGCCGACGGTGCCGCGGTCACGGTGACCGTCGTCGCAGTGGCCGTCGCGGACGGCGCGGCACCGTCGCCGTCCCCGCACGCCGCCAGCGCGAGCGTCACTCCGGCGAGCACCATCGCGCTCACGGGTCCTGTCGTTCGGTCCATCGGTGGCCCCTTCAGCCGGCACGTTCCGCACGACGTGCATCGACCTGAGATCGTCCGCGCACCGTCGATCGTTAACACCCGATCGCGGGCGATAAGGTGGAGGCCATGCCTCGTCCCCCGATCCGCTTCGACCGGGTCGCGTGGACCGTCCTCGGCCTCACCGCGCTCGCCCTGGTCATCGGATACCAGATCAAGGCCCAGTGCACCGGTGCCCCGTTCGACGACCTCGGGCGATCGATGGGCTTCGCCGACACTCCCACCAGGATCTGCTACTCGGATCTGCAGTACCTGTGGTCGGGGCGCGATGTGAACAACCACGTCTTCCCGTACCTGAACGGCTGGATCGACGGCGACGGCAAGCTCCAGGGCGGAGCGATCGAATACCCCGTCCTCAGCGGCCTGCTGTTCTGGCTCGGCGCGATCGGCGCCACCAACGACGCCGAGTTCCTGCTGCACATGGCGGTCCTGCTCGCCCCGTTCGGACTGCTCACCGGATGGATTCTGGCGAAGGTCTCGGGGCGCACCGCGGCGATCTGGGCGATCACCCCGCCACTGGCCCTGTACGCCTTCCACAACATGGAACTGCCGGTGGTCGCCGCCGCGACGGCCGCCTTCGGCGTGATGGCATGGGCGGACCGCGCCGGCGGCTCCGTGCGCCTGCCCGCCATGACGGCAGCGGCGATCTTCGCTGTGGGCTTCGACCTGAAGATCTACCCGGGGCTGTTCGTCGCGCCCCTGGTTCTGTACGTACTCACCCACGGTCGCGGCGGGACCGTCGCACTGCCCGACGGTCCCGGGCGCGGGACCCGCGTGAACTGGCGCCTGCTCGACTGGGCGGGCGCCGCCGCCACAGCCGCCACCGCGGTCGTCGTCGCCGTTGCGATCAACGTGCCGTTCATCGTGTTCGGGGACGAGGGCTGGCGGGCGTCGCTGAAGTTCCAGGAGCTGCGCACGGCGGACCTGTCCACGAACTCGGTCTGGTACTGGGGGGTGCGCGAGATCTTCGGCGACCCCGGCGACTACGACGCCTTCGTCTCCGGCGCCTCGCCGCTGCTGATCCTGGGCGCGATCGTGGCGCTCCTGCTCGTGGGCTGGTCGCACTACCGGCGCACCGGCGTGTACCCGTGGCTCGGGATCAGCGGCGCGATCCTGGCCGCGTTCATGCTGTTCCACAAGGTGCACTCACCGCAGTACGTGCTGTGGCTGCTGCCCTTCTTCGTGCTGCTCACGGTGGACTGGCGCGCGATCGCCGCCTACCTGGTGTTCGATCTGAGCCTCGAACTCACCGTATGGACGTACTTCTCCGAGCACGCAGCGAACCAACCGATCACCTGGTGGGTTCAGTGGGGCGTCTGGATCGGCGTCTGGGGCCGCGCGGCGATGCTGCTGTTCTTCCTCTGGTACCTGCCCGGCCGTCCGCTGCGACTGCGCAGCGATTCCGACAGCGGAACATCGGGCGCACCGTCGAGCGGTCCGCCTGCGGGATCGTCGAGCGGCGGTGAGAACGGGCCGGGGAACGTGGACCGCACCAGATCTTCGTCGGGTTTGTAGATCTGCCGAATCACCAACGCACACAGACCGATCACGGCGATATCGCGCAGCAGCACGGTGAAGGTGAAGGCCTGCTCGGGCAGACCCTTGTTCGAGACACCGAGGAAGTACATCATCCTCGGCACCCACACCAGCGCATCGATCGTCATCCACGCCAACAGGATCCGGGTGTGCGGCAGCGCCAGCACCGCCAATGGCACCAGCCACAGCGAGTACTGCGGACTCCACACCTTGTTCACCAGAAGGAATCCGGCCACCAGGAGAAACGCAAGCTGGGCCACGCGGGGCCGACGCGGAGCCTTCAGCGCCAAGTAGGCCACGCCCGCGATCACCAGCACGAACAACCCCAGCGTGATCATGTTGGCCAGCGTCGAGGCACCGCCTCGGGGGCCCTGACCGCCGAATACCCAGCCACCGGTGAAGGAACTGATCACGGCGTAGATCGAATCCATATCGACCGCGCGGATCGAGTTGCGGTGGAAGAACTCCCACCAGCCCTGGGGCCACAACGCGAGCACCGGAAGATTCACCGCGAGCCAGGCGGCCGCGGCCGAGGCTGCGGCGGTCGCCCAGGAGCGAAGCAGGCCTGCGCGCAGGCACAGCAACAGCAGCACCACCAGCAGGAACGCCGGATACAACTTGGCTGCGGCGCCCAGACCGATGACCACGCCCGCCCAGGCCGGCCGGTTACGCGCCCAGAGAAGCAGGGCGACCGCAGTGGCGGCGACGGCGATCGCGTCGAAGTTGGTGAAGGCATGCACGATCACCAGTGGCGAGGCGGCCACCAGCATGGCGTCCCAGGGCCGGCGACCGGCCCCGGATAACAGCGTGGTGGCCCACACCGCGATCAGCCAGAACAGTGCGAGACCCACGGCCGCAACGGTGAAGAACAGCACCACCTCGATCGCAGCCGGAACACCCCACTCCTCGTGCAGGTACGTCCACAACTTCGCGATCCGCATCGACACGTACTGGTACATCCCGGTGAGCACCGGGTACTCCATATACCGCTCCTGCGGCTGGCCCAGGGGATCGGTGTCGAAGAACTGAGTCTTGTAGGGCATGAGGCCCTCGTCGAGACGCTCGGCCGAGTACAGCGGCACGGTGTCCGAGTAGCACATCGCCGTGTACGGGCGGTTCGCCGACCAGTCCAGCACCAGGGAGCCGCCGTCGTTCTTCTGTTGCAGACAGCCCGCCTTGGTGGTCCAGCCCAGCGCGAGAAAGAGCACCGCGACCAGCAGGATCAGCCGCAGCGGCGTGAAGAACCGCTGGAACCCGATCAGCGCGTGTGCGCCGACCGGGCCGCCGAGCGCCGCCGCGAAGTCCCGCGCGACCGGATCGGTGTGGCTCGGAATGTCGCGATCGGGCTCCGCCACCGTGGCCGGGTCGAATCGACCCGGGCTCACATGAAGGCGGTCATCCTCCTCGGGTGCGGAACCCGCCGTCACGGCACCGGGTTCGGAACCCTCGGCGGCACCGTCTGGCCGGGGTTGTTACCGCCACCCTGGCCGGGAACGGGCCGGCGCGGGGTGGTCTGGCCGGGGTACGGAGGGTAGCCGGTCTGCGGGGTCGTGGTCGGGTCCCACGGGAAGGTGGGCATCGGCACGCCGGGCAGGCCCGGGACCGTGCGCGAGGTCTCCGCACCGCTCGGGTCGGCCGACGCGGACGCCGATGCCGAGGCGGATCCCGTACTGGTGCGGCGGGTCTCCACCGGTACACCCGCCTGGCCGCCGATGGCACCCGGCGTCGGGAAGGTCTCGTAATCGGTGCCGGAAAGGGCGCCGTCCATGGTCTGCTTCCACACCGTGGCCGGGACGCCGGACCCGTAGATGCTGCCGCCCCACGAGTTCTTGATCGGACCGCCAGCATCGTTGCCGACCCACACCGCGGTCGAGATCGACGGGGTGTAGCCCACCATCCAACCGTCCTTGTTCAGGCCGGTGTCCTGGTACTGCGCGGTACCGGTCTTGGCTGCCGAGGCGCGGCCTCCTGCCAGCGCGTTCCCGTTGGAATAGGCCGCGATCGGCTGCAGCGCCGAGGTGGTGTTGTTCGCGACGTCCTTGCTCATCCGACGCTCGCCCGGATCGCTCTGCCGGTCCAACAGCGTGCGGCCGTCGGCGGTGGTCACCTTCGAGATCAGGTGCGGCTTGCGGTAGATGCCCTCCGCGGCCAGCGTGGCGTAGGCGGAGGCCATATCGATCGGGCGGCTCTGGTACTGGCCGAGGACGACGCCGCCCTCGACCCCGCTGCCATCGGCCTGCTGCAGGGTCTTGCTGATCGAGCCGAAGCTCTCCGCGATCCCGGCCTTGTGCGCGGCGTCGGCCACGTCCTGGGCCTGGTTCCGCAGATCCATCATCAGCCGGTAGTACACCGTGTTCAGCGACATCTTCATGGCCGTGGCCAGGTTGCACGAGCCGCAGGACTCGCCCTCGGAGTTGGTCACCGTGACGCCGGTGGTCTTCAGCGGCGCCGAGGAGTACACCCGCGACAGCGGGATGCCCTGCTCCAGCGCGGCGACCAGCGCGAACACCTTGAACGACGAACCGGTCTGCAGACCGGCCTGGACACGGTCGTATCCGTTGCCGTCCTCGCCGCCGTAGTAGGCCAGGACACCGCCGGTCTTCGGGTCGACGGAGACGATCGCCGTCCGCAGATCCTTCGGCTGGTTCTCGATCATGTTCCGGGCCGCCTTGAGCGCCGCGGCCTGCGCCTCGGGATCGATCGTGGTGGTGATCTTCAGGCCCTGGGTGTTGAGCGTGGCCTCATCGATGCCGGCGTCCTTGAGCTCCTGGAGCACCTGGGTGCGGATCAGGCCGTTGGGGCCCGCCGACAGTTCGTCACCGCCTTGATTCTTGGAGATCTGCTGCACACGCGGGAACTTCACCGCCTGCCGCTCGGCCGGCGCCAGGTTCTTCATCTCCACCATGCCGTCGAGCACCTGGTTCCACCGACCCTGGGCGTTCTCCATGTTGGTCGCGGGGTCGTACATCGACGGTGCCCGGACCATCGCCGCGAGCAGTGCGGCCTGGTCGACCTTGAGATCCTTGGCATCGACGTTGAAGAAGGTGCGCGAGGCGGCCTGCAAGCCGTACGCACCGCGACCGAAGTAGATCGTGTTGAGGTAGGCGGCCATGATGTCGTCCTTGGACCAGCTGCGCGACATCTTGGTCGAGATGATCAGTTCTTTCCACTTACGCATCAGCGACGACTCATCGCCGACCACCGCGTTCTTCACGTACTGCTGCGTGATCGTGGAACCGCCGCCGGCATCCTGGCCGTCGTCGGCGACGCCGGGGACGCGCAGCCAGACCGCGCGCGCGAAGCCCTTGAGCGAGAACCCGGGGTTGGTCATGAAGTCCCGGTCCTCGATGGCCATGATCGCGTTCTTCATGACCGGCGGAATGTCTTCGGCCGGGATGATGGTGCGGTTGCCCTCCGGCGGGATCACCCGCGCGATCGGCGTGTTGCCGTCCTTCATCACGATGGTGGCGACCTGGTTGGTCTGGATCTCACCGGGCTGGGGCACATCGGCGCGCCAATAGCCGATACCGAAGGCCACGACGGCCACCACGAGAATCGCGGCGATCGCGGTCACACCGACAGTGACCACCTTGCGCAATGTCGATCCACCCACGAGTCCGCGCAGTCCCTTCCGCTCGGGTTCCTCCTCACCGCCACCGTCGGGCCCATCCGGACCATCGGGTCCATCGGGTCCGTCCGGGCCGTCACCATCACCGCCCGAGCCGCCGCCGGCGGCCGGGACGGCCGGTTCGGCAGTGGTGCGGGAGACGACGGGGGCCTCCTCGGCAGGCGCGTCCTCGGGCTCGGGGCGCGACGATCCGCCGCGATCGGCCTCGGCGGCGAGCTCGTGCTCGTCCACGGGGCGACCGGACAGCGGCTGATACGCGGACTTGGCGGCGCCGGAGCCACCACTCATCGGAACCGGCTTGGGCGGCGGCTGCTTCGCCGCCTCCGAAACAGGGTTCGACACAGTGGGCTGCTCAGCTGCCGGTGGCTGCGCGGGAGCGCCGCCTGCCGGCGGCTGCGGCGGTACGACCGGGAACTGCGCCGTGGGCGCCGCCTGCGGGCTGGGCGTCTGCTGGCCCGGCGCCGGGTTCCGTGGTCCCTGGTTCTGCGGGCTCTGGTTCTGGGGACGCTGCGGTCCCTGCGGGCCGTTCGGCGACGCGGGGCCCTGCGGCGGGCGGTTCTGCCCGGCGGGCCCGGGGGCGTCGCCCTCGGGGCGCGGCGGTCGCCCGACCGCCCCGTTCCGCTCGTCGTTTCCGCCCGGGTTCGTCACCGCTTGCTCTCCGCTCCGTCTTTCGTCGTACTAGTCCGATTCCTGCCGCGTGCCGTCATCCGGGCGCCGCGCGCCGTTTGCGCTTGGGGCGCGGGGGCAACCCGGCCACGTACGACTCCACCAGATGATTCCAGTTGCACGACCGGCACACCTCCACCACGTGGACCGAGAACTCCGGCCGGGTGGATTCGAGCTCACCGAGTTCGGCGTCGCTTCGCGCCGACCCCGAGGCCGGGCCCAGCGATTCGCCGAACACCCAGGAGACCAGCGTCAACTGTTCCTTGCGGCAGATGGGGCACAGCACCTCGGAGGGGCGACCGTGGAACTTGGCCGCACGCAAGAGGTACGGGTCGGCGTCGCACACCGACTTCACCGCCGTGCGACCGGCGTTGACCGACGCCAGCAGCGATCGCCGCTGCAGCGCGTAGTCCACCGTTTGCCTCTGCGTTCGCACGGATCCAATGTACGTGGCCCGGCTGGGATACGCCTCGACAAGGGCATACCGCCCGTCGCGCCCCTGTGATCGCAACGCCCGAAGGGCCCTCGGGTATCGTCCTATATATCGGCGCGATACAACTGCCGATCGCATTGAAGAGATAGATCCACTCGCGTCAGCCGCTCGCGGCTCGGCGTCGCGCATCGATGGGAGGCGGCACGTGCTCGAACTCGCAGTTCTCGGCCTGCTGCACGACTCACCCATGCACGGCTACGAGATCCGCAAGCGACTGACGGAACTGCTGGGTCCGTTTCGCGCGTTCTCCTACGGTTCGCTGTACCCGGCTCTGCGCCGCGCGCAGGATGCCGGGTACATCGCCGAGGAAGCCGCGCCGGGCCCCGCTGCAACCACCCGCAAGCGCCGCGCGCGCCGTGTGTACCAGCTGACTCCGAAGGGACACGAGCGGTTCTCCGCCCTGGTCGCCGACACCGGTCCGCAGAACTACACGGACGACGGGTTCGGCGTGCATCTCGCCTTCTTCACCGCCACTCCCGCCCAGGCCCGGCTGCGCATCCTCGAGGGTCGCCGCCGGCAGGTCGAGGAGCGGCGGGAGGAGCTCCGTCGGGCCCTCGCGGCCGGGGGCACCAGCGAGACGTACACGCGGCAGTTGCACGAGTTGGGACTGGAGACGACGGAGCGCGAGGTGCGGTGGCTCAACGAGTTGATCGCCGCCGAATCTCGCTCCGACCAACATGATCGGCCCGCTCCGCTCCCGGCGCCGACATCACTGACACCGAATGAAGGGAAGAACGGTGACTGACAATTCCACCAAGGTGCGCGTTGCGATCGTCGGCGTGGGCAACTGTGCCTCGTCGCTCGTGCAGGGCGTGCACTACTACAAGGACGTGGCCGACGATGCCGAGGTCCCGGGCCTCATGCACGTGAAGTTCGGCCCGTACCACGTGCGCGACGTCGAGTTCGTCGCCGCGTTCGACGTGGACGGTAAGAAGGTCGGCTTCGACCTCGCCGACGCCATCAACGCGTCCGAGAACAACACCATCAAGATCGCCGACGTACCGCCCACCGGCGTCACCGTCGAGCGCGGCCACACGCTCGACGGCCTGGGCAAGTACTACCGCCTGACCATCGAGGAGGCGCCGGGTGAGGGCGTCGACATCGTGCAGGCGCTCAAGGACAACGAGGTCGACGTTCTCGTGTCCTACCTGCCCGTGGGCTCCGAGGAGGCCGATAAGTTCTACGCGCAGTGCGCCATCGACGCGGGCGTGGCCTTCGTCAACGCGCTGCCCGTGTTCATCGCCTCCGACCCGGTCTGGGCTGCGAAGTTCCGCGATGCCGGTGTCCCGATCGTGGGCGACGACATCAAGAGCCAGGTGGGCGCCACCATCACCCACCGCATGATGGCGAAGCTGTTCGAGGACCGCGGCGTGGTGCTCGATCGCACCTACCAGCTCAACGTGGGCGGCAACATGGACTTCAAGAACATGCTCGAGCGTGAGCGCCTGGAGTCGAAGAAGGTCTCCAAGACGCAGGCGGTCACCTCGAACCTGACCGGACCGCTCTCGGGCAAGGTCCAGGACCGCAACGTGCACATCGGCCCGTCGGACTACGTCGAGTGGCTCGATGACCGCAAGTGGGCGTACGTGCGCCTCGAGGGCCGCGCCTTCGGCGACGTACCGCTGAACCTGGAGTACAAGCTCGAGGTCTGGGACTCGCCCAACTCGGCCGGCATCATCATCGACGCCGTGCGCGCCGCGAAGATCGCCAAGGACCGCGGCATCGGCGGCCCCGTGATCCCCGCCTCGGCGTACCTGATGAAGTCCCCGCCGGAGCAGATCGCCGACGATGTCGCGCGCAAACAGCTCGAGGAGTTCATCATCGGCGCGGACTAGTCCGTCCCGGTGATCCGGCCCGCCACCGCACCGCGGTGGCGGGCCGCTCGTTTTTCCGCCGGATTTTCGCTCGGGGCGAAAGGTCCGATTCTTCAGATTGCTGTAAGCCGCGCGGCATTCGTCATCGGTAGCGTCGATGGCATGGAAATCGTGCTCGTTCTCGTCGTGATCGCCGCCGTCGCGTTCGCCGGTGTGAGCGTGGCGCGCGGCCGCACCCGCAAGGCGGAGGAACTCGCCGATGCGCAGGCCGACGCCCGCGCCACCATCGAACGGCTGTCCGGGCAGGTGAACAACCTGGTCGGCTCCAATGAGGCCGCCCAGCAGGCGCTCGCCGACGCCGGTGAGCGGTACAACGCCGCCGGCTCGCAGATCGCTCAGGCCACCACCTCCGCGCAGGCCCGGCTGGCCAAGCAGACCGCGCTGGAAGGGCTGTATTACACCCGTGCCGCCCGGGTGGCGATGGATCTCGATCCGGGGCCCCCGATCCCCGAACTCGAGGGCCAGCGCGCCGCCGGCGCGGTCACCGAGGACCGCACCGTCGAGGTCGAGGGGCGTGAGCTCGCCGCCTCCCCCGGCCCGTCCGATCGCACCCCGAACTACTACCCCGGCGGCGTCGTCGCCGGGCGGCCCGTACCCGAGGGCTGGTACAGCGAACCGTGGTGGAAACCCGCGCTCGTGGCCGGCGCCTGGGGTGTGGGCAGCTACCTGCTGTTCAGCTCGATGTTCGCCGGTATGGCCGGGGTCGGCCCGGCCGTCATGGCCGACGGTGCCGGCATGGACGGTGGGTTCGACGGCGGCGGCGGTGACTTCGGTGGCGACGCCGGTGGCGGTTTCGGTGACTTCGGTGGCGGTGACTTCGGAGGCGGCGACTTCGGGGGCTTCGACTTCTAGCCGCCCGGGATACCCACGGTCGCGCACCGTCGGATCCCTCTCGCTCCGAAACAGACTCCCGCTCCCGGATCTCCGGGAGCGGGAGTCTGCGTCAGGGCGGGAGAGCGATCAGGCCTCGGCGGCGGCGACCTTCTTCGTCCGGGTGTACAGCGCGTAGACGATGGCGGCGAACAGGATCGCGCCGAGCGCCTCGCCCCAGTGCAGGTAGCCCTCGCCGATGAAGGGCAGCGCCAGCGGCTCTTCCTTGCCACCGATGATCGGCAGATCGGGAACGCGGTCCGCCAGCACGACGATGCCAGCGTAGAGCACGCCGAACAGCGACTCACCCACGATGAGACCGGTCGCCATGAGCGTGCCGAGCCGCTTGCGGCCCTCGGCGTTGTCGGAGCGGTCGGCCCAGCGGTTGTAGTAGTACCCGATCGCGGCGCCGATCGGGATCATCAAGGTCACGCTCATCGGCAGGTACATCCCCATGCCCACCGCGAGCGGGGGCAGCCGGAACTTGCCGGAGCGGGCGAGCGTCTCGTCGATCACGATGACCACAACGCCGATCAGGGCGCCGAGGCCGATGAGTCCCCAGTCGAGGTCGCCGCCGAAAACACCCTCGGAGAGCTTCGCGAGCAGCGAGGCCTGCGGGGCGGCGAGCGCATTGTCACCCGCGCCCGGGGCGCCCGCGAAGCCGAAGCCCTTCTGCAGCACTCCGAGCACCGGCGGGATGATCGCCGAACCGAAGGCCACACCGATCACGAGGGCCACCTGCTGCTTCCACGGGGTGGCGCCCACCAACTGGCCGGTCTTGAGGTCCTGCAGGTTGTCGTTGGAGATGGTGGCGATGCCGAACACGATGGCGCCAGTGAACAGCGTGTACGCGACGAGCGCGATGGTCTCGTCACCGCTCGACGGGCCGTAGACCGCGCGGATGAGCAGCGCCGCGGCGAGCACCACAAGGATGCCGACGCCCGAGATGGGGCTGTTGGAGGCGCCGATCAGACCGGCCATGTAGCCGCACACCGAGGCGACCAGCAAGCCCAGGACGAGCACGAACAGCACGCTGAGTGTGATGATGCCGCCGGCTTTGCCGTCGAGTGGGGTGTCGGTGGTGAACAGCCACAGCAGCACGCCGATCGGGACCATGGAGACCAGGACGATCCCGGCCACGTAGGGGAACGGGATATCGCGCTCGGTGATGTCGACGAGTTCGCCGTCGCGCCGTTTGCGCGCCGAGGCGATCGACTCGGCGACGCCGCGCAGCACCGGCCCGAGGATCTTCACCAGGGTCCACACGGCGGCCACCGCGATGGCGCCGGCGCCGATCAGCCGGATGTCGTTCTTGAAGATGCCGTTGACGACGTCCGAGAAGGCCTCGCCGCCGCCGAGCTCGCCGGAGGTCCAGATGGGCAGGAGCACGAAGTAGGAGATGACCAGGCCCACGATCATCGCGATGCCCACGGTGACGCCCACGAGGTGGCCCACGCCGATCAGCGCGAAGGACAGGCCGGGGACCACGATGGTGCCACCACTACCGATCTTCACCGGGATCGAGATGGACTCGGCGACCACCTTCATCTTGCCGAGCAGGGCGTAGCCCGCGGAGGCGAGCGAGCCGAGCAGGATCAGGCGCAGGCCGGTCTTGTTCTCCTGGGCTCCCTCGGCGGTATCGCCCACCTTGAGCACCTCGGCGGCGGCCACGCCTTCGGGGAACGGGAGGTCGGACCCGGTCACCAGGGCTCGCCGCAGCGGGATCGAGTACATGACGCCGAGCACGCCGCCGACGAGGCAGACCAGGGTGGTGGTCCAGTACGGGAAGCCCTGCCACCAGCCGATCATCACCAGGCCCGGCAGGATGAACACGATGGCCGAAAGCGTTCCCGCGGCCGACGCGATCGTCTGCACGATGTTGTTCTCGATGATCGAGTGGTTCGCGAAGTAGCGCAGCAATGCCATCGAGATGACCGCCGCCGGAATCGATGTGGCGAAGGTCAGGCCCACCTTCAGCCCCAGGTAGGCGTTGGCGGCGGTGAAGACGAGCGTGATGACGGCACCGAGAGCGATGCCGCGGACTGTCAGCTCGTGTACGCCGGATCGCGGCGCGGCGGAAGCCGGACTGGACATGTGTACCCCTTATCAGCGGTGAGTGGTCGGGTCGACCGACGAGAAAACCCTAGGACCAAGGCCGCGATCGTATGCCGCAAACGGGGTAGCTCGTGCGGCGAGGTATCGAGTCGTAGGGTGGATGCATGCGTTTCGGAGTGGTCATCCTGCCTCAATTCCCCTGGCCTGAGGCTCGCCGGCGGTGGCGCAAGGCCGAGGAATTGGGCTTCGATCATGCGTGGACCTACGACCATCTGTCGTGGCGTTCGCTGGCGGATCAACCCTGGGGCGCGACGATTCCCACGCTCACCGCCGCCGCACTCGTCACCGACAGCATCCGGCTGGGCACCTTCGTCACCTCGCCGAACTTCCGGCACCCGGTGCCCTTCGCCAAGGATCTGGGAACTGTCGACGAGATCTCCGGCGGGCGCCTGGTGCTCGGTATCGGCTCCGGTGGAACGGGTTTCGACTCGTACGTCCTGGGCCAGGACGAACTCACCCCACGTCGCCGGCACGACCGGTTCGTCGAGTTCACCCGTGGACTGGACGCGTTGCTGCGGTACGAGTGCGAGCCCGGCGGCATCAGTTTCGACGGTGAGTTCTTCCGGGCGGTCGACGCCCGGATGGTCGGCGATCCGGCGCAGCGCCCGCGGATGCCTTTCGTCCTCGCGACCAACGGGCCGAAGGGGCTGCGCCTGGTGGCGGAGCTCGGGCAGGGCTGGGTGACAACCGGGCCCGACGGTGCCGAGGGCGACGCGTGGTGGACCCGGGTCGCGGAGCTCAGCAGTCGGCTCGACGATGCGCTCACCGGCGCCGGGCGTGATCCGCGAGGTGTCGAACGGCACCTGGCGATCGACTTCAGCGGGACGTACAGCCTGAGCTCACCGGATGCCGCCGACGATGCGGTCGGCCGCGCGACGGAGCTGGGCTTCACCGACGTGATCGTGCACTGGCCCCGCCCCGAGGACCCCTACCTCGGTACCGAAGACGCCCTCGACGCCTTCGCTTCTCGCCATCTCACCAGGCGAAAGCGCTTGGCCAGCCGAACCTTTTGACAATTTTCTTCATCGAAACGGCACCTCTCAGTTGCGATTAGCGCAGGCGCATCACCCGATTGGTTCTAAACACGGTTCAAGGTGGGTCCGTCTGGCTGCGGCGATCAAGCCAGCAATCGGCGTCAGTGTCTCACCGATTACACATGCGCCGAAAATCCGCTTGACACCGCATCGTCAATGAATTCTGACGCCGTCCCGGAAATTCGTCCGATTCCTTCTGAGACAGTCACGAACCAAACAACTTGCGTAGCATTGTCGACACACAAAAATCTTACCCTTTTGCGGTCTCCCAAGCTCCACACCGGGCAGAGATTCTTAATTTCAGGTCGATCTAAATCCGGCAGTTCCTTGAAATTTTCGTCCTCGAAAACGAATGGAAATGGATCTGTGTTCGAGTTCGAAATTCGGCGCTCAATGGTGTCCCGATGGCCGATACCGAGGGGTTTAAATACGTCTACAGGTGCCGGTCCGCCGAATGTCCAGTGGTCGAAGAATCCGGCGTGGACTGTTGCTAGTTGCTTGAGATCTTCGGGATACCCAGCGGGAAACCCCTCGTTCTGCGGCAGAGGGCCGAGCCTGGCGGTCAGGTAGGGCTCCTTTTCGTCGTGGGTTGTGAAGGCGTAGGTGAGGACCGGTTCTGGTTTGGCGTTTTCGAGGTCGGGGCGGGTGAATTCTGCGATGAATAGGTCGACTGCGTGTTCGTGGATGTAGCTGGTCATTAGCGGCAGTGTTTCGCGCAGGGCTGCATTGTCGGGGTTGTCGAGGAAGGCTCGAACGCCTTCGGGGCCGCCGAGGCGGGCGGCGTCGATCCAGGTCCGCGGCACGCTCGGGGGGACCTTATCGAGGTCGTAGATCGGAGCCAGTGTTCGGCTGGTGAGTTGTTCCATAACGTCTGTGCGCACGTTGCTTCTTCCGTCCGAAAGCTGCTGCGGTAGTGGTCAATTGTATCGTCGGTCACGTAGTTGAACATGACTCGCTGACGTGTTTCTGCTGCCCTGGCGCTAATGGTTGGCGATGGTGCGGAAGCCGATGTGGGTGCTGGTGGTGAGTGGCGTGGCGTGGCCGCGGGCGGTGGTGCGGTAGCGGGCACAATAGCTGGCGTTGCAGAGGTAGCTTCCGCCGCGTAGGACACGGTCGGGGGCAGTAGGGTCATCGATGAGGGGGTCAGTGACGAGTTGCCCGGATTCGATGCGGTCGCGGTAGGCATTGGTGGTGAAGCTGTCTGCGCACCACTCCCATACGTTGCCGACGGTGTTGTAGAGACCGAAGTCGTTGTAGAGACCGAAGTCGTTGGGCGCGAAGGAGCGCACTGGGACCGTCCCGATTGAGTACTCCGGCGGAATACCGGGGAAGGTCCCGCGGAAGATGTTCAGCTTCCGCGGCTCGTCTGCATCGGTGGGTGGTCGGCCGCCCCACGGATACGGTTGCCCGGTGAGTGTGCCGCGAGCTGCCGCTTCCCACTGCGCTTCACTGGGCAGCGCACGGTCGGCCCACCGGCAGTACGCCAGCGCATCAGCATGCGAGACGTGCACCACCTGATGGTCGTCAAGTTTGGCGACGTTGGACCCAAAATTGGCACGCCGCAGATGACACCCATTCGACTGCTTATGCGGTTGTTCATGTGAGTGCGGCGAGGGTGAAACCGAGACCGAGGACCATCACCGCCAGGGTGATCAAAGAGGCCATGATGATTTGATCGACCCGCAACCGATACAGCGCCCAGGTCTGCGACGCCGCCCAAACGACCGCACTGTCGCCGGGATATCCCCGGCTGTTGCGGCTCCGAACCGGAACCCTCCCCCAGCCCCGCCGGCGGGGGTGGGATCGGGTTGGTTGAGCGCGTGTAGGGCGTCGGCGGCCAATTCGATCCGCCGATGGTCATACAACAACTCCTGCGGCTGCCTCGCGGCATGTCAGCGCCGCGCACCGTGTTTTAACCCCGCCCGGGTTTCCAGGTCCGCCTACGCCCCGCTGATCCAGCATTGACCACCTGCACATCCACCACACCGCCCCGACCATGGCGGCAACAGCATCCCCACAGACAGTGCCGGCGGCGGGGCATCTGTACCGTCTCTGTCCGCGTCCGAGGTGCTGGGATCGGGGTCGGGGTCATCGTCGGCAGAACCCGTGGTGATAGCGGTGAGGACACCGACATCGATCAGCTCCCCAACCACGGTCGCGGCGGCTGAGTCGGTGGCTGCATCCCGGCCCGGATCGATGAGCAGAGCACCCGCAGGGATGCCGCTCGGATCTTGCGGCGTCACGCCCTCAGGCTGCTCAACACAAGCCTTGTGCGCAGGCCGGGCGCGACGGGCGTAGGTTCGATGTGCGAACCAGCCCGGTGACCCACCGGGCACGAACCCACGGAAAGGCGCCCGGTGGCACTGCGGACCTTCGGACTCTCGATCGTCGTGACGATCGCCGCCCTGATCGTCGCCTTCCTCTACGGCGGCCCCCAGGCCCTACTGCTCACCGCGATCCTGGGCGTCCTGGAGATCAGCCTGTCGTTCGACAACGCGGTGATCAACGCGACGGTGCTGCGCCGGATGAGCGACTTCTGGCAGAAGATGTTCCTCACCGTGGGCATCCTGATCGCCGTGGTGGGCATGCGGCTGTTGTTTCCGCTGGCCATCGTGTGGATCACCGCGGGTCTCGACCCGGTGCACGCCATGCGACTCGCGCTCAACCCGCCCACCGACGGCTCCCCCACGTACGAATCTCTCGTGACCGCGGCGCACCCCCAGATCGCGGCCTTCGGCGGCATCTTCCTGCTGATGCTCTTCCTCGACTTCGTACTCGCGGAGAAGGACGTCACCTGGCTCAGCTGGATCGAGAAGCCCCTGGAGAAGATCGGCCGGCTCGACCAGCTGTCCGTGGTGATCGCCTCCGGCGCGCTGCTCTACACCGCGATGTACATCGCTCACCCCGGCGAGGAGACCACGGTGCTCGTCGCCGGTCTGCTGGGAATGATGACGTACCTGGTGGTGAACGGCCTCGGCGAGCTCTTCCACATCGACGAGGAAGCGGAGATCGCCGACCTCGACGCCGAGAGCAAGCCGAACAGCGGACCATCGGAGCTGGCGAAGGCGGCCGGTAAGGCGGGCTTCTTCCTGTTCCTCTACCTCGAGGTGCTCGACGCGTCGTTCTCCTTCGATGGGGTGATCGGCGCGTTCGCGATCACCGCTGATCCGATCATCATCGCCCTGGGCCTCGGCTTGATCGGCGCGATGTTCGTCCGGTCCATCACCGTGTACCTGGTGCGCCAGGGCACGCTGTCGCAGTACGTGTACCTCGAACACGGGGCGCACTGGGCGATCGGTGCGCTCGCCGTGATCCTGTTGTACTCGATCGGCACCCCGGTACCCGAGGTGGTGACCGGCCTGATCGGACTCGTGCTGATCATCGCGGCGCTGATCTCCAGCGTGGTCCGCAACCGGCGTGAGGGCGCCACGCCGGTTCCTGTGGATGCCTAACGGCACTTTGGTTATCCGTTACCGAAGCTTTCCCTACCGCTCACGTCGCCCTGAGACATTGTCGCTGATTTACTCAGCCGATCCCCGCTTCAGCCCCGAGGGAGTCTCATGCGCCTGCCCAACCTGCGTCTGCTCGTCGATCACGACGGCCAGTCCGCGCGCTCGCACACCACCTGCAAGTACAAGTGCGGCGAGCAGTGTTTCCGCCCCCACGACAACACGTCCGACAACGAGTACTTCGGCGATCTGACCCGCCGCACCATTCTCAAGGGTGCGGGCATCGCGGCCGTGGGCGTGGGCGCCACCACGGTGCTCGCCGCCTGTGGCGACGCGAGCACCGGCTCCGCCGGTTCGTCCTCAGCGGGTTCGGCAGCAGGTGCCGATATCAAGGCTCCCGGACTGAATTTCACCTCGGTGGCCGCGAACAGCGAAGACCGCGTCGTGATTCCGGAAGGTTACGAGCAGGCCGTGGTGATCGCCTGGGGTGATCCGGTGCTGCCGGGCGCGCCGAAGTTCGACTTCGACAACCAGACTCCGGAGGCGCAGGCCCAACAGTTCGGCTACAACAACGATTTCACCGATCTGATCGAGGTGGACGGTAAGCCGGACACGTATCTGATGGTGTGCAACCAGGAGTACACCACCGGAAAGCACATGTTCAAGGGCTACGACGAGAAGAACCCCACCGAGAATCAGGTGCGGGTCGAGATGGCCGCGCACGGCCTCACTGTCGTGGAGGTGAAGGGCGAGCCGGGCTCCGGCAAGCTGACTCCTGTTCTGGGCGAATACAATCGGCGCGTCACCGCATCGACGGAGTTCGAGCTGCGCGGCCCCGCCGCCGGTTCGTGGTTCGTCAAGACCGCCGCCGATCCCACGGGCACCCGGGTACTGGGCACCATCGCGAACTGCTCCGGCGGCATCACCCCCTGGGGCACCATGCTGTCCGGCGAGGAGAACTACACCAACTACTTCTCCGGCGCCGACACCCCGCCGATCGACGGCCTCAAGGAGGGTTGGAAGCGGTACGGACTGGGCAAGGACTCGGACTACCACAACTGGGGTAAATACGAGGACCGGTTCAACCTGGCCAAGGAGATCAACGAGGCCAACCGATTCGGCTACATCGTCGAGCTCAATCCCCACGATCCGCGCTCCACGCCGGTGAAGCACTCGGCCATGGGCCGGTTCAAGCACGAGGGCTCCAACATCCATGTGACCTCGAACGGCACTGTGGTGGCGTATTCGGGTGACGACTCGAAATTCGAGTACATCTACAAGTTCGTCTCGTCGCGGAAGATCCAGCAGGGCAAGGGGCCCGCCGCAATGGAGTCGAACATGCGGATCCTCGACGAGGGCACTCTGTACGTGGCCAAGTTCGAGGGCCCGAAGGTCGAGGACGGCAAGGTTCCGGCGGGCGGGTACAAGGGAACCGGAAAGTGGATCGCCTTGCTCACGGTGGACGCATCCGGCAAGGCGACCTCGCACATCGACGGCATGCCGCCGGAGAACGTCGCGGTGTACACCCGGGTGGCCGCCGATAAGGCCGGCGCCACCAAGATGGACCGCCCGGAGGACATCCAGCCGCACCCGAAGACCGGGAAGGTGTACTGCGCGCTGACCAACAACAGCGACCGCGGTACCGAGGGCAAGGCCGGTATCGACGCGGCCAACCCCCGGGTGAAGAACAAGAACGGCCAGATCCTGGAGATCACCGACGATCACACCGGCACCGAGTTCTCCTGGGACCTGCTGCTGGTGTGCGGCGATCCCGCCGCGGCCGACACCTACTACGGCGGTTACGACAAGAGCAAGGTGTCGCGCATCAGCTGCCCCGACAACGTGGCCTTCGACTCGTTCGGCAACCTGTGGATCTCGACCGACGGCACCCAGGACACCTTCAAGAGCAACGACGGCCTGTTCGGCGTGGTGCTGGAGGGCAAGGACCGGGGCCTGACGAAGCAGTTCCTCACTGTGCCCTACGGCGCCGAGACATGCGGTCCCGTCATCCGAGACAACCGCGTTCTTGTCGCAGTTCAGCATCCGGGTGAGACGGACGACGGAGGCGCCGGCAGCCCCACCTCGCACTGGCCCGACGGCGGCACGAACGAGCCGCGACCTGCGGTGGTCGCCGTTTGGAAGACGAGCGGCAACATCGGCACGTAGCGACTGCGCCGCTTCTGCGGCAATCGATCCGGCCACCCGACGGTGCCGGTCCCGCCACTCGGGGGACCGGCACCGTCCGATTCTTGCCTAGTATCGAGGCCATGACCCCCGCGTCCAACGATCCCGGCGCCGCGCCGGCAGCCGCGCCGGATGCGCGCATCGACGACCTCGCCGCGCGCCTGCGCTCGCCGCTCCTCCAGCTGCATTTCCTGATGAAACGGACGACTCCGGGTCCCGATCTGACTCCGGCGCAACAGTCGGCCCTGCAGAGCCTGCTGCGGTTGGGCCCGGTGCGCATGGGCGAGCTGGCCCGGTTCCTGCGGATCCGGCTTCCGTCGGCCACGAGCGCGGTGGACGGCCTCGAGCGCCTCGGACTGGTCCAGCGCAGTCCTGATCCGGACGACGGCCGCGCCGTGGTGGTGCAGCTCTCCGAGCACGGCCAACAGTTGACCTCCGAACTCATCGCCGCCCGCAACGCTGTGCTGGCCCGGCACCTGCACGAACTCTCCGCCGAGGACCACGCCCACCTGGACGCCGCGATCCCCGCGCTGAATCTGCTCATCGACCGGTACCGCGAGGACGGCTGAGCAATCCGTCACACGCGCTTGATCTGGGTGCGCCATATTGCTTAGACTTTCGTAGTAATACGAGAGGAGCTGCACGTGACGACCACCGCACCCGCCGAGGCGAACCACGCCCACCCGAGCCTGCGTGAGACGCTTTCCCATCAGCCGAAGGCGGTGTGGGTCACCGCCTTCGCCGCGGTGATCGCATTCATGGGCATCGGCCTGGTGGACCCGATCCTGGAGTCGATCGCCAAGGGTCTCGACGCCACGCCCAGCCAGACCACCCTCCTGTTCTCCTCGTACCTCGGAGTCCAGGTGGTCGCCATGCTGTTCATCGGCTGGTTCACTTCGATGTTCGGAGCCAAGCGCACCGTGATCGCCGGCTTGCTGCTGATCGTGATCGCCTCCGGCGCCTGCGCACTCGCCGGGTCGATCGGTGAATTGGTGGCCTGGCGCGCTGTGTGGGGCCTGGGCAACGCTCTGTTCATCGCGACCGCGCTCGCCGTGATCGTCTCCGCCGCAACCGGTGGCCAGCAGGGCGCGATCCTGCTCTACGAGGCGGCCCTCGGCGTCGGCCTGGCCGTCGGCCCGCTGCTCGGCGCCGTTCTCGGCGGGATCTCCTGGCGCGGCCCCTTCGCCGGTACCGCGACCCTCATGCTGATCGGCGCGATCCTGTGCGCCACCATGCTCAAGCCCGATGCGGCGGAGGCCAGGGCCAAGCGCGAACGGGAGGGCACCGTCTCCCCCATGGCGCCGCTGCGCGCACTCCGCCAGCGTGGTCTGTTCCTCACGGGCCTGGGCTCCGCGTTCTACACCGCGGCCTTCTTCACCGTGCTCGCCTGGTCGCCGTTCGTGCTGCACAAGAGTCCGTACTTCGTGGGAGCGGTGTTCGTGGGCTGGGGCCTATTGGTCGCGGTGAGCGGCGTCTGGCTCGCCCCGAAGGTGGCCGCCTCACTGGGTGAGCGTACGGGTGCCATCGTCGCCGTCATTACCTACGGGGTGCTGCTCGCGATCGCCGCGGTGGGCCACGAGAACGTGGGCGTGGTCGTCGCCGTCGTGGTGCTTTCCGGTATCCCCTCGGGCGTGCTGAACACTCTGTTCACCGGTACCGCGATGTCCATCGCCGATGCGCCCCGGCCCGTCGCCTCCGCGGGCTACAACTTCCTGCGCTGGGCCGGCGGCGCCATCGCCGCCACCGGAGTGGCGCATGTGGCCCAGTGGTTCGGCACACCCGCCGCGCCGTTCTTCGTCGGTGCTGCGGCCTGCGTGGTCGCTGCCGCGATCCTCACCCAGGTGCGCGACAGCCAGGCCGATACCCACGAGGTACCCGCCGAGGCCGCGCTCGTGGGCGACCAGGAGTTCTGACTCGTTCACACCGAGTGCGGCACCGTCGGGTTCCGACGGTGCCGCACTCGCGTCCGGGCCGGCGGCTAGCGTGGAGTGCATGAGCGAACAACGACCCCTCGCCCTGATCACCGGCGCCTCACGCGGGCTCGGTGCCCAGATCGCCCGGCAGCTCGCGGACACGCACGACCTGCTGCTCGGCGGACGCCCCTCCCCCGGACTCGATGCACTCGCCGCGGAACTCGGCGCTCTCACCTTCGCCGCCGACCTCACCGATCACTCCACCGTTGCGGCTCTGGCACAGTCGATTCCCCGCCTCGACGTGCTGGTCCACAACGCCGGTATCGCATCGATCGCGCGCATCGAGGACACCACCGCCACCGACTGGCGCACCATGTTCGAGGTGAACCTGCTCGCAGTGGTCGAGCTGACCAAGGCGCTCCTCCCCGCGCTACGAGAGGCGAACGGTCATGTGGTGCTGATCAACTCGGGCGCAGGCAAGCGGGCGAATCCCGGTTGGGGCGCCTACGCCGCAAGCAAGTTCGGGCTCACCTCATTCGCCGAAGCGCTCCGCGCCGAGGAACCGGCACTGCGCGTGACGAGCGTGTTCCCCGGCCGCATCGATACCCGGATGCAGGAGGGGATCTTCGCACTCGAAGGTCGCGACTACTCCGCCGACAACCTACTGCGGCCGGAGACGGTGGCCCGCGCGGTCGTGCACGCGGTACACACCCCCGCCGACGCGCATCCGACGGAGATCGTGCTCCGCCCACGCTGATCCGGCCGGAACCCCGGCGCGCAGCATCACTGTCCGGCCGTCACAACGCGGCGTCGATCGCTTCGGCACTCAGGACGTGGTCGAGGATCAGTGTGGCGCTACCGACAACGCTCGACTTCTCACCGTGGGTCGACGGCAGGATGCGCAGTTCGCGGGTCGCGAGCGCGGTGGCGTTGCCGTAGACCGACTCCCGCAGGCCCGCGACGAACAGGTCGTATGCACCCGCCATATCCCCGGCGACGACCAGTGCCTCGGGGTTGAGCAGATTCACGGCACCGGCCAGGACCTCGCCGACGTGCCGCCCACTGTCGCGGATCAGCCTGCGCGCCTCCGCATCACCGGACAACGCCAGCTCGACCACATCGCGCAGGTGCGCCACGTGACGTCCGTGATCGCGGAGCTCCCGCACCAAGGCCCACCCGGATGCGACGGCTTCCAGGCAGCCGGTATCGCCGCACCGGCAGGAGATTCCCGCAGCGGCCTCGACCTTCGTATGGCCGAACTCCCCTGCCGCGCCTCGTTTCCCTCGCTGAAGTGCACCCCCGGCCACGATTCCCGCACCCAATCCGGTGGATGCCTTGATCAACAGCATGTCCTCGAATCGATCGCGCTGGCCGCGGCGCTCCGCGAGCACGATCACATTGGCGTCATTGTCGAGCAACACCGGCGCATTGGTCACCGTCCGCAAGAACGGCGTCAGCGGCACACCGTCCCAGCCGCTGATCGCCGGCGAATCCAGGGTGCACACCCGCTCCGGATCGGCGGTCCCGGGGATGCTCATGCCGACACCGCGAACCTCGTCACGCCGGTGGCCGCACTCCTCCAGGAGTGCGTCCAACGTCTGGACGACCGTCGGCATCAGCTCATCCGGCCCCACGCCGATCTCCTGATCCACGGAGCACATGGCCAGGAGGTCGCCCGCCAGGTTGCACACTCCCAGCTGGGTACGGCTGCGGCCGATCGCGGCCGCCAGCACGACACCCGCCCCCGGGTTCACGGTGAGGCCCGCCGCCGGCCGTCCGGGACTCGACGCCGCTTCCGCGCGCTCGAGCACGAGGCCCGCGTCCTGCAGCGCGGCGACGCGCGCCGCGACGGCGGTGCGGGATAGATCGGTCGCATGCCCGATCCGGGTGCGGGTGGTGGTTCCATCTCCGCTGCGGATCAGGGTGAAGACATCGCCCGCGGTCACTGCGGCTCGTGAGGACCGTGACGTGCGCATACCGACCATTGAACCATCGGGGGCTTTCCACGCAAACCACGAATTCCGCACACGGAGGAGAAGAAGATGCGAGTATTAGTCCGCGAAAGAGCGTAATTGCGTCACTTTCACGTCTGTAATGCCGACGTCAGGAGACCCATGCCGTCCACCAGCCCCATCGCCCCCTGCGACTTCGTCGTCTTCGGCGGCACCGGCGACCTCACCGTCCGCAAACTGCTCCCCGCCCTCTACCTACGCGACCGAGACGGCCAGCTCCCCGACGACACGAGGATCATCGCGGTATCGCGTGCCGGCCTCGATGCCGCGGGCTACCGCGACAAGGTGCACGGAGAACTCGAACGATTCGTCACCTCGGACGCCCTGGACGAGGCAGTGGTGGACCGCTTCCTGCGCCGCCTCGAATTCGCCGGTATCGATGCCGCCGACGGATCTACCTGGGAGCCCTTGACCGCGCTGTTGCCGCGCGAGGCCGACCGGATCCGGGTGTACTACCTGGCCTGTGCACCTCGGCTGTTCGGCCCCATCTCCGAGAACCTGGCCGCCAACGGGCTCGTCGACCAGCACTCCCGGGTGGTACTGGAGAAGCCGATCGGCCACGACCTGGAATCCGCACGCGCCATCAACGATGCGGTCGGAGCGGTCTTCGACGAATCCCAGATCTTCCGGATCGATCACTACCTCGGCAAGGAGAGCGTGCAGAACCTGCTGGTCACGAGGTTCGCCAACACGGTCCTGGAGCCGCTGTGGAACTCCACGAGCATCGACCACGTTCAGATCACGGTGTCGGAGGAGATCGGGGTGGGATCGCGGGGTGAGTACTACGACACCTCCGGGGCACTGCGCGACATGGTGCAGAATCACCTGCTCCAGGTCCTCTGCCTGGTGGCGATGGAGCCCCCCACGTACGTGGATCGAGAGTCCGTCCGTGACGAGAAGTTGAAGGTTCTCCAGGCACTCAAGCCGATGACGCCGGAGGACGCCGAGCGCGACACCGTCGCAGGCCAGTACGGTCCCGGGCTCGTGAACGGCGTCGCGGTACCGGGATACCGCGACGAGGCGGACAATGCCGACAGCCGCACGGAGACCTTCGTCGCGGTGAAAGCCGAGGTGCGCAACTGGCGGTGGGCGGGCGTTCCCTTCTACTTGCGGACCGGAAAGCGCATGGAACGGCGTCACTCCGAAGTGGTGATCGCATTCAATCCCGTACCGCACCCGATGTTCCCGGGCAGTGAAGGCACCAGCGAACCCAACCGGCTGGTCATCCGGCTTCAGCCGACCGAAGGGATGCGCCTGCACATGACGGCGAAGGAACCCGGCCCGGGTGGCATCCGGCTCAGACCCGTCTCCCTCGACTTGAACTACACCGAGGTGTTCCCACACCCCTCCCCCGACGCCTACGAACGCCTGCTCATGGACGTGGTGCGCGGCAACCCCACGCTGTTCATGCGGCGCGACGAGGTCGAGGCCGCGTGGACGTGGGTCGAGCCGATCCTCGCGAATTGGGCTCGCACGGAGCGGGTGCCGCGCCGCTACCCCGCCGGCACCGACGGCCCCGTCGACGCGGTCACTCTCATCGAGCGTGACGGCCGCACGTGGAACGAGGGGGCGCTGCGATGACCGCACTGCATCCGGTGCTGGAAGAGGTCACCGAGCGAATCGTCGAGCGCAGCCGGCCTTCACGCGAGGCGTACCTCGACAAGATCCGTGCCGCGGGCGCGGCGGGCCCGGCACGCGCCCGCCTGGAATGCGCGAACCTCGCGCACGGTTTCGCCTCGGCCGGTCCGGCGGACACGAAGAGCCTGCGCGGCACGGTCAAGCCCAACGTCGCCATCGTGTCCTCGTACAACGACATGCTCTCGGCCCACAAACCCTTCGAATCCTTCCCCGCCCAGTTGAAGCAAGCGGTGATACACGCCGGAGGGATCGCTCAGTTCGCCGGCGGTGTGCCTGCGATGTGCGACGGCATCACCCAGGGGCGAGCGGGTATGGAGCTCTCGCTGTTCAGCCGCGACGTGATCGCGATGTCCACCGCCATCGCTCTCTCCCACGACATGTTCGACGCCGCGCTCATGCTGGGTGTCTGCGACAAGATCGTCCCCGGAATGCTGATCGGCGCCTTGGCGTTCGGGCATCTGCCGACGGTCTTCGTGCCCGCCGGCCCGATGACCTCCGGGCTGCCCAACTCCGAGAAGGCCCGGGTCCGGCAGCTGTTTGCCGAGAACAAGGTGAGCCGGAGCGAACTACTCGACGCCGAAGCCGCCTCGTATCACGGCAACGGCACCTGCACCTTCTTCGGTACCGCGAACTCCAATCAGCTGCTCATGGAGGTGATGGGTCTGCATCTGCCGGGGTCGAGCTTCGTCAATCCCGACAATCCGTTGCGCACCGCCCTCACCGCCGAGGCGGGTCGGCGAGTGACGAATCTGACGGCCCTGGGCGACGATTACACGCCCATCGGGGAGATCGTCAACGAGAAGGCCATCGTCAACGGGACCGCCGCGCTCCTCGCCACCGGCGGATCGAGCAACCACACCATGCACCTGGTGGCCATCGCGCGGGCGGCCGGAATCATCCTCACGTGGAGTGACATCTCGGACCTGTCCTCGGTGGTGCCCTTGTTGGCACGCATCTATCCCAACGGCAGCGCCGACGTCAACCACTTCCACGCCGCCGGTGGACTGAGTTTCACCATCTCCACCATGTTGGAAGCCGGGCTATTGCACGACGCCGTTCGCACCGTCGTAGGACCCGGATTGCGCAGGTATACACGAGAACCCAGTCTCGCCCCGGAGGGTCTCATCGACTGGCGCGACGGTCCGCACGAGAGCCTGGACACCTCCGTTCTCCGCAGCGCACAGGCCCCTTTCGCCGCCGACGGTGGCCTCAAGACGCTGGACGGAAACCTCGGTTCCGCCGTCGTCAAGACATCCGCCGTCAAACCCGAACACCGCGTGATCACCGCGCCGGCAATGGTGTTCGACGACCAGGCCGACTTCCTGTCCGCATTCGCCGCCGGTGATGTATCGGGCGATCTGGTGGCCGTGGTCCGCTACCAGGGTCCTCGTGCCAACGGAATGCCCGAACTGCACAAGCTCACTCCGACCCTGGGCGTACTCCAGGACCGCGGCCACCGCGTCGCGCTCGTGACCGACGGCAGGATGTCGGGCGCTTCCGGCAAGGTTCCCGCCGCGATCCACGTGACCCCGGAAGCCGCCTCCGGTGGTCCGCTGACCAAGGTGCGCAACGGCGATCTCATCACCGTCGACACGCAGTCGGGACACCTGATGGTGCACGTGTCCGACGAGGAGCTCGCGAGCCGCGAGCCTTCCGGCCGCCCTCGCACCGCACAGGAGATGGCCGGGACCGGACGCGAACTGTTCGCGACCTTCCGGGCCGCGGTCGGGCCCGCCGACGAGGGCGCCAGCATCTTCCCCGCTACGCACGAAACACAGGAGATTTCGCAATGACACCGTCTCTGCTCGATCACGCACCCGTGATCCCCGTAGTCGCCATCGACGACATCGATCACGCGGTACCGATCGCTCGCGCGCTCGTCGCCGGCGGTGTGCCCCTCATCGAACTGACACTCCGGACGCCAGTGGCACTGGCGGCGATCGAGCGCATCGCCGGCGAGGTCCCGGAGATCCGCATCGGCGCGGGAACGATCGTGCGGCCCGAGCAGGCCGCTCAGGCCCGCGCGGCAGGCGCGCAATTCCTCGTCTCGCCCGGAAGCACTCCCTCCCTCCTGGCGGCCATGGCCGACACGGGGCTCCCCCACCTGCCCGGTGTCGCGACCGTATCGGAGGTACTGGCGGCTCTGGAAGCGGGCTACACCGAACTGAAGCTGTTCCCCGCGGCCGCCATCGGGGGAACGGCGCTGCTCACATCGATCGCCGGGCCCGTGCCCACTGCCCGCTTCTGCCCGACCGGTGGGATCACCGCCAGCACCGCACCGCAGTATCTCGCCCTCCCGAACGTGGGCTGTGTGGGCGGTTCCTGGCTCGTGACACGGGGCGCGACCGCGACCGCCGACTGGCCCGCGATCACCGCGGCGGCAGCCGCGACCCGCGAACTCGCTCCGGAGCGCAACCGCACCGACGGGTGAGGCCCGCCGCGGCATCGGGTGCGGTTGTGCGCTCCTGCGGATGCGGTCAGGCTCGGCCCGCGGACGCGCGCGCTCTGCGGCTCATCGAGTCGATCGCGACCGCCAGTAGGAGCACGCCACCGGTCACCATGAACCGCACCGATGACCCCACGCCCAGCAGATTCAGACCGTTCGAGATCGATTGCAGCACCAGAATTCCCAGTAGCGCGGAGTACGCGGAACCGCGCCCGCCGAACAGCGAGGTTCCACCGATCACCGCCGCGGCGATGGCGGTGAGGTTGGTATCGGTGGTTCCCGTGGACTGAGAGACGCTGGTCAGTAGTCCCGCCGCCATGAGACCGCCCAGTGCGGCGAAGGTGGAGGTGAGCGCGAACACCGACATGTAGACGGCGTTCACTCGGATCCCGGATCGGCGGGCGGCCTCCACGTTGCCGCCCACGGCGTAAACGTGCCTGCCCCACGTGGTGCGCCGCAGCGCGAAGTCCATCACTATCACCAGCAGCACGAAGAAGATCCACAGGTACGAAAAGCCACGGTCGATGTTCACGTAGTAGGTGAGGTAACCGAGCACGGCACCGAGCGCCACCGTCTGCGCCGCGATCAGCGGGAGCGGAGTCGTGCTCAGATCGGCAGCGCGGCGGGTACGTACCACCCACAGCCGGCTCGCGAGAAACACTGCCACGGTGATCGCGACGAGCACATACGAGGCTGCGCCGGTGACGAACTCATTGCGGGCGAAGCGCATCACGAGCGAGCTCTGCGGAAGGTTGATGGTGCCGGTCGAACCCAGTACCCACAGCAGCAGACCCTGAAAACCCAGCAGTCCGGCGAGCGAGAACACGAACGACGGTATGCCGACCCGGGTGAACAAGGTGCCGTAGAGCAGCCCGATCAGCAGGCCGCTGCCGAGAGCCGCGAGCACTGCGACGACTTCGGGGAAGCCGTCGTTGACCAGCAGCACCGCCATGATCGCGGCGGACACACCGCTCACCGAGCCCACCGAGAGATCGATCTCACCGAGCAAGAGCACCAGCACGATTCCGAGCGAGATGATGCCGACGGGCGCGGCGAACTGGGTGATCGAGACGATGTTGCGGGAGGAGAGGAAGCTCGGCTCCGCGATGTAGAAGACGGTCGCGATCACGATCAGGCCGATGATCACCGGCAGGCTACCGAGGTCGCCGGACCGGATACGCGCCAGTTGCGCCGTGAGATATCCGCGCACGCCGGATGCGGCGATCAGTCGCTCGTCCATCAGGTCCGCCGCGACTCCGGTCGTCGTCGTGTCAGCCATCATTCGCCTCCGGTCGCTGGGTGCCGCGCTGAGCGCGGGCGGCGACCACGTTGTCGGACGCCCCTGTGATCGCGGCGACGAGTTGCTCCGTCGTCGCCTCCTCGACGGTGAACTCCGCGGCGTTGCGCCCGAGCCGCAGCACGTAGATGCGGTCGGCCACAGCCTGGACGTCGGCCATGTTGTGGCTGATCATCACCACGCCGAGGCCGTTGTCCCGCAGGCGTTCGACCAGATTGAGCACCTCGGCGGTTTGTGCCACACCGAGGGCGGCGGTGGGCTCGTCGAGCAGCACCACCTTCGGATCGCCGACGAGGCTGCGCGCGATGGCCACGGTCTGGCGCTGGCCACCGGACAGCGATGCCACGGGTATCCGCACCGACGGGATCTTCGCGGAGAGACTGCGCAGCAGCCGCCACGCGTCAGTCTCCATGCTCACCTCGTCGATCACACCGCCTCGGTTCCGTTCGTTGCCGAGGAACAGGTTCGCCACCACGTCGAGGTTGTCGCACAGCGCGAGATCCTGGAAGACGGTGGCGATTCCGAGCGACTGCGCCGCCGACGGGCCGGGAATCGTGACCGGCTTCTCATCGATGGCGATGGTGCCCTCGTCGGGCTGGTAGACACCCGAGATCACCTTGACCAAGGTCGATTTGCCGGCGCCGTTGTCGCCGACCAGCGCCACCACCTCCCCGGCGTGCACCTCGATCGAGACGTCGGTCAGTACCTGCACGGCGCCGAAGCGCTTGGTAATGCCGGACAGGGCGAGGACGGCACCGTCGGAGGCCGCCGTCCTCGTCACGTCCGGTTGCCCGGACTCGGTCATCAGTTGATGCCCGCCTTCGCGCACGCGTCCTTGTACTCAGGCGTGCAGATCTGGTCGGCGGTGTAGAACTTGTCCGCCACGACGGTGCTCGCGACATTGGCCTTGGTCACCGCGATCGGGGTGAAAATGTACGAGGATACGTCCTTGAACGTGGACCGCTGGATCCCCGAGGCAGTCGTGGTCGGCACGTCCTTACCGGTCGCCAATGCGACAGCCACCTCCGCCGCGGTGTTCGCCTCGATGGCGATGGGCTTGTACACCGTCATGGACTGGCGGCCGGCGACGATCCGCTGCACCGCGGCCAATTCGGCGTCCTGACCCGTGATCGGCGGCAGCGCGTCGGCGCTCACGCCGGCACCGGTGAGTGCCGCGACCACACCGCCCGCCTGCCCGTCGTTCGCGGCGTACACGCCCTGGATATCCGATGGCTTGTTCCTGCTGAGCTGATCGGTGACGAACTGCTGCGCCTTGTCCGGGCTCCAGTCCGGGTTGTCGTACTCGCCGATCACCCTGATCCCGCTCTGCCCGATCACACTGCGTGCACCCGCTTTGAATTGCGCGGCATTGGGATCCGACGGTGCACCGTTGAGCATGAGGATGTTGCCCCGGCCGCCGAGGGCATCGACGAGTGACTTGCCTTGAATCCGGCCCACCTGCTCGTTGTCGAAGGACAGGTAGTAGTCGGCACCGGCGATGAATCGGTCGTAGGCGATCACCGGGATCTTGGCGTTCTTCGCCGAAGCGACCATGCCGCCCGCGCCGTCGCCGTTGACGGGGCCCAGCACAATCGCCTTCGCGCCCGCGGTGATCGCGGTCTCGACCTGCTGCGACTGCTTGGCCTCGTCCTGGTCGGCGTTGTAATAGCTGACCTTGCAGCTGCTGCACAGCTCGGCAACCTTCTTCTCGAAGAGCGGCTTGTCGAAAGCCTCGTAGCGCGTGGTCTTCGACTCCGGGAGCAGCAGTGCGATGGTGTTGCCACCGCCCGCGTCACCGCTCTTCTGCGAGCTGTTGGCATTGCACGCCGTCAGCGACGCGGCCCCGAGGGCCACCGCCAGGCCGGTGATACAAACCCGGAGGGTGCGCGAATATCGGAGTGTCACGGGGAATCTCCTCGAACGTCAGGGGTCGCCACGCCGCGCCCGACCGGAACGGACGGCGCATCGACATGGGATGTATCGGTATCGGGTTACAACTGCTCACTTCACGGGGGCAGCTCGACATCGCCGCAACTCGACCCGTGTGCAGCGAAACACGATGTGCGAGCTGGCTTTTACCAGCCCGGCCCTAGTGACTCAATGAAAGTAGCCACGCGTCTATGGCACTGCAAGAGATCCGAGGAATGTTCATAATTCCTTCTCACAACCCGTTCGTCGCGCTCACGACTAGTCGGCCTCGGAGCGCGCTGTCGAAGCGATCAGTGGCGCCTTGTACATCGAGGACACCCGCTCACCGTCCATCCACTCCTCCAGCCGGTCGGCCTCCCTCCGGAGAGCGGAGCGTGCCGCCGGCCCCGGGTCGTCGCCGAAGACGAACCGGACGGCACCGGCATCGTCTTGGAGATAGGCGCCCACGATCCGTCCGTTCCACCACGCAGTCGCACCGCAGTTCCCGGCGGTGTCGTAAATCGAGGCCGCGAAGCCCGGTTCGAGGTAGAAGGCGCGTTCCTTCCATCCCATCGGGGTCGGATCCAGCGCAGGCAGTAGTGCGGCCCAATCCCCCACCGGCTCGGCGGGTTCCACATCGTCGGGGAGAACCCAGCCGGTGCGGTCGCGTTCGAGAGCCACCTCGACGGCGCCGACGGCGGACAGCGCGGCCCGAATGGCGGTCTTGGTGGCACCGAACCACCACACCACGTCGGCCTCGGTTGCCGGGCCGAAGACGCGCAGGTACTCCGATACCAGCGCGGCGTACGCGGCAGCGGGTTCCAGGCGCTCGGGGGTAGCGCCGAGCCACTCGTCGGCGCGGGCCCACAGG
Organism: Tsukamurella paurometabola DSM 20162; assembly: GCF_000092225.1. Lineage (NCBI taxonomy): Bacteria > Bacillati > Actinomycetota > Actinomycetes > Mycobacteriales > Tsukamurellaceae > Tsukamurella > Tsukamurella paurometabola. The sequence continues at coordinate 4,344,889 of NC_014158.1, forward strand.
TTCCGATTCACCCGCCAGTGGCTGGCGTTGCGGGCGCGGACGAGGTCTCCGGCCGCACCCATCCAGGTGAGCACACGAGGCGCGAGATGCTGGTCGCCGCCGTACTTCTTACCTTCGAACAGCGTCACCTGCCCGACGAGTTCGGGCACCGTCTCCCGCAGCTCCTTGGCGCCGAGTTCCCTACCGCCTGCGAGGGCGTTCAGGACCGCGGTGCGAGCATCGATGAGCCATGCGGCACAGTCGTCCGCGATTCCCCCGGCCTCGGCATCCTTGACCACCTTGGCGTGCTCGGTGCGAGCCACCCGCTCCGACGGTCCGCTCAGCGCCGCCGGATACAGCGGCCGCGCAAACACGAACATGGTGCGCCGCATCGCCAATTGCTTCACCAGCGAGCGCTCCTCGTAGAGTTCTCGCTCGTACAACTCACGGGTGAAGCCGTTCATCCGCGCCAACACGGAGAGGTAGGGAGTTGCTGGCTCGGTGGCGTGCAGGACCGCGACGGCGCGCACGGCGTCGAGCACGGAGTCAACGCGATACGGGGCGGCGAGCGCCTGCCTCCGGGCCATCCGAGCGCGTCGCTCGGCATCGTCGATCAATCGCATCAGAAAACTCCGAGGTTGCGCGCCAGCCGATCCCGCCCGGGTCCGACCAGCTCATCGAGAGCGGGGGCTTCCCCGGTACAGATTAGGCGTCCGCACCCGGCCTCCGCAGCGCTACGGGACGACGTTGACCAGCTTGCCGGACACCACGATCACCTTCCGCGGGGCCCCCTCGAGCAGCTCGGCGACCTTGGGCTCGGCGAGAGCAGCGGCTTCGAGGGCCTCATCCGAGGCATCGGCACCCACGGTGATGCGGGCACGGACCTTGCCCTTGACCTGGACCGGGATCTCGATGGTGTCCTCCACCAGCCACTGCGCGTCGTACTGCGGGAAGGGTCCGTGCGCCAGCGACTCGGTGTGGCCCAAACGGTTCCACAACTCCTCGGCGATATGCGGAGCCACCGGTGCCAGCATCAAGGTCAGCGCCTCGGCCGCGGCCCGGGGAGCACCGCCGGGGTAGGCCTTCGTGAGGTGATTGGTCAGCTCGATCAACTTGGCGATCGCGGTATTGTCGCGCATCTCGGCGTAGTCCTCCCGGACCCCCGCGATGGTCTTGTGCAACACCCGCATCGTCTCGTCCGACGGCGTCTCGCCGGTAACGCGGACGGCGCCGGTCTCCTCGTCGACCACCGTGCGCCACGCGCGCTGGAGGAAGCGCTGCGAACCCACCACATCCTTGGTGGCCCAGGCCCGGTCCTGATCCAGCGGGCCCATCGACATCTCGTACACGCGCAAGGTGTCGGCACCGTAGTCGCGGGCGATATCGTCCGGGGCCACGGAGTTCTTCAGCGACTTGCCCATCTTGCCGTACTCGCGGTTGACCTCCTGCTCGCCCAGGAAATACTTGCCGTCGCGCTCGACGACATCCTCGGCAGGCACGTACACGCCCCGCGAGTCGGTGTAGGCGAAGGCCTGGATCATGCCCTGATTGAACAGCTTCCGGTACGGCTCCTTCGAGGAGACGTACCCCAGATCGAAGAGCACCTTGTGCCAGAAGCGCGCGTACAGCAGGTGCAGCACCGCGTGCTCCACTCCGCCGACGTACAGATCGACACCACCGGGGTCATTCGCACCGTTCACCTCCGGCCGCGGGCCCATCCAGTACGCCTCGTTCTCCTTGGCGCAGAACGCTTCCGAGTTGGTCGGATCGATGTACCGCAGCTGGTACCACGAGCTGCCGGCCCACTGCGGCATCACATTCGCATCGCGGGTGTAGTCCTGGAGACCATCACCGAGGTCCAGCTCCACATGCAACCAGTCAGTGGCCTTGGCCAGCGGGGGAGAGGGCTGCGAATCCGAGTCCTCCGGATCGAAGGCCACCGGGGCGTAGTCCTTCACCTCCGGGAGAAGCACGGCCAGTTCCGATTCCGGCAGGGCGTGCGGCGCACCGTCGGCGTCGAACACGATGGGGAAGGGCTCGCCCCAGTATCGCTGCCGTGCGAACAGCCAGTCCCGCAGCTTGTACTGCACGGTGCCCGCACCGGTCCCGGTGCGCTCGAGGTAGGCGGTCACGGCGGCCTTGGCATCGGCCACCGTCAGCCCGTTGATGTCCAACTCGGCGGACGCGGAGTTCACCGCGGGACCATCACCGGTGTAAGCCTCGTCCTGCACCCCGGCTTCGCTGCCGACCACTTCGATGATCGGCAGGCCGAACGTGGTCGCGAACTCGTGGTCGCGGATGTCGTGCGCGGGCACGGCCATGATCGCGCCGGTGCCGTACCCCATGAGCACGTAGTCGCCGATGAACACCGGAACCTGCGCGCCGTTCACCGGATTCGTCGCGGTGGTGCCGAGGAAGACGCCCGTCTTCTCCTTGTTCTCCTGACGCTCCAGATCCGACTTGGCGGCGATCGACGCCCGGTACGCCGCGACGGCCTCGGCCGGGGTCGCGGCGCCGCCGGTCCAGCGGTCGTCGGTGCCCGCGGGCCAGCCGTCGGCGACCAGGGAGTCGACCAGCGGGTGCTCGGGGGAGAGCACCAGGTAGGTGGCACCGAACAGGGTGTCCTGGCGGGTGGTGAACACCTCGATCGGCTCGGCACCGGCAGCGGGGGAGAAGCGCACCCGCGCACCACGGCTACGGCCGATCCAGTTGCGCTGCATGGACTTGACCTTCTCCGGCCAATCCAGCACATCCAGATCGTCGATGAGGCGATCCGAGTAGGCGGTGATCCGCATCATCCACTGCCGCAGCTGCTTGCGGTACACCGGGAAATTGCCCCGCTCACTCCGTCCCTCGGCGGTGACCTCCTCGTTGGCCAGCACCGTGCCCAGGCCCGGGCACCAGTTGACCAGCGAATTGCTCTCGTACACCAGTCGATGATCGTCGAGAACCGCACCGCGCTCGGCCGGCGTCAGGCTCGACCACTCGCGGCCATCGTCCAGAGTGCGTGCACCCGAGGCGAATTCGGCCTCCAGTTCGGCGATCGGCCGCGCACGGTCCTGAGCGGAGTCGTACCAGGCGTTGTAGATCTGCAGGAAGATCCACTGCGTCCAGTGGTAGAACTCCGGGTCCGTGGTGGAGACGCGCCGCCGCTCGTCGTGCGCCAGGCCCAGCGTGGCGATCTGTTCCAGGTAGCGCGCCACGTTCTTCTCGGTGGTGACTCGCGGATGCGTCCCGGTCTGGACGGCGTACTGCTCGGCGGGCAGGCCGAACGCGTCGAAGCCCATCGTGTGCAGCACGTTGGCGCCGTTCATCCGGTGGTACCGGCCGAAGACGTCCGTGGCGATGAAACCCAACGGGTGCCCGACGTGCAGGCCTGCACCCGACGGGTACGGGAACATATCGAGGAGGAACAGCTTGTCCGCGGGCAGCGCACCGTCGGCCGCCTGGAGCGGACCGACGGGGTTCGGCGCGTTGAAGACGCCACCGTCGCGCCAGGTGTCGCGCCACCGCTGCTCGATCGCGCCCGCGAGCTCCGCCGTGTAGCGATGAGCGGGCACGGCGGAGGCAGTCTGTTCCACGTTCTGGGTCACCCCACCAGCCTAAATGTTGCCCCTGATGGGACGAAATTCGCGGCGAATCTACACTGGACGGGTGCTCGTCTTGGTTGTGATCCTGGCAGTGGCCGCTCTCGCCGCACTCGCGGTCGGCGCGGCCGGACTCGCGGGCCGCCTCCCCGAGAACGGATTCGTCGGGGTCCGCACGGAGCAGACGCTCTCCGACCCCTTGCTCTGGCGCACCGCGAATCGCGTGGCCGGACCGAGCGTCCTGGCCGCCGGCGTCATCTTCGGCGGCGGTGCGCTGGTCGGGCTCGCGATGAGCGCACCCTGGTCCTACGTCGCCGTGGGCGTCGCCGTGCTCGCGGGCCTGTTCCTGGCCGGGTTCGGCGCGCTGCAGGGCTCGCGCGCCGCGTCGATCCAGGCCAGGCTGCAGATGCCGGACGCCACCTGCTGCAGCGCCGACGAGGCACCGTCGAACGACGCGGATCCCGCCAAGGACTGCGGCGTGACCGGCGGCTGCGGTGCCTGCGCCCTCAAGGGCATGTGCGACCACGAGCCGCACCCCGCCTAAATGCGTGCGCTGCTGAACAAGCTGTCGATCGACGGCTTCATCCTCGCGATCTTCGCCGCCGTCGCGGTGGCCGCCGTCTTCCCCGCGCAGGGCGAGGCCGTACCGGTGGTCGACGGTGCGGTCACCGTTGCCATCGCCGTGCTGTTCTTCCTCTACGGTGCGCGGATCCACCCGCAGGAGGCGCTCGCCGGGCTCAAGCACTGGCGGCTGCACGCCGTGATCCTCGGCTTCACCTTCGTGGTCTTCCCGATCCTCGGGGTGCTGCTGAAGTTCCTGCCACCCGCCCTGCTCACCCCCAGCCTGTACGCGGGCGTGCTGTTCCTGACGCTGCTGCCTTCGACGGTGCAGTCGTCGATCGCCTTCACCTCGATCGCGGGCGGGAACGTACCCGGCGCCATCGTGAGCGCCTCGCTGTCGAACCTGCTGGGCATCTTCATCACACCGTTGTTGGTGCTGGGGCTCATGGCCACCACCGGTGAGGTGCAGTTCCGCAGCAGTTCGATCATCGACCTGTGCCTGCAACTTCTGCTGCCGTTCATCCTCGGTCAGCTCTCGCGACGCTGGGTGGCGGATTTCGTCAAGGATCACGCGGCGGCCCTGAAGTACGTGGACCGCGGCTCGATCGTGCTGGTGGTGTACGCGGCGTTCTCCGCCGGTATGCGCGAGCACATCTGGAGCCAGGTGTCGTGGGTCGGCGTCCTGCAGCTCATCGTGCTGTCGGTATTACTGGTGCTGCTTCTGCTGTGGCTCACCCGCTTCACCGCGGAGAAGCTGGGCTTCGATCGCGGCGACATGATCGCGATCCAGTTCTGCGGCACCAAGAAGTCGATGGCCACCGGTCTCCCGATGGCCGCCGTCCTGTTCGCCGGACAGCCCGTGGGCCTGATCGTGCTACCGCTGATGATCTTCCATCAGATCCAGCTGATGATGTGCGCCTGGCTCGCGGCACGGTACGGCCGCAAGCTGACCCCGGATCCCGCCGACGCCTGACCGCGTCCGGCTCCGCTCACCGTCGCCGCGCCGCGGTCGTCGTCCGCCACAGGAAGAGCGCGGTCAGCACGATGAGGAGATCGACCACGATCCCCGCGATGAGGAACGGGGAATCCCGCAGAGACATCCCCCAGTGATCGCCGAGCAACTCACCGATCGGCGGATACCCCGCGGCGGCGAGGTATCCCCAGCGCTCGCCGGCGGCGATCGTCACCGCCAGCACGACATAGGCGAGCGCAGCGCCCAGATGGCTGGCGCGGATACCGCTGAACCCCTGCGGACAGAGCGCCACGAAGCGCACCAGCTGCGCACCCGCCGCAACCACCAGCAGGCTCACCAACATCACCCTGATCCGCCCGTTCATACGCGCTGGATCTCTCACCGAAGTCATCACCATCTCCTGGTAGGTGCCACCTGATGGACCGACTACGGGGGTAGTCTTTCGAGTGCGATAGTACGGTTACACTGACTAACGTGTCCAGGGCGCCGTTCACAACCGTCGGGGGTCTCGCGCGCCGTGTGGGCACGATGGTGGCGGAACGGCATCTCGCTCTCGCCCGCTCGCGCGACAATCGCCTCCGGCTCGCTCATCTGCGCATCTTTTCCATGCTCATGGACGGACCGCTGCGCGCCGTCCACATCGCGGCACGCCTCGCCGCCACGAAACAGACCGTCGGGCCCGTCATCGACGAGCTCGTCGCATGGAACTACCTCACCCGCACCGTCGACCCACGGGACCGACGTGCTCGCATCCTCGACTTCACCGACGAGGGCCGCGACCTCGTCGATGCCTTGGTCTCCTTGGCCGACGAGATGGAGGACGAGTGGCGGGCCCTGCTCGGCCCGGACGTGCTCGAAACCTGCCGAACCGCGCTTTGGCGGATCATCGATTCTCAGAACCCGCTCTCCCCGTGACGCCGGCAGGCCCCTTCGCGCCGGATCAGTTCACCGAGACATCGACCGGGTGCGTGGCGAGCAGTGAGGTGGGGAAACCTTGGCGGCGTAACACCTTGCCCCACAGGTCGACCCGCGGCGGCGCCAGCACATCCGTGTGCAACGATCCGCACGGGATCCAGTCGTCGCGCTCCAGCTCGTCGTCGAGCTGGCCCATGCCCCAGCCGCTGTACCCGGCGAACACCCGCACCCCGTCGAGCAATTCGTCCATCATCTCGACATCGGAATCCAGGTCGACCAGGACCACGCGGCCGGCCACCGGCTGTAGCCCGCGGATACCGTTCACGTCCTGCCCGGCCTTCACCACGCCCAGGCACAGCGCCGCGGACTGATTCACCGGACCACCCACGAACACGGCCTTCGGCTTCGCCGCCAGCTCATGCCACTGCGGCAGCACACCGTGCACCGCCGACTCACTCGGGCGATTGAGTACCACGCCCAGGCTGCCCGACTCATTGTGCTCGATCAGGTACACGACGGTGCGCCGGAACGTGGGCTCGTAGAGCTCGGGGGAGGACACCAGCAGGGTGCCCGCGGACACCTCGAAACCCGAGCCCGCGTTCTCACCCGAGGACGCGTCCCGCGGAGCGGATTCGTTGGAGCGATCGGGACCCACGTCCCCATCATGGCACGCACCACGGACTTCGGGGTCACACGCCGCGACAGGGCAGTCCGTCGCTATCGTTAAGCGGTGACAGTGAGCGGTCCGGGGTCGGACCCGCAGCCCCAGCAGGCGGCGTGGCGCACCTTCCGCGACCTCCCCGATCTGCTGCGGCTGCTCGGCGTCCGGTTGCTGAGCCAGTACGCCGAAGGCCTGTTCCAGGCGGCCCTGGGCAGCGCGATCGTCTTCAACCCGCAGCGCGGAGCGTCGCCCGCGGCGATCGCGGCCGGGCTCGCCGTACTGCTCCTGCCGTACTCCGCCGTCGGGCCGTTCGCCGGCGCGTTGCTCGACCGGTGGGACCGGCGCCGGGTTTTCATCGTCGCGAATCTGATCCGCGCCGCGCTCATCGTGGTGTGCGCGGCGATCCTCGCATCGGGCGCCGGGGAGACGCCGATCTTCATCGTCGCGCTCATCGTCGGCGGCGCCGGACGCTTCGTGGCCTCCGGCCTGTCCGCATCGCTACCGCACGTCGTCGACCGCGACCAGCTGGTCGCGATGAACTCGGTGACCACCACCCTCGGCGCGGGCGCCACCGCACTGGGCGCCTCGACCGCCGTAGGACTGCGCGCGATCTTCGGCCCCGACGATGAGGGCAGTGCCGCCGTACTCGGCTGCGCAGCCCTGATCGCCGTGGCCGGCGCGGCGCTCGCCTCCCGCTTCCCGGCCGGCGTACTGGGGCCCGACCACGACCCCGCGCTGCCCGCCGAGCGGACCTCCGCGTTCCACGACCTCGTCACCGGCCTCGCGCACGGCGCGGTCGCGGCCTGGCGCGCACCGTCGGTCACTGCGGCCCTGACCGGAATGGGCGCGCACCGCACCGTCTTCGGGTTCAACACGATGATGCTGCTCCTGCTGACCCGGCACCACTTCACCGACGGCACCCTGGGCCTGGCCGGCTTCGGCGCCGTGGCCGGTGCCACCGCCCTCGGTATGTTCGCCGCCGCGGTGATCATCCCGTTCGCGGTCGCCAAGGCGGGCCGGCGCATCACGGTGGTGGGAGCCCTGGCGATCGCCTGCCTCACCCAACTGACGGTGCTCACGCTCAACTTCGCCGTGCTGGTGTGCGCGGCTGCGGTACTCGGCCTGGCGGGGCAGGTGGTGAAGCTCTCCGCCGACGCAGCCATGCAGATGGACGTGCCCGACGAGCGCCGCGGCCAGGTCTTCGCCTTTCAGGACGCACTGTTCAATGTGACCTTCGTGGCCGCCGTCGCCTTCGCCGCCGCTGTGGTCCCGTACGACGGTGCCAGCCGACCGCTCGCCCTCTTCGGGGCCGTGCTCTACGCGGTGGCCGTGGTGGTGGTGCTGGCCCTGTACCGGCGGACGGGAACCGAGGTCCCGGCCGGCGCGTCCAATTGATGTGGGAGACGACGGCGCGATCGAATACTGGTTCGGCCTCGGCGACGGCCAGGTGAGCACCTGGCGCTCGCCCGCTCTCGACGGTGCCGTGCTGCTCGACTTCGACGGTGATGCCCGCGCGGACGACACCCTGCTGGACCTCGACGCGGACGGTCGCGCCGATATCGCCGCCCTCGACCTCGACGACGACGGGACGGCGGAGAGCCGGTTCCGAGACGACGGCAGCGGGCTGTGGGCGCAGCGGGAAGCGAGCGCACCGTCGCGCTGCGCGGCCCCGGAGGCGGCCACCCCGGCCGCTCCGGCACCCGCACCGCCGCAGACCCCGGCGCACGACCCGGACGGGCCGGTGCAGCCGGTCACGCCGGTGCCCGCCGAACCCGGACAGGCGCCGCGGCAGGCGGTGGTCGACGAGGACGGGGACGGCACCCCGGACGTGCTGCTGTTCGATACCGACGGAGACGGCACCGCCGACGGCGCAGTCGATGTACGCCACACCGAAGACGGCATGTCGCTTCCCGCATGACCGGCGTACTGTGGCGGGCATGAAGCGGACGATTCGGATCGGCGGCGCAGCCGCGACGGTACTCGCGCTGCTCAGCGCCATCATCGCGGGCGGCGGCACCGCAGCGGCAGCCCCGCAGCCGGATGACACCGTGATCGTGGACGTGACGAACACGGTGTTCCTGGTGCCCACGCCGCCGCAGCGCGTGAAGGTCTACGCCGACGGCCGGATCATCACCAACGGGGACTCGCCCAGCGGTCTGGTACAGCTCCGCGGAAGCCGCACCGACGTCGCCGATCTTCGTGCCATCGCCGAGGGCGTGCTGCGCAACCGACCCGCCGTGGACACCACGTCGAAGATCTTCGACGGTTCGGCCGTGAATGCCACCGTGCGAACCGCCGACGGCACCGTACTGCGGGCGAACCTCGACAACCCCGAGCCCCGCGGCTGGCCCGCGCTCGGCAACCTCACCTACGACCTGCGCAAACGGATCTTCCCGATCCCGGGCGAGCGCGCCCCGTACGTCGAGAAGCGCTAATTACGAGCCCTGCTGCGCGGCCCACCATTTCGCGAGTTCGGCCTCGGCCTCGTCGCGGTCCATCGGCCCCCGGTCCAGGCGCAACTCCTTGAGATACTTCCACGCGGCGCCCACCTGCGGCCCGGGCGGAAGGCCCAGCAACTCCATGATCGCGTTGCCGTCCAGGTCGGGCCGCACCCGCGCCAGGTCCTCCTGCGCGGCGATCTTCGCGATCCGCTCCTCCAAGCCGTCATAGGTTGCCTGCAGGCGCGCGGCGCGGCGCTTGTTCCGGGTGGTGCAGTCCGCCCGCACCAGTTTGTGCAACCGGGGCAGGAGCGGCCCCGCGTCAGTGGCGTACCGGCGCACCGCCGAATCGGTCCACTGTCCGTCGCCGTAGCCGTGGAATCGGAGATGCAGGAAGACCAGCTGCGCGACGTCCTCGATCACCGACTTCGGGTACGCCAGGGCCCGCATCCGCTTGCGCACCATCTTCGCGCCCACCACCTCGTGGTGATGGAAGGAGACGCCGCCGTTCGGCTCGTGCCGGCGGGTGGCCGGTTTGCCGATGTCGTGCAGCAGCGCCGCCCACCGCAGGATCAGGTCGGGGTCGGACTCCTCGAGGTCGATGGCCTGCTGCAGCACCGTCATCGAGTGCCAGAAGACGTCCTTGTGCTGATGGTGCTCGTCGATCGCGAGCTTCATGCCGGGGATCTCGGGAATCACCCGCTCGGCGAGCCCGGTGTCGACCAGCAGCACGATCCCGTCGACGGGATGCTCGCCCAGGATGAGCTTGTCCAGCTCGGCCCGCACCCGCTCGGCGGTGATCCGGTCGATCTCGGGCGCCATGTCGGTCATCGCGCGCTGCACCCGCGCAGCGACGGCGAAGCCGAGCTGGGAGACGAAGCGGGCGGCGCGGAGCATGCGCAGTGGATCGTCGGAGAAGGACTCCTCGGGCGTCGCGGGCGTGTCGATCACGCCGGCGAGCAGCGCGTCGAGGCCGTTCAGCGGATCCTGGAAGTCCTCGGCGCCGTCGCGGCCGATCCGCACCGCCATCGCATTGATGGTGAAGTCGCGGCGCACCAGATCGTCGCGCAGGTTCTCACCGAACTTCACGACGGGGTTCCGGGTGACGCGGTCGTAGGCCTCGGCCCGGTAGGTGGTGATCTCGATCTGCTGATCGTGGAAGGCGGCGCTCACGGTGCCGAATTCGATACCGGTGTCCCACATCGCGTCCGCCCAGCCGCGTAGCAACGCCTGCACCTGCTCCGGGCGGGCGTCGGTGGTGAAATCCAGATCGCTGGTGAGACGGCCGAGCAGCGCGTCCCGCACCGACCCGCCCACCAGGTACAGCTCATGACCCGCGTCGGCGAACCGGGTTCCCAGCGGCACCAACACATCGGAGAGTTCACGCAGGGAGATGTGCGCGGCCGCGAGCAGCCTGGTCCGGCGCTCGGCGCGCGCGTCGGAAGTCGAATCGGTCACGACCCCCCAGTCTACGGCGCTGCGAGCACCCCGCCGAAAGCGCCCGCCGAGGCGAACACCGTCCGGCCAAAACAGCGGCGTGGCGTTCGCGACGTCAACCGGCCAGTAGCATCGGGGGGTGACCTCCGCAGAATCCGCCGACACCCCGGGACGCCCGCAGCGCCCGGGTGCCGCCGGCGACTCTGCAGGCGGCGGGGCCCCCCGGCCGCGGCGCCGGCGTCGCCGCGGCGGCCGCGGGCGCTCCCGCGCGCAACTGTCCGCGGTCACCGATCAGGCCCCCGACACGCAGGCACCTGCGGCACCGTCGGACCCCGAGCAGAAACCGCGTTCCGGGCGCACCGATAGCTCCCCGAAACAGAAGCGGACCGCCGGGCAACGCAATCGCACCCGTCCCGACCAGCGCGTTCGCACGGTCCGCGAGACCTCTGCGGGCGGTCTGGTCGTGGCCGGGCTGGACGGAACGGGCGACGACCTGCGGGCCGCACTGATCGGCCGCGTCGACCGCCGCGGGCGCACGCTGTGGTCGCTGCCCAAGGGGCACATCGAGGTGGGCGAGACCGCCGAGGTGACCGCCATCCGGGAGATCGCCGAGGAGACCGGACTCACCGGCTCCGTACTCGCGCCGATCGGCAAGATCGACTACTGGTTCGCGGTCGAGGGCCGTCGCGTGCACAAGACCGTGCATCACTTCCTCCTGTCCTGGGAGAGCGGCGATCTCTCGGCCGAGGACTACGAGGTGTCCGAGGTGGCCTGGGTTCCGCTCGCCGAGCTGAGTTCGCGCCTGACCTACTCCGACGAGCGCAAGCTGGTCGCCGCCGCGCGCACCGTGATCAGCGATCTCACCGCCGACCCGGACGAGCTGGCGGCCCGCGTCGCCGCCGCGCCGCGCAGCGAGCCCTCCGCGTACGAGCGCGCGGCCGCCGAGCGCAACGCCGTCCGCAACGATCCCCCGAAGCCCCGCCGGCGCCGCGGCGGTCGACGGTCCCGGGGCCGGCGCGGCAGCGGAGGCGGGAGCGGACAGACGTGATCCGGTCGGCCCGCCTCCTGTGCGTGCTGACGCTGCTGGTCGCGATGAGCGGCCTCGCCGCCCCGAGCCGGGCAGGCATGCCCGACGCGCAATTCGTCCGGATCGCGATCGCCGAGATCACCCCGCAGGTGACCGCCGACTCTCCGAACGATGTGACGGTGCGCGGCACCATCACCAACTTCGGTGACCGCGATGTCAGTGACCTGGAGGTGCGGGTGCAGCGCGCCCCGGCGATCGCCGCCTCGTCGCAGTTGCGCAGTGACCTGGTCGCCGATAACAACGTCTACGACACGATGGGCCGGTTCCAGCCGGTGGCCTCGGTGCTCAAGCCCGGGCAGAAGTCCGAGTTCACGCTCACCATCCCGGTCCGCAGGGACCGCACCACCACCGGCCCCACCCTCGCGATCGACCGGCCGGGGGTGTACCCGCTCCTGGTCAACGTGAATGGTAAACCCGCGTACGGCGGCGTCGCCCGGCTCGACGATTCGCGCACCATGCTGCCCGTGCTCGCGCTCCCGGACACCGACGGTGCCGGCGGCTCGCCGGCGGACGGCGAGCTCGACAAGCCGGTCACCAACTCGCCGGCGCAGATGACGGTGCTCTGGCCGCTCGCCGACAATCCCAAGCTCGCCGGCGGTGTCCCGGGCGGTGGCGACGCGCCGGTCCGACTGGTCGACGATGCACTCGCCGGTTCGCTTGCGGCAGGCGGACGGCTCGACGGCCTGCTGGCCGCGTACGAACAGGCCACACGTGGCCCCGATCCCCGGCACACCGCGATGCGCGCGGGCTCCTGCCTGGCGATCGACCCCGACCTGCTGGTCACCGTGCAGGCGATGACGGGGCCGTACCGGGTGAGCCGCAATCCGGCGGATCCGCGAGGCCCGACCACGGCCGGGACCGGATCCGACGAGGCATCGGCGTGGCTCGCCCGGCTGCGCCAGGTGGCCGAGGACTCGTGCGTGGTGGCACTGCCGTTCGGCCAGGTCGACCTGGAGGCCCTGGGCCGTTCCGGTGAGCCCTCGCTGCAACGGGCGGCGCTGGGCAACTCCGCCGACGTGATCGATTCGGTGCTCGGGGTGAAGTCGGTGCGGGGCGTCACGCTGCCCACCTCCGGGCTGCTTCTGGGCGACGGTGCGCGACAGTCCGTGGCGTCCGATAACTCGGCCGCCGTGGTGGCCGCGACGGCCGTCGGCGCCCCCGCGCGGGGCCGCGCGAGCGCGAACGGCATCGTCCCGGTGGGACAGGGGATCGGGGCCGCGCTGTTCGACCCGTACGTGACCACGGCGCTGGCCGCGCTCGGCGGGACCAACGGCAACGCGGAACGCGGTGTGAGCCCCGGCGCGGCCGGATCGACACCGCAGTCGGTGACCTTCGACCTCGACCAGGAGTCCGAGGTGTCCCGCCGGCAGGCCGCGGTGGGCGCCGTCACCGCCGCAGCGCTCGACCCCACCCAGCGCTACGCGCCGCCGAACGGCTGGGCCGCCACCACGGCAACCGACCCGGTCGCCACGGTCACCGGCCGCGCCTCGTTGATCGTGCCGCCCCAGGTGTGGGCCGCCGGCCCGGACGACGCCAAGGCCATCCTGGATGCGGCGTCGTCACTGTTCACAGCCGGTATCGCCGGCCCGCGCACGTTCCGGGACGTGGTGGCCTCGGCCCAGTCCGCGGGGCGCGACCCGGCATCGGCCGCCGATCCCTGGACGCTGCGGCAGCCGACCGGCACCGTCGCTTCCCGGGTGCCCGACCGGATCGTGACCGACGCCGCCGACCACGTCCGTCAGGTGGACCGGCTCGGCGCGGCCCTGATGCCGCTGCCGAAGACCCCGCTCACGCCACGGGTGTACACCTCGCCGCTGCGCGAGGACGCGGTGCGGGCGCTGCGCTGGTCGCCCGCGCGCGCGGCGGTCGACGGTGACGCCACCATCCGGATGACCGCCGCACGGGCCTCGCTGTCGGCGCAGCTGTCATCGGTGAACATCTTGTCGCCGGGCGGCACCTACACGCTGGCCTCCGATAAGTCGCCGCTGTTGCTGGCCGCCCGCAACGATCTGCCGTTGCCGATCCGAACGGTGATCAAGGTGGGCGCTCCGGACGGGTTCGCGATCGATGCCTCCGAAGTGCAGGAGCTACCGGCCCGCGGGACGCGGCAGATCGAGCTTCCCACCACCGCGAACGACTCCCGGCAGGTGGCGGTGCAACTCTCGCTCCGGACCACCAGCGATATGCCGCTGGGCGAGCCGATCCAGATCTCCGTGCACTCGAACGCGTACGGCCGGCCCCTGTTCTGGATCACCTGCGCGGCGGGCGTGCTGCTGGTGCTGCTGTCGGGTCGCCGGCTGTGGCGCCGGTTCCGGGGCCGTCCCGACCGCGCGGACGCCGACCGGCCGCCCGCCGACGAGCACGAGCGGCGTCTGGCGAACAGTTACGCTGCACACCGGAACCCCACCCCGCCGGAGCAGCCGTCCGGCACCCCGGACCCGAAGGACCCATGAGTCGCGCCGAGCCTCGGCACATTCCGCCGCGCAAAGGCACCGTCGCCACCGACGCCGGTGGCAGCGACGACGGTGGCACGTCGAGTCTGCTGCGTTCGACCGGCTCCGTCGCCATCGCCACTCTCACCTCACGCCTGACCGGCTTCCTGCGGACGGTACTGCTGGCCGCGATCCTCGGCGGGGCCGTCTGGTCGTCGTTCACCGTCGCCAACCAGATGCCCCAGCAGGTCTCCGAGCTGGTGCTGGGCCAAGTGCTGGCGGCGCTGGTGATCCCGGTGCTGATCCGCGCCGAGATGGAGGACAAGGACCGCGGTCAGGCCTTCTTCGAGCGGCTGTTCACCATGTCGCTGGTGATCCTCGGCGGGGCGCTGATCATCGCGATGCTGATCTCGCCGCTGCTGGTCGGCTGGCTGGTGGGCAAAGCCGACAGCCAGGTCAACGCTCCGCTCACGCAGGCACTCGTCTATCTGCTGCTCCCGCAGCTGGTTTTCTACGGGCTGTCTGCGCTGTTCACGGCCGTGCTCAACACCCGCGCGGTGTTCCGGCCCGGTGCCTGGGCGCCGGTCGCGACCAACGTCATCCAGATCGGCACGCTGGTGCTGTTCTACCTGATGCCGGGCGAGCTCACCCTGAACCCGGTCGAGATGAGCGATCCCAAGCTCCTCGTCCTCGGGCTCGGAAGCACTCTCGGCGTGATCGTGCAGGCCTGTATCCAGCTGCCTGCACTGAAGCGCTCCGGCATCAAACTCCGGCTGCGTTGGGGTGTCGACGACCGGCTCAAGCACTTCGGCGGTATGGGCGTGGCGATCATCGCCTACGTCTTCATCTCGCTGCTCGGCTCGTACCTGGTGACCCCGGTCGCCGCGGCGGCCTCGGAGACGGGGCCCGGTGTTTACGCCAACGTCTGGCTGGTGTTGCAGCTGCCCTACGGTGTCCTCGGCGTCGCGCTGCTGACGGCCGTGATGCCGCGCCTGTCCCGGCATGCGGCGGAGGGGAACCGCACCGCCGTCGTCGACGACCTCTCGCTGGCCACCCGGATCACCATGGTCGCGCTCGTCCCGGTCGTGGCTTTCGCCACCGCGTTCGGCCCGTCCATCGGGCGCGCACTGTTCAACTACGGCCAGATGTCCGTCGCCGAGGCCAACCACCTCGGTACGGCCATCTCGTTCGAGGCATTCGTCCTGATTCCCTACGCGATGGTGTTGATCCATCTTCGGGTGTTCTACGCCCAGGAGCGGCCCTGGACACCCACGTTCATCGTGCTCGCGATCACCGGGGTCAAGACCGGTCTGTCCTATCTGGTGCCGCAGTTCGTCGATGACGGCAACCGGGTGGTGGAGTTGCTCGGAACCGCGACCGGTCTCGCGTACGCGGCCGGAGCACTCGTGGGCTGGATCCTGCTCCGCCGGAATCTCGGCCGGATGCAGCTGACCAATGTGGCCCGCACCCTGCTCCAGACCACCGCGGTATCCGCCCTGGTCGTGGTCACCGTGTACGCGATCATGCACGTGAGTGTGCTGCAGAAGCTGGACAAGAGCGGACCGCTCGGCGCGCTGATCTACCTCGCCCTCGCGGGCGTGCTCTCCATGACGCTGATCTACGCGCTGCTGGCTCTGTGGCGTGTGCCGGACGTGCTGGCGATCCTGGCACCTCTGCGCCGCATCGCGGGCCGGTTCGTGCCCGCCCTGCGGCCGGCGGCACCGTCGGCGCCCGCACCCGCGCGCGAACCCGCCGAGGCGGTCACCGCCGAGTTCCGGCTCGAGGAACTCGAGCGCTTCGCCAGCCTCCGGCAGGAGGAGATCACCGCCCAGATGCCGAGGATCGCCGACGATATCGGCCTCCCGTATGCTGGCCAAAGCCATGTTCCCCGGCGGTCGGAGGCACGTGCCGACAATCCGACCACTGGTCTCAGGTACCGCAGAAGAGGAGCATTCGCAGTGACCGAGGACGACTCCGCACGCCCCACCGGACCCGCAGCCCCGGGCACCGGTCCGATGCCGCTGCCGTCCACCCCGCAGCCCGCCGCCGGGCAGCCCGGAGCGCCCGCGCCGATCGACGGATACGACGATGCGCCGCGCGGCCCCCAGCTGATCCCCGGTGCCGTTGTGGCCGGCGGCCGCTACCGGCTCACGGAGCATTACGGCGGCATCCGCGGTCTCCAGTTCTGGCAGGCCCGCGATATCAACCTCGACCGCGATGTGGCACTCACCTTCGTCGACTCCGAACAGCGCGAGCCGGTGCCCGAGCGCGGCGCACAGATCAGTATGCGCGGCGAGGGCCCGCAGTCGATTCTCTCCCGCACGCTGCGCCTGGGCCGCGTGCATTCCAACGGCCTGGCCCGCGTGCTCGACGTGGTACGCGGTAGCTCCGGCGGCATCGTGGTCGCGGAGTGGATCCCCAGTTACTCCCTGGCCGACGTGGCCGGAACCCACCCGTCGGCGATCGCCGCCGCGAAGGCGGTGCGCTCACTCGCCAGCGCCGCCGAGGGCGCCCACCGGGCAGGTGCGGCGCTGTCGATCGACCATCCCGACCGGGTCCGGATCTCGCAGGACGGCAACGCCTTCCTGGCCTTCCCCGGCACCCTGGCCGATGCCACCAAGGAGTCGGATGTCCGCGGCCTCGGTGCGGTGCTCTACGCGCTGCTGCTGGAGAAGTGGCCGCTGGACGAGACCACGGGCCGCATCGTGACCACCGGCTCGGGCACCGTATCCGGCCTGCAGCAGGCCGACGCGGATGCCGCCGGTAACCCCGTCGAACCCCGGGATGCCAAGAGCGACATCCCGTTCGAGATCTCCGCCGTCGCCACCCGCACCCTCGAGGGCGGGCAGGGCATCCGCACCGCGGCCACCGTGCAGCAGTTGTTGGATCAGGCCTCGGTGGTCGATGTGAAGACCGACCTGCTGGCCGCAGTGCGCGACGATGCGCCCGCCGCGGCCCGGCCCGCCGCCGCGACCGCCGCCCCCGCCGCACAGCAATCGCTGCAATCGCGGCCCACACCGCCGAAGCGGGTGCAGACCGGCAAGCGGCCGAAGAACGTTCCCCTGCTCATCATCGCGGCCTGCGCCGTGGTGCTCCTGTTGATCATCGGCCTCACGCTGCTGATCAGCAGTCTGACCAGTGAGAAGGACACGCAGTCCGGTGTGGGTTCGTTGTACCCGGCGGGACAGAGTTCGTCCACCATCGCGGCGCCGGCGGCGCCCGGGATCGGTTCGCCGGTGAAGGCGACCGCCGTCTCACTGGTGGACTTCTCGTCGAACAAGGACTCGGCGGTGAACATCGGCAACGTCCTCACCGGCCAGGAGCCCGCGTGGAAGACCGACACCTACAAGGCCGGACCCGTGTTCGGAAACCTGAAAAAGGGCGTGGGACTGTTGATCACGCTGGACAAGCCGGTCTCGTTGACCGGTGGCGCGATCACCTCGCCGAGTGCGGGATCCACGATCGAGGTACGCACCTCGTCGAAGGAGACGGTGAAGTCGATCGACGAGACCTCGGTGGTCTGGTCGGGCACGCTGCGTCCGGGCGCCAACAACTTCCACGTCAGTGCGGTGGCACCGCGCACGAAGTACGTGGTCGTGTGGATCACCGGCCTCACCAAG
This sequence comes from Tsukamurella paurometabola DSM 20162, assembly GCF_000092225.1. Classification (NCBI taxonomy): domain Bacteria; kingdom Bacillati; phylum Actinomycetota; class Actinomycetes; order Mycobacteriales; family Tsukamurellaceae; genus Tsukamurella; species Tsukamurella paurometabola. Next base: position 4,362,579 of record NC_014158.1, read on the forward strand.
GTCGAGGGCAACGACTGGTACACCACGATCAACCAGGTGTCCTTCCAGGGCACGTAGCAGCCTCCTCGTCGGGCACCTGCACCACCAACGGCCGCGACCGTGCCGCATCGCGGTAATCGAGAAACCTTATCTGCCAACCGTTCCGGGTGCGCATCGCGGAGTCCACCCGCACATCCTGCGGAATCCCCTCGCTCCGCGTCCGTTCCGCGGCCACCCGCACCGCCTCGGCCGGCGTGCGGCCGGGCACCCCGTCAGTACGCGGTCCGCTGCCCGACCACTGGGTCAGGCCGAATCCCACCAGTCGCTCCCAACTCTCGCGAATCGTACGTTCGGGCACCAGGGCTCCGAATGCCGCCTCCCAGGATGCGGTGTCGAGCCATTCGTACTCACTCATGCGCACCAGATGGAACATCGCATCCTCGACGGCGGGGTCGTCGAAGCGGGCGGCCAAGGCGGCTGCGGTGGTGCCGGTCGACCGGATCGGCGGCAGAGGCATTCCCGGCTCCGGCCCGGTAACGCAGCTCCACCGGCCGTGCGCCCAGAACGCCGCCCATCCGAAGTGACCGGCGCGCACCCGGTGATCGAGCATCGTCGCATGGTGCGCCCACGTCGGGCCGCGGCCGAGCAGTTCGTCGGCCGACGGAGCCCCGGGTACCCGCCAGCCGGCATCACCGCAGGACAGCACCGCCTGGTCATCGGCGAAGCACGCAAGCGTCGCACCGGCGCTGGAGGAGGAGTCGTATCGAGCCACCCACCCCCGCGCAGACGGTGATCCCGGAGCCCGCGAACCGTCGACCGTGACCCGGAACGGCAACGGTGCGCCCGCCGCGCCCAATACCGGTTCCGCCGCTGCGAGCACGCACCAGCGCGCGTAGATCACGCGCAGCAGCTCGGCACATGCGTTCATGTGCCGAGGGTGCATCCCCTCGCTGAAGCACCCCTTGGCAACCGCTTGGACCCGAACCCACTGTCCGGAAGCCGCCGGAATCCGTCAGTGCGGGACGCTACGGTGCGGGGGAGCGGACCATGGACGACAGGGACGGAACGAGATGGACTCAGCGGAGGACGACGGGGTGGTGGTGGGTCCCGACGGACTGGCCCGGCCGGCGTGGGCGATGGTCGACGAGCTGCAGCGGGAGTACTACGACACGGAGTGGGGCATGCCCGTGCGGGACGAGCACGGCCTGTTCGAGCGGATCAGCCTGGAGGGCTTCCAAGCCGGCTTGTCGTGGGCCACTGTGCTGCGTAAGCGGCCACGGTTCCGGGAGGTGTTCGACGGCTTCGACCCGGACGTGGTGGCCGGCTACGGTCCGGGTGATGTGGAACGACTCATGGCCGATCCGGGCATCATCCGGAACCGGCAGAAGATCGAGGCCACCATCGGCAACGCAGCGGCCACCGTGGCCCTGCGCGCCGACGGCGGCCTGGTCGATCTGATCTGGTCGTTCCGGCCCGAACGTACTCCCGCGCCGCGCACCATGGCCGAGGTCGCGGCCACGTCCCCGGAAAGCGTGGCGCTCTCGAAAGAACTACGGCGCCGTGGTTTCCGGTTCGTGGGCCCCACCACCATGTACGCACTGATGCAGGCGGTCGGGATCGTCGACGATCACCTGGTGAGCAGCCACCGGCGGGGTAGTTCCGGGGTGTGGACCTAACGGACGCTAGGCGCCGTTTTCGGCGGAGACGTGCCCGTAGCGGTGCCGGGTGGTACTCACGGCCTGCTCGCGCAGCATGGTGAGCAGTTCCCGGCGGCCCGACCAGAGCACCGGGGCCCGCAACACGCTGTGACCGTGTGCGGCGGCCGCCGCCAGGACCGAGGGCTCCGGCTGTCCGAGTACGCGGATCCGGATCGCCTCGCCGCGCTCGGCGAGGGAGGCGGCGTACTCATCGGCGGTGTGCACGGGTTGGCCGGGGGCCCGCTCGACCGCGTCGGGATCAACGGTCACATCGAGTCGGGTACCGGTCTGCGCGGCCGCGAGTTGCAGGCGCACCAGATCACGCGGGGCAGCTCCGGGCCCGACCCGCACCTCCAGCTTGGGCAGCGGCCGGTAGCGGAAGTCGTTGCCCTCGCACGCCAGACCGGTGGGATCGTGCTCGAGCCCGAATTCGGCGTCCCAGGCCCGCTGGTCGGAGGCGGCGGCGGCGTGCAACCAGCGCACGTCGGCGGCGGAGAGATGCTGCGCGGCAGCGATGATCCGCTCACTGAACAGCGTGCGTGCGCTCGCGGGCACGTCGGGATACTCGGTATCGGACCAGCGGCCGAATTGGGCCACGTAGTTGGGTCCGCCGGCCTTGGCGCCGGGGCCGATGGAGGAGCGCTTCCAGCCGCCGAAGGACTGTCGCTGCACGATCGCGCCGGTCATGTGCCGGTTGATGTAGAGGTTTCCGGCCTCCACTTTCTCCCGCCAGTGCGCGATCTCCTCGGGGTCGAGGCTGTGCAAGCCCGCGGTCAAGCCGTAGCCGGTCGAATTCTGCAGGCGCAGTGCATCATCGAGAGTGGCGGCTCGCATGATGCCGAGCACCGGGCCGAATAATTCGGTGGTGTGGAACCAGCTACCCTCGGCCACCCCGTCGAGCACGCCGGGGCTCCACAGCCGGCCCGCCTCGTCGAGGCGGCGCGGCTGCACCAGCCAATGCTCGCCCGGTCCGGGCTCGGTGAGCCCACGCAGTAGCTTTCCGGCGGCCGGTTCGATGAGGGGACCCACGCTGGTGCCCAGGTCGGTGCCGGGTCCCACAGTGAGAGTGCGCACGGCGTCCTCCAGTTGGCCCAGGAACCGCTTCGACGTGCCGACGCTGCCGACGGCGATCACGAGCGAGGCCGCGGAGCACTTCTGCCCGGCATGGCCGAACGCCGAGCGCACCAGATCGTTGACCGCGAGGTCGGGATCGGCTGCGGGCGTGACGATCATGGCGTTCTTACCGGAGGTCTCGGCCAGCAGGTCGAGCTCGGGACGCCAGCCGCGGAACAGGGCCGCGGTCTCGCTGGCGCCGGTGAGGACGACGGCATCGACCTCGGGGTGCGTCACCAGACGGCGGCCCGCAGCGGCCTCGTCGGCGTTGACCAGTTGCACCAGCTCGCGCGGGATGCCTGCAGCGTGCAGGGCCGCGATCGCAGCGGTTCCGCAGCGCAGCACCTGCGGTGCGGGCTTGATGATCACCGCGGATCCTGCGGCGAGCGCGGCGAGCACACCGCCGAGCGGGATCGCCACCGGGAAGTTCCACGGCGGGGTGACCACCACGAGCCGGTGCGGGGTGAACACTGCCTCGCCGTCGGCGTGATCGGCCAGATCCAGCGCGCTGTGGGCGTAGTAGCGGGCGAAGTCGATGGCCTCGGAGATCTCCGGATCCGCTTCGGCCACGGTCTTTCCGGCCTCGTGCGTCATCACGCCCAGGAGCTCGCCGCGGCGGCGGGCGAGTTCGTCGGCGGCGCGCTGGAGGTGCTCGGCGCGGTCCGCGGGGGAGAGCGCCGCCCAGGCCTCGCGGGCCCGCAGTGCGGTATCGACCGCGGTGTCCACGGCAGCCGTATCGGTGACCTGCGGGGGCGGGGTCACGGTGACCGGGGCGGCAAGCGCGGCGCGGGCCCACGCCCGGTTGCCCGGGGTCGACGGGTCGGTATCGGGTTCGCCGACGAAGCGGTCACGCCGGGGTTCGATCGGGTCGTGTGCGCGGTCCTGCACTCGGTTCGGGGTGTCCTGCACCTCGGAGCGGCGGGCGATCGCGGTGCGGAATCGCTGCTCCTCCAGCGGGATCGCCGCGGGATCGGGGCTGAACATCGAGTACAGGAAGTTGTCGCTCGATGAGTTCTCCTCCAGCCTGCGCACCAGGTAGCTCACGGCCACGTCGAAGTCGCCGGAGTGCACCACCGGGGTGTAGAGGATCAGCGAGCCGACGTCGGCGCGCACGGCGGCGGCCTCCATCGGGGCCATACCCTGCAGCATCTCCACGTCGAGTTGACGCTGCACGCCGCGGCGTTCGGCGAGCTCGACGGCATAGGCCACGGAGAAGAGGTTCTGTGAGGCCACGCCGATCCGCAGGGCGTCGGCGTTCTCGGGGCGCAGCGCGGTATCGAGCAGGCGCAGGTAGTCGGCGTCCACATCGGCCTTGGTGCCGTAGGTGGCCAGTGGCCAGTCGTGCAGTTCGGCGTCGACCCGCTCCATCGCCAGGTTGGCGCCCTTCACCAGACGTACCTTGACCGGGGCGCCTCCCTCGGCCACGCGCCGGCGAGCGAACTCCAGCAGTCGATCGAGGGCTCCGGGGGCGTCGGGGAGGTAGGCCTGGAGCACGATTCCCGCTGTCAGGCCACGGAATTCGGGCTCATCGAGCAGCGCGGTGAACACCTCCAGGGTGAGGTGCAGGTCTTTGTACTCCTCCATATCGAGGTTGACGAACTTCCCTCCGTCCCGGGCGGTGCGGTACAGCGGACGCAGCCGCTCGACGATGCGGTCGCGGTTGCCCTCCAGGTCCCAGGGGATCAGCTGGGCCACCACGGAGGACACCTTGATGGAGACGTAGTCGACCGCGGGGTCCGCGAGCAGCTCGTGCGTGCGGCGCAGCCGGCTGTCGGCCTCGCCCTGGCCGAGGACGGCCTCGCCCAGCAGATTGAGGTTCAGTTGCACGCCCACCTCGCGGGCACGGTCCAGGCGGCGGCGCAGCTTGTCGCCGTCGGCGTCGAACACCAGGTGCCCCACCAGCTGCCGCAGCCGGGCACGGGCCACCGGCATGGCGATCGACGGTGCGATACCGGCGGCGACGGTGCCCACCCGCAGTAGCGCGGAGTCGACGCCGCCCATGAACGCGGCGGTGGAGCCGTCGGTGGGGGAGACGAGCCGGCGCAGTGCCTTGGCGGCCACGCGGTCGTCCTCGGGCCGCGCGACCTGATCGACGAATCCCATGGTGAACTCGACGCCGTTCGGATCATGGAGCAGCGCAGCGAGACTGGACGTGGCGGCGGCCTCGCGGCGGCCTACCTCGGTGGGTCGCGGGCCGCGGCTGGTGCGCAACCACCGATCGGCGCGGGTAACCGCGGCATCGACCACCGCGGGATCGTCACCGGCGACCATGGCAGGGGGGAGTGAATGAGGAGAGAGGTCAACCATGAGAGGCCTCCTGAAGCTCGACGCGGGATGAAGGAGAATCCACAGCGACGGGTGCGCCACCTGGCCTGCTGAGCATCGTAACGCCCGGCATGGGGACGCACCAGGGTGTTGAGCGAGGGCACCGATCGGCGTTTGCGGTCGCAGTATCATGATGTGGAAATGCAATTAATCGAATTGCAAAGAAAGTCTCCGCATCTTCTCGACGCCGTCCTAACATCCGTTCATGACAGACCGGGGGAATGTCGCCTCGCGGTACCGCGACTCGGGGGAGTCGGATGCGGTGTCCGGGGGTTCGCCGAGGACCGTCCGTGATCGCCTGCAGCAAGCCCGGGTGATCGACGAGCCGGACGAACTGCTGCTCGATCGTGCCGCGCGCGGGGACAACGGTGCCTTCGCTGTGCTCTACGAACGGCATCGGCGCCAGCTCCTGGCGACCGCTCTGCGCACCATCCGCACTCATGCCGACGCCGAGGACTGCTTGCAGGACGCGATGCTCCGGGCCTACCAGCTCTCGCCCACCTTCCGCGGCGACTGCAAGGTAGCCAGTTGGATGCACCGGATCGTGGTGAACGCCTGCCTCGACCGCGCTCGTCGCAACCAGATCCGGCTCGCCCTGCCGATCCCGGACGATCTGAGCAACTTCGCCTCCGATGAGGGCCGCGGCGCGGAAGATCTGGATCGGCGGCTGTCGGTGGACGCGGCGCTGCGGCTGCTCCCCGAGGACCAGCGGGCGGCGGTGATCGCCGTGGATATGCACGGGCTGTCGGTCTCGCAGGCGGCCGAAGTGCTGGGCGTGGCGGTCGGCACCGTCAAGAGCAGGCGTGCCCGGGCGCGGGCCCGCCTGGAACGCCTTCTTCTGTGATCCGTATTCTTCCGGGGCGCAGTGGAATTCGTGTGTGGTTCCGTCCTGCACAATGTTCTGTGAAACCAGTGGGAACCGATCGGGTAGCTGGTGCGTCCAATTCTTGAGAGGAGGTGACGCGGATGTCGACAGGCCCGGATCGCCCGGACGCGGGTGCCGATGACGACCGGACGAGCGACCGCACTGCTCGGATCCTCGGCGGCGCCACCGCCGCGGACGGCTCCCTCGACGACCTCGCGGGCCGGCGGCCGCGCACCGGCTCGGCTCGCGAACGGTCCGCTCGCCTCGATGAGGCGCTGGCCCAGTACCGCGACACCACCTACGCGACCTGGACCGCCCCCGGTGGCCCGGTCGATGTCTCACCGCTCGCCGACCGCAGGATCATCGCCGAGCTGCGGGCGGCTCCCGCTCCCTCGCTGCCGAGTAAGCGGCTTCGCTACGCCGCCGTGGGCGTCGGTGCCGTCGCCGCGTCGGTACTCGCCGTGGTCGTCGCATTGAGCACGCTCGGCCAGCCCGGCACCGTCGAACCCGACGACGGTGTCCTGCTGGCCGCGGCGACACCCGGCGGAGATCGCGGGGTTCTGGCCGACGACGCCGCCTTGCACCGGTGCCTGGATGCCGCGCGGGTACCCGCGGCCAAGCGCACCGTCCTCGGCGCGGGGTCCGTCCAGGTCCGCGGGAACACCGCCACCGTGCTGCTACTACCCGGTCCCACGCTGGGCGATCTGACCCTGCTCGCGGTCTCGCCGACCTGTGCCGACGGCGCGTCGTCAGCGGTACTCGTGACCCGTACCCTCGCCGCCGCGGGCCGCGCCGCGCCGCAACCGCCCCGCACGCCGTAACCTGGACCGGAACGATCGCGGGAACATCCGTACCCCCGGGACCGTTGGCACCTGATGTCGGCCCGGCCGGGCCGGATACGTTTTTCTCTCGAGGCGGGTAGGTAATGACTGCAGCTGGCACCGATATCGCGGACGTGATCATCATCGGATCGGGTCCCGCGGGATACACCGCCGGCGTGTACGCCGGGCGCGCCGAGCTGAAGACCATCCTGTTCGAGGGCACCAACTTCGGCGGCGCGTTGATGACCACCACCGAGGTGGAGAACTACCCCGGTTTCAAGTCCGGGATCATGGGCACCGAGCTGATGGACGAGATGCGTGAGCAGGCCATCCGCTTCGGCGCCGACCTGCGCATGGAAGACGTGGAATCCGCGCGGCTCGACGGCGAGATCAAAGAGGTCGTCACCTCCGAGGGCAGCTACCGGGCTCGCGCCGTGATCCTGGCGATGGGCGCCGCCGCCCGGTACCTGGGCATTCCCGGCGAGGAGGCCCTGCTCGGCCGCGGCGTGAGCGCCTGCGCCACCTGCGACGGCTTCTTCTTCCGCGACCAGGACATCGCCGTCGTCGGTGGCGGCGACTCGGCGATGGAGGAGGCCCTCTTCCTCACCAAGTTCGCCAAGTCCGTGACGCTGATCCACCGCAGCGAGAACTTCCGCGCGTCGAAGATCATGCTCGACCGCGCCCGCGACAACGAGAAGATCCGCTTCCTCACCGATACCAAGGTCACCGCGGTGCAGGGTGAGAAGTCGGTCGAGTCGCTGGCCATCGAGAACACCGTGACCGGCGCCTCCGCCACGCTCGAGGTGACCGGCCTGTTCGTGGCGATCGGCCACGACCCCCGCTCCGCACTGGTGGCCGATCAGGTGACCGTCGACGAGGAGGGTTACGTCCAGGTCGAGGGACGCAGCACGGCCACGGGTGTGCCCGGCGTCTTCGCCGCGGGCGATCTGGTGGACCACACGTACCGGCAGGCGATCACCGCCGCCGGCAGTGGCTGCTCCGCCGCGATCGACGCCGAGCGCTGGCTGGCGCATCACCGCGAAGCCGCGGTCGCGCAGTAAAGCACCCTTCCCCCAAACCCTTTCGAGCCGAAGGAACCATCATGGCCGACACCACCACCGCCACTGTGACCGTCACCGACGCCGACTTCAAGGCCACGGTGCTGGAGTCCTCCAAGCCGGTCCTCGTGGACTTCTGGGCCACCTGGTGCGGCCCGTGCAAGATGGTCGCCCCGGTGCTCGAGCAGATCGCCGCCGACCACGCCGACAGCCTGGTGGTGGCGAAGGTCGACGTGGACGCCAATCCCGCCGCGCCGCGGGACTACCAGGTGCTCTCCATCCCCACCCTGATCCTGTTCAAGGACGGCGAGCCGGTCGCCAAGCTGGTCGGTGCGAAGAGCAAGTCGGCGATCCTCAAGGAGCTCGAAGCCGTCCTGTAGTTGCGGCGCTTCGGTTGGTCCGTGAGCCGGGCGGGCCGTATCGTGTACTCGATTCGGCCCGCTCCGGGCCGACCACGTAGCGACTGAAGGACAGGACATGCCCCGCATCAGCCTCGGCGATCACGGCGGAGCCGTAGCCGAGATCCGCGGCATCCTCGCCGATCAGGGATTCCTCCCGGACTACGTCGCCCCCCGTGAGCTGGTCAGCAACGGATGGACACTGCCGGAGGCGGTATTCGACCGCCGGCTCGACCACGCCACCCGCGCCTTCCAGCAGCAGCGCGGCCTGCTGGTCGACGGGGTGGTCGGTCCCGCCACGTACCGCGCGCTGCGGGAATCGACGTACCAGCTCGGCGCCCGCACGCTCAGCTACATCGCCTCGGCGCCCCCGTCGGGCGACGATGTGGCCGCGCTGCAGGCCCGACTGCAGAACCTCGGTTTCTACGCCGGCATGATCGACGGTCTGTTCGGTCCGCAGACGCACCTGGGCCTGTCCGCCTACCAGCGCGAGTTCGGACTGGTCGCAGACGGTATCTGCGGTCCCGCGACGCTGCGCTCGCTCACCTTCCTCGGCTCCCGCGTGACCGGCGGTTCGCCGCATGCGATCCGCGAGGAAGAGCACGTGCGCCGCTCCGGGCCGCGGCTCTCGGGCAAACGGATCGTCATCGACCCGGGCCTCGGCGGCCCCGACCGGGGCATCGCCATCCAGGGCCCCGACGGCCGGATGGTCACCGAGGAGGAGATCCTCTGGGACCTCGGGTCCCGTCTGGAAGGCCGGATGGCGGCCGCGGGCATGGAGACCTACCTGTCGCGCCCACGCGGTATGGACGCCACCGACAGCACTCGCGCGTACACGGCGAACACCTTCGAAGCCGATCTGATGATCGCGTTGCGCACCGCGCACTACCGCAATCCGCGGGCCCGCGGTGTCGCGTCGTTCCACTTCGGTAACACCCATGGCGCGAGCTCCAACATCGGCCGTAACCTGGCCGGTTTCATCCAGCGCGAGATCGTGGCCCGCACCCCGCTGGCGGACTGCCACTACCACGGCCGCACCTGGGACATCGTGCGTCTGACCCGGATGCCCACCGTGCAGATCGACGTGGGCTACGTGACCAACCCCGAGGACGCCGCCGTACTGGCCTCGCCCGATATGCGCGACACCATCGCCGAGGCGATCCTGGTCGCCGTCAAGCGCATGTACCTGCTGGGCGAGAACGACCGGCCCACCGGCACGTACACCTTTGCCGAGCTGCTCGCGCTCGAGGAGACCGCGGACAAGTAGTCCGCAGCCGGGCCTGATCGGCCCGTCGCGGCTCTGTCAGTCCTCGGCGCGACACACGGGCGCGGCGGGGTCTTCGGTGCCCTCCAGCGCCTCACGCAGCGCGGCCTCGGCCGTGCCCGCCGCGAGTAACTGCTCCAGTGCGTGTTCCACACCGGCCTTCCAGCCCAGACCCTCGGAGAGTTCGAGCCGCATCCGGGGATAGCGGTGATGCGGTGCCACCGTTTCAAAGCCCATCCGCTCCAGGAAATCGGCATCGGTCAGCGGCGCTGTCTTACACCCGCAGGCTCCGCAATCAATCTGTGCCGCAACGCTTTCCGTGCTCTGTCCCACGGGTGTCAGCAACCCGAATGCCTCCACTGCACGCACACCGCGACGCACGAGATCGGTGCACACCGCGGTCACCAGTTCTTCGCGGACCCGTTCTTCGACACCGGGCTCCGCGCCCACCCAGGTGAGCAGCACGGCGTCCGGGCTCACCGGCGCTGTGGGGAAGGTGCCGGCGCGGGGCACGCTGCGGGGTGGGGCGTAGAAGGCCACTCCGACGAACCGCGAGGTGCCGTCCGGTGCATGAGCGATCGCCACCTGCCCGCACGATCCCCATTCGAGCATGAGCATCGAGAGCCAGGCCTCTTTGTCGAATTCGGTGTCCATGAGGGTCTCGGCCTCGGGTGCCACCTCCCAGTACACACACCGGCGCACGTGCTTGGGCAAGTCATCGAATCCGCCCAGAGTGAGGGGAACGATCGTCAGGGCCATGGCGTGGCTACCGTCCGGACAGCAGGCCGACGATGCGCTCGAGGTCATCGGCGGAGCCCACCTCGACCACGATCTTGCCCTTGCGCTTGCCCATCGACACGGTGACCTTGGTATCGAGCCGATCGGCGATGCGGTCGGCGACGTCCCGCAGGCCCGGGTCGGCCTCCTGCCTCCGCTTGGGTGCGGGAGGGACGACGGTGCCGTCCCGGTTGGCCAAGGTCACGGCCTCCTCGGTCGCGCGCACCGACATCCCCTCGGCGATGATGCGGGCGGCCAGTGCCTCCTGCGCCTCGGTCCCGCCCTCCAGCGCGAGGAGCGCGCGCGCATGGCCGGCGGAGAGAACGCCGGCAGCGACCCGTCGCTGCACGGCCACCGGCAACCGGAGCAAGCGGATGGTGTTGGTGACCACGGGCCTCGACCGGCCCAGGCGGGCCGCGAGCTCGTCGTGTGTCACGCCGAACTCCTCGAGCAGCTGCTGATACGCGGCCGCCTCCTCGAGTGGGTTCAACTGCACCCGGTGGATGTTCTCCAACAGGGCGTCGCGGAGCATATCGCCATCGGCCGTCTCGCGGACGATGGTGGGGATGGTCTCCAGGCCGGCCTCCTGGCTGGCCCGCCAGCGCCGCTCTCCCATGACGAGCTGATACCGCACCTCGCCCTGCGGGCGGGGGAGCGGGCGCACCACGATCGGCTGCATGAGCCCGAACTCGCGGATCGAGTGCACCAGTTCGGCGAGCGCCTCCTCGTCGAAGACGGAGCGCGGCTGCTGCGGGTTGGGCTGGATGGCCGACGGTGCCAGCTCGCGGTAGACGGCACCCACCGCATCGTCGGACGGTGCATCGCCCGGCGACGCGGCTCCGGCGCCGGTCGCCCTCTCGGCGGCGGTGCCCTTCGCGGACGGCGCCTGTTTCCCCGGCTTGGCGCCGATCACTACATCGGCGGCGGCGTTGCCCAGCCGTGGCCCCTCATCGGGTCCGGTGGGGATGAGGGCTGCGAGACCGCGGCCGAGACCGCCCTTCTTCTGCGTCGCCATGATCAGACCGCCTGCTCTGCGCCGCGGTATGCGAGCTCACGGCCCGCATCGAGATAGCTCATCGCTCCGCGGGAACCGGGGTCGTAGTCGAGAACGGTGGTGCCGTACCCCGGGGCCTCGGAGACCTTCACGCTGCGGGGGATCGTGGCGCCCAGGACCGCGTCGCCGAAGTGATTACGCACCTCGGCGGCCACCTGGTCGGCGAGCTTGGTGCGCGCGTCGTACATCGTGAGGAGCACGGTGGAGACGTGCAGATCCTTGTTCAGGTGCGACTGCACCAGTTCGATGTTGCGGAGCAGCTGGCCCACACCCTCCAGCGCGTAGTACTCGCACTGGATCGGGATCAGTACCTCGCGCGCGGCGACCAGAGCGTTCACCGTCAGCAGCCCCAGCGACGGCGGGCAGTCGATGAAGATGTAGTCGATATCAGCGTCGAGCGAATCCTTGAGCGCGTTCTTCAGCCTAGTCTCGCGGGCAACCATACTGACGAGTTCGATCTCCGCTCCCGCGAGATCGATAGTCGCCGGCACGCAGAAGAGATTGGGGGAGTGCGGGCTCTGTGCCATGGCCTCCGCGAGTGTGGTCTCGCCGAGGAGGAGTTCGTACGTCGACGGGACGCCCGAGCGATGGTCGACACCCAGCGCGGTGCTGGCATTGCCCTGCGGATCGAGATCCACCACGAGTACCCGAAGCCCTTGCAGCGCGAGCGCTGCAGCGAGATTGACCGCAGTGGTGGTCTTACCGACACCGCCCTTCTGATTGGCGATGGTCAGCACCCGCTGCGCCGCCGGTTTAGGCAGCGTGCCGGCTCCTCCCGGGGTGAGTACCTGGCTGGCACGGCGGGCCGCCTCAGCGATGGGGGTGTCGTCCTCCGTGGTTCCACGTGAAACGTCGTACCCGGATTCGTGATCAGTCACGCGCTCTCCTCAGCTTGATACCCCCATCCTAGTGACTCGTCCCAGTACCGTCAGCTTCGCATCCATCACCCCGGGGTACCCGCAGTTCGGCCCCTGCTCCACGGCTCACGCTGGGCACAGACTCTCGAGTTTCACGTGAAACTCGTGCCTGCGGTGGAGGGAGAATCCCGTGGGACGGGGCCGTGGGAGTGGTCCGCTCGGCCGCGTGCCGTCTCTTCCTCGCGCGGTGCGGCGGGCTTCCCCGCGCCGACTCCGTCCGCGAGGCGGGCTGCCCTGTCATCCACCCCGGGGCGCTCCGCGGCACCACATCGATCGGCACGGCGTCGGCGCGTGCTCAGATGACTCCCACTGCTGTCCTCATATCGACACCACCGCAATGCGCTATGAACGACCGACACCCGAGTTCTCCCCGGCGCAGAGGTGCCCGGCTACTTCCTCTGCTCCACACGGACTGAGTCCGCCGTGCTCTAGTCCAGCGCAACGATCGTTCTGCGTTCCTGAACCGCGGTCGTGCCAGAGGTGAGCGCAGCCGCGGTCATTGGGACCACGGCGTCAGGGAAAACGGCGCGGGCTCCGGTTCCGGGGTCTCGATTGCGCGGACGGTTGGACTGCGTTTCACGTGAAACGCGGCCCCATGCCCCAGCACGACCGGGCCGTCCCGATATGCCCGGGGACGGAGTCGTTCGCGGAGCGATGCCGGCGATGGCTCTCCGCAACGCGCACACGGGCACCCTCAGCCACGGACTATCGAGATGGTCCACCCATCCCCACGGTGCGCGCCGGGTGCCGGCGCGTGCACGTCTCCGGCTCCGCGATCCACCCGCAGTCCAGCACCAGGCGACTGTCGCATCGCCGCACTCGGCGTCACCGCTCGGTCACCGCGCGCGCCCGCTGCGATCGGCTTCCCGTCCGGTCCAGCACGCTAGGTACCCACCCCGACGACGGATGCCTGGTCCCCGAAGGCAGAATTCTGGTACTTCCGTACTCAAACTCGGCTGGCGAGGTCACCAACGGCGACGACACCGAAGGCCGCACCGTCACGTGTCGTAATCGCCCGTGGGTGGTCAGGTTCAACCACATCGTGTCCGAAAAGACCGGTTTCGATCAGGCCCGGCGTCGCGCAGACTTCCCGGACGTCCCGGTGCGCCGATACGCGCGCACCACCGTGGTCGGCGGATCGACGATACCCTCGCCGCACTGAACCACCTCCGGATCGCACAGTCCGGCCCGGGCGAGCACCGAAGCATGCTCCTCGATTTCGTCTCCGGCGCGCGACCCCTTCAGGGCAAGCAGTCGGCCGCCCTCGCGGAGGAGGGGAGCGGACCACGGCGCCAGCTTCGGGAAACCCGATACGGCACGCGAGGTCACCGCGTCTGCGCCGCCCGCCGCCTGCACTACCGAACGCTCCTCAGCCCGTCCGCGAACCACCCGGACATTGGGCAACCGCGGGCCGCAGAACTCCTCGAGGAACACGGCTCGCCGCAGCAGCGGCTCGACGAGGATCACCTCGACATCGGGCCGCGCGATCGCAACCGGGATACCCGGCAGTCCTGCGCCGCTGCCGACGTCAACCAGAGTCTCACCGGCCTCGACGAGCTCGCCGAGCACGGCACAATTGAGCACGTGTCGCTCCCACAGGCGCGGCACCTCACGCGGCCCGATCAGGCCCCGGACCACCCCGTCGGTTGCCAGCACATGGGCGTACTCCTCGGCCAAGGGAAGGCGGTCGCCGAAGACCGACGCCGCACCGGCGGGAGCCGCAGGCAATTCCTCGATCACCTCGTCCGGTGTCGTCGCCGCCGCGTCCGCGTCCCGCCGTTCCACGTGAAACCTCCGAATCACATCCATGTCATTGTGCGACGTGTCGCCGCATCACAAACGACGATGGGCCCCAGGCGCTCGGCCCGGGACCCATCCATCGCTGCGCTCGCTCCAGTCTAGGTGCTGGGCAGAACCACGACGCGACGGTTCGGCTCCGCGCCCTCGCTCTCGGAACGCACACCGTCGACCTTGGCCACGGCGTCGTGCACGATCTTCCGCTCGAACGGCGTCATCGGCTTGAGCGACTCCTTCTCACCGCTGGCCACCACGCGGGCCGCCACCTCGGCGCCCAGCGCGGACAGACGCGCACGCCGACCGGCCCGCCAGCCGGCGACGTCGAGCATGAGTCGACTACGGTCACCCGTGGATTGCTGCACCGCGAGGCGAGTCAGCTCCTGGAGCGCGTCGAGCACCTCACCGCGCTGACCGACGAGCTTCGTCAGATCGTCGCCGCCGTCGATCGCGACGATGGCGCGGCCACCCTCGACATCAAGGTCGATATCACCGTCGAAGTCCAGGATGTCGAGCAGCTGCTCGAGGTAATCAGCAGCGATCTCGCCCTCTTCGACCAACTCGTCGTCCTCGTCGACGGCGGTGTCGGCGGATGCCGGTGCCGCTGTGGTCTTCTCGTCCTCGACAGTCACGTCGTCAGACATACGTACTCCTTGTGAATTCAATCGGTAGGGGTTCGGGGCGGCTCAGCGCCGCTTCTTGCGCTGTTGCTGATTGCGCTGCCGCTGGCGTGCATTACCGGAGGGGTGCTGCTGCTTGGGCTTCGCACCCGCAGCCGGCTTCGCACCGGCGGCCGGCTTCGCACCGGTGGAGGGCTTCGACGGTGCCTGCTCAGCGTCGGCATCGTCGCCATCGGCGTCCGTCGCGGCCTCGGCAAGCTTCGCGGCTTGCGCGGCACCCTTCTTCGGCTTGGCACCGGGCTTGGGCGCGTTCTCCGCGCGCTTCTCCTGCGCGAGCCGCTTCTTCTCCTCGTCTTCCTTGTCCAACTTTCCGAAGACGATGTGCTGCTGGCAATACGTCCAGATGTTCTGGGTGACCCAGTAGATCAGGATCGCGACCGGTAGGAAGAAGCCACCGACGAGCACACCGATGGGGAAGACCCACAGCATGAGGCGGTTCATGATGGCCGTCTGCGGGTTGTCCAGCGAGGCGACGGGCTGGCGCGCGATGGAGGCACGGGCGTTGAAGTGAGTGGCCAGCGCCGCAACGATCATCAGCGGCACCGACAGCGCCAGGATCTGCCACTTCTCGAAGTTCGGCGCGATGTAATCGTTGTTGATGTTGACCGGCATGAACGCCTGGAACTGTGCCACCGGCTCCTGCACGTAGGACGAGAGCGGTACGCCGAACAGACGTGCGTCCAGGAAGCTCTGCACGTCGGTGGCGGAGAAGAAGTAGTTCGCGGTGTGCCGCGTCTCGTACGCCGTCATATCCGGCGAGCCGAACATCTGGGTGGCGCCGCCGGCCATCCGGTTGAACGAGCGGAGCACGTGGAACAGGCCGATGAACACCGGAACCTGAAGCAGCGCAGGCAGACAGCCCAGCAGAGGGTTGAAGCCGTGTTCCTTCTGCAGCTTCTGCATCTCCAGGGCCAGCTTCTGCCGGTCCTTGCCGTACTTCTTCCGCAGCGCCTGCATCTGCGGCTGGAACTCCTGCATCTGCCGGGTGGTCCTGATCTGCCGGACGAACGGCTTGTACAGGATGGCGCGCAGGGTAAGCACCAGGAAGATCACCGAGAGGGCCCAGGTGACACCGCTATCCGGGCCGAGGCCGGGAATCAGGGAGAAGAGCTTGTGCCAGACCCACATGATGCCCGAGACCGGGTAATACACGTAGTCCAGTGATAAGGGATTGAACACGTCCGTGGTGCTCCTTGTCGTTCTATTGCACGAGGTTTCGGGGCGCGGCGGGCATATCCGCGCGGGGCAGAGGCGCTACTGCGGGACGGGGTCCCAGCCGCCTCGGTGCCAGGGGCCGCATTTGAGTAGGCGAATGGTACTGAGGTACACACCCCGCAGCGCTCCGTGTCGGCTCAGGGCTTCCACGGCGTATTCGCTACAGGTGGGCATGAATCGGCAGGTGGGTGGCCGCATCGGAGAGATCCAGGTGCGATACCACTGCACCAATCCGATCAGCGTGCGACGGGGCAGCTGCCGCATCGTGGACGGCGCGCTCACAGGGCACCCAACTTGATCAAGCCCGAACGCAGCTGGGCCGCAAGCTCATCCGAGCTCTCGTCCGTCGCGGTGCGCAGTGCCCGGATCACCACGAGGGCACCGTCGTCGAGTTCGTCGACCAGCGTCGCGGCGGCGGCACGCAACCGGCGCGCCACAGCGTGGCGGGCCACGGCATTGCCCACCGCCTTGGAGACGATGAGACCGACCCGGGGAGCCGGAACCACCGGCATGGAACGGTTCCCGGACACGACGAGGCCCGGCACCCGCTCGGAAGCGGTTGCCGGGCTAGCAGTCTCGAAAGCCATCGCCGGTTGGGCGGGATTCATCACATGCACGACGATCGATCGGCGACCCACGCGCCGGCCACCTTTGATCGCCGTCGCGAAGTCACGCGACGAGCTCATCCGGTAGCGGGCGGGTAGCACTGCGGGGTCTGCCTTCGTGTCGCCTTTGCACGAACGCCACCGCGTCCTGAGTGGCTCAGGGACCGCGGTGGCGCCGTGGATCGATGAATCAGGCCGTCAGCTTCGCGCGACCCTTGCTGCGACGCGAAGAGACGATGGCGCGCCCGGCACGGGTGCGCATACGAAGACGGAAGCCGTGAACCCGCGCGCGGCGACGGTTGTTCGGCTGGAACGTCCGCTTGCCCTTAGCCACGGTGACACTCCTTGTTCGGTGCGGTGGCGCTCGACGCGCCACCGGATTGGTGGACGGAAACTCTCGGCGACACATGAAGCTCGACTTGAGGTCGAACTCGCCCGACGGATCGGTGTGCGCACAGACCGTCCAAGACTACTTATCCCGCTTGACAAGGTCAAACCGCGACACCGTCGAGGCAGTGACGCACGTCACGATGAGGGTCGGGCGACACGCCGATCTGCATTCGCGTCCCACACTGTCCTGCGAGAATGTGCTTCGTGTTGAGGAGTCCGCTCCGCTCTGTTAACTTTGCCGAATGCGATTGCTGAGCACGACCACGGCCGTCCGTGGCATCGAGGCACGGCAGCACCGGGCCCGACGGGACCTGGCGTGTACCGGGCTACGAGCGGCACCGTAGCGGGCCCGCTCCGCACCGCCTGCACCTACGCAGCGAGAACGATT